>NZ_JAWOVP010000013.1:0-114550 GCF_033339995.1 Vibrio sp. 1641
GTTGTGGAAGACACGTCGACCATCATTAACGTCCTAGGTAACGACACGTTTGAAGGCGACGACAAAGTGGTGTCGCTCGATACCAACAACGGTCCAGCGAACGGTACGGTCTCGGTCAACCCGGATGGCAGCGTCACTTACACGCCAAACGACAACTATCACGGAACAGACAGTTTCACCTACATCGTTACCTCCGGAGGGGTATCGGAGTCCACCACGGTGAACGTCGATGTGACGCCAGTCAACGATGCGCCAGTGGCAAAAAATGATACCGCTGTTACTGACGAAGACACGCCAGTGACAATTGATGTCCTGCCAAACGACACCGATATTGATGGCGATACGCTGTCTATCCAATCGGCTTCCGTACCTGAAACACAAGGTACAGTTGAGATCGTTGATGGAAAACTGGTCTTCACACCGGCTGAGAACTTCCATGGTGACGCTGAAATCACTTACACCGTGACCGATGGTGCACTGACTGACCAAGCGACGGTCAACGTCACCGTAAATGCCGTAAACGACACGCCTGTGGTTGAAAGCAACCTCGCAGACCAAACCTTGGCGGAAGATTTCACCCCATACACCATCGATCTGAATACCGCTTTCAGCGATGTGGATAACGTTGATGGTGAGTTAACGTTTAGCGTCTCTGGCAACAGCAATGTGTTGGTTTCGATTGAAAATGGCATCGCGACCATTAGCCCAACGGCAGACTGGAACGGCTCAGAAGCGCTGACCTTTACGGTCACCGATCCAAGCGGCGAAAGCGTTAACCAAACGGTGAACTTCACAGTAGCGCCTGTGGCAGACATCGTGGCAGACAACGCGACGGTTGTGGAAGACACGCCGACCATCATCAAGGTTTTAGATAACGACACGTTTGAAGGCGACGACAAAGTGGTGTCGCTGGATACCAATAACGGTCCAGCTAACGGCACGGTCTCAGTCAACTCGGACGGCAGCGTGACCTACACGCCGAACGACAACTACCACGGTACAGACAGCTTCACGTACATCGTTACCTCCGGTGGGGTATCGGAGTCCACCACAGTGAACATCGATGTGACGCCGGTGAACGACGCGCCAGTGGCAAACGATGATACCGCTGTTACTGACGAAGACACGCCAGTGACGATTGATGTCCTACCAAACGACACCGATATTGATGGCGATACGCTGTCTATCCAATCGGCGTCCGTACCTGAAGCGCAAGGCACAGTCGAGATTGTTGACGGCAAACTGGTGTTCACACCGGCCGAGAACTTCCATGGTGATGCTGAAATCACTTACACCGTGACCGATGGTGCACTGACCGACCAAGCGACGGTTAACGTCACCGTGAATGCGGTGAACGACACGCCTGTGGTTGAAAGCAGCATTGCAGACCAAACCTTGGCAGAAGACTTTACGCCATACAGCATCGATCTAAATACCGCTTTCAGCGATGTGGATAACGTGGATGGCGATCTGAGCTTCAGCGTTGCTGGCAACAGCAACATTCAAGTGGCGATCGTCAACGGTATTGCTACGTTCACTCCAACCGCGGACTGGAACGGCTCAGAAGCACTGACCTTTACGGCCACCGATCCAAGCGGCGAAAGCGTTAGCCAAACGGTGAACTTCACAGTTGCGCCTGTGGCGGACATCGTGGCAGATAAAGCGACGGTTGTGGAAGACACGCCAACCATCATCAAGGTCTTAGAGAACGACACGTTCGAAGGCGACGACAAAGTGGTGTCGCTGGATACCAGTAACGGTCCAGCCAACGGCACGGTCTCGGTCAACCCGGACGGCAGCGTGACTTACACGCCGAATGACAACTACCATGGGGCTGACAGCTTCACCTACATCGTTACGTCGGGTGGGGTATCAGAGTCCACCACGGTGAACGTCGATGTCACACCAGTCAACGATGCGCCAGTGGCAAAAGATGATACAGCTGTTACTGACGAAGACACGCCAGTGACGATTGATGTCCTACCAAACGACACCGACATTGATGGTGATACGCTGTCTATCCAATCAGCGTCTGTGCCGAGTGACCAAGGTAAAGTCGAAATTATTGATGGAAAACTGGTCTTCACACCGGCTGAGAACTTCCATGGCGATGCTGAAATCACTTACACGATTACTGATGGTGCACTGACTGACCAAGCGACGGTCAACGTCACCGTGAATGCGGTGAACGACACGCCTGTGGTTGAAAGTAGCATCGCAGACCAAGCCTTGGCAGAAGACTTTACGCCATACAGCATCGATCTAAATACCGCGTTCAGCGACGTGGATAACGTGGATGGCGATCTGAGCTTCAGCGTTTCTGGCAACAGCAACATTCAAGTGGCGATCGTCAACGGTATTGCTACGTTCACTCCAACGGCAGACTGGAACGGCTCAGAAGCGTTGACGTTTACGGCCACCGATCCAAGCGGCGAAAGCGTCAGCCAAACGGTGAACTTCACGGTAGCCCCTGTGGCGGACATCGTGGCAGACAAAGCGACGGTTGTGGAAGACACGCCAACCATCATCAAGGTCTTAGGTAACGACACGTTTGAAGGCGACGACAAAGTGGTGTCGCTGGATACCAACAACGGTCCAGCTAACGGCACGGTCTCAGTCAACCCGGATGGCAGCGTCACTTACACGCCAAACGACAACTTCCACGGTACAGACAGCTTCACCTACATCGTCACGTCCGGTGGGGTATCGGAGTCCACCACAGTGAACGTCGATGTGACGCCAGTCAATGACAAGCCTGACAGTGAGGACTTTACGTATGTTACTGACAAGCCTTTGACGCAAGTTGTATTTGATACTGATACGAAACCTTTAGGTGATGGCGACTCTCAGGATCATATAGCGGATATTGAAGATGACTTAAATGGCAACGATTTGCATGTGCGGATTATTGAACTACCGACCTCAGGAACATTGTTCTTCAGAGATAACAACGGTGAACTGCATGAAATAAAAGAAGTCAGTGACACTCTTTATGAAAAAGATAGCCTTTACTATGAAGCTGATAATGTGGGTTTCTTATTAGGTATCAAGGATCGCCCAGATACACCAAATAGCTCCGAGTCTACAACAGATTTCAATAATTGGGGGCTAAGTGAGGACGGAGGTCCATCACACTCCCGTACTGAGCATTTAGTTAATGGTTCCTCCATCACTATATCTTCTGATAGTGGTGAACTTGCTCAATACAACCGCCAAGTGTCACATATCGGAAACGGTATTGCTGACAATGATGGGCAGGGTATTGAGAAAGGCGAGACAATTACGATCGATTTGTCTAATAACCCTGTGGGCAGCGTAAACCTTGGCTTAGATGGATTAGGTGGATTGTTTGATTACGGTGATGACAACGCTGCGCTTATTACGGTTACGTATTTAGATTCAAATAATATCGAACAGACTCAAACGTTCGAGTTCTTGAAGCCTGAAGGCAACTTCATGCTATTCCAAGAAACAAGCGTTGGTTTTGGGCAAGATCTAGCTCTTCCTGAAGGTTCGGTCATTACTCAGTTAGATTTTTCTACGAAAAATGAAGGGAACTGGGAGTTACGTTATGTAGAAGGTATTCCTGCCGGAGATAGCTTTGGATATGTGGCAGTCGATTCTGAAAGTGGTGTTAGTGATCCATCTACGGTCAATATCGTTAACGAAATACTAGATGGTAATGTTGCGGAAAATGGACCAGTGGTGGAGAGCATTGCAGGTGTTACTGTTGTTGAGGGTGACGATGTCACGTTTTCTGTTTCTCTAAATAACGAAACAGATCAGACCGTTAAGTATCAAGTGGATTTCTCTGTAGAGGGTTCTAGTACGAGCTCTCAAGACATTGATTTGTCGAACGCAACTTTTACTAATGGCGTGAAGTATTTGGGCGGATACCTTATTGTTCCAGCTGGAGTGAATGGCTTTGAGATTACCATTCCAAGTATTGATGATCAGTTGGTTGAATCAACAGAGAGTCTTGTGATTAAAGTCGGAGATGTGTCTGGCGTTGGCTATATTGATGATAATGATGTTCCGCCAGCAGTTCAAAGCAACGAAATTTCCGGATTAGAAGACGAAGCTATTGTTATAACACTAGAACATTTAGGCATCGTTGATAGTAGTATAAGTGTTGAGTTTGACACTTCTGCTCTAAATGGCTCACTGCAAGTGAAAGGTTCTGATGGTTGGGAAGTGGTTTCTGGAAGTGTGCTCGCTTCTGATATCGAAAATGGTCTTGTTCGTTATGTTCCTGCTGAACATGAATCTGGTGCAAATGTTTTCGATAAAGACGGTGTTGGGAACGGCTTGGATACTTACGAGCAGATTCATTTCACTGTTAGTGATGGCAATTCTTCTGCTTCAGGTACGTTGAGTATCGACATAGAGCCTGTCGCGGACCCAATTAAGATTGACCTTACTTTCGGTCCAGTAACGTCTGTACCTGTGACACTAGGCGGAAGCTGGTCTACAGACGAAGAACTTAAAGATCTGCTTGAGGCAAGTAATTTACCAGGGCTTGACTTTGAACATGTGGTGACACAAACGTTTAATAACGGACATGTTGGTAATGACTTAATGCTAAGCGGTGACACTGAATCGCCACTGAGCTTTGTCGGAGATCAACAAGCAGGTGCGAACGTTGATGCTCAAGGCAGTGATATCTTTGTGACTGGAGGAGGTAATGATTCTATCTATGGCGGTATTGGTTCATTAGATGATCAAGCGGAGACGGACACAGTTGTTTACTCTGGCAAGTTGTCTGATTACAACTTCAACTATTACCCTGCATCTGACCACTCAGAGGTCCCGTATTGGATTGTCGAAGATAGCCGATTTATTGATACAAAAGATGTTGTTTCGAGCACTCATAAAGAGTCGGGTGACCACCTTTATGAAATTGAACAACTTATCTTCCAAGATGCCATTATCAAGCTAAATAACAACACAGGAGAGTATGTTGTACTTACAGAGCAGCAAGTCTCTTTTGAGCTGAACCTTGATCTTATCGATGTGGATGGCAGTGAGTCATTCATTAACGATAGCGTCACCTTAACGGGAATTCCTTCAGGGCTAACATTAGAGGTGAATGGCAAAACGGTTACTGAAAACAGCGATGGTTCTTACACGGTTGACCTTTCAAGTGCACCAAATCAAACCAGTCATCAACTAAGCGGTACGATTACTGTACCAGCCGATTACAATGGTTCGTTAGATTTTGATGTAACAGCGACGGCAGGAAGTGTTGAAGTTAATAACAATACTCAAATGGGAACGGACACGGCTTCTGTTTCAGTTCGAGATTATGATTTTGTTTCCGGTACGCATGGTGATAACAAGATAGCTGGATCTGATAGCAATGATGTGATTGTTGGCGATGTTCAAGGATTACAGATTGTCGAGGGGCAGGACTACAACATTGCTTTTATGCTCGATACATCAGGCAGCATGGGTTACGACGTTGGTCTAGCGCTAGGTGAGCTAAAAACAGTGCTGAATACTCTTACCGAAAGTGCTAGTGGCCCTCATTCGGGCAAAGTGAACGTTTTATTGACCACATTTGCTACTGGGAGCTCTCAGGTACTTGAATTAGATTTGAGTGCTGACAACGCAACATCGCAAATAGAGTCTACATTGGATGCAATTTTACAAATCGGTGATGGTAATACAAATTATGAAGCCGGGTTCCAATCTGCACTAGACTGGTTTGCTAATGCCGATAGTGGCGCAACAAACCTAAGTTATTTCATATCTGATGGTCAACCAAACCAAGCTACGGATAACAATACGAGTTGGTTTAGTGGTTGGGAGGGTGTCGTACTTGGCGTGTCAGAACAAAAGTTAGTGACGCTAGCGGATGTCTTGCCAAGTGATTACAGGTTTGGTGATACAGTCACATACAACAATAAAACAGTCATAGATTTTCGCGGGGCGGTGTATTCGCTCTCTACTGGTGAACAGGTGGGGAGAATGCTTAACTCATATGTCTATGATGATTATGGAAATAATGTTCTATCTCAAGCGAATAACGCATATCAAGCATTGGCTGAATTTAGTGAGGTTCGTTCGATAGGTCTTGGTCGCTACTTAGATGAAGATTCGTTAGAAAACTTCGACTCTGATGGTGTAGTAAGAGCTAACATAGATGTAAACCAACTAGCAGAAGTGATCCTTGGTAAGGAAGTTTCATTGATGCAAGGCAAAGATGAGATTAACAGCCTTGATGGAAATGACATTATTTTTGGTGATGCCATGCGTTTCGACGTCGATGGTGAGCAAGGAGTTTCCGCGCTGCAAAACTACGTAGCTTCTCAACTAGGTAAGGATGTTTCGTTGGTTACCAAAGAAGAAGTTCATCACTACATTACTGAAAACCAAGCAGAATTTGAACAGTCTCGTTATTACGACCAGGCAGATATCATCTCTGGTGGTTCAGGAGATGATATTTTGTTTGGACAAGGCGGTGACGACAAGCTGTTCGGTGGTGCAGATAATGATATTTTAATTGGTGGTTTCGGCAATGATATTTTGACAGGGGGGGACGGTGAAGACATCTTTAAATGGATTGATGTGTCCAATGAACGCGACACTGTCACTGACTTCAATAAAGATGAAGACACTCTAGACTTCTCTGATCTCTTTGATGACTTATCTAAAGATGAAATTGGAGAGCTTCTTAATGATCTTCAATCAGGTGATCATACCGGTGATGTCGGAGAGTATCACGTAGAAGTGGCACCAGATGGCAGCTCTGAGGCAAACCTGAGTATTACAAAAGGTAGCTCGACATTAGACATCCATTTTGACGGTGCAAGTGTTGATGATGTGACTCAAAGCTTGATTGCAAGTTTAGAGGCGCAATACAAAGATATGTAGTGGCGTTCCCATTTAGGTAAAATTGAAAATCAAAAAAGGTCTAGCAATTTGCTAGACCTTTTATTTTTACGTTCTGTTTATGGTTGTGTTAGCTTTTTGGAAGTGTAGTGAAAACAGTCCATTCTTTCTTAACTTCACCCTTGTGACCAATCACTGTTGCGGTTACTCGACGGTTTAGTGCGTGACTCACTTGGTCGGTGCCTTGTGTTGCAAGCACTGTGTCTCCATAGCCCACAATGGTAACTCTATCCCCACTAATACCATTCATCATGAGTTCTTTTCTAACGTTCTCAGCCCGGCGCTTGGATAAGTCGAGATTGTGTTCTGCAGTACCAGTGCGACTAGCATAGCCCTGAATCTCGATAGACGTATTTGGGTACTCTTTCAAGAAATCGGACAGCTCACGAATTTGTTGCGTAAAGATAGGGTTTATAACATCGGAATCGTTCGCAAATAGGACTCGAATTTGCATTTCTTGTGAGGAGTCGACATACGAACCGCAGCCATCGTTATCTATCTCGGCTCCTAAAGGAGTACCCGGACACAAATCGCGCTCGTTAATAACACCGTCTGAGTCATCATCTATATGATCAGCCCACTGATCGGCAATTGGCGTATCGATGTAATCATACTCATCGCCTTTATCGGATGAACTGCATGCCGAAATCATCAATGAGAGTGCAATAAGAGTTATGTGTTTCATAATTAATACTCCACTTCTTCTAGCCATTCTTTAGGCATTTCGACCCTTAATGCACTCAACAGTTGACCTGTTGCGTTCATCACTCGATATTTGGCGTACTGCTCTGCGTATTTAGAATCTAAGTAGTCTTTACGCGCCTCAAAGAGCTCGTTTTCAGTGTTCAATAGATCAAGCAGTGTTCGTTTACCGATGCGATATTGCTTCTCGTAAGCAATTACGGTCTCAGACGCAGAGTCTACATGATCTGATAGAAACTCTTTTTGTTGTAATGTTAAATCAAGCGCACTCCAAGAAAGTCTTAACCCTTCTTCAACATTGCGATAGGCACCTTCACGCAAGTCTTTTGCTTTATTTAGCTGGTAGGCGAAGTTTTCCGAGTTCGCTGCATCACTGCCGCCATTGAATAGGTTGTAGCGTAGGCGCAGCATGGCAAGTGTCTCATCACTGCGACCTTTTAAACCATCAGCGTCGTCACGCCATGTTTGCGAAGCTTCAATGGAAATGGTTGGGTAGTTAACACCTTTAGACTGTTTGTATTGAAACTTAGCCGAGTCTACGTCTGCGAGTGCGACTTGAATAACGGGGTGCAGTTCAAATGCCAAGCCTACCGCTTCATCAATTGTGTAAGGAATAAAGTTTTGGTCCGCTCTCGGAAAGATTAGCCCTTGCGGTGTTTGACCGACTAAACGAGTGAACATCGTGTGAGAGTCATACAGGTTATTTTGAGCAGCGGCTAAGTTGCCGTGTGCTTTTGCCAAACGTGCTTCTACTTGCGTTAAGTCAGCGGTAGAGCCGATACCCGAGTTGACTCGTTTTTTAATGTCATCGTAGATATCTTTGTGAACAGCCAGGTTGTTTTCAGACAGCTTGAGTATTTCGTAAGCTTTTACAGCATCTAGATACACTTTGGTGACTTCAAGTGCTTTATCCGATGCGTCGGCCAAAAGTTGAAATCTTACTGATTCAGCATCCGCTGCGGTTCGGTCTATATCATTAAGAGTCGCACTGCCGTCCCAGATAAGTTGGGTTAGTGTCACCGATGCTTCTTTTCGAGTGTAATCTGTATCTCCACGTCCCACCTCGTCAGAAGGGTCTAATCCTTCATACCCAATACCCGCATCTAGATCAATAGAGGGTAAGTAAGCACCCGAAGATGCTTCATTTACGTATTTTCGGCTCGTAAATTCATTAAATGCACTCTTAATGTCAGGGTTGTTTTTTAACGTCAATGCCACGGCTTGCTCTAAAGTTTGACCGAAAACGGGTATAGACACCATTAAACTACAGCAGCAAGCAATATTTAGTCGGTTCCATTTCACGGTATTTCTCCTAAAAATTCGTGTTGCTTTTTGCTATTTCATCTCATTACTGAGACGAAACATCATAAATAACAGTGCTTGAGTAAGGGATTTATCAACCTACTGTTAAAACAAAGCTTTTGTTTCAAAAATCCAAGATTTCGCCTTTTAAAACCTTAGCACATATGTCGAATGTTGCTTAGCAACATAGCAAGTTTAGCTCGGAGAAAAGCTTGAATTCTTAATATCATAGCGTTTCACGGCCTGTGTCACTCTGCGCTTTTTTGTAACTCTGCCCCTAGAGTTATCAAACGTCCTACAAGCTACACATACAACGAAAATATGATGATTTTGACTAAACTATAGACGTAAATGTAGGGGTGACAAACTTTTGACTTGGTTTGAAGTGGGGCGAGGTAGATATGGAACGTGTAACTTTTAGCTCATTGGCAGGCAACATTGTCGTTATCGGGTTGGACGGGGAGATTAGGACTTTAGGTCAGGGTCAACTACCTCAACCAGGAGAGTTAATAATCGATGAAGTATCAGATACTTCTGAACTTGTTATCGAGCAGGTGACACCACAAGGAAGTTCGATAAATGTAACTGATGATATCACTGCGTTAATTGAAGCAATTGCGAGTGGGGAAGACCCGACAGAGCTGGGTGAAGAGTTTGAACCTGCTGCAGGTGAAGGAAACGGGTCTAGCCCACAGAATACGGGAGCTATAGATCGCACAGGTGCTGAATTACTCGCTAGTACCAATTTTGAGACAGTGGGAACTGACGGAACAGGATTTTCAAGTACTCAAGTAGAGACGCTACTCGATATTCTCCAAATACAACCACCAGAACCAACAGCAACCCCCATTCCTGCAACGATAATTGTTCAGGAAATATCCAGCCCGACTATCAACGAAGGTGATCAGGTTGTATTCGATATTACTTTAAACCAAGCAACAGAAGACAATACTGATGTCACTTTGTCGCTACTTGATGGCACCGCAACTGGCGGTTCAACTGACGAGAGCGGAAGTGACTACGTTAATGAGCGTGTTCTCATAACATTTTCTGATGGTACAACGGAAGAAATCTTGGTTGATGATAACGGTACTTTTACAGTCTCGGTCCCATTAGGTGAAAGCGGGTTTACGGTTTCTCTCGACTCTATAGATGACTCTATATTCGAAGGCCCAGAAACGTTTACGCTTTCTGGCACAACAGAAGAACAAAATACACCTGCAACCGGGGTGGCAACCATTGTTGATGATGGTAGTGGGCCAGGTTTAAGTCCTGATGATGATCGCCCAACGGTAACGATGAGCGATGCAGGGATAGTTAATGAGGGTGAAACGGCTAGCTTTAAAGTGTCGTTATCTAATCCATCAGCTATAGATGTTGAGGTTGAACTGACTCTCAACTTAGGTGACACCGAAGCCGGTGACTTAGGTCTCTTAGAATACAACACGGGAAGTGGCTGGGTTGCAGTGCCAAATGATGGTGTGGTGACGGTGCCAGCCGGGCAAACCGAATTTGATGTGCGTATCGCTTCCATTGATGACGCGGTGTACGAAGGCCCAGAAGATTTCAGCGTGACGGTGACTGGCATTGGGGCAGTGCAAGGCAGCGATACCGGTACGGCAACGATAGTGGATGACGGCAGTGGTCCAGGCCCCGATCCGGATGATGACCGCCCGAATGTGACTATTACCGATGCTGGCACCATCAATGAGGGTGAGACAGCGAATTTCAAAGTGACGTTGTCGAACGCCTCCGAGTCTACAGTTCAACTCGAGCTTGGCCTCAACTTAGGTGACACCGAAGCCGGTGACTTGGGCACCTTAGAATACAACACGGGAAGCGGTTGGGTTGCAGTACCAAATGATGGTGTGGTGACGGTGCGAGCAGGGCAAACCGAGTTTGATGTGCGCATTGCTTCTATTGATGATGCCGTTTATGAAGGCCCTGAAGATTTCAGTGTGACAGTAACTGGCATTGGGGCAGTGCAAGGCAGCGATACCGGTACGGCGACGATAGTGGATGACGGCAGTGGTCCGGGCCCTGATCCGGACGATGACCGCCCAAGTGTGACTATTACGGATGCTGGCACCATTAATGAGGGTGAGACAGCGAATTTCAAAGTGACGTTGTCGAACGCCTCCGAGTCTACAGTTCAAGTCGAGCTTGGCCTCAACTTAGGTGACACCGAAGCCGGTGACTTGGGCACCTTAGAATACAACACGGGAAGTGGTTGGGTTGCAGTGCCAAACGATGGCGTGGTGACGGTGCCAGCAGGGCAAACCGAGTTTGATGTGCGCATTGCTTCTATTGATGATGCCGTTTATGAAGGCCCTGAAGATTTCAGTGTGACAGTAACTGGTATTGGGGCGGTACAAGGCAGCGATACGGGTACGGCAACGATAGTGGATGACGGCAGTGGTCCAGGGCCTGATCCTGATGATGACCGTCCAAGTGTGACTATTACGGATGCTGGCACCATTAATGAGGGTGAGACAGCGAACTTCACAGTCACCTTATCGAACGCGTCTGAAGCGGAAACGCAAGTGGAGTTGGGCCTTAATCTTGGCGATACCGAAGTTGGAGATTTGGGCACCCTAGAATACAACACGGGAAGCGGTTGGGTCACAGTGCCAAACGATGGCGTGGTGACGGTGCCAGCAGAGCAAACCGAGTTTGATGTGCGCATCGCTTCTATTGATGACGCGGTGTACGAAGGCCCAGAAGATTTCAGCGTGACGGTGACTGGCATTGGGGCAGTGCAAGGCAGTGATACGGGGACGGCGACGATAGTGGATGACGGCAGTGGTCCTGGCCCCGATCCGGATGATGACCGTCCGAATGTGACCATCTCTGATGCTGGCATCATTAATGAAGGTGAAACAGCTAACTTCAAAGTGACGCTGTCGAACGCGTCTGAAGCGGAAACGCAAGTGGAGTTGGATCTTAATCTCGGCGATACCGAAGCCGGTGACTTAGGTACCTTAGAATACAACACCGGAAGTGGTTGGGTCGCAGTGCCAAACGATGGCGTGGTGACGGTGCCAGCCGGGCAAACCGAATTTGATGTGCGCATCGCTTCCATTGATGACACCGTTTATGAAGGCCCTGAAGATTTCAGTGTGACAGTAACTGGCATTGGCGCGGTGCAAGGCAGCGATACGGGAACGGCAACGATAGTGGATGATGGCAGTGGTCCGGGCCCTGATCCGGATGATGACCGTCCAAGTGTGACTATTACCGATGCTGGCACCATTAATGAGGGTGAGACAGCGAACTTCACAGTCTCGTTATCGAACGCGTCTGAAGCGGAAACGCAGGTGGAACTGGGTCTTAATCTTGGCGATACCGAAGTTGGAGATTTGGGCACCCTAGAATACAACACGGGAAGCGGTTGGGTCACAGTGCCAAACGATGGCGTGGTGACGGTGCCAGCCGAGCAAACCGAATTTGATGTGCGCATTGCTTCTATTGATGATGCCGTTTATGAAGGTCCTGAAGATTTCAGTGTGACAGTAACTGGCATTGGCGCGGTGCAAGGCAGCGATACGGGTACGGCAACGATAGTGGATGACGGCAGTGGTCCGGGTCCAGATCCGGACGATGACCGCCCAAGTGTGACTATTACGGATGCTGGCACCATTAATGAAGGTGAAACAGCTAACTTCAAAGTCACCTTATCGAACGCGTCTGAAGCGGAAACGCAGGTGGAACTGGGTCTTAATCTTGGCGATACCGAAGCCGGTGACTTAGGTACCTTAGAATACAACACCGGAAGCGGTTGGGTTGCAGTACCAAATGATGGCGTGGTGACCGTGCCAGCCGAGCAAACCGAATTTGATGTGCGTATCGCTTCCATTGATGACGCCGTTTATGAAGGCCCAGAAGATTTCAGCGTGACGGTGACTGGCATTGGGGCAGTGCAAGGCAGTGATACGGGCACAGCAACGATTGTGGATGATGGCAGTGGCCCGGGCCCTGATCCGGACGATGACCGTCCGGTTGTTGCGGCAATTAGTGATACAACCGTAAACGAAGGTGAGTCTGCTACGTTGGTTGTCACTTTGAGTAACCTAAGCACTACGGATACTCTCGTTAATCTGACACTTAATGATGGCACAGCAGAGGGAGGGGTAGATTACACCAAATCGTCTGTTACTGTTACCTATGCAGATAGTTCATCAGACGTTATCCCTGTGAACCCTGATGGTACATTTAATGTGTCCGTACCAGCTGGTGATATTACCTTTGACGTTGTGATAAGTACCACCGACGATGAGCTGTTCGAAAGCGATGAAAATTTCACATTAATTGGACAGACCGAGATACAAACAATTCCGGTTACAGGCACGGTAACGATTCTTGATAACGATACAGTCAGCGTTGCCTCTATTTCTAGTGAAGTGGTTAATGAAGGTGAACCTATCATTTTTGATGTTACTTTAAGTAACCCTAGTGATAGTGAAAGTTTGGTCAATATGGTGCTCGCTGATGGTAGCGCAGAGGGGGGCATAGACTACATCAATACATCGGTTACAGTTACCTATGCGGATAACTCAACAGATGTCATTACTGTCAACGCAAACGGAACATTTGATGTTTCAGTTCCCGCGAACGACGTCTCATTCAGCGTCACAGTCAATACTATTGATGATGACCTATTCGAAGGCGCAGAGACTTTAACACTCTCGGGTAAAACTGCCACTCAAATTACATCTGCAATGGGTACAGGGACTCTTCTTGATGATGGTTCGGGGCCAGGACCTGATCCAGATGACGATCGCCCAACAGTTGCAGCGATTACCTCTACAACGGTAAACGAAGGTGATATTGCAACACTAGATGTAACGTTGAGTAATGAAAGCACCACCAACACCACTGTCAATATGATGCTGACTGACGGATCAGCAGAAGGCGGTGTGGATTACACCGATACTTCAGTAACAATTACTTATGAGAGTGGCGGCATAGAAGTCGTTACGGTAAATCCAGATGGCAGCTTTATTGTCGATGTGCCCGCAAATGATAAGACTTATAGTGTTTCTGTAAGTACAACAGATGATGACTTATTCGAAGGACCTGAAACCTTTACGTTATCAGGTAACACTGATAACCAAGTTGGCTCTGTGATTGGTACCGGTACTATTGTTGATGATGGTAGTGGCCCAGGACCAGATCCTGATGATGACCGCCCGACTGTAGCAGCGATTACGGATGCCATAGTTAGTGAAGGTGAGCTGGCAACGCTTGAAGTCACTTTAAGCAATGCAAGTACCACAAACACCGTTGTTAATATGACATTAGCAAATGGGACAGCTGAAGGAGGTTCGGATTATACAAATACGACAGTAACCGTTACCTACGCTGATAGTAGTACCGACGTTATTTCAGTGAACCCAGATGGTACGTTTGATGTCATTGTACCAGCTTTAGACACAACATTTAGCGTTACTATGGTGACGTTAAACGATGATATTTATGAGGGTGATGAGAACTTTACATTATCCGGTGCCACTACTGTGCAAACAACTGCTGCGGTCGGTACCGTAACGATTAACGATGATGCAGACATACCAACTGTCACTGAAATTACGGATATTCAAGTGGTGGAAGGTAACGATGCGAAATTTAACGTTACACTGAGTAATGCAAGTGCGGTTGCGATTATGGTTAGTATGTCTCTCTTAGACGGAACCGCTGTCGCTGGAGATGATTTTAACGCTACGAGTGTGACCATTACTTATGCTGATAACACGACGGAAGTTATTGCGGTAAACCCTGATGGAACGTTTGATGTCTCGGTACCTGCGAGTGATACTAACTTTAGTGTTACGGTAAACACTGTTGAAGACCAGATTTATGAATCTTCAGAAAACTTTGTTTTAACTGGTTCGATTCAAGGGCAATCACCTGCAGCGTCAGGCCTTGGTACTATTATTGATGATGACAATACACCTCCGACAGTAGAAGACTTTGGCATTTCGGTTGACCTTAGTGTGGGAGGAGACGCTTTAATTGACTTTGCACCACATGCGCAAGACTTTGAAGATGACTTTGATCTTCAAGATGATAAAGAAACGAGCATCTGTGTCACGACGCTTCCAGACTATGGCTATCTCTATTACTTGGATGATCAGAACAATGAAGTCATATTGGACATTGGTGATGTGATTCCAGAAACTACGGAAGTCAGATATGCACTAACGGAAGACTTCTTTGATGAGCAAAGCTTTGATTCCCAAGATTTACTCGATGAATTTTCTAAAGACTTCATTGCCGATTCAGTCGATGTTAACGGTTTAAGTTTCTTTGGAGGAACCATTGATGGTAATGGTGACTTTGTCAATAATGCTCAAATCAAGGTTGACTTTGCCGCTCAGCAGGTAGGTTTAGTCGTAGTGTCTCCGGGCGAAACTGGCCAAGGGGATGAAATTAGTACGAGTGAGTTCATTGCCATTGAATTAGACGAAGGGCTTGAAGCTAAAGAAGCAAGGTTAAACCTAGCAAGCTTGAATGATAGGTTTAACAGTGGCGGCGCTTGGATTCAAGCATACTTTTATATGGGCGATACTCTTGTTGATATACAAACCATACACACCAGTGACATCGTATTTACTGGTAATCAAGAAGGTTACGCTGACGTATCGCTAAGTAATGGCAGTTTTGATGAGATTCGCTTGTTCCCTGAAACAGACAGTTCAAGTGATAAAGCCAGCTTTACTCTAGTTGGTACTCAGATTACAAGTTTTAATAATGTAAACGACTCGTTTGATTACAAAGCGATTGACTCAGATGGTTTAGAAAGCGATACCACTGCAACCGTTGATATTGATTTTAACAATGTCTCTTTTGAAACAGTGACCGCTTTCGGTACACAGACTGCTTCGTTACAGCAAGAGCCTAATATCATCATAGGAACAGACCAAGATGATGTTCTTGTAGGCACCGATGGTAATGATATTCTAATTGGTGGTCTAGGTAATGATATTTTGACTGGTGGCGGAGGTGATGACATCTTCAAGTGGACAGAGATGCAATCCGCAACTGACACCGTGACGGATTTCAGTGACGGGGATCAGCTCGATTTTACCGATGTATTTGATGATATGAGTGGTACTGATATTTCCACATTACTTGATGATCTCGGCTCGGGCGATTATCACGGAAGCGTGGATGATATCACGGTGGCGGTGACTGAAAGTGGAGGTAACTCAACTCTGACCATAAATAAAGATGGACAACAGTTGGAGGTTAATTTTGACGGAGCTTCTGCTTCTGATATTGCCAATAGTTTGATTTCTAATCTTGAACAATTACGAGAGTAAATGATTCAAAATGAAAAACGGAGCGAAAGCTCCGTTTTTCATTTAGTAATGCAGTAAGTTCAGGCAATAATTAAAGCACTTTACATGCAAAACCTTTTAAGTAGAAACCTTCTGGATATGCGGTATCGGTTGGGTGGTCAGCGGCTTGTTCAAAACGCTCCACAAACTTTACTTGGCGGTTAGCATCTACGGCTGCATCAGCGATGATTTTCTGGAACAGAACTTGATCCATCAAGCCAGAGCACGAGTAGGTTAGTAGCGTGCCGCCCGGTTTTAGAATTTGCATTGCTAGCATGTTGATGTCTTTGTAACCACGACATGCGCCGTTTAGTTGTGCTTTGCCCTCTGCGAACTTCGGTGGGTCCATGATCACAACATCGAACTGAGTTCCTTGATCACGATACTCACGAAGCAGCTTAAACACGTCTGCATTTAGGAACACGGCACGCTTCTTCGAAATATCAAACTCGTTTAGCTCTGCGTTGAATTTTGCGGTATCTAAAGCAGGTTGCGACACGTCAGCGTTAATCACACGCTTTGCATCACCTTTTAGAGCGTAAAGTCCGAAGCCACCTGTGTAAGAGAAGCAGTTAAGAACTTCTTTGCCTTTCATATATTTCATCGCTTGCTGGCGACTATCACGTTGATCTAGGTAGAAACCTGTTTTGTGTCCGCCAACGATATCTACACTAATCTTTACGCCATTTTCTTCGATGACGACCGATTTAGGTGGCTCTTCGCCGTGCAAGACGCCCGTGATCTCTTTTAAACCTTCTTTTTTACGAACGGCCACGTCAGAGCGCTCGTACACATTACAATCAGGGAAGCACTCAACCAGAGCGTCAACAATAGCCTGCTTATTGTGTTCTGCGCCAGCACTGAGAAGTTGGCACACAAAGAAATTTTGGTAACGGTCGATCGTAACGCCTGGTAAGCCGTCAGACTCTGCTGCGATAAGGCGATAACCCGTAAGGCCATCACGTTCGATAATGTCTTCACGAAGAAGTTGTGCGTCTTTAAGTCGTTTAACGAAAAACGCGGTGTCGATTTCTTCTTTATCAAAACTCCAAATACGAGCACGAATTTGTGAAGCTGGCGAATATGCCGCTTTAGCTAGCCATTTACCGTCGTGAGTGAATACATCAACCGTTTCACCAAGAGCAGGTTCGCCCTCAACTTTGTTGATGCCTCGAGAGAAGATCCAAGGGTGCTTGCGCTTGACCGATTTCTCACGACCTTTAACCAAATAGATAGCAGCTGTCATTTCATTAGCTCTTGTTGAATTTTGAAAGGGGCGTATTGTCCGGGATGTGAATGGTAAAAGCAATATACCTCGGCAATCCAGTACATTGTAGTGACTTTTAAATACAAAAAAGGTCACTAAAGTGACCCTTTTATTTGAATTTGCTGTAACAGATTCCGTTGCTATGCTTTAAGTCCAGTAAGTAGTGCTTCCATTGTGTCGCTTTGCTTACGCAGTTGATCAACGTTTTGTGAAGTCGTGCTTATCATATTGCACACGTTATCTGCTTGAACTCGAATTTCTTCAACGCTTGAGGCGATATTGTCCGCGACTACACCTTGCTCTTCAGCTGCTGTTGCAATTTGAATGCTACTGTCGGAGATAGTTTGATTTTTATCTGCCAAAGAGCCGATTTCGTGATTCACTTCCGTCATGAGGTTTTGTCCCTCATTTGCATTATTAACTGTCACTTCCATCAGCTTAGTAAGCGACTGGCTGTTACGCTGTAATGATTCAATCATCGTTTGGATTTCAACTGTCGCTTGCTGAGTGCGTCCCGCAAGAGCGCGAACCTCATCCGCAACGACCGCAAATCCACGACCTTGTTCTCCAGCACGTGCAGCTTCAATAGCCGCGTTCAGAGCAAGTAGGTTGGTTTGCTCGGAGATCCCATTGATTGTTGTCACTACTTCATCAATTTGTGCTGCATTGGCATCTAACTCGGCAACGGCTTGAGACGCAGATTGAATCTCATTAGAAAGGTTCGAAATCGAGTGAAGCGTATTCTCAACTTTCACTTGTCCAGACTGAGCCACGTTACGTGCATCATCGGTTTGCGTGCTTGAATCGTGAGCTAGTGTCGCGACTTCTCGAATCGTTGATGCCATCTGTTCAGTTGCACTCGCAAGAGAGTTGAGGTGTTCCTGCTGAGTCGCTGAAATATCTGAACTGTGATGAATCGATTGATTCAGATCTGAGCTAATTTGTTGCATTAAAGCCACAGACTCTTGAATCGACAGCACCATTTGTTGCTCTCGTTCTGCAACTTTGTCTATCGTAATAGCAATTTCACTAAACTCGTCGCGAACAGGGAAGAAGTTCATTCTCGCAGTTAGGTCGCCACCAGCAAGAGTGTTTAATGCTTTGTTCATCGTGAACATCGCGCCGCCAATAAACGTCATGATGTAGTAAACGCCAAGAGCGAGAATAAACAAGCTCACACAGATGATGCTCACTTGAGTCGTTGATAGGGCAGTCCATAAAGAAAGTTCATGGTTTGCAACCAAGCTGTACGCACCATTTAAAACTGACACGGATTGCGGCCCTGAGCCAATAGAAACGGTTTCTGAACCCGCTATGAGGCTTGCTACTTGAGATTGAGAAAGGTTGCCTGCCTCTATCAGACCTTTCATAAGCATGAGCTCTTCTTGGTACATATTTGAGATCAGTGTATTAGCCGCGCTATTAAGGACGAGTGTGAGAATGACTAAAGCAAGAAGAGGGAGAACGAAGAGCAAATAGAACTTTTCTTGAATCTTTAAGTGAATGAGATACTTATCAATCCAGCGGAATGGAATTTCTTTCATAATTATAATAACCGTGCAAAAACCCACTATCCTTAGTGGGGTGAATAGACGCAAAGAATATATCACTCAGTAAAAAGAAGCGGTACAAAGATGAACGTAAAGTGTGAGAGATTTATAGTAAAAGGTCACGTTCAAGGCGTCGGCTTTCGTTACCATACTTCCCATCAAGGATTGAAGCTAGGGTTAACAGGTTATGCGAAGAACCTAAACAATGGTGATGTTGAAGTGATGGCGTGTGGAACAGACGCGCAAATAGTTGCGTTTTCGGAATGGTTACAAGAAGGACCGCGAACGGCAACAGTAGAGCATGTGATGCAGGAGCCTGCGTCGTATAAGCCGTTACGCGGTTTTAAAATTTTATGAATCTACAAGCATTTAGCTGGCTTTGGTAGGCCGGCTAATTTGGTTGCTTGTTTGGCTGGTCCCTTTTTAAACAGCTTGAATAGATACTTACTGTTACCTTTTTCCGGGCCGTGCGCTTTTTCCATCGCTTTCACAAGCATACGCACTGCTGGGGAGGTATTAAACTCTTCATAAAAGTCTCGCACAAAATGCACAACTTCCAAATGAGCATCCGTAAGCTCGATGTCTTCTTCTTTTGCTAAAAGCTCAATCATACCTTCTTCCCATTGAGTATGATCCAATAAGTAGCCTTGAGCATCCGTTTCAATTTCTTTGCCGTTGTAAACGAACATAACGTTTTATCCGTTAAGTAAACATGGATGTTTATAGATTAGCGACAGCCGAGAATGTTCTCAACAAAAGAATCTCGAAGTCGTATCGAGCGAATCAAAAGCGTACAAAATGGTGAGTGTTTTTGACTGAGCTAGGCACTTTGATATAAATGCTCTTTTATTCAAATAAATAGGAAACTATTCAGTTTGTTAGAAACTTTACGGGGTGAGTACCAACAAAATTGCATGGATATCCAGGCTTATTCATTTTTGTTTTGGTTTTTTCTTGGCTACTTGTCTGATTATGGGATTTTATGGGTGAATGAATAGCTGACAACGTTGTGTTTGTTTTCATAGACCGATATTCTCTTTGATTGATGAAAAGCCTGTATTCAGGTTAGAAACAACAATGATGACAAGGAGTTAGTCATGTCGAAACAACGTTACATTGAGATTAATGACAATGTAAAATCCACTTGGTCCATCGAGCGAATTTGGCAACTTGCAGAATCCTTACCTGTAGAAGAAATTGCGATTGATGATATAAAAGGCCCAAATGAAGTGACTTGGTTTAGTCATGAAGGGCCACAGCCAACCTGCCGCGAAATTGCAAAACATTGCCAACGAATCAACAATGCTGATTTGTCGTATCCGGTAATCTTAACCAGTGACTATCGTGTTTTTGACGGTATGCACCGAATCGCCAAGCAAATCATGTTAGGAGAGGAAACGATCAAAGTGAGACGCTTTAGAGAAAACCCAGAAGCTGACGAAGTTATCGAGTTGTCAGTAGAGCAGGCGTAATACACTGAATTGCACACAAAGAAAAAGCCCGAAGGAATTACCTTCGGGCTTTTTGATTCTACTTAACGAGAAACGATTAATCGTCGTTCATAATACCTAGAATGCTTAGTAGGCTGATGAAGATGTTGTAGATTGATACATACAAAGTTACTGTCGCAGAGATATAGTTTGTTTCACCGCCACGAATAATGCTTTGTGTTGTCATCAGGATCGCCATAGTAGAGAAAATGATAAACAAGCTGCTCAACGCCAAGTGTAACAGGGTTGATTGAATAAAGAAGCTTGCAATCATGCCCACAACCAGCACAACAAATAGTGATAGCATTAAGCCACCCATCATCGATAGGTCACGTTTCGTTGTTAGTGCGTATGCCGATGCTGCCATGAAAGATAGTGCCGTACCACCGAGTGCGGTTAATACGATATCGCCCATGCCTGCACCGATGTACATGTTTAGAATAGGGCCAACGGTGTAACCTAAGAAGCCAGTAAATAGGAACGTAAACACAAGGCCAAGACTGTTGTTACGGTTTTTTTCTGTTAAGAATAATAGGCCGTAGAAACCAACCAGCATTAGGATGATACCTGGATGTGGAAGGTTAAATGCCATTGCAACGCCAGCAACGACTGCCGACCATAAAAGTGTCATTGAAAGTAGAGCGTAAGTATTACGCAATACTTTGTTCGTTTGTAGAGCACTTTCTTGAGTTGAAGTGCGGGTAAACATTGGACTGTTCATAATCTTCCTCGATAAGAGACTTTCTTTTAAGTACATTTATGGGATTGAAAGTTCAAAAAATCAAGCCCTAACCATACGTAACTTAGATAAAATAATAATAGAAATAAGATGTTATGTATTTGGCAACTTGTAACACAATATTACTGCCTAGCATAGCTATGTTGATTCTTACACAGATTTTTGAATTTAGTAACAAAAAGCACTGGCTTCATAGAAACCAGTGCTTTTTTATGTCGATTCGGCTAAATCTTAGTGGTGTAAGATTTGCGCTAGGAAGTTTTGGGTCCTATCCGATTGAGGATTCTCAAAGAAGTCGACCGGGTTGTTTTCTTCGATGATCTCTCCTGCGTCCATGAATATCACGCGATCGGCAACCTCTTTAGCAAAGCCCATTTCATGTGTCACACATAGCATAGTCATGCCTTCCTCGGCGAGTTCGACCATTACATCCAGTACTTCGCGAACCATTTCCGGGTCGAGTGCAGATGTTGGCTCATCAAAAAGCATGACTTTAGGGTTCATACACAAAGAGCGAGCAATCGCCACACGTTGTTGCTGGCCACCAGACAGCTGACCGGGATACTTCTCCGCTTGGTCTGGAATTTTTACACGTTCCAGATATTTCATCGCAACCGCTTCTGCCTCATCTTTTGGCATCTTCTTCACCCAGATAGGCGCGAGCGTACAGTTTTCCAGTACGGTTAAATGAGGGAAGAGATTAAAGTGTTGAAAGCACATGCCCACTTCTCGGCGTACTGCTTCAATGTTCTTTAAGTCTTCAGTTAATTCCGTACCAGAGACGTAAATGCTGCCTGCTTGGTGCTCTTCAAGGCGGTTAATACAGCGAATCATCGTTGATTTTCCCGACCCAGATGGGCCACAGATAACGATTTTCTCGCCGCGCTTAACGTCGAGGTTAATATTTTTTAGTACGTGAAACTCACCATACCATTTATTCATGTCCTTCAATTGGATCATGTAATCTTGTTGTTGCGTCATAATACGTCCTTGATCTTGATGAGTTATCGTTTGTGACCGGTATGAAGTTTGTTTTCAAGCCATATCGAATAGCGTGACATGCCAAAACAAAATACCCAAAACACTAACGCGACAAATACATAACTTTCTGTAGCAAAGCCTAACCATTCAGGGTCGGTGTTTGCTGCTTGCCCTATACCGAGTACGTCAAACATACCAATGATGAGTACCAAACTGGTGTCTTTAAACAAACCGATGAAGGTGTTCACGATAGAAGGAATAGTAATCTTTAGCGCCTGTGGCAAGATAATCAGCCCAGTCTTTTTCCAGTAACTTAACCCAAGCGCATCAGCGGCTTCATATTGACCTTTCGGAATGGCTTGTAGACCACCGCGTACCACTTCTGCCATGTAAGCGGAGGCAAACATAACCACACCTATAAGGGCGCGAATCAGTTTATCTGTCTCTGAGCCTTCAGACATAAACAATGGAAGCATAACCGAAGCCATGAACAAAACCGTAATCAGAGGAACGCCACGCCAAACTTCAATGTAGACGGTACAAATGCTGCGAATGATCGGCATCTCTGAACGTCTACCAAGCGCAAGAACCACACCAATTGGCAATGAAACTACGATACCAACTAGCGCAATAATGAGCGTAACGAGTAGTCCACCCCACTTGTGTGTATCTACCACTTCTAGTCCAAAGACACCACCGTATAAAAGTCCAGCGATGATGAATGGGTAGATGTTTACGAAGAAAAGCCAAATCCACATCCGTTTCGGTGTCTTCTCATACGCGAGTAAAACAGTAAATATGGCTAATGTGATATAGAACAGGCGAGGGCGCCATAGTTCGGACTCTGGATAAAAACCATACATGAACTGCTCCCAGCGCACGCTGATAAATACCCAGCAAGCACCATCTCTGCTACAGTCGTCACGCGTTGAGCCAATCCAGTCTGCGTTAATAAACGCCCAATCCACGATATACCATATTGCAGTTACGACAATATACGCAAGAATGACAGTAACAATGGAATTGACAGGGCCATTAAATAGATTTTTCCGCATCCAACCAACGAAGCCTACAGTATTGGCGGGTGGTGGGAGATCCGGTTGAAATTGATGAGTACTCATATTATCTCTCCACCAGCGCGACTTTACGGTTATACAAGTTCATTAATGCAGACGTAATCAGACTTAATGTCAAGTACACGCCCATCGTCATCGCAATGATCTCAATCGCTTGTCCCGTTTGGTTCAGGGTAGTACCAGCAAACACAGAGACAAGATCTGGGTAACCAATCGCCATCGCTAACGATGAGTTTTTGGTGAGGTTGAGATATTGACTGGTTAAAGGTGGAATAATAATTCGTAACGCTTGAGGAATGACAACAAGCTTTAAAGTTTTCGAGCGTGGTAAGCCTAGCGACATCGCTGCTTCGGTTTGACCATGGCTAACCGCATTAATACCAGAGCGCACAATCTCAGCAATGAAAGAAGCTGTATAAACACTCAATGCCAAAAGTAGCGCAGCCAGTTCAGGAATAATGCTAATACCACCTCGGAAGTTAAACCCTTTTAGTTCAGGATAATTCAGTGAAATTGGCATACCAGCAAGGAAGTACACAACCAATGGAAGGCCAACAACTAAACCCAAAACTATTCTTCCCATTGGGGTTTGTTGCCCAGTGAGACGTTGCTTATTATTCGCCCATACATTAATTAATAAGCTTGCGATTACCCCGAAGATTAACGCGGCAATAACGTAGCTACTGCCAGGTTCCATAGTCGGTGCAGGGAAATATAAGCCACGAACGTTCAGGAAAATAGCTTCACCAAGACTTAAGCTTTGGCGTGGTGAGGGTAATGCTTGAAGAACAGCGAAATACCAGAAGAATATTTGCAGAAGAAGTGGGATATTTCGGAAAGTTTCGATATAAACTGCCGCTAAACGACTAACTAACCAGTTAGAAGAAAGGCGGGCAACCCCCATGGTAAAGCCAATCACAGTAGCCAGAATAATACCTAATACGGAGACTAACGCCGTATTAAGAAGGCCGATGATAAATGTTCTACCGTAAGAGTACGTTTCATCGTATTCAATTAATGTTAACCCAATACCAAACCCGGCTTCTTGATTCAGAAAACCGAAGCCCGTTGCAATACCACGAGCATCTAAGTTATTGAGAGCGTTGTTTACAATCGTGTAAAAGAAAAATACCAGTGCAGCAATGGCAATGATCTGGAAAATAGCAGAACGAAAGGCAGGATTATAAATCAGGCTCTTGCTTCCGCTTGGTTTGGACATCGTACTTGGCGATGCATCTTGTGTCGGTTTCATACAGCGATAACCTCAAACCTTAGTTATAGATATCGGCCTGTATAACGAAGTTTCGTCCTTGCTGGCTAAAGAATAACGCTCCATGTCTGGTGACGTACGAACCTTTAAAGCCGTTCCACCAAGCGAGCGCTTTTCGCCATCCAATGAGCGATCCTTACTCATACAGTGAGATATAATCAAGAAAAAGGGCGGCATGAACCGCCCTGATTAACTCTTTCTATCGGATTGGTGGCGCGTACATAAAGCCGCCTGCATTCCATAGCGCATTAACGCCACGAGAGATTTCTAACGGCGAACCAGCACCGACTGTACGTTCGAAGCTTTCACCATAATTACCAACTTGTTTGATAACTTGGTAGCCCCAATCGTCACGAATACCCAAACCTTTGCCTTTAGGGCCATCAACACCGAGGATACGTTTGATGTTTGGATCTGTTGACTTCAGCATTTCATCCGCATTCTTCGAACTAATACCGTATTCTTCAGCGTTAATCATCGCAGACAATGTCCACTTAGCGATGTTAAACCATTGATCATCGCCTTGACGAACGACTGGACCTAGTGGCTCTTTAGAGATGATTTCTGGAAGAACGGCCGCAGAGGACGGATCTTTCAAATTCAAACGCAGTGCATAAAGGCCAGATTGGTCAGTTGTTAATACGTCACAGCGTCCCGCATCAAAACCTTTCGAAGTTTGCGCAGCTGTGTCGAATACCACTGGTTTGTACGCCATGCCTTGGTTGCGGAAATAATCTGCAAGGTTTAGCTCGGTTGTTGTACCTGATTGAACACATACCGACGCACCATCAAGCTCTTTAGCACTTGATATACCAAGTTCCTTCTTCACCATAAAGCCTTGACCGTCGTAGTAGTTCACACCTACGAAGTTTAGGCCCAGTGCAGTGTCACGGTGGAGAGTCCAGGTCGTGTTACGGGAAAGCACATCAATCTCACCAGATTGAAGCGCAGTGAAACGTTCTTTTGCGGTTAGGGGTACATATTTAACTTTCGTTTTATCCCCAAGAACGGCTGCAGCCAGTGCTTGGCAATATTCTACGTCGATACCTTCCCATTCGCCTTTTGAGTTAGGGTTAGAGAAACCAGGTAGACCGGTACTTACGCCACAAGTAAGAAAGCCTTGTTTTGTGACTTTGTCCAGAGTAGTGTCTGCTGCTTGAGCTGATGTTGCCATCATCGCAGTAGAAGCCGCTACGACGGAAGCAAGAACTGTGAGTTTATTTGCCATTTGTATCCTTCCTGTATGATCCATGTTTAATCAGGAGTGACCTGAAATAACGTGTCCAATTCGTTAGAGTTATCGTCCTACGTGATTGATTTTCGAAGAAACGGCATTCGATAGATCAACCAGTTATAAGCGTAGGAAAGGATCTGTTAATTCTCAAATATATAATTTAAATGAAGTTTTGAGAGAACTTACAAAGTGCCTTGAGATTTAGAATGACGAAATGTTAATTGTTTGTAAATAGTGCAATTCATGGACAATTTGGTGCATCAGAACAATCAATAGAAGAGTGAACAATACAAAAGAATAAAAAGTTGTTATTAAAACTGTCATTAGCTGAGCAAGGTGAAGTTTAGTAAAAATTCAAACAAAAATTATTTGTGATACCGAAACAGGGTGATGAGCTTGCCCCATTTTTGGTAGCATGGTCTACAACAGCTAATTAGAGTAATCATGGATTGAAATGCGATATTTTCCTCTGTTCTTAGATTTAATTAATAAACCCGTTCTCGTCGTGGGTGGCGGTGAGGTGGCAAGCCGAAAGGTGGAAGCGTTGCTAAAGGCTGGGGCGGATGTGACTATCGTTTCTCCGACGTTGGTTGATTTTCTGTCTAAGCTTGCTTCTGAGCATCAACTGCGCTGGGTACAACGTTTCTATTCGAGTGACATTGTCACTAAAAGCTTTGTTCAAGTGTGGGCGACGACAGACAATCCTGAGCTAAATCACCAAGTGTACAAAGATGCCAAAGAGCTAGGCATCTTGGTTAACGTTGTGGATGATAAGCCTTATTGTGATTTCATCACGCCGTCTATGATTAATCGTGGCCGCATCCAAATCGCTATCTCTAGTGGTGGAGCTTCGCCAGTTTTAATTCGAAACATCCGTGAAAAACTTGAATCGATACTGCCACAAAACATGGGGTTGATGGCGGATTTTGCTAACTCAAAGCGAAACTCAATTAAAGAGGCATTGCCTAGCGTCGATTTACGCCGTAAGTTTTGGGAGCAATTCTTCTCGAATCCCGAGGTTGAAAACGCACGAGATAATCGAGAGTTAGAAGCAATTTACCAAGCGACCATGGCAACACCTTTAGATGAAAAGGGAAGTTGTACTTGGGTTCATGTTGGGAAAGATGTTGAGATGTTGCCAATAAAAGCCGTACGCTATATGCAACAAGCGGAGCTGGCTCTGTACTCAACTCGATGTGAAGCGAATGTGTTAGAACTAATACGAAGAGATGCAGAAAGAGAAGCTTTCTCGAGCGCTGCTGAGCTTTCGGATATGCTGGCCAAGGCTAAAGCTGAAAAGCTTCGAATTTGCGTGTTCATACCACAAGGAACGAGCGAATTCGTATTGCTGCAAGGGCAGGACTTAGTTATCTAGCAATGCCAAATGCTAAAGTGGATACGTAGTTCGTTACACTAAAGCCAATAAAAAACGCCAGCGGATTATGCGCTGGCGTTTTTATTTACTTCTCAGATTGATTAATCACGGAAGTTGTTAAACTGGAATGGGATACCCATCTCTGCTTCACGAATCGCTGCCATTGTCGCTTGCAGGTCGTCGCGTTTCTTACCAGTAACACGTACTTTGTCGCCTTGAATAGAGGCTTGTACTTTTAACTTTGCGTCTTTGATAAGTTTCACTACTTTTTTCGCCGTTGGAGTATCAATACCTTGGCGGAAAAGCAGAGTTTGGTGCCAGTTTTTACCAGTAACGTCTGGGTCTTGTGCATCCATTGCGTTCGCGTCAATGTTACGCTTCGCTAAGTGGCCGCGTAAAATATCGCGCATTTGCTTAAGTTGGAAGTCACCTTCCGCAGACATTTTTACGTTTTCTTCTACTAGCTCAAAGCTCGCATTTACGTTGCGGAAATCGAAACGAGTAGACAATTCACGGTTAGCGTTATCAACGGCGTTACGTAGTTCAACCGTATCGATTTCAGAAACAATATCAAACGATGGCATGAAGATTCCTTGATTATTTTGTTATAGGGACTTTCGGGACTTAACAGCGCTTGCCAGCATATCTAGCATTGTAGCAGTGTCTTCCCAACCTAGGCATGGATCTGTAATAGACTGACCATACGTTAGGTTATTGATGTCAGTCATTGGCTGATTGCCTTCAAGAATAAAGCTTTCAGCCATGATACCCGCAATACGAGTGCTGCCTGACTTAATTTGGTTACAAATGTCCTGAGCTACGTCGATTTGTTTTCTGTGTTGCTTCTGACAGTTTGCATGGCTGAAATCCACAACCAAACGTTGTGGCAATCCAAACTCAGCTAAAGCATCACATGCTTGTTTGACTGATGCTTCATCAAAGTTAGGGCCTTTTTCTCCACCGCGCAGAATAATATGACCGTAAGGGTTGCCACTTGTGCGGTAAACCGTCATTCGACCGTTCTTATCTGGCGAGTAGAAGTAATGCGATGCTTTCGATGCGCGAATTGCATCAATTGCAATTTTTACGTTGCCATTTGTGCCATTTTTGAAACCAACTGGGCAAGATAGTGCCGACGCCATTTCACGGTGAATTTGTGATTCCGTTGTGCGAGCACCAATCGCGCCCCAAGTGATCAAATCCGCGATGTATTGACCAGTGATCATATCAAGAAACTCAGTAGCAGTCGCAAGACCAAGCTTGTTGATATCCAGTAGTAGTTTACGAGCTTTATGAAGACCAGCTTCAAGTGCGTAAGAACCATCTAGGTTAGGGTCCGTAATCAAACCTTTCCAACCAACTACTGTACGAGGCTTTTCAAAGTAAGTACGCATCACGATAAACAGTTCGTCTTTGTACTTGTCTTGGATTTCACTCAGGCGAGTGGCGTAATCAATGGCAGCTTCAGTGTCGTGAACGGAACACGGACCTACAATCGCAAGAAGGCGATCGTCTTCACCCGATAAAATGTTTTCAATCTGACGACGAGATTGAGCGATACGGTCTGCAACGTCATCCGTAATAGGATGTACACTACCTAGCTCTGCTGGGGTAGGCATTGGACCCAAAGGCTGGGTTCTCAATTCATCTGTTTTTATAGGCATGTTATAGCTTTATTCTCTATTGCGAAGGGGTAAAGATAACGGAATTACAGGCAGGAATAAACCGTTTCACGGGAATCTTCGCCAGGAAATACCGAATTGTATACAAAGGTGTAGGTATTCATTTAAATGACTTATGTATAAATGACAAAACTTGATCATTAAATCAATATATATATACATTTGAATTTATAACCATTTTATCTATCTCGCTGTAAGGTAATCTAAGTAACTGCGATAAACTTCATACCTTACGGGTGACGCCGTCACTTTGTGAGGGTTAAATAACTCGTGAGATCGAGCTTTTGTTAACATTTCTTTGACATCTATTTCTTTCGTTGATTAACTGGTCTGACTAGATTGGTAAGGAGACCAAAATGTTATCAGCTCTACGTCGTGCGAATTTGTATCTAAATCTGTTTGGCTTTTCGAAAGTGCCGCTGATTTGGCTTTGCCACCCTAAAATCATTGCGATAGATAGCAAGCATGTTGAGGTTCGTATCCCATTGCGCAGAAGAACGAAGAACCACCTGAATAGCATGTATTTCGGCGCTTTAGCCGTTGGCGCTGATGTTGCTGGTGGTTTTCTTGCTATGAGTAAAGCGCAAGAAAAGGGAGAAGCGATCTCGCTAGCATTTAAAGGTGTGAAAGCCGAGTTTTTAAAGCGCCCGGAAGCCGATGTGCACTTTGTTTGTAACGATGGTCATGTCATTGATGAGATGCTCGAGCACACCTTGGCAACAGGTGAACGAGTAAATCGTGACGTAAAAATTGTCGCGCTGTGTCCTAACTTACATGGTGACGAGCCAATGGCTGAATTCTCGCTTACTCTTTCGATAAAAAAAGCAGCCCAACAAAGAAAAGAGGCTGCCTAGTGGTTTGTGGCTCGTTTGTTTAAAGGCGTTGGCTTAATTGAGTTCAATCTTCTCGATAGAGACGATTTTGGAGCGATTTAAGACCACTTTCCAGCGGTAATAAACAGGCTCATCGGTGTGGTTGTCCTCTTTGACAATCACATTGAGCAAATGACGTTTCTCTACTGACTCTTTGGTTACTTGACCTTCATTTAAACGGTAAACTCGATTTGAGCTTTTATCCATCAAGCGGATGATAGGGCGTAAACTGATGTTCAATGTTTCTCTCGTTTGTTCGTAACCACTCAAGAAAAGAGAGGTCGCCATTTCGGTTTTCTCGTGATAATGAAGAATCTGCTCTTCACGTTGAACGACGCGTTTTTTACGTATTCTTTGAATCTTATCCGGCAAGCTACTTAAGGTACGATAATCGAGCCACTCCAATTTTTTGCCAACCACTTTTTTCGTCGTTGGATCAACATACTTCTTACGCCATTTTGGCTTGCCTTTACGGATCCATCGCCACATAGCATCGCGTAAATCATCTTTAAAGATTTCTCGTAAAGCGTAAATAAAAGACATCGCGATAATGAATGAGGCAGAAATTTCCCCCAGATAATCGCGAGCGAGAATCACGGTAGAGGTCACGACAACCATAACTAAACCGGTTGCAATGCCTTTGATTGCACGCTTGATGTTGTTACCCATCGATATGGTTTCTTCACGAAGCACGATAGGGTGTTCAATCAATCGCCTTAGCAAGCGCATTTTGTTAGATAAGCGAGTAACGTCTTCAACGACTCTTGATGAGTTGTATTTGTTGAGTTTACGATGGGCTTGCTCTTTCTCACATAGCGTGATCAGGCGCTTCTTGATCGTGCCATAGTCGCCTTCACGTGGTAGGTGGGCCACCAGTGACAGGAACTTTTGCTCGGTATACCAAGACAGATAGTTATCGATGTTAACGTAGTAGCGTTTTAAGTTCTCTTCGTAAGGAATAGAACGCCGCAAGCGCTTTAAGATCTCAAGCGTGAGCTCGATAACTTCGTCCACTTCATCTTCCGTTACGGAGTTGTTCTCATGTTTGTTTAAACTTGCTACCGCTTTGTCTAGCGCGATAACGTATTGGTAAGCGAACAAACTCAAACTTACTCGGTATTGCTGATTCGACAGGCGTCCACGTTTGGCAAGTCGACTGTGTACTAGCGGAAGAAGGATTTCAGTACTGTAATAAGATCGTTGCTGTGTTATTGAGGTGTAATAAAATTCGGATTCACTGATGATATCGGCGTTTAAACCAAGCTCACCAGGTATAAAAAAGTAAATATCTAGGTCGACACTTTTGCTCTTTGCGAGTGCATGACTGATTTTTAATGTTATTGAGTCTTGTTTATCGACGGTGACCAAAGAAAGCTCCTGACTTTGCTAAAGCATTCTTAACTTATGCGTTCCGTTGAGCAGATAAGTATAAGAGTGCTAAAAGAGTGACTGGGGCATATAGCTGAACGACAACAGCATAACAGAGCACTATGCTTTTCTCTCTGATTTTCTTGTTAGTTTAGGTATAATTCCACGTAAATTTAAAAAGAGACAAAATCAATGATTAAAATTGGTCAAATTAACAGCTTAGAAGTCATTAAAAAGGCTGATTTTGGCGTATTTCTGGATGGCGATGATTACGGTTCTGTTCTACTACCTAGTAAGTATGTACCAGAGGGTACTGAAATTGGTGAGCATGTAGACGTATTTCTGTACTTCGATTCAGAAAGCCAACTTGCTGCGACCATTGAAAGACCAATTGCCCAAGTGGGTGAATGGGGTTTAATGAAGATTGAGGGTGTGAATGCGACAGGTGCTTTTGTAAATTGGGGCATCAAAGAAAAGGACTTACTGATTCCTTTTAGTGAGCAACGCACTCGCTTCTCTGCCGGACAAACCATTTTAGTGTATGTTTATACCGACAAAGCGTCAGGTCGCATTGTTGGTACGACTAAGTTCAATAAATGGTTAGATAAAACTCCAGCGAATTATGAAGTTAACGAACAAGTTGATTTGATCATCGCAGAGCGTAGTCAACTTGGTTATAAAGCTATCGTTAACGGTAAGCATTGGGGCATGATTTTCCCATCGGATGTTTTTGGTAAGCTTTACATCGGTAAAAAGCTGAAAGGCTTTATTAAGCACATTCGTGAAGATGGCAAAATCGACCTTGCTCTACAAAAAGTTGGTGTGGCGAAAATGGACGATCTTTCTAGTAAGATCCTTGACCTGCTAGAGAAGAAAGGCGGATTTTTGCCTTTGAATGACAAGTCGTCTCCTGAAGCGATTTTTGATGCTTTCCGCACAAGTAAAGGGACTTATAAAAAGACCATCGGTGGCTTATACAAGCAGGGTAAAATTGTCATTGAGAAAGACGGTATTCGTCTAGCGTAGTCCTAACTCACGTATAGCGGATCTGCAGCCAAAAAAACGGCCCAAACTTTTCCTTTTTTTGGGCCTAGGGGAAACGGCTCCGCAGAGCCTGCGCTAAACTTGTCCAACAATAATTTTGTTGGTGAACATAGAGAGAAATGCCACATCAAAGCATTACTTTGATACAACTAGTTTAGTACAGCGTATCCGGATCGCTAGCGAGCCCAGTTGCTTTCATACTTACGAATTAAAAAGCCATCGCAAATACGATGGCTTTTCATTTATTTATGATTCGCTACTTCTTTAAAATAAGTTCTTATCTCGTACTAATTCGCGAGGAAGACCATTCTTTATTCGGTTGCTTACCCACTTGCCAAGGCCAATAACTGCGCCTTGATAGGTGACAAGTACTTCGCCTTTACCTGTTTTCATTCCCTCAAGAATGGTTTGTGGGCGAACATCACGCCCCATGTACCATTCGCGCGCTTCTTCAATACTGAGTTCAATGGCGTTGCTTTCAGAACCTGTCGCCAGGGCAGTCGCGACTTGGTGTTGCCAACGGTAGCCATTTTTATGGGCTTCCGCGATCTTTATACCCATACGGGAGAAGCGTAATTCGCCGATCATCGGTTCTAAAGCATTAGGGAATAACCAGACATCTTTATCGCGAAGCCATACAGAACTGTCATTTGGAAGTTTAATACCTAACGCGCTTTGGAGTTGTTGAGCAATTTCTGTCGATTCTTTTTTTGAAGTTTTAGCAAAGGGGAATTTCCCCATGCGCTTTTTGACTTCTGGCGCCTCAACAGCAGCCAGTTTGCGAATTCTTGCAACAAAGAACCCTTCACAGTCGTAGACCTGCGGGAAAATATGCAAAAAGCCTTCTTCAGTTAGAGCTGCCTCCGCGTTCTCAAACAAGTTCTCAAGGCTTTCAAACTCTACAGCATCCCCAAAGGTTTCTTTCAAGTGATGACAAACTTGTTGGTTTTCTTCTGTACTGAGCGTACATGTTGAGTAAACCATCACACCACCGGGCTTTAATGCATGGAAGGCGCTTTCAATAAGATCTTTCTGCGTGTCAGCGATGTCGAGTACGGAAGCTTGCGTCCAGTTTTTCATCGCATCTTCGTCTTTGCGAACGGTGCCTTCTCCAGAGCAAGGCGCGTCGAGCAAAACCGCATCAAATTGTTCTGGTAGCCAACCGCCAAAAACGCGTCCATCGAAGTTACTTAGTGCGGCGTTACGTACCCCACAACGTTCCACATTAGCGTGCAGTACTTTTACACGACTTGCGGCGTATTCATTGGCCACAAGTACACCTTCGTTGTTCATTAAAGCTGCAATTTGAGTGGTTTTTGAGCCTGGAGCGGCTGCGGTATCTAACACGGCATCGTAAGATTCATCATTCATAAACAGAGCAGATACCGGCATCATCGAACTGGCTTCTTGAATGTAGAATAAGCCAGACATGTGTTCTGCTGTGTTGCCTAATGGTACAACTGACTCGTCCGCTTCAATCCAAAACCCCGTGTCACACCAAGGCACAGGAGAAAGCTTCCAGCCTTTTGTTTCTGCTCGTTCTAAAAACGCTTCAACGCTGATCTTCAACGTATTAACTCGAATACTCTTGCGCAGTGGCTTTTGGCACGATGCGATAAAGTCTTCCATGTTGAGGTGAGCTGGAAGGATAGTTTGGATTTTTTCCAGAAACGCGTCTGGGATGTAAACATTAGGATGCAATGTGGGATCTCGTTTGCAGAATTTGTGGCAAATAATATACGAAAGCGAAGCAGAAACGAATAGTGACAAGGGCCGAGCAATAAAAAAGAGCAGCGATTGCTGCTCTTTTAAGGTACTCAAACTTCAATTGTACGTGAATTGAGCTTTATTCTACGGCTTAGGAATCGCAGTACGCCATTGAGTCCAACCTTCTTCAGCTTGTGGATACAAAAAGAAAGATTGCCCACTTTTTGCCGCTGGTGGAATAGTCGATTGCTCTGGCGTTGAAAACGCAATTCCTCCGCGAACTAAACTATCAAATGTGCCTGCTTTGATGTTCGCGCCAGTAAGCCCGATGGAGACATCTACTCCTGAAACATTCCAAAACACGCTGTTTTGACGAACGAGGTAAGCATATTCAGGCTGTATTTTGATAGTCGTGACGATGCGATCAGCAAATTCTCCTAGGCTTACGTCGGTCACTTGGCCAACTTCCATCTGGCGGTAAAGAATAGGGGTACCGACTTGTACTGAGCCTCTTTGTTCACTTTGTAACGTAAACATGATTCCATGCACGCGTTCTGAACTATTTTCTAACTGAAAATCAAATTTGGCTTTACCTTTACCTGGTTCAACACTGATGGATTTCGACACCAACGCTCCGAGGTTTTTAACGCCACCTAAACCAATTTCTGGTTCAGTTAGCCAAAAATGTGAACCTTCAACTGCAATGTTTTCTACGTATTCAGGTAGGATTCTTGCAGTGACTTCAACCATGTTACGACGAAAATTCGGTACAACCAGAGTGATTTCACCAACTTTAACACCTTGATATTCAATCGGCATTCCTTTAGCAATCTCTTGCGAACCGTCGGTTTCTAAAGCAATGACGCGCCCAAACTTGCGAGCGGTTTTTTGATCAGAATACAGCTTCCAGTTTTCTCCGATTTTGTTTTCAACGCCTGGTACGGAGTCAAAAGCGATGCCACCTTCGATTAACGATTTTAAAGGGTGCGCTTTTACACTAACTCCGGCTAATGATGCATCTATCTCGATCCCTGAACGATTCCAAAAAACGGTTTGTGGCGTTACAAGATAAGCGAAGCGGTTTTCGATGGTAGCCTTAATTAGTACTCCGCCATCAACTAGTTGGAAATCGGAGACGTTACCAACTGGAAGATTACGATAGAGTAGAGGACTGCCTTTGGAAATCGGCGGCAATTCAGAAGCAAATAGTGTTAGCGCCCTAGAGCCACTTTGATTGTACTGCGCCAATTCAGCCAATGATTCATTTTGGAACAGCTGATACTCTTTTTGAATATCCTGCTTGCCTTCGCTCACAAAACTAATTGACCCGGTTAACAACTGCTTTGCTGGAGGAACGGTAACGCTGAGCCCGGATTCAGTTAACTCTGCTGATGCACTGCCGGTTACATAAAAACGATTGTTTGATTTGATCAGATGTTTGTATTCATGGTCAATCAATACATCCATAAATACTTCGTGTTGTGATTTTTTATCTTCCTTAACTAGGCCCACTTTGATGATTGAACCAACAACGATGCCTTTATAAAGTACATTGGCACCGCTATCTAGGCCAAACGAATTGTCGGACACCAACCGAATCGCGATGGACTTTTCTTGCTGTTGGTTAAACACGTTTTTACGAATGGCAGTAAAGCGGCGAGAGCGTTCACCTGCGCCCGGCACGATCGTTAAGAAGTTTCCTCGCACTAAATTAGCAATGTTTTCAACACCAGAAAGGGACACTTTTGCTTCTTCTAAAACAAATCGAGTACCTGTCGTCAGCATGTCACTAAAAGCGGGTTGAATTGCCGCTGACGCCAATATCACTTCTCGGCCTTCGGAAAGGCTCAAGTCCGTAACTTGGCCAATTTCGATTCCGCGATACATAATTGGAGCGCCTTCTCCGCTGATCTTGCTGTCATCAGGTAGGACGATTTTAACCGCGATGCCTCGACCAGCAGTTTTCAAATCTTTATACAAACGGAACTCGGTGTTCTCTTCTACAGGCTCACCATCATCCGGAGAGTCGACGGCGATGGCGCCACCTAGTAAGGCACTCATGCTTTCTAGTCTTACATCGACACCTTCAAAACCGATGCTGGCACCAATTCCACTGACGTTCCAGAATCGACTGCGGTTGTTAATGATATGTCGGTATTGATCCTGAATGTTGGCTTGAATAGTGATAGATTTTGCATCTTCATCTAGCTGGTAACTGTACACTTCACCGATTGGGATTTTCTTATAAACAATTTGAGAGCCAACCGATACACCACCTAAATCACGGCTTTTGAGCTTAATATTCAAACCTTGAGAAACGCGTAAATCTGTTGGGGCAGAGTCTAACGCATGGAATGTTGTCTCAAACTCTTGACCATCTCCGGGTTGAATCGAGATGTAGTTACCTGAGACGAGCGCATCCAGTCCGGAAACTCCCGTTAGGCTAGCTGTTGGTTTTACTAACCAAAAGCGTGTTTTATCGTTCAGTAACTTTGCAGCTTCAGGATAGATATCAGCATCGACATAAATACTGCCGAGATCTTCGGTGAGGTTAATGTCTCTTACCATGCCGACTTCTAATCCTTGGTAACGGATAGTGGTTCGGCCGGCGACAAGACCAGCGGCATCAGAAAAATAGATTTGCACTCGTTGTCCTGCATCGTGTATCGACTTCACAACAAGCCAGCCAGCTAAGACCATGGTCAAAATTGGCAACAGCCAAAGAGGAGATATGCCTTTACTCCGCTTTACATCTGGTACGTATGACGTTTGAGAACTGTTCTGATCACTCATTCATTGACTCTTTTTCTGATTGTTTTGGGCTTGTTTGGTCCCAGATTAGCCTTGGATCAATACTTTCTGCTGCAAGCATGGTCAATACAACGACAACACCAAATGCTACCGCGCCATATCCTGGTGTGAAATCCAGTATCTGACCACGATCGACTAACGTCATCATGATAGAAATAACAAACAAATCCATCACAGACCATTTACCGATCCATTTAACAACAAAGTAAACCATCATTCGTTGTCTCTTAAACACCGAACGTTTGAATTGGATGCAAAGCATGATGTAGGCGAGCCCAAGTATTTTAATCACCGGTACAACGATACTGGCAACAAAAATGATCGCAGCGATTCCATACATGCCGCTTTTTACCAAACCAGCCACGCCTGAAAAAATAGTGTCCTCCAAACGCTTACCATTGGTAAGCAAGATGGAAATAGGGATCAGGTTAGCAGGGAAGATGGCGACCGTTGCTGCGATGAGGTAAGCCCATGTTTTCTGAATGGAGTTTGGCTTACGATGATATAACTCGTGATGACAACGCTGGCAATGGTCACCTTCAGGTTGGGACAAGTGGCATTCATGGCAATGCACATCTTTATGCTCAAAAGCATATAAACTTTCTGGCTTCCAAGCTTCCCAATAACGACGCACGCTGATTCTTGAAACTAACAAAACGGTAAATATCTGCAAAAGAACCAGACCAATTAACCCTGGACCGACGAAAATGTCGGAATAATCTTGGAGTTTAAAACAGGAAATGGCGATGCTAACTAAGAACACATCCAACATAACCCAATGCTTCAAATGTTGAATTAGCCACAGTGAGATACGAAGCCCACGGAACCATCGTTGATGTAAAGAAATATGCGCCGTTACCACTGAAACACAAACCGTCAGTGGCGCAAGAGAGCTACAAAATAGAATGAGCAATGAAAGAAGAACAAATCCTTCTTCCATCAATGTGATCATCCCTGAAGGTAGGGTTGCCGGAATCATCACACCAAAGAGTCGGATGCTAATAAAGTTAAAAAAGTGCGATGGAATAAATAGTAGGATGCAGGTTATCGCGACGGCTAGATTACCAGAGAGGCTAGGGCTACCTCCGCGATATAATTGCGTACCACAACGAGGGCAGTGTGCATTTTTGCCATGGGGTAAGTCGACGATGTCGACAGGCAATTCACAACCTTGGCACAAACGTACGTTATTGGGTTGCATGGCGTGCTTAGACAGAGAGGTCATAACGACCTCTCTAGCTTGAACGATTTAAGCGTGGGACTGTATGCCCCCATATAAGGTTTGATATAAGCCTTCTTGCTCAACTAACTCACCATGAGTACCTGTTTGCGTCACTTTCCCATCTTCAAGCACGTAGATCAAATCGGCTTGTTTAACAGCGGATAGTCGGTGCGCAACGATTAATGTTGTTCTACCACGTAAGAACTCGGTCAGTGCTTTGTGTAAAGCCGCTTCAGTAGCGGTATCTAGCGCAGACGTGGCTTCGTCTAAAATTACAAATTGAGGATTACTCAGCACCATTCTGGCAATGGCAAGCCGTTGTCGTTGACCTCCTGACAAACGAATGCCATTACGACCAACTTGAGTATCCAAGCCGTGGTTAAGTTGAGAAATTACATCTTGCAGCTGAGCCACTTCAAGCGCACGCCAAAGTGACATTTCGTCAAAATTACCACCAAGCGTTAGATTATGCCTCAAGGTGTCGTTAAATAGTATAGGTTGCTGTAATACCACGGCAATTTTGTCGCGAATTACTTCAAAGCCAATATCTTCTGTTAATTCATCATTAAAGCGAATGCTACCGGAGTTTTGACGGTAAACCCCAATAAGTAATTGTATCAAGGTCGACTTACCACCGCCGCTTGCACCAACTAACGCCACTTTCTTTCCTGCCGGCATATGTAAAGAAAGATTATCTAGGACTTTGTTTTCATTATTGTAAGAGAAATTAATGTTTTCTACTTTAACGTCAACTTCTCTACCTTCTTTGAAAGGATTTACCTTAGGAACCGGTCTCTGCTCTTCTTCTAACTCTAATAAGTCGTTGATGCGTTTTAATGCGGCTTTAGCGCTGTACCAAGAAAACTGAATCCCAAGCAACTCTTGAACAGGAGACAGCATGAACCATAGGTAACCAAAAACGGCAAATATTTGGCCAATAGTAAGGTCACTGAACATGACCATTAACATTGCGACAGCTCTGAATAATTCAAAGCCGATCAAAAAGAGAAGGAAAGAAACGCGACCAGCCGCTTCAGATTGCCAAGCATACTTGTCTGCATCAACGCGAACTTGGTTCGCACTGTCTTTGAGTTGTTGGAGGAATTCTCGCTCTTTATTGGCTGCGCGTAGTTGGTAGATTCCATCTAATGTTTCAACCAAACGGTTTTGGAAAATTTCAAAAGAATGATTTTCCTTCCGTTTCAGATGTTTAACCATACTGCCTAGTTTACGTGAGAAGTAAATGACAATAGGGTTAACTAACAGGATAAACAGACCAAGTCGCCAATCGAGCCAAAGTAGAACGATAGCAGTACCAATAACAGTCAGAAAACTGATAACGAATTTTGCTAACGTAGAACCAATAAATTTATCAATGGTCTCAATGTCAGTGATAAGGTGTGCGTTGATTCCTCCGCTACCTTTGGTTTCGTATTGTCGGATGCTGATACGGCCGAGTTTGTCGATCATTTTACTGCGCATCTCAAACGTGATGGTTTTTGAAACAAGCGTAAATTGTCGGCTTTGAAGGATATTTAATCCTTGGCTCGCAGCTCGCATAAGAACAACCAAGAACAGGGTGAAGAAAATATAGCCTGTCGGAGTGTGCCACGCTTCAGGGAGAATGGCATTCATGGCATCTAAGCCTTTTGCAGGTTGGTCCAATAAGACCTCATCAACCATCAAAGGCATGAGGAGGGGAATTGGAACACTAATCAAGGTTGCAAGCACCGCTATCAAGTTCGCTATGATCAGCTTGGACTTGTGCTTTTTTACTTGTGTTATCAACCAAGAACGGCTAATAGTGTCATTTTTCAGAAGCATTGTAATTGAGAATAAGTCCTATTATAAAGTAGGGCTGCATTTTAGCGCCATACATTGAGAATGGAAGCTTTTATAGTAAGTAGGAAGTTAATATGAACTTAGAACAATACCAAAGACTAACCAAACAAGCTGTTGCTCTAATTGAGTCTGAACCAGACTTTATTGCGAACCTAGCAAACTTGAGCTCATTGCTTTTCATGGAACTTGACGATCTTAACTGGGCAGGCTTTTACCTAACAAAAGGTGAAGAGCTTGTTCTTGGTCCGTTCCAAGGAAAACCAGCTTGTGTTCGTATCCCAATGGGTCGAGGCGTCTGCGGTACTGCTGCACAAACTAATACTATACAAAGAGTATACGACGTTCACGAATTTGAGGGGCATATTGCGTGCGATGCAGCGAGCAATTCAGAAATTGTGATTCCATTTTCTATTAATGGAAAGGTGGTTGGTGTACTTGATATTGATAGTCCAAGTATTGGCCGATTTAATGAAACAGACGAAGAAGGTCTCACTCATTTCATGGTTGAAGTAGAAAAGCTGCTTAATTCACACGCGAACGACGCATAAATTAGCCTTCGAGTGTGGTTTTTCCTTGGCATGTCACTATAATACGAGAATATTTTTTCTTAATGCTCGCGGAAATCCGCTCAAATCAGGACCCCTCATGACTGAAAAGTTAAAAAACAGCAAAGAAGTTATTGCATATATTGCTGAATGTTTCCCTAAGTGCTTTACTTTAGAAGGTGAAGCAAAACCTCTGAAAATTGGTATTTTTCAAGATCTTGCGGAACGTCTAAATGAAGACGAAAAAGTAAGCAAAACACAGCTTCGTGCAGCGTTAAGACAGTACACTTCATCATGGCGTTACCTACACGGTGTAAAACCAGGTGCAGTACGTGTAGACCTAGATGGCAACCCTTGTGGTGAGCTAGAAGAAGAGCACGTTGAACACGCGAAAGCGACACTTGCAGAAAGCAAGGCGAAAGTTCAGGCTCGTCGTAAAGAACAAGCACAAAAAGCTCGTGAAGAGGGTAAGGCGAAAGCGAAACCTGCGGCTAAAAAGCCTCAACAGCCTCGTCGTACTAATAAACCAAAAGTACAAAAACCAACTAAGCCTGTAGAAACGCGCGCTCTAAATGCTGATGAAATCACAGTAGGTAACGCAGTTAACGTGAACATGGGCAAAGGAAACATGGCAGCGACCATTGTTGAAATCAATAAGGATGATGTACGTGTTCAACTTGCTAACGGCCTACAAATGGTTGTGAAAGCGGAGCACTTGCGCGCATAAAGGAGATACTCCTACGCATGAATTGCCGTTCAAAAGTGACCCTGATTGCTGCTAGCTTATGGCTAGCAGCATCAGCTCAGGCTCTTGAAGCCAAACTACATAAAGATGACTTGCCAGTTCTTTCTCCTGAAGTTCAGCATGAAACAGCTAGCAAACGAGTCACCTCGCGATTTACCCGCTCTCATTATAAGCACTTCAGCCTCAATGATGATTTCTCTAAAGCGATCTTTGAACGCTATGTAGAGTTGCTTGATTACAATAGAAATATTTTCACTCAAGCAGACATCGACTCATTTAAAAATTGGTCAGTCGAGCTTGATGATCAGCTTAAATCGGGCAACAACCAAATTGCTTTTGATGTTTACAACCTCTCAATGCAGAAGCGTTTCGATCGCTTTGCTTATGCGTTAACTCTACTCGATGAAGAGATCAAGTTTGATACCGATGACGAGATAGAGTTAGACCGCTCTGAGGCCGCATGGCCAAAAGACGAAGCAGAGCTTAACGAGTTGTGGCGCAAGCGTGTGAAATATGACGCGTTAAATCTGAAACTGACTGGCAAAGAGTGGCCAGAGATTAAAGAAGTTTTAGAGAAGCGTTATAACAACGCGATGAAGCGAATCACACAGACCAACAATGAAGACGCATTTCAGTTGTATATGAATGCCTTCGCGCGACAGGTTGACCCTCATACAAGCTACCTTTCTCCACGTAATGCCGAGCAATTCCAATCGGAAATGAACCTTTCTCTAGAAGGCATCGGTGCCGTTTTGCAAATGACAGACGATTACACAGTAATTCGTTCACTTGTTGTTGGCGGTCCGGCGTCGAAGAGTAAGCAACTTGGTGAAGGGGACCGAATCACTGGTGTTGGACAAGACGGTGAAGAAATTGTCGACGTGATCGGTTGGCGTCTGGATGATGTTGTTCAGTTAATCAAAGGCCCGAAAGGCACAAAGGTTAATCTACAGATCTTGCCAGAAGGTAACGATGCGAAGAGTTACATTGTCACAATTGTTCGTGACAAAGTTCGCTTAGAAGATCGTGCGGTTAAGTCAGAAATCATCGAAAAAGACGGTAAGAAGATTGGTATTTTAGAAGTACCAAGTTTCTACGTCGGCTTATCGAAAGACACCGATAAATTACTAGCTGAGTTGAAAACCAAAAACGTTGACGGCGTAATCGTTGATCTACGTAACAATGGTGGTGGTGCGCTAACAGAAGCGACGGCATTGACAGGTTTATTCATTAAAGAAGGCCCTGTAGTTCAAGTTCGTGACAGCTATGGCCGCATCAAGGTGAATGCCGATACCGATGGAAAAGTGAGTTATGATGGCCCATTGACGGTATTGATTAACCGCTACAGTGCTTCAGCATCTGAAATTTTTGCAGCGGCAATGCAAGATTATAATCGTGCAATCATCTTAGGTGAAAACTCTTTCGGTAAAGGTACAGTTCAGCAACATCGTTCACTGAATCATATTTATGATCTGTTCGATAAAGAGCTAGGTTATGTTCAGTACACGATTCAGAAATTTTATCGTATTGACGGTGGAAGTACGCAAAATCGTGGTGTTGCACCAGATATTTCGTACCCAACGCCAATTGAGGCTTCTGAAACTGGTGAAAGTGTTGAAGACAATGCTTTACCTTGGGATCAGATTGATAAAGCACAATATCAAACGTTTCCAAGTAACGACGCCTTAGTTGAAAAACTTACTGCTCTTCATAACAAGCGTATTTCTGATGAGATGGAGTTCCGCTTTATCAATGAAGACATCGAGAAATATCGTAAAGAAAAAGACGATAATACTTTGTCTTTGAACGAAAAAGTTCGTAAAGCTGAATCGGATAAAGCGGAAGCCCTTCGATTACAACGCATAAATGAACGTCAAGTTGCTTTGGGTAAAAAAGCATTCAAAACATTGGATGACATACCAAAAGACTACGAGGCTCCTGATGTTTATTTAGATGAGTCTGTCGCGATTATGGTCGATCTACTTAAGCAGGAAAATCAGTCATAATAACTGGCAATTTAGAATAAAAAGAGTGAGTCTTTCAGATTCACTCTTTTTTTATGCCTTTTTGTCTTCCGCTGTCTCGATATCGAGCAAGATATTCGCTTATTTTCCCCCAATAATTTACGTGATCTACATCTAAAATTTCGCGAAAGTGAGGACTACTGGCTAAGCTAAAAGAAAACGATAAGGATGCCGATATGAAGTGGTTCTTTATTTTACTTAGCTTTTGCTGCTTTAGTGTGCTTGGTGGAGAAAACACCAGAGAAGATGAATTAAGTCACTTTGACACGCCGTTTCTCATCGGAGACTGGTATTTGATGAACCCAAACCCCGAAGAGTCGGCTGAAAACTTTCGTGCGATCAAACTCTCATTAGGTTCTGACTACAGCTTTTCTATTGATATTCAAAAGAAGGACTATTCCGTTGACCATTGGGAAGGGCTGTATAACGCAAATGAAGACACAATCGTTCTTGGTTTAAACACCGACGAGCCTCAAATTTATGCCTATCGCAACAACCATAATACGCTTGATCTTAATGGTGTAACGTTCACTAAAGGATTATCTAATTCACTTGCAGGTATTTGGTCTAGCTCTCACGTATCTGGTGACGGTCTTGTGGCAAACAACATTAATCAGATGGATTTGATACTTCAACCTGATTTCGTGTTCATGTTTAGGGTTTCGAACGAAGAAGGGGATGAGTCCATCAAACAAGGTGTGTTTTACACAGAAGATGAGTTTTTGGTTCTGTTGTATGAAAATGGCGAGCATGGAACCACGTATAAGCTCAACAAGAATGAGCTAACGATCGAAGATTCCAATGGTGATATGTACGCCGTACTCAATAGAGTTACGCCATGATGCCTTTAACATGCGCCAAATTACACGTGCGTACGGTAAGTCATTAATGTTGTTTAAATGTTAATCAAAAAACGGAGCTAGAGCACTAAAAGCTCCGTTTTTTGATGGAAAGACTTGTATTCTGATACCACAACCCCTACAAATAGCTTATATAGTGATACCAGAACTGCATTTTTGATCATGCAGTCTGGTATTTTTGTTGTTCGACATACAAGGATTTATGCTCATGTCTCAAGCTCCCCTGGCCAAATATCGTAAAGATTATAAAGAGCCATCTCATGTGATTACTGATATCGATCTTACTTTTGATCTATATGACAATGACACAATCGTTACGGCGGTATCAAAAGTTGCTCAAAAAGGCGATACAACAACGCTAGAACTCGATGGCGAAGGGCTTGAGCTACGCGCTGTAAAAGTAAATGGTGAGGATTGGGCTCATCACGAGGTGAAGGAGTCATCGCTGGTACTGACCGATCTTCCATCCGAGTTTGAACTTGAAATCGTCACCAAAATTGATCCTGAAGCGAATACAGCACTCGAAGGTTTGTACAAATCAGGCGGCGCATTTTGTACTCAGTGTGAGGCTGAGGGCTTCCGTCGTATCACGTACTATCTAGACCGTCCGGATGTTCTAGCAAAATACACAACAAAAGTGATCGCAGATAAAGCTGCTTACCCATATTTGCTGAGCAATGGTAACCGAATTGCAGAAGGTGATGCAGAGAACGGTCGTCATTGGGTTCAATGGCAGGATCCGCATCCAAAACCAGCTTACTTGTTCGCCCTTGTTGCTGGCGACTTTGATGTATTGCGTGACAAATATACAACGATGTCAGGTCGCAGTGTTGATTTAGAAATCTTTGTTGATAAAGGTAACTTAGATCGTGCAGGTCATGCGATGACATCGCTGATCAACTCGATGAAGTGGGATGAGGAACGCTTTGGCCTGGAATACGATCTGGATATTTACATGATCGTTGCTGTTGATTTCTTCAACATGGGTGCAATGGAAAACAAAGGCTTGAACATTTTCAACTCAAAATATGTTCTGGCGAACGATCAAACTGCGACAGATCGTGACTATTTAGGTATCGAAGCTGTGATCGGTCATGAGTACTTCCACAACTGGACTGGCAACCGTGTCACTTGTCGTGACTGGTTCCAACTAAGTCTAAAAGAAGGCTTAACCGTATTCCGTGACCAAGAATTCTCTTCTGACTTAGGTTCTCGTGCTGATAACCGTATTGATAACGTACGTATTATTCGTGGTCCTCAATTTGCGGAAGATGCAAGCCCAATGTCTCACCCGATTCGTCCTGACAAAGTCATTGAGATGAATAACTTCTACACGCTAACGGTGTATGAAAAGGGCAGCGAAGTTATTCGCATGTACCATACACTCCTTGGCGAAGAGGGCTTCCAAAGAGGAATGAAACTTTATTTTGAACGTCACGATGGTACCGCCGCGACGTGTGAAGACTTTGTTTCTGCAATGGAAGATGCCACCGGTGTTGATTTAAAACAGTTCCGTTTGTGGTACAGCCAATCGGGTACACCAACGCTGCGCGTAAATAGCGAATACAACGCTGATGCAAAAACTTACGCACTAACGGTAGAGCAATTTACGGAGCCGACGCAAGACCAAGCAGAAAAACAAGCGCTGCATATTCCGTTCGATATCGAGTTGTATGATTCGAAAGGTCGAGTTATCCCACTGGTGATTAACGGTGAATCTGTTCATAACGTGCTGGATGTTAAACAAGATAAGCAAACGTTCGTATTTGAAAATGTCGAAGAACAGCCAGTGCCATCTTTGTTGCGTGAATTCTCGGCACCAGTCAAATTAGAATACGATTACAGCGATGACGAGTTAGTCTTCTTGATGAAGCACGCAACGAACGATTTTGCTCGATGGGACGCTAGCCAAATGCTATTGGCTAAATACATTCGTCAGAATGTGAAAAATGTTAAAGCGGGACAAGAAGTATCACTTTCTGAAGGTGTGATAGATGCTTTCCGCGGTGTGCTGTTGGATGAAACGCTTGAGCCAGCTTTCATTGCTCAAGTTTTCTCTATGCCTTCAATCAATGAGATTACTGGTTGGTACCAGCAAATTGATATCGATGCCGTAGACAAAGTGCTAAACAGCATTACAGTGTCACTTTCTAAGGAATTAGAAGATGAGCTAAGTGCGACTTATCACACGCTTAAGCAAACAGAGTATACGATCGACCATGCTGCAATTGGCAAGCGTGCTTTACGTAACCGTTGCCTTCAGTATCTAGCATATACGGAAAAAGGTAATGATTTAGTCAACGCGCAGTACGCATCTGCAAATAACATGACAGATACGATTGCTGCGATGAGTGCCGCAAATAACGCTCAGCTCGAGTGTCGTGAAGCACTTATGGCTGATTATAGCGATAAATGGAAGCACGATGGTTTGGTTATGGATAAGTGGTTTGCACTTCAAGGTAGCAATCCTGCAGAGGATGCTCTTGAAAAAGTAAAAGCAACCATGAACCACGAAGCATTTAGTTTGAAAAATCCGAACCGTACGCGCAGCTTAATTGGCTCGTTCTTAAGTGCGAACCCTGTACGTTTCCATGATAAATCCGGTGTAGGTTACCAGTTTGCCGGTGAAATTCTTCGCCAACTAAATGATTCGAACCCACAAGTAGCTTCTCGAATGATTGATCCTTTGCTTAAGTTCCGTAAATACGATGAAGCTCGCCAAGCAATGATTCGTGCAGAACTTGAAAAGCTCAAAGCAATGGATAATCTTGCTAAAGATCTATTCGAAAAAGTGACTAAAGCACTAGACGAATAGTAAACAACACAATAGGGTGGTCATTAAGACCACCTTATTTGTTTATGTCACTTAGTTTTCACTTCATGAACTATTACTACTTCAATCTCAACATTTCATATCAAACGTTTTTATCTCATTATTCTGGTGCGGCAAGTGTTGTTCAAGTTGTCACACACAACGGTTTGCGTTTGCAGTTACCCGCCGCGAGATTTAGACCATTTCTTAGTCAATTGGGCGTTAGAGGCCAGTTTAGACTAACAACTGACCAAAATAATAAGTTTCTTAAGTTAGAAACTCTGTGATGTATTGTATTTGCAGAGAGTTAAATAGGAATCTTAGTCACAGAATCGGACATTTCACCTCTTACCACTACGATTAGTTGTTAAACATTTGTAATTATGCTTTTACAATGGGCACATGCATTACCTATGCTTAGTTTCTAAGGTAACAACCTAGCTACTAAGTCCCCCTACAAAACAACAATTCTAATGTGGAGTGTGAATATGACCGCGCGTGAAAATGTAGTGCCGGTTCTGCTTGAAAAGGTTTACCAACTGATTCAAGACAAACTCGAGCTTTCTCACCAAACGCTTGTAACTAAACTTGCTCAACACTTATTCAGTAACATTGCTGATGATGATCTAATTCAGCGAAACGAATCCGACCTTTATGGTGCTGTCGTTAGCCTTTGGCACCATATCAATGAAAAAAAACCAGAAGAGATTTCGGTTCGAGTATTTAACCCGACCGTAAGTCGTCAAGGCTGGCAATCCACACACACAATCGTAGAAATTGTTGTTCCAGATAGTCCATTCTTAGTGGACTCAGTCAAAATGGCTTTAGCACGTTTGGATCTTGTTTGTCACCTAATGTTGAATAACCCAACACAGATTCAGCGTGATAAAAAAGGCCAAGTTACAGACGTAAACGGTGAGGGTGGTGTTCTTCAATCACTTTTCCACATAGAGGTAGACCGCCTTACTAGTAAAGACGAGATGCAAGCGCTTAAAGAAGAGCTGTTAAGAATTCTATCTGATACTCGCTTAGTCGTTGATGACTGGAAGCAGATGGTTGATAAGCTTAAGTTTGTTACTGATGAACTTGAGAAAAATAAAGATCGTGTTTCTATTCAAACTGATCGTATGGATGAAACGATCGCATTTCTTCGTTGGCTAGAAGATCATAACTTTACCTTTATGGGTTATAAAGATTATGACTTAAAAGAGGTCAATGGTGATACCGAACTTGTTCCTGCTAAAGAAAAAGGACTAGGTCTGTTTGCTGATGACAAGCGCGTGCGTAGCGTCAAGCTCTCTGAATTATCAGATTCAGCGCGATTAGAAGCGAAAAAACCATACGCTCTGATCATCACCAAAGGTAACAAAGCATCTCGTATCCACCGTCCAGCTTATACTGATTACATCGGTATTAAAAAGTTTGATAAAAACGGTAAAGTAATAGGTGAGCATCGCTTTACTGGTTTATATACCTCCGCTGTTTACAACCAAGCGGTACAAAGTATTCCTCTGATCCGTGAAAAAGTTGACCGTATCCTTGAAGCAAGTGGATACCGTCACGGATCATACTCATACAAAGCATTGCACAATATCTTAGAAAACTACCCACGCGACGAGTTGCTTCAAGCTAATGAAGAAGAGCTGCTTGAGGTGGGAATGGGTGTTGTACAAATGCAAGATCGTGACTTGCTGCGTTTGTTTGTTCGTAAAGACCCATTTGGTCGCTTCTTCAGTTGCATGGTTTATGTCACTAAAGATCGTTACAACACAGAATTGCGTCGTCAAACTCAACGCATTCTTAAGCAGTACTTTGGTTGCGAGCAAGAGGTTGAATTTACAACGTACTTCTCAGAAAGCCCACTAGCGAGAACACATTACATTGTTCGTGTAGACAATAACAACATTGACGTAGACGTGAAAAAGATCGAGCAAAATCTAATGGAAGTTTCTACCTCTTGGGATGACAGACTAAAAGAATCCATCATTGCTAACTTTGGTGAAAGTAAAGGCCTTCCTCTTTCAAAAGAATATATGAGTGCGTTCCCTCGCTCGTACAAAGAGGACATGATGCCAGGTTCTGCGGTTGCAGATATCGAGCGCTTAGAAGCGTTAAGTGATGATAATAAACTTGGTATGTTGTTCTACCGACCTCAAGAAGAGGGAGCAGATTCCAAAGCTGTCCGCTTAAAGTTATATCATCGCGATGAACCAATTCACCTTTCTGACGTAATGCCGATGTTGGAAAACCTTGGTTTGCGTGTGATTGGCGAATCGCCATATGAGATCGAGAAAAACAACGGTCAGACCTTCTGGATCCTTGACTTCTCTATGCTGCATAAGAGCGAGAAAACCGTTGACCTTCGTGAAGCTCGTGATCGTTTCCAACAAGCATTTGCTGCCATTTGGGCGGGTAATCTTGAAAGTGATGGTTTCAACCGATTGTTATTAGGTGCGTCTTTATCTGGCCGTGAGATTTCCATTCTTCGCGCTTACGCACGATACATGCGCCAAGTCGGCTTCCCATTCAGTCAGCAGTACATCGAAGACACGCTAAGCCACTACCCAGACTTAGCGACAGGTCTAGTCAAGCTGTTCACCAAGCGATTTGATCCGAAACACAAAGGCAGCGAGAAAGGCCAAAACGATCTAATTAAAAAGCTAACAGAGCAGTTGGATCGTGTAGAGAGCTTGGATGATGATCGTATTATTCGTCGTTATATCGAAATGATCATGGCGACGCTTCGTACCAACTACTACCAAGTAGACGAGAATAAGCAGCCTAAGCCTTGGTTATCTTTGAAAATGAAGCCAAGCGATATTCCTGAGATTCCGCAGCCTGTACCTGCATTCGAGATCTTTGTTTACGCACCAGATATTGAAGGTGTTCACCTTCGTGGTGGAAAAGTGGCTCGTGGTGGTTTGCGTTGGTCAGATCGTCAAGAAGACTTCCGTACGGAGATTCTTGGCTTAGTGAAAGCGCAACAGGTTAAGAACACTGTAATTGTACCAGTGGGTGCAAAAGGCGGCTTCGTTTGTAAACGCCAGCCATCTCTCACCAGTCGTGATGAAATTTTTGCGGAAGGTCAGCGTTGTTACAAACGCTTTATCCGTGCACTGCTTGATGTGTCAGATAACATCATTGAAGGAGAGGTGGTACCACCACAAAACGTTGTTCGTCACGATGAAGATGACCCATATCTAGTAGTGGCTGCCGATAAAGGCACAGCAACCTTCTCAGATTTGGCAAACTCTGTTTCTGCAGAATACAACTTCTGGCTAGGTGACGCATTCGCTTCAGGTGGTTCAAACGGTTACGATCACAAAGCAATGGGAATCACCGCAAAAGGTGGTTGGGAATCTGTTAAACGTCACTTCCGTGAAATGGGCATCAACTGTCAGACCACTGATTTTACTGCAATCGGTGTAGGTGATATGGCAGGTGACGTGTTCGGTAACGGTATGCTGTTATCGAAGCATATTCGATTGCAAGCTGCGTTTAACCACATGCACATCTTTATTGATCCAAATCCAGATTCAGCCAGCAGCTGGGAAGAGCGTAACCGCTTGTTTAATTTGCCAAGATCAAGCTGGGAAGATTACAACAAAGACTTGATCTCTCAAGGTGGTGGCATCTTCTCTCGTCGATCAAAATCGATCCAGTTGACGCCAGAAATTCAGAAAATGTTAGGTACGAAGAAAGCATCTTTAGCGCCTAACGATCTGATAAAGATGATCTTGAAAATGAAAGTCGATCTTCTTTGGAACGGTGGTATCGGCACTTACGTTAAATCATCGACAGAAACTCATACAGATGTTGGTGACCGTGCTAACGACATGCTGCGCATTGACGGCCGTGACTTAAGAGCCAAAGTGGTTGGCGAAGGTGGTAACTTGGGTATGACTCAGCTTGGTCGTATCGAATACGCACTAACTGGCGGTCGAGTGAACACGGACTTCGTTGATAACGTAGGTGGCGTTGACTGTTCGGATAATGAAGTCAACATCAAGATCTTCCTCAATGGACTGGTTTCAAATGGCGATCTTACGGTTAAGCAACGTAACCAAATTCTAGAGTCTATGGAAGACGAAGTGGGTGAAATTGTCTTGGATGATGCTTACCGTCAGTCGGAGTCGATCTCTGTTACTGAACAGCAAGGTGTTGGCATTGTTAAGGAGCAAATTCGATTCATCCACACTATGGAGAAAGCAGGGTACTTGGACCGTGCTCTCGAATACATTCCTGATGATGAAACGCTAATCGAGCGTGAAAAACAGGGACTAGGTCTGACTCGCCCTGAGCTATCAGTGTTAGTTGCCTACGGTAAAATGGTACTTAAACAGCAACTTGTTACGGATGAAATCGCAAATGATGAATTCCATGCAAAACAACTTGTTGAATATTTCCCAAGTGCGTTACGACGTAACTATAAAGATCAAATGGTTAATCACCCACTGCGAGCTGAAATTATCGCTACAGCATTGGCTAACCAGATGGTTAATGAAATGGGCTGTAACTTCGTTACTCGTTTGCAAGAAGAAACTGGTGCAAGTGTTGTCGATATTGCCAACGCTTACAGTGCGGCTAGAGAAATCTTTGATTTAGAAGAAATCCTCAAGCAAACTCGCAAACTTGATAACGTTGCGACAGCGCAAGCTCAATACGAAATTATGTTTTACGTGCGCCGAGCACTGCGTCGAATTGCACGCTGGTTGCTTCGTAACCGTAGCGGCAAATGCACGGTCGGTGAGTTGATTGCTATCTACAAGCAAGATGTCAATGTTATCACTGAAACCCTAGACACTATGTTAGTTGAGTCTGAAGTTGAAGAACACAATGAGTTGGCTCAAGGTTGGATAGAGAAAGGGGTTGAAGAGAAACTCGCTCACCAAGTTGCCCGCTTATCAAGCTTACAATCTGCACTGGATATTTCATCAGTAGCAAGTGAAACAGGTAAAACGGTTGAGCAAGCATCGAAACTCTACTTTAACTTGGGTGACCGTTTATCGTTGCATTGGTTCTTGAAGCAAATTAATAGCCAAGCCGTTGATAACAACTGGCAAGCACTTGCAAGAGCGGCATTCCGTGAAGATCTGGACTGGCAACAACGTCAACTTACCGCTCAGGTACTGACTTGTGGCTGCTCAACCGAAGAGCTTGACGTGATGGCTGCGTTAGAAGATTGGATTGAAACTAACGAGCAATCGTTGCACCGCTGGGAGAGTATCTTAAACGAGTTCAAAGTTGGCTCAGTACACGAATTTGCTAAGTTCTCTGTAGCACTTCGAGAGCTAGTACTTTTAAACCTCAACTGCTCATCGAAAGAGTAGTGGAATAATCAAGTCATAAGTAAAAGCCTCGTTATTTAACGGGGCTTTTTATTATCTATTATTCACATTTGGAACGAAAATAGTTACATTGTCACATTGAGTTGAAATTAAAACAGAGTGAAATCGATTGCTTTTAAGCGGTTAGTTACGATTTTTATCGCAGAAACTTGATTGTAATTGTTTGTTTTATATTTGAAAATCTTATAAAGATATAGGTTTTTACTTATTACGTTCATTTTCATTGAATTACGATGAAAAACGGTAAATAATATTGTCCCGTTTATACGGGGCTTTTTTCTTTCGGAGGCACAATGCTTTACCGTCTAGCCAGAACTGGCTTTTTCCAACTCGATGCCGAGAAGGCACATGATCTTGCAATCAAGAACTTCCAACGCTTTAACGGCACACCACTTGATCTCTTTTACCGCCAACAGTTACCAACTCGTCCAGTTGAGTGTATGGGTCTAACATTCCGTAACCCTGTTGGTCTTGCGGCTGGTTTAGATAAAAACGGCGAATGTATTGAAGCATTTGATGCCATGGGCTTTGGCTTTGTCGAAGTCGGCACTGTAACGCCACGACCACAACCAGGTAATGATAAACCACGCTTATTCCGTTTAGTGGAAGCAGAAGGGATCATCAACCGCATGGGCTTTAATAACCTAGGCGTTGATAATTTGATCGAGAATGTTAAACGAGCAAAATTCAATTGTGTGCTCGGAATTAATATCGGTAAAAATAAAGATACGCCAATTGAGAAAGGGGCAGAGGACTACCTGATTTGTATGGAAAAAGTGTATGAGTATGCTGGCTATATTGCAGTAAACATCTCATCGCCAAACACTCCAGGTCTTCGTTCACTTCAATATGGTGAAGCCCTTGATGAACTGCTTTCCGAATTAAAGGCGAAACAAGCGGAGTTATCAGAGAAGTACAACAAGTACGTCCCGTTAGCATTAAAGATTGCGCCAGATTTAAGTGACGATGAAATCTGCCAAATTTGCGATTCTTTATTGAAAAACAATATAGATGGTGTGATCGCGACTAACACAACTTTGGATCGCACGATCGTAGAAGGGATGAAACACGCCAATGAGGCAGGTGGCTTGAGTGGTCGCCCTGTGCAATCACGCTCTACGGAGGTCGTACGTAAGCTTCATGAAGAGCTTGGAGACAAACTTCCAATTATCGGTGTTGGTGGTGTAGATTCCTATGTTGCAGCCAAAGAAAAGATCATGGCAGGCGCTAAGCTTGTTCAAGTCTACACTGGCTTTATTTACCACGGCCCAGGTCTCGTACGTGATATTGTTAAGAATCTTTAACATATACATCAAAAACTACTGAAAAATCAGTACCTGTTACATAAAAAAGAGGACTTTGTTTCCTCTTTTTTTTTATCCGTTCGTTTGTAGAATTTAAAAATCACGAGTAGGTAATTAAGCGTCTTACCTCTTTACCACTGATTTAACTAGTCAAGAGAGAACGGAATAATGCTTAAACCCAGCGACAAATGGAATTGGTATTTTGACGAGCAAAAAGCTTGCTTAATGCTGGATCTGGGGGAGGAAATGATTTTCCAAACCAATCTATCCCGAAAATTGTTGGTTAACTGTGCCTTCTCAAACAGTGAATTTACCGTTGATGACGCCAGCGCATTTCAAACGTTTAATGAGCGCATTCGCTGTCTCGATATCAGTGAATATCGCCAAGCTGAATTAACACTGTATTGTGTTGCTGCAAAGCGTTTTCATAAACCTGTACAGCCTAAGAGCTGGTTCTTCGATGCACAGTCCTCTGATTATGAACCTCAAGAAGGGGACATGGTCTTCCTCACAAATCAATATTCTGATGGTATGTTCATCGTTCTTGAACCAGGCGAAACATCGAGCTTATGTGCTTATGTTAACCAAGAAGCCTTTGTTCTTGATGGCAATAAGGCGCTTCAATTTGGGCAGCCGATTAAAGTAATGCATGATCGCATGGCTTGTGCAAACCACCTCTTTGCAATGACCCCTATGGCAATGGTGGGTTAAAGCTGTTTAATTTTTCTTTATTTCGTTCCTTTGTTTGCCTTAATCGACCTTACTGGGTCGATTTTTTTTGTCCTTTCCTCTGACACTCCAATCCGAAAGACCATGAAACTGTTTGTTTTCTATGCATGCAAACATGAAGCTGGTCACTTTTATTTTACTTATTTCAATTTGATTACTCCTTTAATTAGGCAACCTAGCGCCTAAAACAACCCTATTTATTCCCCTATAAAGGGCATTTGTAAGTAATTTACATCAACCAACCCAAACTGGTGTATACCAAAATGCATGTAAATAAGTATTCACTTCTTCTAAAGGAAACAAAATACGTTCATAAATGAAAAACATTCAAACTAAAGATGTTGAAAGTTTTAGATCATTTGAGTGGTGATGATTTGAACTAACGGGTGGGAAAATACCTTTAAAAACGAGGCATTGATCGTAAAGTCAGGTATAATTGAAGCCATTTTTTATCAGCGAAAGAACACTATGAATCAATATCTCGCGGTAACTTCAAATGGCATGGAAAATTTGCTTGTTGAAGAACTGACTAAACTAGGCATTGAAAATGCGAAACCAGTACAGGCAGGCGTAAAATTTAAAGCGACAAACGAACAGGTTTATCGCTGTTGTTTGTGGAGCCGTTTAGCGTCTCGATTTGTACGTGTTTTATCTGAGTTCACGTGTAACAACGACATGGACTTGTATCTATCCACTTCCACTATTAACTGGGTTAACCAATTTCATAGCTCTAAACGCTTTGTTGTGGACTTTAACGGCACAAACCGTGAGATTAGAAATAGCCAATACGGGGCTATGAAGGTCAAAGATGGCATCGTAGATTGCTTTGAGAATAAAGGCTTGCCACGTCCTAATATCAGCAAAGAACGCCCAGATATTCGTATTCACGTTCGTTTGCATAAAGATAAAGCGTTGCTTGGGGTAGACATGGTAGGTAGTGGTCTTCATCAGCGTGGTTATCGACCAGAATCGGGTCGTGCGCCATTACGTGAAACGCTTGCTTCTGCGATTATCATGCGTTGTGGCTGGGATGGGCATCAACCATTACTCGATCCAATGTGTGGTTCTGGTACTTTGCTTATTGAAGCGGCAATGATGGCAGCCAACATGGCACCTGGCGTTAAGCGCAAACAATGGGGCTTCGAAGTTTTGGAAGACTTTGAACCGGAGACCTGGGCTGAGATTAAATCAGAGGCTAATGTTCAAGCTAGACGGGGTGTCAAGAAAGTTGACGCTAAGTTTTTTGGATTCGATAACGACCCCAAAGTATTAAAAGTCGCTCAAGAAAACGCCCGCAGAGCAGGTGTTGAAGAGTTGATTGAGTTTGCGCAAGGTGATGCTGCAACTATTACTCGTCCCGCAGGATTTGAACACGGTGTTATCGTTTCAAACCCACCTTACGGTGAGCGTCTAGGAACTGAGCCGGGGCTGATTGCGCTCTATACCGCATTCGGTGGACAGCTAAAATCTGAGTTTGGCGGATGTAAAGCATCTATCTTCTCTAGCTCAGACGAGCTCTTGAGTTGCCTTCGTATGCGCGCTGATAAACAGTTTAAATTGAACAATGGTGCGTTACCGTGTCACCAAAAGAACTACAGCATTGCCGAGCGCAGCGCTGATGAAGTTAAAGGTGCAGATACTAACGTTCAAATCGCACCAGACTTCTCAAACCGTTTGAAGAAAAACATTGGCAAGATTGGCAAGTGGGCTCGTAAAGAGAAACTAGACTGCTATCGTATCTACGATGCAGACCTTCCAGAATATAACGTAGCGATCGACGTGTACGGCGATCAAATTGTGATTCAAGAGTACGCAGCACCTAAGAACATCCCTGAAGAAAAAGCCAAGCGTCGTCTAACGGACATTATCCGTGCGACGATTCAGGTGACCGGTGTCGAAGCGAACAAAGTTGTACTGAAAGTTCGTGAGAAGCAGAAAGGTCGAAGCCAGTACCAAAAATTAGGTCAGGTATCAGAGACGCTCGAAGTAAACGAGTACGGTGTGAAGCTGATCGTTAACCTTCATGACTACCTAGACACAGGCCTGTTCTTGGATCATAAGATCACTCGTCGTCGTCTTGGCGAAATGGCACAGGGTAAAGATTTCCTTAACTTGTTTGCTTACACTGGTAGTGCAACAGTGCACGCTGCAGTTGGTGGGGCGCGTTCCACTACAACTGTCGATATGTCAAACACCTACTTGAACTGGGCGAAAGACAATATGCAGCTTAATGGCTGTGTAGGGCGCCAACATAAATATGAACAAGCGGACTGTTTGCAATGGCTAGAAAACGCAAAAGGTGAGTACGACTTGATCTTTATTGACCCACCTACGTTCTCTAACTCTAAGCGTATGGAAACATCATTCGATGTACAACGTGACCACATTAAGCTGATGAAGAACCTCAAACGTTTACTGAGAAGTGAAGGCACAATCGTATTTTCAAATAACAAACGTCATTTCAAGATGGATGAAGAATCACTCGCTGAATTGGGTTTGAAGGCACAGAATATTTCTTCTCAAACGTTACCATTAGATTTTGCGCGTAATAAACAGATTCATAACTGTTGGCTAGTAACGCACGCGTAGTATAAACAAAAGGATTAATACGTGCTGATATTGTATAGCACGGAGGGATGCCATCTTTGTGAGATGGCATTTGCTCTAGTAGACCAAGTCGGTTTGGCCGAGCAAACAGATATCATCGATATTGCGTTCGATGATGTACTATTTTCTCGTTACGGCGTCACAATACCCGTCTTAAAATATCAAGATTCTGAGTTGAACTGGCCGTTTGACTTAGAACAACTCATACATTGGTTGGATAATAATGGCATTACTTACCATTCATAACGCACAACTTGCATTTGGTGACCACCCATTGCTAGATAAAGCGGAGTTCGCTCTTCAAGAAAACGAACGCGTTTGTTTAGTTGGTCGTAACGGAGCAGGTAAGTCCACGTTAATGAAAGTGCTTGCCGGCGACATTTTGTTGGATGATGGCAAGATTCAAATAACTCAAGACGTAGTAGTTTCTCGGCTTGAACAAGATCCACCGCGCAATCAAGAGGGTACGGTTTACGAATACGTATCTGGCGGTTTGGCTGAAATCGGCGAACAATTGAAGATCTATCACGATCTTCTCGATCTTGTTGCTCAAGACCCAAGTGAGAAGAACATTAACCGTTTGGCGAAAGTTCAAGAGCAACTTGATCATTCTAATGCTTGGCGCTTTGATGACCGTGTTAAGAACGTACTTGGCGCTTTAAAACTAAGCCCAGAAACCAAACTGGCCGATCTATCCGGTGGCTGGCAACGTAAAGCTGCTTTAGCTCGTGCGCTGGTTTGTGATCCTGATGTATTGCTTCTTGATGAACCAACAAACCATCTCGATGTGACAACGATCGAATGGTTAGAGAACTTCTTAAAAGACTTCAAAGGCTCGATCATCTTTATTTCTCACGACCGTGCATTCATCAAGTCGATGGCGACACGCATCGTCGACTTAGATCGCGGTCAATTAGCTTCTTTCCCTGGTAATTACGAACAGTATTTGAATGACAAAGAAGAAATGCTTCGCGTCGAAGAAATGCAAAATGCTGAGTTCGATAAGAAACTAGCTCAGGAAGAAGTGTGGATTCGTCAAGGTATTAAAGCACGTCGTACTCGTAATGAAGGCCGTGTTCGAGCCCTTAAAAAACTTCGTGAAGAGCGTCGTGACCGTCGTGAAGTTCAAGGTAAAGTTAACCTAAACATCGATGATGCTTCTCGTTCAGGTAAGATTGTATTTGAAGCAGAAAATGTATCTTTTGCTTACGAAGGCAAGACAATTGTCGACGACTTTAGCTTTAACATCATGCGTGGTGACCGTATTGCACTTATCGGACCAAATGGCTGCGGTAAGAGTACGGTACTTAAATTGCTATTAGGGCAATTGGAAGCGCAGTCTGGTCGTTTACACTGCGGAACAAAATTAGAAGTCGCGTACTTTGATCAGTACCGAGAGATTTTGGATCCAGAAAAGACAGTGATCGATAACTTAGCGGATGGGAAACAAGAAGTAATGGTTGGGGGACGTCAGCGTCATGCGCTGAGTTATCTCCAAGACTTCTTATTTGCACCTAAGCGCGCCAGAACCCCGGTTAAGGCACTTTCCGGTGGTGAGAAAAACCGATTATTGCTAGCCCGTATCTTGTTGAAACCAAACAACTTACTTATTCTTGATGAACCAACTAACGATTTGGATATCGAAACGTTGGAACTTTTAGAAGAAATGCTTGCCAATTATCAGGGTACATTATTGTTAGTGAGTCACGACCGTGAGTTTGTAGACAACACAGTAACAACCAGCTGGATTTTTGAGGGTAACGGTATAATCGAAGAGTTCGTTGGTGGTTATCATGATGCTAAACAGCAGCGTGACCAAGTTCTTGCTTCGCGCAGTCAGGTTGAAAAACCAACGAAGAAAGAGAAAGTGGTTGAGGAAACTCCCAAAACTACGCAACCTAAGAACAATTCGAAGAAGTTATCGTATAAGCTGCAAAGAGAATTAGAGGCTCTACCAGCTAAACTTGAACAATTAGAGTCGGATATCGAGAGCCTTCAGGAGCAAGTGAACGATCCAGAGTTCTTTGCTAAACCTGTAGAGCAAACTCAGCCGGTATTGGAACAGCTTGCTGCACTAGAGCAGGAGTTGGAAATCGCATTCGAGAGATGGGAAGAACTCGAAGCAATGCAACAGGATAGTTAAGAATTCAATGAATTGTAGTAATAAATTCAAATTGACCGCCATTGCAATGATGGTTGGTACCACAATGAACGCACAGGCGGCATTGTATCAAGTTGTTGAGGTTTCACCTCAGGATCATGGTTCAAACGGTGACTACCAAACGGCTTACGGGGTTGCAATTCAACAGGGCGATGCAGGTACAGATCCTTCAACAGGTTCACCTTTCGCTTTAGGCTGCTTTGATGCAGCAGCAAACTGCACGCCAGAGCAGTTTAAACTTGCAATGGAAACTCGCACTACGCCGATTTCAGCGACACAAGCCGTGGATGGGAACAGCTATCGTGAAGAAATCCCATTCGGATTAGACGCTGGCTTTTATTACATCCAAGAACTCAAAGACTTTGAGCGTTACTGTTACAACCAGCTTCGCTATTCCACCTGTGACTCTTGGGCCTCAGTAAACTGGACGCCGTGGAATAAAGAACGTAGTAAAGACTTTACTTCTAATGCGTTAGCGTTCATAGAAGAAGATTCTGCTGCTTATAAAAATGAATATAACAATGTTATCAACCAGCTTACCGAGGATGGTGCAGCTGTCGGTAATCAGAGTAAAGTTAGCACAGAAAATGCTTCTACATTAGAAACACGAAATACCGTAGTTGCACCAGTAGAGCCAAATATTCTTACTGGCGATAGTGACGCAAGTGTTGTGCAAAGCCATGCTTGGAGCACAGACGGCATTTTTACTGTTGGCAGTGTTTCTCGAACAGCAAGCAATACCAATGGATCTCACCATACATCAAAAGCAGCGATTTGGGATCAAAGCGGAACCGTCAGTGAATTGGCTTGGCCAAGTGGCACATCTAAAGATGGAGAAAGGTTAGCTCAAGGGAGCATGCGTGACCTTGTCACTGATGGAACTACGGTCTATGGCGTAGGTTACAACACTTACAGTGATGATAACTACCTGAATGCGACTGTTTTTGTCGGAACTCTAGAAGCCGAAGGTAGCGTTGAAAACGCAACTTGGAAAAATAAAGTTGTTGTAGGAGCTAGACAGCGCGAAGGTGATGATACGGTTCATACAAACTCACGATTAACCGACGTTAACTCTAATTTTGTTGCTATAGGTGAAGCGAAACGTTCGGGCGGATACTTAATGCCAACGGGCTCTGCTCCGAATCGTCTCTTTATCGTAGATGATGTTCGTAAGGATTCTATTAGCGCTTTTTACCCAACTACTGGCATTTTCTTTAGCGGTGCGGGCGGTAAGATGGGCGGTATCAACTCTTACAATGAAATCGTCGGGCAACTTGATGCGGAAACGACTCGTGAAGACGATGGCAAGCCACGTCGTAAGCGCGGTTTTATCTATCCATATAGCCTAGGTGGCGAGACTAGTGAACGTGCTGCAACATTGTTTAATGGAAAAGCTTGGTTCCTAGACAGTTTGACTAATGGCGGTGATTACTCTGAACAAAACAATCAGTTCCGTATTATCGACGCAACTGATATTAATGATGCAGGTGTGATCTCTGGTACTGCTATGAAATGTGCAGGTGGTTATAGCACAACAGCAAACAATGCGACATGTAGCTCTGAAGAGCAAATTGTAGCAGTCAAACTAGTACCTATTGCTGACGCAACTAAGGACGACATCGTATCTCGAAGCATTGACTCAACGACGACAGAGCGTCAAGGTGCAGGCCTTGGTTGGTTAGCTTTGACCATGCTTGGATTGTTTGGGTTCCGTAGAAAATAGTTAAAAATCGTCAGTAATTTTTAAATCAAGCAGAGGCTCACACATTTGAGTCTCTGCTTTTTTTATGCCTTGAGAAATTGCCTACTTTGATCGATTCTTATAAGTGGAGTCATAAAAACTCCATCAAAGTTTCACAATAACAGCTGTACGTTAGTAAATGGACCTGTATGAGGAATTAACTATGAAGAGACAAAAGCGTGATCGCCTAGAACGAGCTCAATCTCAAGGCTACAAAGCTGGATTGAATGGAAGGTCTCAAGAGGCTTGCCCATATCAACAAGTTGATGCTCGGTCGTATTGGTTAGGTGGTTGGCGTGATGCCAGAGATGAAAGACAATCTGGTCTCTACAAATAAACTCTCCACATACAAAAAGAAGGATTCGAAAGGGCTCTACGGAGCCTTTTCTACATTATAGGGACATAGGGAAGCAGGTTAACACTCGATAACAAAAAGGCTCCTAAATAGGAGCCTTAATAAATCGATTAAAATCGTGATTAGAAGCTTGAAGTGTCTTGGAACAAGCCAACTTTCAAATCTTTTGCTACGTAGATTTCTTTGCCGTCCACACATACACGACCGTCAGCCAAACCCATCACAAGCTTACGGTTTACAACGCGTTTCATGTGGATTTCGTACGTCACTTTTTTCGCTGTTGGCAGGATCTGACCTGTAAACTTCACTTCGCCAACACCCAGAGCACGACCTTTTCCTTTGCCACCAACCCAGCCAAGGAAGAAACCAACAAGTTGCCACATCGCATCAAGGCCAAGACAACCCGGCATTACAGGGTCGCCAGGGAAGTGGCAGTCAAAGAACCACAAATCTGGAGTAATATCCAATTCCGCCAAGATCAAACCTTTACCAAAATCGCCTTCAGTCTCAGACATTTTAGTAACACGATCCATCATTAGCATGTTTGGCGCAGGAAGCTGAGGGTAACCAGGCCCAAACAGTTCGCCTTGGCTAGAAGCAAGTAGATCGTCACGGTTATAAGAATCACGTTTGTTTTGCATTATCAATTACTCCAATTTTTGATAGCTGCATCTTAGTGAACACGTGTACGCTAAACAACTCCGATCAGTACTAGACAAACCAGTTTTTGATGCGCTGCACAATTCCTTCTGGATGCTCATGTCTTTCAAAGTTTTCAATACGTTCCGCTATTTTGCCAATAATGCTATCGTCTTCACCTCTAAAAGGTTTATTCATTACAATCGGAATAGCTTCATCTACGGTAGAAACGGACCAAATATGGAACTCACCATTTTTAATGCTTTCTATTACATCTTTATGTAATGCAAGGTGTTTAAGGTTTGATTTTGGCATCACAACACCTTGATTTCCTGTAAAACCTTGATGTTTACAAACCTGATAAAAGCCTTCAATTTTTTCGTTCAAGCCACCGACGGCTTGCACTCGACCAAACTGATCAACAGCTCCTGTAACCGCAACTTGTTGATTAATTGGAGATTCAGATAAAGCACTCACCAAGCAACAAAGTTCTGCAAGAGATGCGCTGTCACCATCAACTTCACTATAAGACTGTTCAAATACGATGGAGGCTGAGTAAGGCAGTGGTTCATCCAGTTTCAGAGCAGAGCTCAAGAAAGCTTGCATAATCATCATGCCTTTTGCATGTAGATTGCCTCCAAGCTCAGCTTTGCGCTCAACATCGGAAACATCGCCATCACCAAAATGAATTACACAAGATATTCGTGCAGGCTCACCATAGCTGACAGGGTGCCCAGCCATATCAATAACGGTTAGGCCATTGATTTGACCAACTTGTTCCCCAGTTGTCTCAATGATGACTTGGCCATCTAAAATATCGTACACGGCACGCTGAGGAAGGTAAGATTCTCGGTAATACTTGTCGTCAATCGCTTTATCTAACGACTTGTAATCTAATGCGTGACCATCACTGAACTGGCTGGCAAGCGTTAGAAGTTGAGAGTGCCACATTACTCCTAAAGGCAGATAATGTTGATCTTCAGTAAATCTCATACCGGCTAGCAACAATCTTCTAAAACCACATTCAGTTAAGTGAGGCAGCTGATATTGAGAACATATCCAGTTCACTAAACCAAAGTAATCTGTCAAATTCTGCTCTGACAGATGAATATCTTCTTCAACTTCCGTATACATGGCAAAGCCAGAACAGAAGTCTTCATCGATGTATTCTAGCTCTGCTAACTGACTTCTTTCTCCTGTTACAATCAGTTTTACATCATAAGCTTTAGCTTGCGGTACTGAAGTAGGTAAACGAGTAGGGCTTAGGTTCAGTGGCTCGATAAGGTTTTGTTGAATTGCAGACTTTATATTTGGCCAAAGCCCTGGGTTAGCCAAAATTAGATTAGCCGGTACAATTAAGTAACCGTTATCTGCCTGTGAAATTAAACCAGGTTGGAAGGCAATATCACCACTTACATCAACACTGTAACGGTCAAATAAACGTTTGGCATCAAGTGATTCCGAAAAAACTATCGCAGCGTTAGACTGGCTCTGAAGAGCTTTACTGATGAACTCTCTATATACAGAATTATCTACGCAGTTAATGAGTAGTACTCGCGTCAATCCGGAAATTTTTGAAAAACGAGATATCGTTGCCGACATTCTCGGTTGGAGATCAGTAAAAGACTTCTTTGGTAACGAAGGTGCAGACTTTAAAAGTGCTTCGTACTGCTCAAGTGAAGGTGTTACGTCTTGCCAATTAAGTTGGTTCATTAAAATTCATCGTAATTCAATCTTGCCGACATTATAACGAAACGGACTATAACACCCTAGCACCAATTTGGTTTGCTCTCGGCATTCATCTCTCAATGAACAATACTTAGACAAATGAGTGATCAACATCGATACTTCTAAGAGTTTTATTTGCCCAAGTAAACCATCTGGGTTACGCTGTCACTAGGTTATGTTTATGGGTCGGAACAAATGAAATATCAGCAGCTTGAGAATCTAGAATGTGGGTGGAAATGGAAGTATCTCATCAAAAAATGGAAAGATGGTGAAGCGATTACCCGACATATTGATACAAGCGAAGCAGATGCAGCGGTCGCAGAACTAAAACGCCTTGAACACGAGCCTACACTTGTCTTAGCTTGGATAGAAAACCACATGTCAGAAGAGTTAGATAATAAACTCAAGCAGGCTATCCGAGCGAAACGGAAACGTCACTTCAATGCAGAGCAAGTCCATACAAAGAAGAAATCCATTGATTTAGATTACCGAGTTTGGGAAAAGCTTTCTAGTAGAGCGAATGAACTTGGTTGTACGTTATCTGACGCAATTGAATATTTGCTTTCCGAAGCGTCGAGAAGTGAAAAAGCGAGTCAAAAAGTTACCTCAATTAAAGAGGATTTGAGTAAATTGCTATCTAGCTAGGATAGGGAGTGCCAAATGTTATATGTAATCTTAATTGCAGCCATCGTGATCTTTTGGTTGATCGCAGTCGATAGGCCGGTGTTAAAAGTAAAGTTCGATAATGGCCATATTAGTAACGTAAAAGGGCACCTACCTCCTTCTTTCAAACACAACTTACAGGATATTAGTGAGCATAACCCGTTTACTGGTGAAATGAAGGTGTATAGCCAACGAACAGGAATGCGCTTAAGCTTTTCCAAAGGCATTCCCAAAAAAGTTCAACAGAGGATTCGTAACGTTTTTCCGCACCAGGGCTTCAAAGCAAACAAAGGCAAGAAGCGCGCTTAATTACATATCAGTTACTTCATCATGTTAAATGGGACGCAATGTGGCGTCCCATTTTCGTATCTACAGAAAAATTACTTATCATCGAACAATCAACAACATAAACGGACCAAAACGATGAGATACGTTGTAACTTTAATGGTATTGATCTTTGCAAGTAATTCAGTTTTTGCTGACGATTCAGAAACGAACCTGTTGGCTAAAAAGATTAAGACTAAGCTTCAAAAGAAAGTAGACAATAAGTTTGATGGCTATCAAGGTTATTGTGACGTCATGATAGAAATGGAGCACAAAAGTAAAAACGCAGTAATAAAAAGAGTAACCAGCAGTGGTGACCAAAAAGTGTGTAGGTACGTTAAGTCCAACTTGAAGAAAGGAAAACGCTATCGTTACAAATACCCCGAAAAGTACATTCGCCTCCATATAACCACAGGCTTATAAATGTTTCAGAACGCAACTGAGCTCGTGATTTTTGGCAGATTTCGTTGCGGAGCGATTAGAGCGTTTAGCTGATTTTTGCTGTTGTACGAGGCGAGTATGAAAGGCTTTTTTGTTTGGTAGCGCTTAAGTTAGTAATCGTGATGCCATTGAATGGCAAATTCAGTGAGTTGGCCATCATCACCATACATAGATTGATTCAGGTGCTTACGGAAGGACACGCCAGTAAGTCGGGGACTAAGCGCGCATCAATTTTCAATAAGAGATTTGATTTGCTTCGTAAGCATAACCACAAACCAAACTAGCGATTGCAAGTCCACAGGAACCTCGGTTAAAGCCTCAAAAGCAAACAATGTTGTTAATCTTAGGAGGACATTTTAAAGTAGCTAAAACCGGACATTATTGCTTTGAGATCTCACTCCTTGGTGCGCATTATATCTGCTTATGTTGAATGCGATTGCATATGTCAGTCCTATAAAATGTCTCTCTTTTGAGGGACTATTCAATGAAGTATCACGAAATGACTAAAAACTATATTTTTCGTGAATTTGAATGTGGTTTATCCGTCGAACAAGCTGCTGAACTTTGTTTGAAAACTGTGAGGACAGTCAAAGAGTGGGATAAGGGAAAAGCTATTCCTCCGGAGTGTAAGAGGCTGATGAGAATGACCAAAGGCCGGGAACTTAGCTCATCCGAAAAGTGGCAAAACTTCAAAATGCATCATGATCGTTTGGAGCTTCCAACAGGCCAGTTAGTTACTGCCCAGCAAGTTTTAACTGGAATAGCCTTACTAGAGATTGGCGCTCTTACAGACTTGGAAGCGGCTAGGAAAGTGCTGAAGTACGCTAGAGCATTGAGAAGTATTATGTAGAAAAAAGGCTCCATTAGGAGCCTGTTTGCGGTTGGTCAGTTTCATTGGATTCTTCATAGATGTAGAGATATTCAATGTTTAAGTTAATTATTTGATTATATTTTAGAATTAACCTTTGTCCCTTTACCTGATAGTAGCGGCCTGATTCTGAGTTATCTTCATTTTGCGTTGCGTTATCCTCTTCTGGAGTAGAGTTATCATCTGCTTTAATATCACGTCTATATACATCAAATAGCACTAACCGATCGAGCTGACCATCTTGGTCTAAATAAAAGTCATCTAAGTAGCCATAATATAGGAATGATCCTTCTTTAGTATCAAGCAAGCAAGATACTTTTATTATTTCGGCGTCAGCATCGCTTGACAACTTCCCCTTAAGTTCATAATACCAAGGAGTGTCGAATGCAAACCTAGAGGATTTATATGGATTTAGCTTGAACAGAATATTTTGAAGTAGCTTTCCCGAAACAAATGAGATTACATACAAACCAATAAAATAAGAGCTAATGTAACCAACATCAGGAGATAAAGCTTCAATGTCGCCATTTGTTAGTTTCACTCCTGTCATTAATTTAATGCAAAGAGCAAAGTCTATAGGCATGATTGATGTGTGGACGACATACCCATAGATAAGTTGAAGAAAAAGCGCACACATTAAAGCACTTGCTGAAGATGCTTCGAATGGCTTTCTTTCTAAAGTCGTGTTTTCTTTTCTCTCGTATGCGCTTGTAAATATAAAACCAGGTAGTATTAGAGCTAGTAGGAAAAAGGCTGGAAATGCAATGTTCATGAAGCTTTTTCAGCCCGTTTTTCATTGGTAATTACGTATTTCTTACCATTTGAAAGAAGAATTACCTTGGAGTTAGAACGACTCTTTACAAATTTTCGTAAAGCTTCTTTTCCATCAGTGTCGTTTCGTATAGCTTTAGCTATCTCGCCCATTAGTGCTTTCATAAAAGCCTCCTTATGTATGTAATGATTCTAGTATTTCGCCTGATACAGATCAATAGATACCATAAGGCATTAATTTCTATAAAGAGTAACTCCCTTAAACTTGAATGTATGGTGGAATTTACCCCCGTAATACAGATTCGGGGGTTTGCTCCGCTTTTAGGTCCCTCCCGCAAAGCGGGCCCCTCCCAAAATGCTCGCAATACCGCGCAAATAATAAAAAAGGGCTCGTATAGAGCCCCATAGTTAAGTTCGGTGTGGAAGTGCCAAGGTTTGGTGTCCTACATGTTCCGCTTCCTCGGTCTACGCAGACTGCGCTAGCTTCGACGCTGTGGCGAGCGGTCTAAATATGGACAGGCATGTTTTGCTGCAATATGTCCGACGGCTTTTCTCTTTGGCCGCACGTGAAGATCCTTTCTGTTTCTTCCCAAGTCACTCGATATACGCAGTCGCTCAACACTTCGAACTGATACCCAATCTTTACCAAGTCCAGATGATCGAAACTGAATAGCTTGTCGCGGCCATCGTACACATCGATGTATATCTTGTAGAACGTCAGGTCACGGTCGAGTTCGGCAGCATACTTCAGCCGTTTGGCGTAGGCGATTTGCTTTGCGTATCCGGTGATATAGAAGTCGTAGTCTTCCAAAGGCCCGAACCCTGATGCTTTCTTTTTCTTCTTCGCTTTGGTTTCTGCCGTATCTACCGTTGGCGTTCCGTCAGGCAGCTGCGCTTGTACTGGTTGTGGTGGTTTAACAGGGTCGGGCGGTTGCTCTGGCTCCGGCCACCAAGCCCAGATATTGAAAACCAATCCAAGCGATAGCAGCACCACCGTTCCGACGACAGGCCAACGCTTCCAGAACGGGCGAATGTCTTTTGCTTCGGCTTCCTGCACTTGTTTGTTGGATTGCGAATGACTCTTATAGAACGGGAAGTATTCTGACTTATAAAATCGGGTAGAGGTGTTCACCACTTCACCGGCACAACCATCTTGCACTTTCTTGGTGTAAGAACTGGTTGAGCCCATGGCCGTGTTCTTTGTGCATCGGTAGGTCACTTCAATCATGTCCTTAATGTCTCGATGCACTTTGCGGATGTTCTGTGTAAGCAAGATGATATCGACACCGTAGTGACGGTGTATTGAGTACCATTCTAGAATGGGCGCGGCCAAGCCTCGACTTGGCAAGCTCATGTGCGCCTCATCGACCACATAAAGTGGCCCTTGTCCTTTTTCATTGCGCCATTCGTCCGAGTAGTCTTCAATCTGACTGAACGGACGCGAGGTTGAACCAAAATCCGTTAAACGGCCATCCACTATTTTGATGAGTTCTCGAACATCTTCACCAAATACCTTAACGAACCAATCAATGTTTAAGGTGATATTGGTAATGACTTTGCGGCCATCTTTAATGGCCGGAATAATATGGTAGGCAACCGCCTCATAAGTTTTACCGCCACCTGGTCTTCCTGCTATGGCGTATATCATGAGCCTAACCTCGTAAACGGAATCAATTGCAGCATCAAACGCACCGTAATAGCGGCCAGAATGATAGACAGACATTGAGGCACACCGACCGCCGCCATGACCCAAGCCACTGTAGGCGGAATACTGGTCATGTACTGGCTCATATCGACCGGAGCGAATAGGGAGAACACACCAGAGAGCAACAGATTCACCATTGCCATGATCTGCTCAACCGCCCAAAAGAACAGGTCTTTGAGCATGTTGACCAGCGAGATTAAAAGCTGATAGAGGAACACCAACAGCTTGTTAAATAAATCGACTAACCAATCCATATTAACCTCCAAAAATAATACGACGCGCCGCAAACACTGACGTCATGATGAGCACCGCACGAATAAAACCGAACACCCAATCAAAGCTGATTTGCTCCTCAAAACTGAAGTCACCGAAGAACGGCACAGGGAGCACGAAAGAAGGGCGCTTGGCACTGGATAAGTCGAGGTCACCAAACGAGTTCACAAAGTTGTCGATGGTGTTGTGTTTAAGATCATCTAACTGACCGGACACCAAACCACCTAAGCCATCGGGATAGCCCGACTCATAAAATCCGGTACAACTTTGGGACTCGATACACGTACCACCCGTACCTGCACCAGACGTATCTGTGTTTGCGATGCCGTCTAAGGTGTCAGAAATACCGGAAACCTCATCCGCGATACCATCCATTGCCCCTGCAATTTTCTCTACATCGTCACCCACACCATTAACGGCATTGGTGTTCTTGTTCATGGCCGTGGTGATGTCAGCATTCGCTTGTTGGATAAGGGCCTTAGTGTTTTCGTAAATCTTGTTGTCGTTGATTTGCTGCTTTTGAATGGCTTGCGTGTTGGTGACCATAGACGCATTCAGCGCAATGATTTGGTTTTGAACGTCAGCACTGGCTTGATTGATGTCGATGTTCATGTCATTCAGGGCTTTGTTGACGTCCTTATTCATCCCAGTAATGGCTTTAAGAACTGCCGTGTCTGTCGATTCATCGGTGTCAGGCTCTTCCACGTCTGGCTCACTGTCGGTATCCGGTGGATTCACCGTATTGGTTGAGCCATCAGGTAATACGCTAGGGTCTTCGATGTCGCCTGTTGGGTCGTCAGGGTCATGAATGGGGTCATCAGGAATAATAGGGGTGTCAGGGCCATCTTTACCCCAGAAGAGTGTACCGCCTTCACACTGGTTGCCTGTGAATTGAAAGTTACCATGACAGATGGTGTTTTGTGTCCATTGGCCGGAATCAACGCCCGTACACAGTGTACTATCACTAGGAGTACGCTCCAATTCACAACGGGTTGCGCCATAATCGCCATAACATGACCCTGTCACTTGTTCGCCATAGACGTAAGCCAACCACTGAAGCGATTTGATTTCATCAATGGATTTTTTAAACTGACACACGTCCATACAAGTGCCGTCAGGGTTCTTGCCATATTCACAAACCGATTTACAACGTAAGGTAGAGGGATCAAATTCGCTATTTTCTGGACAACGCACCTCATAATAGCCAAGACCAAGTCCATTATCACAAACCGTTTGATAGGGATAACGAGCATTAGCATATGGTGTCTTCTCAAATGTGCATGTGTCGAAATACCCAGTATCCAAAAAACAAGTATTTACCTTGTAAGGGTCAACCCATTCACCTTGAGAGCCACAACCCCTCATTTGCATATGACCAATACGAGCTTCTAAAGCATACGTAGGACTACTGGCACACAGAATAACAAGGGCAATAAAAAAACGGAGATAGTGATTCATTGTATTAAACCAATAAAAAAGGGAGCCGAAGCCCCCTTATCCTCTAAAGTTTTGGCTGGCCACGTATCCGGCAATGCCACCCAAAAGCACAAAGACGATGAGTTGGACATCGTGGAGAACGGCCAACATAAACTTAAGCCTTGTTCACAGCACGCTTAGCAAGAGTGATGGATTTGTAAGCCATAGTAATGCCGACAATCACCAGACCTGCCGCGCCGATTTTGGTTGCCACACCAGATAAGTCGATAGCGGAGAACGGGTCAGCTGCACCACCTTCCGCCGCCATAGCAGGGACAGAAAGCACCGCAACAGTGACGGTTGCCGCCGCTTGTTTACCGAACTTTTTAAGCGCGTTTAGACGTTTCATAACAGATTCCTCAAAGTAGTTTTATTAAACGTATTGCCATCTTGATGGCGTAAGTTGAGAGATATCCGCCAACGAACACCAAGGTGAAACCCAAGCCGAACGCTTGAGATATCTCTCCTGGAGTCAGCTGTGTGTAGCTCATTAACGTGTCATATTCTTGAGCCGTGACCATGACATAACCGCTGCATGAAGCCGCTTCAATGTCAGGAACGACAGCGAGAAAACCGTCCGCGTTAGGTAAAGCACACACAGGCATAACGAAATTCCTTATTTAGCCTTTAACGAGGCTTCAAAATGTTTCTTGATGTCGTCATCCACAGGGATGAGTTCTGTCACAATGGCACCTGCCAATGGATCGTCTGGGTTAATCTCCAAACGCAATTGGTATTCACGGCGAGGAACGAGGGCACCAGTGCGCTCAAGTAATAGGGCGTATTGATGATCAATCATCAACGGTTGGTCCCACTGTGGATTCACATCACCCGATTCACCGATAGTGCGGCGTTTGAATTTCTCCGAGTTGATTTCACGTAGAGGACGTGACACGTTCAGTTGAGCACTGTCACCACGTGCTGAGTTCCAAGTGATATCCATGCCAAGTACAAAAACGGATTTAGCCATTTGTTAAGTCTCCAATATGTGAGTCACCAACTTGCCGTAGGTATCGGGGAAGGTGAATTTCGTTCCATCACGGACAAGGGAACCGACCACGGTTTCAATGTCGCCCTCATGGAATTCGATAAGTGAATTAAGGATTTTCCCGTACTGGCGGCGCATCCAGTGCGCAGAGGCCAACAGGTCTAACGCCGCGCGTTTAGTCGGGACGGGTTTGGTATTGAATTTCTTAGCGGTAGAAATTGATGCAGCAAAATCATTGAGCGCGGCATACGCGCCAGCTGGATTCAGCAACACATCAACATTCCATTTTTTAAGCTCAACTTCAGAGCGGTACCAGACAAGGCCCGTGTTCGCGAGTTTCTGCTCAAGAGCTTTGTTGTAGATACGCCAGTAAATGCGCGAGGTACGCGAACCAATCGAGTATTGTTCTTTGGTGTAAATCGGTTTGCCATCTTTGCCGATACTGGCAATGGTCATGTCTTCATGAAGCACCGGACCACGACCACGCTCAGCGGTTCTGAAACAGTCGTCACGCCACGCCTTGTAAGCGTATTCGCAATCAAAAATCCCGTCGTAATCGTCATAGGCCAAATCAACACGCGCCAGAGTTTGCACACCAAGTACATTGGTCAGCCAGTCATGCAGCGACCACGCAGGACGACGGGCAAATACATGCTTGCATCCCGTTCCGTTGATTTGGAAATGTACCGTGTCATTGTTACCGCCGATACCAACGAAGCCGCAGAAGTCTTCACCATCTGGCGAAGTCAGTTTCATGGATTCGGTGTAGAACTGGAAACCCAAACCGCGAGGCGCAGACAGCGACAGACCAAGCACTTGATTGGTGAAGATGCGCAAGCAATCTTCCAAGTAGTTGCGATAGCAGATATCAAAGGCTTTGTTGTACGCTTCAATTTCTTCAGACGTCTTAGCGACCGTCGGATTAAACACAGGTGGAGCAGGGAACTTAGGTGCACGGCAGTGACGCTGTAACAGTCCTGATTTGGCAAAGCCTTTGTATTCTTCATGCTTGTGCAATCGACGAACGGCGTCATGACAATGAAAGTCGGGCGCATCCTTAACGTCTTCATCGGTGATGCCATGAATAGCCGTTGCGTCAGCAGGAATCGAACATGTAGGTTTAACAAGTTCGTTCACGATAACTTTGCCAGTGTGAGCGCAGATAGCAGTGAACTCGACAATTTCTGCTTGAGAACCTAAACCAGTAGTTTCCGTATCAAGAATGATCGCGTTCTGAGTAGAGAGTTTTTTCATAGCAACACCAAGCAAATTTAACTGAGTAACCAAATTTGGTTATTAGCGTAATCACCAAAATTGGTTAGCGCAAGACACCAAAAATGGTGATTGATAAGCTAAACTGACGGAAACGGAGGAAGCGGTATGTATCAGAACAAACTATTAGATGCCTACAAAAAGGCTCAAAGTTACGTACAAGACAAACAAATTGCAGCGGATATGAATGTGCCGCCGCAAAGAATCAGTGATTTCCGCAAAGGAAAGCGTTATATGACTGATACACAAGCAATTTTTCTTGCAGAGCAATCAGGTTTAGACCCTGAAATTGCATTGCTGGGTTGTCACGCTGATCGCAATGATAATCCGCAGATAAAAGCAGTATGGGAAGGAATTGCAAAAAAGTTTAATGGGCTTGGATTGTCAGGAATCTCAATGGCTTGCACTGGATTAGCCTTAGTGATTTCAAGTCCACAGGAACCACTATTACAGTGCGCATTATATGTGTTATGTTAAATTGAATATAGCCGTACGCTAAATGTTGTCTGAGTATGCTCCTATTCCCCTGCAGATTTTAAATTTAAGGGCCTTACTGTGAGCATTAAACATAATCGTTATTTACCATAAAATACTTAATATAGATCTTAATAATCTATCGATTGTTAAGATCTATATTAACGCCTTTTTACTTATTGAAATGACTGTATAGCTTCAAAGATATCTTGTCTTCTAACTGGCTTGGAAATGAATCCGTCCATACCGGCATCCAGGCATTTATCTCTATCGCTTTCTAGCGCATGTGCAGTTAACGCTATAATTGGGGTCCTGAGACCTTTATCTCGAATAAGTCTTGTTGCGGTAATTCCATCCATCACTGGCATCGAGACATCCATGAGAATCAAATCGATTAAATCCTCATTCTCTTCTAAAAATGTTAATGCCTCTGCTCCATGGCTTGCGATATGAACATTATGGCCAAGCTTATTTAAGATAAGCTTTATTACGAACTGATTCGATTCGGTATCTTCTACGACGAGAAGTTCCATTGCTTTTGTCGGTTGATTGGTTTCGATTCTAACTGGACGATTTTGATTACAACGAGTCAAAACTGGAATCGAAATCGTAAAGGTTGAACCAACATGCTCATCACTTTTAACGGCAATCTTTCCACGCATCATTTCGACTAAATGCTTGGTTATTGCGAGCCCCAGTCCTGTACCACCGAAGCGTCTCGTGATGGAACGGTCTCCTTGATGAAATGCCGTAAACAAGTGCTCTTGCTTTGCTTTAGATATACCAATTCCAGTGTCAGATATTGAGATCACAAGTTCAGCATCTTGCTCAGATACAGAAACTTTTACTTCACCTTCGTCTGTAAACTTTATTGCATTCCCTATTAGATTAAACAGAATTTGAGATAACCGCGTGGAGTCAATCCAAAATTGTTTGTCATTAGTGACAGTACAGTTGAGCTTGAATTTAAGATTTTTCTTCTTAGCTATTTGTTTTTGCTGAGAAATAACAAAAGTGACAGTGTCTCTTAAGTTAATCCATTGTTCATTGAGCTGAAAGCGACCTGACTCGATTTTAGAAAGATCAAGAATGTCACTGATTATCGCGAGAAGTAACTCTGCAGAGCACTCCATTTGGCTCAAAGCATCAATTTGTTCTTCTGACAAGGTTGATTGCTTCAGTATATCTAGCATTCCAAGAACGGAATTTAAAGGGGTTCTTATTTCATGACTCATCATCGCTAAGAACTCCGACTTAGACCGGTTCGCAAGCTCTGCTTCTTCTCTTGCTTTAGCGAGCTGAGTTGTTCTTACTTCAACGATACGTTGTAACTTCTCTTTGGTCTCGATATCAATGACCGCCCTTTCAATTAAGGGACGAAACCGCCTCAAGGTTTCCTTATTCTCTATGCTAAAGTGCCCTTTCTGAGCTCCAATAAGTAGGATTACGGTTTGCGTTACTTCTGAACGTATACCAGTTAAAACGACCGAGTTTACATGGCTTTTTATAAAGCTGTTTAAGTTAACAAACTCAGCGAGTTTATCTGGCTCGAACAGTAGAATGCATTCACCATTGAGAGCTCTTTGATAGGTGTTACCGTGTAACCAGGATACATTATCAAATACGCTATTAGTTGATATCAATGTCTTGAAGGGATATCGTTCACCATCACGAGTCAGTACAATAAAATCATCGAAGTTGATGTACTTTTTGAGGACATTGTTTAATCCCGTAAATATCTCATGCCGATTCTTTGCCTCACTCATCGCAGATATCGCGGAAAGAATGGCCTTGTTTTCATCAGCGAGTAGTCGTTCTCTTTGTCTAGCCTGCTTTAGCTCAACTAACGCTTCTTGAAGCGCTTCCTGTTGATATATGTCTAAGTATTTATCTTTCATAAGGTTTATGGAATATAGCCGATGAAATCATCAGGTTTCCATGTCCATTCTCACCACCAATAAATCTACCTTGCTCGCCGAAAGTAAAAGGGCAAATAAAAGGCAAATGTTCTAGTTCTTGGTTAATTTGTTCACAAACGCTATTCATGTCTTGCATTAAGTGCAACATGGGACCTGCGCAAAAGATATTTATCACTCCAATTTTTCGAGACTCTTCTAATTTTTGGTTAAAAGCGGCATTGACGACTTTTGCAGCGCGCGCAACGAGATGCTCACGACTTCCTTTCATTAATGTGAGCTCGTCACCCTCTTCTATTCGTGTAAACAACTCGATTCCACCATCTGGCGTCTCACGGATCGGATGGGATAACTTGTAATATGGGCGATCATAGAGATGACCTGCGATCCGCCCTAATGGATAAGCACTCGAGTTTGTAAACAGCATATTATCTTTACCTACTTGGTTATCCTGGTGATTTGTCCACCTTCTATAAACATTGAGCGCAGGTTCATTATCAATTTCAAGTAAGCATCTATCGTTGGTCTTGGTTGCAACACCTTTGATATTAGTTGGTGTATGCCCAGCGCTAAAAGCGATATCAACAGGTTGAGAGGAGTAAAAGAGAGTTAAGCTTAAACCTGAAGTTTGAGAGCCTTGGGCGGTTATCACAGACCATTTCCCAGCGATGTTATTATCAGCGGCCGAACCACCAATAATTGGAATTAGAGTTCCAAATCTTTCATCTATAGACGCAATGATTGATTCCTCTTGCCCTGGTGTAGCATGAAGTAGAATTAAGTTTGGTACCTCTCCTACACGGTTTGCGTTCTCAAGGGCCATATCCAAAGCCTTGGTGACGCTGTCACCTGAGTTGTGATTAGAAATACCAGTACCATAAGCATGAGGACCTGTATCATAAACAGCAAGTGCCGCAATTACTGGTCCTGTATGAAAGCCCTGATCTGTCATTACGGCTTGACATGAACTGGCGCCATGAAAAGGCACACCAGGAAAATGCGCAAGAAACGCTTCTCGAATCAACTCGAAATTGTATTCTTCCGTGTAGTAACACATCACGTAAGACAAGTTCTGTTGTGTCAATTCGGACCTGAGCGTTTTTATCGCTGAGTCTTCATCTTTAATATGAGTAAAAACTGATTGGCAATGCATACGATTTTATAATTGGATATCACTCTGCTGTTATACCATTCCAACCAATTTTCTCTAGGTAAGAAGGTGTTAATTTCATTAATAAGTTACGATTATCTCGTGATAGATCGTATTTATAATTGAACTACAACAATGTTTTCACCTTTTTTAAAGGTGATTTTTTTCGATTCAGGCATGATGTCCCATTCTACTGACTTATGCTTTTCGTTGAGATTGATAAAATTACCAGATTGATTTAGATCAATTTTTAGAGTGCTACTTTCTGTCGTTTCGAGCGAAATTCCCATTGAGTCACGATTAATCGTGATTATTTCTCCTTCAATTGTTACATCGCATCGTTCTTTTTGTGAACAGTCAACGCTATTAACACTCTCGTGTGTAAAGGTACGCCAGAAAAATGCGCCTATTAAAACACCGAGCATGATTAAGATTTGTGCAAGTCGCGCCTTTGTTAACTTTTGTGCAGGCATAATTACTAATATCCTTGTTACAAACTTCAAACTTTTTAAATAAAAAATGATTTCCAGAGGTCCAGTAAGGTTACTACCCTGTCATTGAATTGTTAATTCAAGTATAGTGTCACGCTGAAAATGCCACTTTTTATTAAAGTCAGCAATGGAAATAAGGTGATGATAACACTTGAATTCTAGAGTTTACTTGGGTGGTGTTACGACGCAAGTCGTGTTGGAAGTAAAAGTGTAGTTAATTAGAAATTGGAAGCATGCAAATGAGCCAAGTAAAGCAGCTTGAACAAAACTACAACTATACAGTCGTTCGCCAATTTACCCTTGTGACCATTTTATGGGGCATAGTTGGTATGGCTGTTGGTGTTTTGATTGCCGCTCAATTAGTTTGGCCACAGCTAAACTTTGATACGCCGTGGTTGACGTACAGTCGCTTACGTCCACTGCATACTAATGCGGTAATTTTTGCGTTTGGTACCAGTGCTCTGTTCGCAACGTCTTATTATGTTGTACAGCGCACATGTCAAACACGTCTTTTTGGTGGCCCACTCGTTGCCTTCACCTTTTGGGGTTGGCAAGCAATCATCCTGGCAGCAGCCATTACTTTGCCTCTCGGTTTAACATCGGGTAAAGAGTATGCTGAGCTAGAATGGCCTATTGATATCGCAATTGCGCTAGTATGGGTATCATATGCGGTGGTGTTCTTCGGCACACTAGTGAAGCGAAACACGTCACATATTTATGTGGCAAACTGGTTCTTCGGTGCCTTTATTATCACAGTAGCAGTACTTCACATCGTGAACAGCATGGCTATTCCTGTGTCACTTGGTAAATCTTACTCGATTTACTCGGGCGCAGTGGATGCGATGGTTCAGTGGTGGTATGGACACAATGCGGTAGGTTTCCTACTGACCGCTGGTTTCCTAGGTATGATGTACTACTTCGTTCCTAAACAAGCTGAACGTCCTGTTTATTCTTACCGTCTATCTATCGTTCACTTCTGGGCACTTATTTCTCTATATATTTGGGCAGGCCCTCACCACCTTCATTATACAGCGCTACCAGACTGGACTCAGTCTCTAGGTATGGTTATGTCGCTGGTTCTATTTGCTCCTTCTTGGGGTGGTATGATCAACGGTATTATGACGTTATCTGGTGCATGGCATAAGCTTCGTTATGACCCTATCCTACGTTTCCTAATCGTTTCACTGTCGTTCTACGGTATGTCTACCTTTGAAGGCCCGATGATGTCGATTAAGACGGTTAACGCACTTTCTCACTACACAGACTGGACCATTGGTCACGTTCACTCTGGTGCGTTAGGTTGGGTTGCGATGGTTTCTATCGGCTCTGTATATCACTTGGTACCTCGCCTATTTGGCCAAGAGCGTATGTACTCTGTTGGTCTAGTTAATGTGCATTTCTGGCTAGCAACAATCGGTACCGTTCTTTACATCGTTGCGATGTGGATCTCTGGTGTAATGCAAGGTCTTATGTGGCGCGCGGTTAACTCTGACGGTACGCTAACTTACAGTTTTGTTGAATCTGTAGAAGCGTCTTATCCGTTCTACTTTGTACGTTTCCTAGGCGGATTTATCTTCCTATCTGGTATGTTCCTAATGGCATACAACACGTACAAAACGGTAAGTGCACCTAAAGAAAGCCTAAAAGCTATCCCACATCCGGCATAAGGAGATTTAAGAATGAGTAATAATTCTAATAATCGCCATGAAATCTTAGAACGTAATGTCGGTTTGTTGGCTATTTTTATCGTGTTTGCTATCAGTTGGGGCGCTCTTGTAGAGATCACTCCTCTGATTTTCCAAAAGCAAACGACTGAACCTGTAGAAAATCTGCGCGCTTACACTCCTTTGGAGATGGAAGGCCGTGATATCTACATCCGTGAAGGTTGTAACGTCTGTCACAGCCAGATGGTTCGTCCTTTCCGCTCAGAGACTGAACGTTACGGTCACTACTCTGTTGCTGGTGAGAGTGTTTGGGAACACCCATTCCTTTGGGGCTCTAAGCGTACAGGCCCGGATTTAGCTCGTGTTGGTGGTCGTTATTCTGACGAATGGCACCGTGTTCACCTGTTAGATCCTCGTGAGCTTGTACCTGAGTCAAACATGCCAGGTTTCCCGTGGCTAGCTGAAAACGTTTTAGACGGTAAGCTAACTCAGAAGAAACTTGAGCTATTTCGTGATCAGTTCGGCGTTCCATACACTGATGAAGAGATCGCGAATTCGGCTAAAGAAGTAGAAGGTAAAACAGAGATGGATGCAATCATCGCTTACCTTCAGTCTCTTGGTCATGCAATGAAGTAAGGGGATCATATGGATTTCGGTACAATTCATAGTATTTATACCGTTGTACTCTTCGCTAGTTTTATTGGCATCGTATGGTGGGCATTTAGTAAAAAGCGTAAAGCACGCTTTGAAGAAGATGCCAACTTGGTGTTTGCTGACGAAGAACAAAAGACCCCTAATAACCAAGGAGTGAAGAAGTAATGACTACATTCTGGAGTCTCTGGATTATCGTGATTACTGTCGGTACGCTAGTAGGCTGTGCGATTCTCCTGACTTGGTGCGCTAAAGATAAAATGGGCGTCGAGGAAGGGGAAGACATGGGCCACGAGTACGATGGTATTCGCGAGCTAAACAACCCTCTACCAAAGTGGTGGACTTACCTGTTTGTAAGCACATTTGTGTTCGCAGCAGTTTACCTTGCCCTATTCCCAGGTCTAGGTAGCTTCAAGGGCTTTTTAAACTGGCAGAGTTCGGCTCAAACCGTTCGCTCACTAGAAGAGTCAAAAGAAGCCATCGCTGCAGCACAAGAGAACAAGCAACTAAACCAATATGCAAAAGAACTGGATGATGCCGACGCTTACTTCGGCGAAGCATTCCGTAAACTTGCGCACAATGACAGTGGTCTACGCCCAATTCCTGAAATTGCGCAAGATCCTGAAGCATTAAAAGTTGGTCAGCGTTTGTTTTTGCAAAACTGTTCTCAATGCCATGGCTCTGATGCACGTGGTCAGAAAGGCTTCCCTAACCTGACTGATGATGCATGGCTATATGGTGGCGAGCCAGCAGCGATCGTTACAACCATCATGCACGGCCGTATTGGTCAAATGCCAGCATGGAAAGATGCCCTTGGTGAGCAAGGTGTTCAAGAAGTTGTAAGTTACACACTTAGTCTATCTGGTCGTAAAGTAAATGCTCGTGAAGCCGCGGCAGGTAAAGCACGCTTCGTAGTGTGTGCTGCTTGTCATGGTACCGATGGTAAGGGTAACCCTGCAGTCGGTGCGCCTGACCTTACAGACCAAGACTGGTTATTTGGTGACTCTCGTGCAGCTGTAACAGAAACCGTAATGAACGGACGCTCAGGCGTAATGCCTGCGTGGAAAGACATTTTGGGTGAAGATAAAGTTCAGCTCGTTGCCTCATATGTCTGGAGTTTAAGTAACTCAGAGAGTAAGTAACTGAGATATTACGTAACATAGCAATAACAGCCCCTTTCATAGGGGCTGTCTTTCCTTTAAATTTAACGCCTTACATTTTTTCATTTAGCTGTTGAGAACTTTTTTATGGTAAAGCCTTGGTATAAACAATTTTGGCCGTGGTTCCTAATCATCCTTCCTCTTACTGTCGTAGTTTGGACTGTGATTACTGTGGTCGTTTTCTCGAACAACTCTGTTTCTTTAGTCGCTGAGGATTACTATAAAAAAGGCAAAGGCATTAATATCGATATTAGTAAAATGAATGTCGCTCGTGACCTAGGTCTTAACGCTGAGATTTCCTCTGAAAATAACAATGTTGTGATTGTTTTCGCTAAAGGGAAGCTACCTCATTACCCTGCTCTAACGGCCACTTTCACTCATCGTACTCTTCCTGATCGTGACTTCACAAAGCTTGTAACAGCGGATGCATCTGGTAATTACCGACTAAAAGCTGAGGAATCTATTCAAGGGCCATGGTTTGTTGAACTACAACCACACGACAAGCAATGGATGATCCAAGGTAAAGTTGAGTTTCCTGCCTCTTCAACACCGTTAATGAAGTAAGCATATGTGTAAATCCTGTTATCACTGCGGTGAAGATGTACCAGCCAACACGGATTTCAAAGTAGAAATATTGGGTGAAATTCGCGACATGTGTTGTCCGGGCTGCGAAACTGTGGCGCAGACTATTGTCGATAGTGGTCTTGTCTCATATTACCAATACCGCACTGCGCCTGCAGAAAAGGCAGATCTAGTACCAGAGCAACTCCAAGCTTTAATTCATTATGACAATGCGGATGTACAATCTGAATTCGTACGAAATCGCGAAAATGTTTCTGAAGTAACCCTTTCTTTGGAAGGCGTTTCATGTGCCGCTTGTGCGTGGTTAATCGAAAAGCAAGTTTCTAATACGGCCGGGTTGGTATCTATCCGTGTTAATACAACCACCAATCGAGCGTTACTAGCCTGGGATAAAACTCAGGTACGGTTAAGCGAGCTCCTTTCCGTTATACATAAACTTGGTTACAAAGCTGCACCTTTTGAAGCAGATAAGCAAGAAGCCTCTTACCATCGAATGATGAAGCAATATCTATATCGGCTAGGTATTGCAGGTTTAGCAACCATGCAGGTCATGATGCTCGCCGTTGCATTGTATCTCGAAGTCTTTGGTGATTTAGAGCCAGAGTTTAAAAGTTACTTTCGTTGGGTAAGTTTGATTTTTGCTACTCCTGTTTTGCTTTATTCCGCTCTTCCATTTTACTTAAACGCATGGCGCAGTATCAAAGGCCGAACCCTTGGTATGGATGTCCCGGTTTCTATCGCGTTGATCTTTGCCTATGTTGCAAGTTTAGTTGCAACAGTAACTGAACAAGGCGAAGTCTTCTTTGAATCTATCTCGATGTTTACCTTCTTTTTGTTAGTAGGTCGATTCTTAGAGATGCGCGCTCGTCGCAAAGCTGCTGCAGCGAGTGGTAACCTTCTTAAGTTGATTCCGGCAATTGCTACAACGCTGGACGGTGATCAGATACCCGTGAAGACGCTAAAAGTTGGCGATCGTATTCGCGTTCTACCTGGTGAACATATCCCCGCTGACGGTAAAGTTATTTCAGGCCGTATTCATATTGATGAATCCATGCTAACGGGTGAGTCAGTGCACGTTGTGAAACGAGAAGGTGATGTCGTCTATGCGGGAACGCTAAACGGAGACGAATCATTTGAACTCGAGGTAGTAAGCTCAAAGGCCGATTCAATGATTTCTAATATCGTGCGTTTACAAGATGAAGCTCAACACTCCAAACCTAAAATTGCGGAAATTGCAGACATTGTCGCCCGTTACTTTGTTGGTGTGGTTCTTATTATCTCTGCTGGTACTTGGTTTTACTGGCATCAAACAAAACCAGATGATGCGTTTTGGATCATGCTGTCTGTGTTAGTCGCTACGTGTCCATGTGCGCTATCTCTGGCCACTCCGACCGCTCTCACTTGTGCTACCTCTAGAATGGGTAATTTTGGCATTTTGCTTCGTAAAGGCCATGTGTTTGAGACATTATGTAAGATCAATCACTTAGTTGTAGATAAAACAGGCACTCTAACGAAAGGTGATATTGAGATCTGTGAAACAAAGGTACTTAGTGATCTCCCACAGAAAGATTGTCTATCACTAGCTGCAGCTTTAGAAGCTCATGCAAACCACCCTATCGCTCGTTCTTTTGCAACTTTCACCAATGATGACTTTATCGTGTCTGATGTGCAAAACGTGATTGGGTCGGGGATTGAAGGGATATGGAATGGCAAAATCGTTAAGATAGGCAGTGCGGCTTTTGTTCAAGGCAAAGAAAGTGGTGAAAGCCAGGCGGTCTATCTGTCGGTTGATGGCAAGCATGTCGCTAGCTTTTACTACCGCGACCCTATCCGAAAAGAAAGCAAAGCCTTTATTCAACGTTTTGCTGACGCTGGAATTAAGACAACCCTGCTAACTGGTGATTCTCTCTCAAACGCCCAACCAGTGGCGAATGAAATTGGTATCGATCACATCGTCGCGTCAGCAAAGCCAGAAGATAAGCTTGCATACCTTAAGAGCTTGGACGAAAACAGTATCACTATGATGGTTGGTGATGGAATCAATGACGCGCCGACTCTCGCCGGAGCTCACCTTTCTGTCGCAATGGGCGGTGGTACAGATGTCGCTAAAGCTTCTGCAGATATGACGTTACTTGGGGATAATCTCGAAAAGCTACTAGAGGCACGTTTGCTTGCACTGCGTACAAGAAAGATTATTCGAGAAAACTTGGCTTGGTCTTTGGGTTACAACCTGTTAATTTTGCCTTTGGCGGTCGCAGGTTTAGTGGCTCCCTACATTGCAGTAGTTGGCATGTCTGCAAGCTCAATTATCGTTGTATCTAACTCTTTGCGCCTGCTCAAAGAGAAATAAGTAGAGAAAGCAAACATGGAAAGTCTTTATATATTGATTCCCATCGCTATCGTTCTCGTTTGTGTTGCTGTCGCCGTTTTTCTTTGGGCGGTAAGAAGCGATCAGTTTGAAGATCTTGAACGGCAAGGGCACAACATTCTTCTCGACGAAGAAGACCAATCTAATAGTGATAAAAAGTAGCGACCTTTATGACTCCTGATTTTATCGGTGCGTTGATGATCGGCTTAGTAGGAGCCGGTCATTGTATGGGTATGTGTGGTGGTATCGCGTCTCTACTTACCATGGGCTCTTCTGCTAAAAATAAAACTACCCCTCTTATCCCCCTCTTCTACAACCTCGGACGATTGATCAGTTATACCTTAATAGGTGCATTAGTGGGTGGTGCTATATCAGGTTTATCTGAACTTAGTGGGTTAACGCACTCTCTTGCTTGGTTAAGGCTGATTGCTGCGTTATTCATGATCCTGGTCGCGCTGTATATTGCTAAATGGTGGCAAGGCTTACTTTTAATAGAAAAGCTAGGGCAGTATATCTGGCGCTTTATCTCGCCGGCAGGGAAGAATCTGTTGCCACTAAAGCACCCTCTTCACGCGTTGCCATTTGGCTTTATTTGGGGTTGGTTACCATGTGGCTTAGTTTATTCAGCGCTTACTTGGTCGGCGGTTTCTGGTAGTGCGATGAACGGCGGCCTAATTATGCTTGCGTTTGGGCTCGGAACGCTACCTGCAATGCTTATTATTGGATACGGTGCCAATCATTTTCAGAAATTACAAAAATCATTAATATTTAGAAATATTTCAGCATTAATCCTTATTGGCTATGGTACGTATACCGCTGTAGGAGCCTTAGCATTACTCGGTTTCATATAACGTTAAACTCTATTGAGGTGACATTTTTGCTACCCTTTAGGATTAAGCGATGCTAAAATATTGATGTATATCAAATAGTGAAAGGTTGTTATGATTTCTGAAAAACCTGCAACAAAGCGTATCCAATCAGGCGGTTGCGCCATTCATTGCCAAGATTGTAGCATTAGCCAACTGTGTATACCGTTCACTCTAAATGAGGCAGAACTTGACCAGCTTGACCAAATCATCGAACGTAAGAAGCCTATTCAAAAAGGACAAGAGCTTTTTAAGGCCGGTGATGAGCTAAAATCGCTATACGCTATCCGCTCTGGTACCATCAAGAGCTATACGATCACAGAGCAAGGTGATGAGCAAATCACAGCGTTTCACTTAGCTGGAGACTTAGTCGGTTTCGATGCTATCACTGGTGACTCCCACCCTAGCTTTGCTCAAGCACTCGAAACGTCGATGGTATGTGAAATCCCATACGAAATTTTAGACGATCTATCGGGTAAGATGCCTAAGCTTCGCCAGCAAATCATGCGTTTGATGAGTAACGAAATTAAAGGTGATCAGGAAATGATTTTGCTTCTTTCTAAAAAGAATGCAGAAGAGCGACTAGCTGCTTTCCTTTACAACCTATCAACGCGTTTTTCTCAGCGTGGCTTCAGCCCTAGAGAGTTTCGTTTAACTATGACTCGTGGTGATATTGGCAACTACCTTGGTCTTACAGTCGAAACGATCAGTCGTTTGTTAGGTCGTTTCCAGAAATCTGAGATCCTAAGCGTAAAAGGTAAATATATCACTATCTTAGACCACGATGCATTGATGGAACTTGCTGGTGTAACTAAAGAATAATACACGCTAATTATTGATGTAGCTCGAAAATGAGCTACATCATATTTCTCATAAATTCCTTTCGAAAGTCCTCAAAAAGTTCTCCAAACTAAGCTACAGTAAAAATGTACGGTGAGTACTCCAAAATACTGATTTAATTTACATTCAGTATCTGGTTTTGCAATAGAAGTGGGCTTAGTTATGAGTATATACAGTAAGATCCTTGTTGTAGCTGACATCAATAATGATGAGCAGCCCGCACTTGCAAGAGCTGTTCAATTAGCTCAGAAAAGTGTATCTAGAAGCCGAATCACTTTCTTTTTATCCATTTACGATTTCTCGTATGACATGACGTCAATGCTATCAGTGGATGAAAGAGATGCTATGCGTCGAGGTGTCATTCATCAGCGTGAGCAGTGGATGCGTAAAATTGCTCAACCATACCTAAACGATGGCTTCGACTTTGATGTTTGTGTTGTCTGGCACAACCGCCCTTATGAGGCGATTATTGCTGAAGTCTATGCAGGCAATCATGACCTAGTCATCAAAGGCACACGTAAGCATGATGTTTTAGAGTCTGTCATTTTCACACCGACAGATTGGCACTTGTTGCGAAAATGCCCTATTCCAGTGCTTCTTATCAAGAATGCTGCTTGGCCGGAACAGGCAAGTATCCTTGCCTCAGTACATGTGGGCTCAGAAAACCCGACTCATATTGATCTCAACGATACGATGGTCGAGCGATTAAAAGAAATCACCACTCGGCTTGAGGCCAAGCCATATCTTGTTAACGCCTACCCCGTTACACCGGCGAACATTACGATTGAACTTCCTGAATTTGACCCAACGACTTATACCGATGCAGTGCGAGGTCATCATTTAACGGCTATGAAAGCACTACGCCAAAAACATGGTCTTGATGAAGAACAAACGATAGTTGAGCAAGGTTTACCTGAAGATGTCATTCCGGCAGCTGCAGAGCGCTTGAACGCTGCAATGGTTATTTTAGGTACTACAGGGCGAACTGGGCTTTCTGCTGTCTTTATTGGTAATACAGCGGAGCACGTAATTGATAAAATAAATTGCGATGTGTTGGCTCTAAAACCAAAAGGCTACATTAGTCCTCTCGATCCAAATACAGCAACCTAATCTCTCCTTAGTATTGCTATGTATTGAGCGCTTTCAAATAAACGCTAATAAATCCCCCGAATACAGGGGGATTTTTGTTTGGGAACAGTTAAAGCGTTGGGTACAAAAAAGGAGGTCTAATTGACCTCCTTTTTTACGAGTTAGATGTTCGTAACATCGATGAACATTGATTCATCAATATTCGTCGAAGAAACGACAGCCTCATTAAATTCATACTCTTCGCGGTTACCTTCACGATCTAGCGGTAAGTTAACAAAGTCGAACAATTCGCGGTCTGCTAGTTGGCTTGGGCTTACGTTTTGAATTGATTTAAAAATTGCTTCCACACGCCCTGGCGTCTTCTTATCCCATTCAATCAACATTGCTTTTATAGATTGACGCTGAAGGTTCTCTTGAGAGCCACAAAGGTTACACGGAATTATTGGGAAATCCTTGTGCTCAGCGTATTTGATCAAATCTTTTTCACGACAGTAAGTCAATGGACGAATGACCACGTTACGACCATCATCAGAGCGTAGCTTTGGTGGCATCGCTTTAAGGCGAGAGCCGTGGAACATGTTCAAGAACATTGTTTCGACGATGTCATCCATGTGATGACCTAGCGCAAGCTTAGTTGCACCAATCTTCTCTGCAAATGAATACAGCGTACCACGTCGCAGGCGTGAACATAGACCACAAGTGGTTTTGCCTTCTGGTACCTTCTCTTTTACGACGGAATACGTGTCCTTATCGACAATATAGTAAGGGATATTCAGTGTTTCGAAATACTCTGGCAGAATGTGCTCAGGGAAGCCCGGTTGTTTTTGGTCTAGGTTTACTGCAACCACTTCAAATTTGATTGGCGCAGCTTTTTGAAGATTCAACAGGATATCAAGCATCGCGAATGAATCTTTACCACCGCTAATACATGCCATCACAACATCGCCTTCTTCGATCATGTTGTAATCAGTAATGGCATTTCCAACATGTCTTCTCAGGCGTTTCTGAAGCTTGTTGAATTCTAGGGTTTCTTTTCTTGTATCTATTTGGTTCATTGCGGGCTCTCACATCGCCGATAAATCGACTAGGACTTCCTAACATGGGTTTCTTTGGGGCGTGGATTATACGAGCTTTTTACACAGGATTAAATGCTTGTCTTATTGAGTCTTTAAGAAAAGAGTGTGAAAGATACTTTAGTTACGGTCACAAATGAAAAAAGAGCTGCGATTGCAGCCCTTTCTAAACGTTCAGTGTTCATTTCTTTGCGTTAGGTAGATAAGGTAACACTCGCATCGTCGGTTCTGGTAGTGTCATTGTGCCACCTTGCCCTATTTCACTTAGTGCGACTTGTATCTTGCCATTGACAATTGGCTTTTCGGTTCCGTTTGAGAAAATCACTTTATCATTCAGTTGATTTGCAAACTCCATCGTCACACCTTGAACCTCCGGTGTAAACCAACCCGCAAACATACCGCCTAAATCTTCCAGCATCGTCTGCATTTGAGGTAGAAGAGGCTTAAGTTGGTCGTAAGAAACGTTACCCTGTAATGGTTCTTTGGTCATCACGACAAGTGAGTAATCGCAACGTGTATCTTTTGGGGTATCGACAAAAACCAACGGATTCGCTGACTTCAAGTTTTTATCAACAGGTAAAGGCAACTCTTGTGAAGCAGGGATAACAAACTCTTCATAGTGCTCTTCTTTTTCCATCCAAGCTTTTTCTATCGTACAAATTTGCTTAGTTTTTGCGTCCACAAAAAAGACACCAACTTTCACATCGTCATGCCCTTCTTTGTTGTTGTTTTTTAGTTGAGTGTATAACTTTGAGTACGTGAACATGTACTCTTGAGCTTGGGTTGTCGGCGATACAAGAATTAGCGCCGCACTTCCCAACAGACTTAGGCTTAACTTTTTCATTTTATCCGTTATTTTATTGCGTCCAGTAGGCGTTGTTATGACGAATCATAGCGCGAAGATCGTGTACATAGGCGATGCCACGTTCAGAATAGGCTAGCAACCCATGCGTTAACTCTGACGCGGTTGCGACCGTTAACAAGCCCTTGTTCTTTTCAGCCAGAGATGTTCTGATTTCACGCAGGTCTGCATACGCTGGGTTTCGATTAACATTCATAAAGTAGCCATGAACAGACTGTTGTATAGAATCGAATTTTTCAACTTCATGAACTTTGTTAGCGCCACGTTGCGCTGGAACAATTCCACAGCCCTTTTTATAACACCATTGGCCGAACAAGTTGTTTGCTTGAGTAGCAAAACGAGAAGTGCCCCACGCAGATTCATTTGCCGCTTGAGTTAGAACCAAGGCTTCAGGTAAGACGTTCACTCGCACAAGCATCTCGTCTAGCCATGCTTGATCAATCTTATCGTTACTCAAGGGCAACGAATACAGAGATGATAACCGCTGAGCATACTCTTGTTGTTCTTGCGTCACTTGTCCCACCTTTAAAGAGGTAAGAAAGGCCCGCTCATGACGAATTCGTTGATTCTCAAGAGCAATTTTAGGCCTTAAAAAATCAAAAAAAGCAGCTTTTTTCTCTTTCGTATCTTTTATTGAATTGAAGTCTGGGATATCACCGATGTATGGCAAGTGTGATAAATCGACATGCTTAATCTTGCCAGAGAGTACGTCAGGATTTTCCACATATTTAAACTGTTTCTCGTAGTGTAAATATGGGCCTATAGAAATGAAAGTGGCGGCTATACAGGTTGCCGCCACTCGTAAACTTATTGATTTCAAAGAATTAGGCATCAAACACCTGTGAGTTACCATCGTGATCATTATCGTTTTTCTGTGTTGTAACGATCTTAAGCTTAATTCCAAACATTTCGCGGTAGAGTATGCCTTTCAAATGGAAGAAGAATGGCAGCACAAAAATCAAGCCAATACCGTAGAACATTGCTGCAATAATAAACATTAACATCACGCCTAAGTAAAGCCCCGCGACCACAAAAATCTTCTTGTTGATTGCGCGAAGTGATAACAGCAACGCTTGCATTGGTGGCACCCTTTTCTCACAAATCAACAAAATAGAGTGACTAAATGCCAAGGAAAGATACAGCGACAGTAAAGGAAAAATCATACCAACCACACCTTGTAGCATTAAGCTCATGAGCGTTGCTAGAATAACAGGAATGGTGAACTGCAACCCCTTTCCAACATGGCGCAACTTAGTCTTCAGGCCAGCGACATGGCTCATAGCCATCAAGCTGATCCCCGCATAAATTGGTGCGCTAATCACCTCATAACTGAAATTCGCGACATAAATAGAAGACACAATATCGTTTGTGAACGACTCTGGGTTCTCAAATGCATCAAGAATAACGCTCAAATCGCCCAACTGCAGTTTTAATGCAATATAGAAAATACCTAACTGGACAAAAAGCAATACAATAATGGCAGGAGAAAATGATAAAAAGTGCTGGATGGTTGCTCGCCAAGCTTCGTTAAAAACCGCGCCAGCTTTAAGCTCGTAGTTGCCAGACAAAGCTCGCTCTACACTCCCCCCAAGATTGAAATCTTTCTCAAAATCGTCGTTCATAGTTTATCCAAGACTAACTTGTAAAATTTTGACTGGAATTCCAGTCAATTAATGTAATCGTCATTATAAAGAAATCTTTCCACATCTAACATCACAACTCACCTGCAATCCTTGCAATCTCAACTGTATGGTTGATAATTAACCACTTTCAAGGTCATGAAATTGAAACAATTGTTGAACAAAGTTTAGTGCTATCAAACTGTGTCTAGATGCCAATTAATCTCATAAAAACAGTATGGTAAGGAATGATGGCTTTTTCCTGCAAAATTATTTCTGTTTCAAGATAAGAAAATGCTTTAATTTCACACTTTTGGTGATTATGATGCGCGCCTCAAAAGTGAATGGTTAGTGTCACATCAGCTGGGATAATCCCGGCTTGAACGTGGGGGAAATACAGACGTTGAACGCAAAACCGCAAGCAGGAAAGCCAGTTATTCGTTTATCTGGTATTAGTAAAAGTTTCGATGGTAAGGAAATCATCGGTAATTTAAATCTGGATGTTAATCATGGTGAATTTCTGACGATTCTCGGGCCTTCTGGTTGTGGTAAGACAACAGTTTTACGCATGATTGCAGGTTTTGAAACGGCAGATAACGGTCAAATTATTTTGGATGACCAGGATGTAACACAGGTTCCTGCAGAGCAAAGGCACGTCAACACGGTATTTCAAAGTTACGCATTGTTTCCACACATGACCGTATATGAGAATGTCGCTTTTGGTCTTCGTATGCAGAAAACGCCTACTGCGGACATTGAACCACGAGTAATGGAAGCGCTACGCATGGTGCGCCTAGAAAAAATGGCACAGCGTAAGCCTCATCAGCTTTCTGGTGGTCAGCAACAACGTATCGCCATTGCGCGTGCGGTTGTTAACAAACCAAAAGTACTGCTGCTAGATGAATCTCTATCTGCACTTGATTACAAACTGCGTAAGCAAATGCAAATCGAGCTTAAACAGCTTCAGCGTCAACTTGGTATTACCTTTATCTTCGTTACGCACGATCAGGAAGAAGCCCTATCGATGTCTGACCGCATTATTGTTATGCGCGACGGTGTTATCGAACAAGATGGCTCTCCACGTGAGATTTACGAAGAGCCGAAGAACCTATTTGTTGCTCGCTTTATCGGTGAGATCAACGTATTCAACGCAACAATGCTAGAGCGTATCGACGAGAAACGTATCCGTGCAGAAATCGAAGGTGTCGAGTCTGTTGTTTACTACGATCAGGAAGCGCAAGCAGGTGAAAAACTGCAAGTACTACTTCGCCCAGAAGACTTACGTATCGAAGAGATCAAAGAGTCTGAAGAAAAAGGCATCGTAGGTCACGTAACAGAGCGTACCTATAAAGGTATGACGCTTGATTCAGTTATCCAATTGGATTCAGGCATGCGTGTAATGGTTAGCGAATTCTTTAACGAAGATGATCCTGATGTGGACCACTCACTTGGCCAGAAAGTCGCTATCACTTGGGTTGAGAGCTGGGAGGTAGTCCTCAATGATAAGCAAGAAGATTAATCTTCAAAACGCGATCATTACCTTAATCGTCGGTTGGTTAACACTTTTCGTGTTGGTACCAAATGTGATGATTATCGGTACGAGTTTCTTAACGCGTGATGAAGCAAACTTAATCGAAATGACATTTACTTTCGACAACTACTTACGTCTACTCGATCCCTTGTATGCGAAAGTGCTGATGCACTCGTTCTACATGGCGATTGTGGCGACGTTGTTGTGTTTAGTAATTGGTTACCCATTTGCTTACATCATAGCGAAAATGCCAGAGAAATGGCGCCCATTCATGTTGTTCTTAGTTATCGTACCTTTTTGGACAAACTCTCTTATCCGTACTTACGGCCTGAAGATTGTTCTGGGTACACAAGGTATTTTGAACAAATCATTAATGGCGATGGAAATCATCGATAAGCCATTACGTATTATGTACACCGAAACAGCAGTAATGATTGGTCTTGTGTACATCCTGCTTCCATTTATGATTCTGCCGCTTTACTCGGCAATCGAGAAGTTGGACAACACTTATATCGAGGCGGCGAAAGATCTTGGTGCGAACAAGTTCCAAACCATTACGAAAGTGATTCTACCTCTTACAATGCCTGGCATTATCGGTGGTTGTTTGTTGGTTCTGCTACCAGCACTAGGTATGTTCTACATCTCTGACCTTCTTGGTGGTGCGAAGAACCTACTGATTGGTAACGTTATTAAGAGCCAAGTATTGAACGCTCGTGACTGGCCATTTGGTGCTGCGACCAGTATCGCCCTCACCTTCGCAATGGCTGTGATGCTTTACGCTTACTACAGAGCAGGCAAACTATTGAATAAGAAAGTGGAGCTAGACTAATGGGACGCACAGTTAGATTTAGCTTTATGGCGCTGGTGTATGCATTTTTGTATCTGCCAATCATCGTCTTAATTGTTAACTCATTTAATGCCAACAAATTTGGTATGAAATGGGGTGGTTTCACCACGAAATGGTACGAAACCTTAGTAAACAACGATAGCCTAATGCAAGCTGCATGGCATTCATTGAACGTAGCGGTATTCTCAGCGACAGCAGCAACCATCATTGGTAGCTTAACGGCCGTTGCCCTATTCCGTTACTCGTTCAAAGGTAAGGGTGCGGTAAACGGCATGCTGTTTGTCGTGATGATGTCTCCAGATATTGTAATGGCGATTTCATTACTTGCTCTGTTCCTGGTATTGGGCGCACAGCTTGGCTTCTTTACACTATTGATTGCTCACATCACCTTTTGTCTACCATTCGTTGTGGTAACTGTATACAGCCGCTTAAATGGCTTTGATGTGAAAATGTTGGAAGCAGCAAAAGACCTTGGTGCAAGCGAGTGGGTTATCTTGAAACAGATCATCCTTCCTCTCGCTAAACCAGCGGTTGCCGCAGGTTGGTTATTGAGCTTTACCCTGTCTTTGGACGATGTGATCATCAGTTCGTTTGTAACGGGTCCAACATACGAAATCTTGCCATTGAAGATTTACTCCATGGTTAAGGTGGGCATTTCACCGGAAGTGAACGCCCTAGCAACGGTGATGTTGATTGTTTCTTTGGTCTTGGTAGTAATTTCTCAGTTGCTAGCAAGAGAAAAAGTGAAGTAGAATCCTCACCTGTTAACATCACGAAACAGAATGGTTACATGCCATTCTGTTTTTCTATCTATCGTCCAAAATTGGACAACGTTTGGTTTGGAGCTAACGTCAATGAAAAAATGGGCTACTCTATTAGCTGGTAGTGCATGTGCGCTTTCTCTGTTCTCTGGTACAGCGACAGCGGATGATAAAGAACTAGTATTTATGAACTGGGGTCCTTACATCAACAGTAATATCCTAGAGCAATTTACTAAAGAAACTGGCATCAAAGTGATCTACTCGACTTACGAGTCGAACGAAACTTTGTATGCAAAGCTAAAAACCCATAACCAAGGTTATGACCTAGTAGTACCTTCAACGTACTTCGTGGCGAAGATGCGTGACGAAGGCATGCTACAAAAGATCGATAAGACTAAGCTGAAAAACTTCGGCAACCTAGATAAAAACTACCTAGACAAGCCTTACGATCCAAGTAACGACTACTCTATCCCACACGTTGTTGCGATTACAGGCCTAGCGGTTAACGCAGACATGTACGATCCAAACGACTTCCAAAGCTGGGCTGACCTATGGAAGCCTGAGCTTGAAGGTCAAGTAATGTTGATGGACGACACTCGTGAAGTGTTCCATATCGCTCTGCGTAAACTTGGCTACTCAGGTAACTCAAAAGACCCTAAGCAAATCGATGAAGCGTACGCTGAGCTACAAAAGTTGATGCCAAACGTTCTAGTTTTCAACTCTGACAACCCAGGCGCACCTTACATGTCTGGCGAAGTGGGCGTTGGTATGCTTTGGAACGGTAGCGCCGCAGCGGCACAAAGTGAAGGCCTAAACCTTAAACTCGTTTTTCCTAAAGAAGGCGGTATCGGCTGGGTTGATAACTTCGCTATCTCTTCCGGTGCGAAGAACGTAGAAGCCGCTCACAAGATGATCGACTTCTTACTGCGCCCAGAAATCGCAGAGCAAATCTCTCGTGATACTGGCTACCTAACGGCGGTGGAGGAATCGAATGCTAAGTTTAAAGACGTTGCCCCACTATTCCCTTCTCAAGAAGACCTTGACCGCGTTGAATGGCAAGATGCGGTTGGTGATCTAACCGTTAAATACGAAGATTACTTCCTCAAGCTGAAAGCGGGACAATAATCTAGCTTGTGTAACAAGTCATCAACCATAGGAAAATAGGCAGCAATACGCTGCCTATTTTTGTCTTAGGCTGATATAATCGCGCGTTGCTAGGTTTATTTGTCTTGGTATCATAGATTTATCGTCTCATAACAAGGAGACAACGATATTCAAGCTAAATGAACATATTTGTGCTTACTGCGATTTGGCTCAACTTGATAACTCCAGCTAGTATTGACTTGTCCAATCGCGAAACAAAACGGAAAACAAATGAAAAGTAAATTCTACGCAAGCGCTCTATGTGCAGCGACGCTCATCGCTACCCCTGCAATGGCTGCTGATCAAGAACTGTATTTCTACAACTGGTCGGAATACATTCCAAACGAAGTTCTTGAAGACTTTACAAAAGAAACCGGAATCAAAGTTATTTACTCTACATACGAATCTAACGAGAGTATGTACGCAAAACTAAAAACTCAAGGTTCTGGTTACGACTTGGTAGTACCGTCTACCTATTTCGTCTCTAAAATGCGTAAAGAAGGCATGCTACAACAGATCGACAAAGAGAAATTATCTCATTTTGCCGATCTTGATACTAACTTCCTAAACAAACCGTTCGATCCGAACAACAACTACTCTATCCCATACATTTGGGGTGCGACCGGTATTGGTATCAATGCTGACATGCTAGACAAGTCATCGGTTTCTAAATGGGATGATTTCTGGGATAGCAAGTGGGAAGGCCAACTAATGCTGATGGATGATTCTCGCGAAGTATTCCACATTGCATTGACTAAGCTTGGTTACTCACCAAACACGACTAACCCAGAAGAAATCAAAGCCGCTTACGAAGAACTGAAAAAGCTAATGCCAAACGTATTAGTATTTAACTCAGACTTTCCTGCAAACCCTTACCTTGCGGGTGAAGTTTCACTAGGCATGCTTTGGAACGGTTCTGCATACATGGCTCGTCAAGAAGGCGCGAACATCGACATCATCTGGCCAGAAAAAGGCACTATCTTCTGGATGGACAGCCTAGCAATTCCAGCTGGTGCGAAGAACGTTGACGCAGCTCATAAGATGATCGATTTCCTACTACGTCCTGAGAACGCAGCTAAGATTGCACTTGAGATTGGTTATCCTACGCCAGTTAAAACGGCACACGATCTGCTACCGAAAGAATTTGCTAATGATCCAAGCATCTTCCCACCACAAGAAGTGATGGACAGCGGTACTTGGCAAGATGAAGTTGGCGAAGCGAGCGTAATGTACGATGAGTACTTCCAAAAGCTAAAAGTGAACAACTAATTCGTTAGTTTTAAAGATATGAAAAAGCGGCTCATGAGCCGCTTTTTTGTTCTTAATGACAAGACAAAAACTCTTCCTGTTGAAGTTACTACGCTCTTTCTTTTCCTTCTAGAGCCAGTATCTCGTCAACTAATTTTGGAACCTCAACGCTTGCTTTTCCGTAGCGTTTTTCCTCAAATTCACTTTCTACCGCACTAGGTTCTAGGTTAATTTCAATGGTATGTGCGCCGTGCATTTTTGCATCATGAACAAAACCTGCTGCGGGATACACAACGCCAGAAGTCCCAATAGAAATAAACAAATCTGCTTCTTCTAATGACGCGTAGATATCCCCCATTCGCAGTGGCATTTCACCAAACCAAACAATATGTGGTCGCATTTGTGAAGGGATCTGACAACAGTGACAAAGCTCGCCGGTCTTAATGTCCTCATTGTGCTCTACTACTTGGTTAGATTCACTACAGCGGGCTTTGAGCAACTCACCATGCATGTGAATCACATTCTGACTGCCGCCTCTTTCGTGAAGGTTGTCTATATTTTGAGTGATGACCGTCACTTTACCTTCTAACTCAGCCTCTAAACGACCCAATGCTTCATGCGCTGCATTAGGCTTTATCGCATTATCTTGAAGTTTCTTGCGGCGTTGGTTGTAAAAATCTTGAACAAGGTCCGGATCGCGAGCAAACCCTTCAGGCGTTGCTACATCTTCGATACGGTGATTCTCCCATAGGCCATCTTGCGCACGAAATGTTTGAATACCAGATTCGGCCGAGATACCTGCACCAGTAAGTACTACAATATTTCTATAAGGGAAATTCATAACTCATCCTTGCTGTTTTTTCATTAGCTTAACACTGAAAGAATAGCAACAGTAGTAATATGGATTAGACCATAGTCGTAATGGTCACTATTAGAATTACAATTTAAGAGGAACAGCAATGAGACAAGTATCTCTAGCGTTTATATTGCTTATGACTTTGGCGGGCTGTCAACTTACCAATGTTGAAGGCGAAGTCGATGATGTAAAGGTAAGAGTCAGCACCAATGATGATGACCATCGAGGTAATGGTAATTTCTGTCCTCCTGGCCAAGCCAAGAAAGGCAATTGCTAAAAGAGCGGCTTTATGCCGCTCCCATATTGGCCTCAATCCTCGTTGGTCGAAGATATTTTATGAATGGCTAGGTCAGCGCCATTGAATTCGTCTTCTTCTGAAAGCCTCAGTCCCATACTGGTATTAATCGCACCGTAGACTACAAGTGCACCAAGCACTGCGATGGAAAGGCCCAAAAGCGTGCCTAGAAGCTGAACGATAATACTCACGCCACCTAGCCCACCCAATGCGCTTTGACCAAAAATCCCAGCGGCAATACCACCCCAAGCGCCACATACACCGTGTAAAGGCCAGACACCTAGCACATCATCAATCTTGGTTTTGTTTTGTAGGTGGGTAAAAAGATAAACAAATAGCACGCCAGCAATCGCACCTGTCACTAAAGCACCGATAGGATGCATTAAGTCTGAGCCCGCACATACAGCAACCAAGCCAGCTAGTGGGCCGTTATGAATAAAGCCAGGGTCATTCTTACCAGCCAACAGTGACGCGACAATGCCCCCGACCATTGCCATCAATGAGTTCATAGCCACCAAGCCACTTATGCCTGACACAGTTTGAGCTGACATGACGTTGAAGCCAAACCACCCCACACATAAGACCCAAGCTCCCAAAGCCAAAAACGGAATATTCGAAGGTGCAAAGTTGGTGTGCTTTCCTGCTCGAACTCTGCCTTTTCTCATGCCCAAAAACACGACGGCAACAAGCGCTATCCAGCCGCCAACACCATGCACAACGACTGAACCTGCAAAATCGTGGAAGCCATAACCAAAGGTATTTTCAAACCAAGATTGAACGCCAAAGTTTCCGTTCCAGATCATTCCTTCAAATAGTGGGTATACAATACCGACAGTGAAAAATGTTGCGATTAAAATCGGATAAAAACGAGCTCGTTCTGCGATACCACCTGAAACAATAGCGGGAATCGCTGCAGCGAAGGTCAGCAAGAAAAAGAACTTCACTAACTCGTAACCATTGCCTTGAGATAATGTCTCAGCATCAGCGAAGAAGGTGCCGCCATAAGCGACCCAGTATCCAATGAAAAAATACGCGATGGCGGATATACCGAAATCGGCCAAGATTTTAACTAAAGCATTAACTTGGTTCTTTTGGCGCACGGTTCCTACTTCAAGAAAAGCAAAACCAGCATGCATCAAAAAAACCATGATTGCGCCAAGTAGTAAGAAAAGTGTGTCGGAACTTTGCGTGAGAGTTTGTACAGCGCCGTGTACCTGATTGGCAGTTACACTCATTATGATTGTCTCCGTTGATCTGTAGCGCACTTATCCTGTGCATCAAAGTTAGGCTCATCACCAATTTGGTGAACTTAGTTTATAGAGCGTCTAACAGAGCAATTCTCATTCCATAATTTACATTTCTAACACTTACACTTTAATTTATTGTTTTGTATGAACTTTAATAAAATTATGCATTCTTGAAATGGTGCTTAACACGCTAATAAATGCACCAATGTGGTTTTGGTGCACCAACATAATGCGCACTATATGGTTCAACAAACAGCAAACTCTCTACCATAAAACGTAAAAGCCACCTCGTAAGAGATGGCTCAAAACAAGCTACCCGCGGATACCTAAAAAGGACGCCATTCACTTTCTGACTTAAATACCACTCCTGAAAAACCTTTATTCTCGATTAATTCCGCCAGTTTTTCATCAACACATAACAACCATTCGATAGCATCCAATTGAAATATAGTGTTCTGCGCTTCAATGTCTTTCTTAAGGATAACTCGATCAATTGAATCAATCTCTCCATCAAACTCACTAAATATTGCATGATTTCTATCCAGTAAGTCGCAAATCGCAATAACATTTAAAAAATAGTATTCACCAAAACTTTTGCCTTGGTAATTAACCTCAATCGGTAGGAATTCAACTTCACTCGTTTGTGTGTGCTCAGAAATTAAATCAGCTAACCGTCGACTCACGATTAATAAAGGACCACTAAGAAAACTATCCGCAGGCTTGTCATCTGATATGACATCAATAGTAACTTTTGGCCATTTGTCTCCTAGGGCAACGCCTCCCGTCAGATTCAACCCTCTTAATACACTAGGCTCCGTTACTTTACCTTGAGTAAAATCGGAATCTCTATCTACCTTGTTGGTCCAAATTTTAAGTGTCATTACTACTTCCTACTTTTCCAGTGCGGATCATCCAATTGCAATCGAACTTCATTCTTTTCCAGAGCATTCCTAATTCTACTTTCTGTTTTTCCAATTTCATCTACAAGAGTCGTATCATCGATAAAACCACGATCATACTTAGTTTGCAACGCTCTCATTTCTCGTCTAACTAAGGCATCCGCTGAACCTTCGTGCCTTGCACTTAGATGTCTACCCACGTGTAAAGGAAGACCTGTTTCGACAGATGTTTCAATATTAGTCGGAAGTGCAATCCCGTTTGTACCTCTGTTAATGTTGTAACCAAGTTCGGCAGCTCTATGCATTACAGGATATTCCTGAGCAATATTGATACTAATTTGATGATGTCCAGCATGGTTTTCAGGTATCCCGCCAACTATTTCGTTATTTAACTTAAGCCCACAATCTCTGTCTAAAGAACCGCCATTAGGATTCACAACACTCCCCCTTTGACTTTTATTCAAGGGGATGATTTGGACAATTTCTTCTATGCCTACAACATGTTGAATTTTTCGTTTACTACCATCTGAATAGTTGATATGACGATAAAAAGTAATTTCATTTTTCTCGCAATCAATATGGTCTAAATCGTATTCATATCGAATATGATTTTTACCTTTTGGTTTTCGGATTTTGACTTGCGAGCGAACGCCATCTTCTCCGACGGATGACTCTTTTGCTGCTTCTAAAATCTGATCGCAAACCTCTTGGGGGACATCGCTTTGCGCCTGATACTCTGCCAACATTTGACCCAAGCGTTTTAGCCCTTCTTCACAAAGGAAACCTGTTGGGTCAATCCACTGGATAGGGTTGACTGCATATTGGTAATGATTAATACCACCAGCAATAGATATCGGATCTTGTTGGATAAAGCGTCCTAGCTTAGGATCGTAATACCGAGCGAGGTTGTAGTGTAAGTCGGTTTCTTGATCGAAGTACTGCCCTTGAAAACGCAGTGGATTTACTACTTTTTCAATATGTACATGAGCAAAGCCATGAGCATCGTAGCTGGCACTCCATACAACATTCCCCTCGCAATCGATCAGTCGCTCTGGTTTACCAACTTGATCGCACTGGTACCAATAAATAACGTCATTTTCTAGCAGTGCCACTGGCGTGTAGGTTTCTGGTTGATATAGGTACCAGCGGAAAGCACATGAAGAGCGTTCACCAATTAAACGTTCCCCTTCCCACAAGAACTCCGTAACGCCTTGTTGTGTAATTTTCTTCGTCCTGCGCCCTAATGCATCATATTCATATTGACTGATGCCATCGTCGGTGTGAACTTCAATGAGCTGATTTAACGCATCAAATACGCGAGTCTGAACGTGTCCTTGCCCCTCACGTTTTGTCTGATTTCCTTGCGCGTCATATTTGAACCGGACATTATCGTGCACTTCAATACGATCAGCGAATACCTCTGAAGATGGCAAAGTAGGATTGCCAAAACTATCGTATTCAAACTTAGTCACTTCTCCGGAAGCATTGACTCGTTTCAGTTGCCCTAAGGCATCGTACTGATAGTGTGTTGCTCCTGCCGTATTATCAATGATTGATGAAATACGGTTTTGCGCATTGTAAACGTACTTTTTCTCTCTATCAGGCCAATGTTGTTCGACCAAACGACCAACACCATCATAAATGATGCGCTCATTAAAATGTGCCGTTTCAATTTGGGAAACTCGTCCCATTTCATCGTAATGAAATTTGATTTGAGGTAAATCTAGGTTTCCAAACCGAATCGCTGAAAAACGCCCATATCGATCGTAAGAGAAGTTCAGCTCCGTATTATCTGGCAGTACCTGAGATACGCGTTGGCCAACTCTGTTAAACTCCTGCGCTATCTCAAACTGACCTTGAATGCGCTTTGTTAAATGCCCGAATGAAGAGTATTGGTATTGCAATGTTTGATGGCGATTGGATGCGAAAGTAAGTCGACCACCAAGCGTATAGTTGAAGTGGTTCTCTACAATACTGCTACCATTTCCTGCTTTGACATGCTTGAGATAACCCGCAGCGTCATAGCGATACAGCACAGTCCTATCGGCGACTTGCTTACGATGGATGCGCCCCATATCGTCATAATCAAATTGGCTGTGTAGATTATCAAACCCAACAGTTCCTGATAGCTGGCCTTCATCGTCATACAGGAATTCGAACTCTAAGCCGTCACTCCGAACTAATTTAGTCAGATTACGTTGTTGATCGTATTCGTAAGAAATATGGCTGCCATCGGGAAAGATGACTGCTTCTTGTTGCGCGAGTGCTCCCCATTGATACGAGGTAATGCCTGCTGGCGTTCGAATCTGAGCAACACGGCTGTGCTCATCGTAAGAATATTCTTCGCTATAACCGACTTTGTCTTCGTCGTTAAAATAACGAACTGATGTACGCCTGCCAAATTGATCATAAGCGAGTTGAGCAATACACCCATCGGGATAAGCAACGCCATTCACTAAATCTTCTTCATTGTAGCTGTAACGAAGTAATGTACCGTCTATTTCATTCGCGATAAGTCTTTGTTGTTCATCCCACCACCACTGACTTTTCTTACCATCTTCAGACTCTTTTTTGACGACTTGACCGTGTTTATCGTAATCATATTCCGTGACACAGCCGAACTGATCGGTATCCCAAACTCTTTGACCGAGGCTATTGTAGTAAGCCTTCTCGATATCCCCGTCAGGTGAAACCGTTTTAACTAACTTACCTAAGCCGTCATAACCATATTGAATTTCTTTGCCAGAGGAATGAAACTTAGAAACTAATTGACCATGCTGATTATATTGATAATTGACCGTTGACTGATCAGGATAGATAGCTTGTGCTTTTCGTCCTAATTCATCATATTGCCATCGCCAAGTTCTACCTGTGGGGCTTATTTTCTCAAGTAGGTTACCCTGCTCGTCATGCAAGAAAGACCATTGATGATCTAACGAGTCAGAATAAGAAGAGTGATTTCCTTGATAATGGAAGCGATAGTCATAAATTCCTGCGTCCCCAACGTTCCTGATGCATTTCGCGTTAGCACCTTCGCCATCCCATTCAAAATAATGAGTAAAGCCAGTTGGTCGTACACGCTTAATAATTAAATGGCCGAGGTATTGATACTGTTCCTTTAGGCCCAAATGATTAGTTGCACTGACCAAATCATCGTGCTCATCATAGGTATAAGTTGCCAGAACTTTTTGGGACTTTGCATTAAGCAGTTCTACAAGCCGTCCTTGCTTATCATATTGACATTCAAGAACCGGACGCTTGTTATATGCGATCTCGATCAATCGATGGTTTCGAGAATACTGCAATTGAAACGTTGAAAACGTGCCATTTCTAACTTGTTTAACAAGCCAGCGATCATCTTTTTGCTCAAACCGATATTGATGCCCATTAGCGAGCGTTACAATCCGAGTTGTTGAGCTCAGGAAATAACAGCTCGCACCAGCGTATATCTGGTAACTTGTTGCTCCAATATCTACTGGCTCAAATTCTGTGATATCTGCCTTATCGTCAACAAACTCCCAAGCGATAACGTTGTCTTTCTCGTCCGTCTTCTCGTGCAATTCAAACTGAAATGCATGTCGCCAACCAAAGCCCATTCCATGATTTACATCCGACTGCGAAGAGCGGTAAGTGCGCTGCCAAGTAGTACCTTGTTGTAGCTCGATATCATAGAGTTCGAGAATTTCTTCACCCGTCACAAGTGATACAGGATCACCGGCTTTCTCATGTTTTTCGCTGCTTTGTTGCTGAGGCTTGGCGGATGCGGCACTTCTGCCACTCTTTTTATTCGACTTCCCCTTTCCCTTCGATGGTTTTGCATTGACGGTATTTTGAGTCGGTGGAGGCGTAACCGCCGACGAGAGTGCGTAGTTTTCGCCGGTAGGTACAATTCGAGCAACATGCAAGTCACCGTTCACCAAAGCATTGGCAAACGTTGAATTATAGTGTTGGGAAGTAAGCTCACCGTCAGGTATGTTTGGCTTGAATTGACCAATCGCATAGAACAAATCCTCGACAGAGCGAAGGTCAAGCTCACCAAAGCTCTCAAGAAACTCTATTGCCTCTTGTTTGGTCACGAATGTTTTAGGTTCGCCGCTAGTAAGTAACTGACCAGAGAAGTGATAACTTTCGCCAAAGCGATTCGTGATAGGAATGACGAATTGAGGGATCATAGCCGTAACGTGTTTGTCCTTTTCTTACCTTGCCGCATCATTTAATGCTCGTTTCGCTCTTTTTATTTGTGAGAGCAAGATGCCTTAATCAAACATCCTCCGATAGAGATTCCTCTGTATGCGTAGACTGAATGTATTGATGGCAATTTTCACGTATGCAACTCTTTGAATTTCTGAGCGCAGCGTACTTTAACGGGACGATGAATCCTGAGTAAATGAACAATAGCGTGAGTGAGACTAATGTCTCATCGTGACGCGATTTTTTTACATGTTTCTTACTTAACTATGATTTTCTGCCCAGTTACGTAAATTCACTCAATAAGTTGCATCAAGTATCACCACTGCGACTCAACGCTTCATATTTGAGACAAAACAGCAACAAAAAAACCGCCTATTACGGCGGTTTTGCTTAAAGAATACTGATTAAAGGTTTGGACCTGTCGATGGTCTGTGTGGTTGGTTATTGAGCAGTTGCTGCATCCCTTGAAACATTCTCATAAACCACACCAAGATGGCTAATGCAGCAAACACCATCCCTACCCAAGGAATAAAGTAAGCGATGGTTTCAAGCAAAGTACTATGCAACCAATAATCACTCACGCCAACGAGTACACCGTTAGAAGTCGCGACGGTGACGATCAACACAACAAAAAACGTCAGGTAGAGAAAGAAGGTGCGAATTAAACCGTAGTAATGAGAAATCACTACGTCGCTGTCTTCTCCCTTATCTAATCGGTAACCCGCATAGATAATTGCGATAACGCCTGAGATCAGAAACGTAAACGGGGTCAGACAGCTCAGGATGTACGCAACCCAAATCCCATTATGAGGTTTGTTCATTCGCTTTCGCTCCTTTTACTTCCGTTTGTGCCGTATCTGTTTCGCCCATTGCTTCTTTGGATTTCACTTCTTCATACCAAAGATCGTGATGCTCTTTCGCCCATGTTTCATCAACTTCACCTGTCACCATGCCTTCTAGCGCACCTTCCATACCGAATAGACCAATATAGATGTGGAAGATAAAGCCACAGATTAGAATCAGCGCCGAAATCGCATGAACTAAGTTAGAAAGCTCCATGTCACGGCGAGTTTGGCCAAAGATAGGAAAGTCCAGAACTAAGCCACTCACTGCCGCGATAGCACCAAAGAAGATCAACAACCAATAGATTGCCTTCTCGCCACCGTTTGAGAAACCAGCAGACGGATGTGTGCCTTTGTGTTTACCAACCATACCGCCCATTTTCATGAACCAACGAACATCAGTCATGTTTGGAATCGACTTGCGCCACCATTTAAAGAGCACGAGCATCAGCAAAATGAAGAACAATGGTCCCATGTAATTGTGGTACTGCTTCGCCAACATGACGATAAAGCCCCAGAACTCAGTAGGAACGTACGGTTTTAAGAAGTGCTTACCGTAAACCAGCATCAAACCACTGAATGCCAACGTTAAGAATGTAAACGCCATACTCCAGTGAAGCGCGCGGTCTAAACGAGACCAACGCTTCATCTTTTTACCAGTACGCGGCTTGCTAAGCATCAAAGGACCAACGAATACGTAAGCCATGATAACCATCGCGATACTGCCGAAAATCGCGACAGCACCAGCAGGAGACATCCATTTCTCTTTTAGAATGTACCAAGTCTCACCAGGTTTACTGATCAATACGCCATGTTCTGGCGATTGGGACGTGGTGTAGCCTTCTTGCCCCTCTCTGACTTCGCGCCAATAGTCTGCCCCGGCGAGTTGCGTGATCTCCTGTTGAATAACTTTAGAAGATTGTTCCTCTGCTGAAGCAGGCATTGCAAAAGTCAGCAGCAATGCCGTCATCATTGACAGCATTGCTAGAGATGCACGTTTAAGCGTGTTTAACATGTGCCTCTCCTTACTTAGCTTTTCGTCGCATCGTAAGAAAGATCGTTTCCGTCTGTCCAACCTGCGTTTTTCGCGCCGCGTTCTACCACACGTTGACGGAAAATGTCAGAGACTTTCTCTGCGTCACCCGCAAGCAGCGCTTTGGTTGAACAAAGCGATGCACACATCGGTAACTTGCCTTCTGCGATACGGTTCGCACCGTATTTTTGACGTTCTTCCTCAGAGCCAGGCTCTGTTTCTGGGCCGCCCGCGCAGAAAGTACATTTATCCATTTTGCCACGTTCACCAAACGCCTCTTGTTTAGGAAATTGAGGTGCGCCAAACGGACAAGCAAACAAACAGTAACCACAACCGATACACAGATCTTTATTGTGAAGAACGATGCCGTCTTCGGTATGTTCGAAACAATCAGCTGGACAAACTGCCATACAAGGCGCATCGGTACAGTGCATACAAGCAACAGAGATAGAGTTTTCACCAGCTTCACCGTCGTTTAGTGTTACCACGCGGCGACGTTGAATGCCCCATTCAAGCGCATCGTCGTTTTCGTTCTTACATGCAGTAACACAGCCGTTACACTCGATACAGCGTTTGGTGTCACATAGAAATTTCATTCGTGCCATTGTCAGACTCCTTACGCTTTACGAATGTTACATAGGGTTACTTTGGTTTCCTGCATCAAGGTAACCGGGTCGTAACCGTAAGTGGTTGCCGTGTTAGCCGATTCGCCAACAACGTAAGGCTGTGTACCTTCTGGGTATTTAGGACGTAGGTCTTCACCTTCGAACTTACCGCCAAAGTGGAACGGAATGAACGCCAAACCAGGTTTCACACGACGTGTTACCATCGCTTTCACCTTGATTCGTCCCTTCTCTGCACCTTCTACCCAAACATCATCACCATCTCTGAAACCAAGGTCGTTCGCGTCTTTCGGATTTACTTCGACAAACATTTCTTGTTGAAGCTCGGCAAGCCATGGGTTTGAACGCGTTTCTTCACCACCACCTTCGTATTCAACCAGACGACCAGAAGTCAGAACGATTGGGTACTCGCCCGATTTGTCTTGCTCTTGAATGGATTTATACAACGTAGGTACACGGAAGATTGCATCTTTGTCTTCCCAAGTTGGGTAGTCCGTTACAAGGTCACGACGTGGTGTGTAAAGTGGTTCACGATGCAGTGGCACACGGTCTGGGAACGTCCAAACAATCGCACGCGCTTTCGCGTTACCAAATGGAATACAACCGTGCTTGATCGCGACACGCTGAATACCGCCAGAAAGGTCAGTCTTCCAGTTTTTACCCTCTGCTGCCACTTTCTCTTCAGCAGTTAGGTCGTCCCACCAACCAAGTTGTTTCAATAACTTGTCAGTGAACTCTGGGTAACCATCTTTGATTTCACAGCCTTTCGAGTAGCTGTCTTCTGCAAGAAGGCTCTTGCCTTCAAATTCCACACCAAAGCGCGTACGGAAATTACCGCCACCTTCTGCAACCGTCTTTGACGTATCGTACAGAATGTGTGTACCTGGGTGTTTCATTTCTGGTGTGCCCCAGCATGGCCAAGGTAGACCATAGGTTTCACCGTTGACAGGGCCACCTTCCGCTTCCAATGTGGTTTTGTGGAACGTATGCCAGTTTTGTTGGTGCGCTTTCAAACGCTCTGGGCTTTGGCCTGTGTAACCAATCGTCCACATGCCTTTGTTGAATTCACGCGTTAGGTCTTCAATCACCGGTTGGTTGTTTTCAACACGGATGTTTTTGAACAGAAGATCGGAATAGCCCAGTTTCTTCGAAAGCAGGTACATGATTTCGTGGTCTGGTTTTGATTCAAACAAAGGTTCAATCACCTGATCACGCCATTGTAGGGAACGGTTAGATGCGGTAACGCTGCCGTGTGTTTCAAACTGTGTTGTTGCAGGAAGCAGGTAAACGCCGTCGGTACGGTCGTTCATTACCGCAGCAACCGTTGGGTATGGGTCCACAATCACCATCATGTCCAACTTCTGCATCGCTTTTTTCATCTCAACACCACGTGTTTGAGAGTTCACTGCGTGTCCCCAGTAGAACATTGCACGGATGTTTTCGCGCTGACGAATGTTGTCTTTGTTTTCCAGTACACCATCAACCCAACGAGATACAGGAATACCTGCACTGTGCATTGGTTTCTGACCGCTGTAAGCGTTGTCATCGAAACGACCTTTGATCCATTCGTAGTCGATTTCCCACACTTTTGACCAATGACGCCAAGCGCCTTCAGAAAGGCCGTAGTAGCCCGGTAGCGTGTCAGAAAGTACGCCAAGGTCGGTTGCGCCTTGTACGTTATCGTGACCACGGAAGATGTTTGCGCCGCCGCCTGATTTACCAATGTTACCAAGCGCTAGCTCAAGCACACAGTAAGCACGTGTGTTGTTGTTACCAGTAGTATGCTGAGTACCACCCATACACCAAACAATACAGCCTGGGCGATTTTCAGAAAGCAGTTTTGCTGTTTGGTAAACGTCTTCTTCGCTTACGCCTGTTACGCGCTCAACTTCTGCTGGCGTCCATTTCGCCACTTCAGCACGGATCTCATCCATACCGAATACACGTTGACGGATGAACTCTTTATCTTCCCATTGGTTTTCGAAGATGTGCCACAACACACCCCAAATGAATGCTACGTCAGAACCAGGACGAAGTGATACATAGTGATCCGATTTTGCTGCCGTACGTGTACGACGAGGATCCGCTACGACGATCTTACAGTTGTTCTTCTCTTTTGCGATCAGAATGTGCTGCATCGCTACTGGGTGTGCTTCAGCTGGGTTTGAACCAATGAATAGCATCGACTTACAGTTGTGCATGTCATTGAAAGAGTTGGTCATCGCACCGTAACCCCAAGTATTCGCTACACCCGCCACGGTTGTTGAGTGACAAATACGCGCTTGGTGGTCAACGTTGTTCGTACCCCAAAGTGATGCCATTTTTCGGAACAAGTACGCTTGTTCGTTGCTGTGCTTTGCGCTCCCTAAGAAGTAAACCGAATCAGGACCGGACTCTTTGCGGATGTCCATCACCTTGTTACCGATTTCTTCGATCGCTTGATCCCAAGAAAGCTTTTTCCACTTCCCGTTTTCAAGCTTCATTGGGTATTTTAGACGACGCTCACCGTGACCATGTTCACGCAGTGCTGCGCCTTTTGCACAGTGACCACCGGCGTTAAATGGGTGGTCGAATGCAGGTTCTTGACCCGTCCAAACACCATTTTGAACTTCTGCGTAAATACCACAACCCACTGAACAATGAGAACAGATAGTACGTTTTACTTCTGTTTTCGCTTCTGGATCGACAGATTTTGCTTGCGCTTTTTTCATCATTCCCGGTGCGAATAGACTAGCACCAACCACTGCACCACCAGCGGCAAGCGAAGTGTTTTTCATGAATGCACGACGAGATACGCCAAGCTGGTTCGTTTCTTTGCTCACACTGTCGGAGCGTTTGACAAGTTTCATCCGTTATCTCCTAAAGTGTGTCGTAGTAATCGCGAATGTGTTGAGTTTCACGATACCCTTTCTTCTTCACGTCGTTTTCAGAAGGCTCAACCGTTTCTGAAGCAACGGCCACTTTCGTGGTTCCCGCAACAACAGCACCGGCAACGGCAGCGGTTGTGAAGCCTTTTAGGAGATCCCTACGGCTTGTGTTTATTTCTTTATTATCTTTCATCATTGCTTCCTTACCTTACGGTAGATCTTTGGAGACTCATGCCTCTCTATCGATATGACCAAGTACTGCTCGATTACTCGTAATCAGTGACGTTTTTCACATCAATTTTTAATTTGTTCTTACTGCTTTTGGTGTTCACGCTAAAGCGCACTTGCTCTAACGTTAAAAACGCATCGCAAAGCTGTGCAGCTGGCTTGTAGAAGTTCACGCTTTCTGCGCTCTCTAGTTGGCGCGTAAAAGATTGGAACCAAGGGGCGATGTGTTTGTTAAACACCGCTTGCTGAAGTTCTTCCTCTTCACCTGTCAGCATTGCCATCACTTCGCACAGTGCAGAAATATGGTCTTCAGGCTCTTTCACGTTCTCTTCTCGTTCGATGCCTAAAAGATCCAAATCGCGACGAATTTCCGCTAACGGTTTTTCCATCATCGAGCCAGTGCGATGCCAAGATCCGAATGGCACAACTTCACCACGTCCAATGCCAATAAACAGATCTTGATATTCTTCTTCTAACGCTTCTCGCTGCGCTTCGTTCGCGGCTTGTTGCAGTGCGAGCCAAGCTTTTTGCATCGCGCTCTCAGACGGTTCAATTTCTAGCGATTTCAGGAACGCCAGCATTTCATCACTAGGCGCACTACGAAAAAGTGCAGATAGAACGAGATAAATGTCTGTTCTCAGTGTTTGTTCTTGTTGTGTGTCCACTGCGAGCTCCTAGTATTTCAGTTGTTTCATTGGGTCTTCTGCCATCGACTCAAACATGTCGATCACACGGCAGTCTTCACACATCGCGATACGATTGATCGCTGCTTCATCAGAGAAGTGAGAGTGACCGCGTAACTTGTTTTGTAGCATGTCGATCATCGATTGCGGAGCAAAAGGCTTGTGACAACGAATGCACTCGGCTGCCTTTTCTTCATGAATCACAACCGCTTTCTGGCGTTCTTCTTTCACCCAGTTCATACGAGGAGTAAGCGTCAGCACTTTCTCTGGACACGCTTTCTCGCACAGCCCACATTGAATGCAGTCTTGCTCGACGAATTTAAGTGACGGAGATCGACCGTCCGTATGCAATGCACGTGTTGGACACACCGCCACACAGCTCATACACAACGTACAATCTTTACTTTCACAAGAGACTGTGCCGTAAGGTGCGTTCGCTGGAAGTTCAACAATGTTCTCAACTGGAATACGTGATGCGGACAACGCATCCAACGCCGTAAATAGACGCTGACGTTTGTTGCCTTGCAAGTCTCCTAATGCCAAATCAAAAGACTCGGTACAAAGTGTCGGAGCACCTTCACGTAGTGACTCTAGATACAGAATGTCGATGGTTTCTTTGGCGATACCAAGCTGACCGAGCAGCTCTTGAGCAATACCTACTTCGCTATTAAGCACACGAATAATGGTTTGAGGCATAAAACGTGAAGCCGCAAACAGCACCTGAGTAGCACCATTCACAAGCGCGGCGAACCAAGTATCAATACCAACCGAAGGCAGTTCTTCCACCACAATTGGAATCACATTATCTGGCAGTGCTTTTAGTGCCATCACGTTGTAGCTCTCGTGGCGAGAACTGCAAATCAATACGATAGGATCTAAACCACCCGCTTGCTCATAGTTGGCGAGCGTACGTTCAATAAACTTTTGCGTATCTTCAGGGTTTGGCAGTGCGTAATGAATCGCTTCTGTCGGACACGCTGTAGCACAAGTACCCACGCCTTGACATAGGTATGGGTTGATCTCGATGCGATGGCCCGTTTTGTCGCTGCCTTCACTCGATAGTGCCCCTGCCGGACAAGCATCCACACACCGTTCGCAACCTTTTACGCCACGAGAGCTGTGTGCACATAAATCGGTATCTAAACGGAAGAATTTCGGTTTATCGAACGTCCCCATTAAGGTTGGAATCTCTTCCAACGCTTCAGCCAGTTTCGGATAGCCACGACCAACTGGGTAGTAGCCCGGTACTGGTACTTCTTCCGACATGCAGCTGTTTAGGCAAAGATCGAGTACGATATCGAAACAATCGCTATTGATCGCGACCTTGGCAAGATTGTTGGTCGAACCATGATTTTCAATGAGAACTTCAAACGTACCTAAGAACCCTGAAACCTGAACCGAATTGGCGTAGTAAAGCTCGGGATTTGTTCCCTTTTCGCCATCGGTAGAAAGCAGCGTTAGGCTGTTCATTTGCGACAATTGCGCTGCCGCACTTTCGATGATTGCCGTTGGACCCACAATCAAAGTGTTACCGCCGCTTTCATAGCTTACGGTTGGTGGAATAAGATTGGTCAACTCTACGGTATTTTCGAAAGCGTACAGCCTCGCTTTACCGTTATTGGAAGTTGCTTGTTCTAATAATTGCTTCAGCATTGCTCAATTCCATTTATGAACATGGATAGTCTTTTCCATCTCTTAGTGTAGTTAGCGCCGGAGATTCTGCTGATTAACTTATCAATGAGCATTCTTGTTCCGCCGTCTATAGGCGATGAATACTACGCAGTGGGCCCGGACTAACTTCAACCAGATTGGTATTGAGCAACAAATAGCAAATGTCATGCCAATAAAATATCAATTAAAATTCAAAAGCTTAGACATTTTACCGACAAATAGTAGGGATAAAAAAACCGGTTGAGACATTTTGTCCCAGCCGGTTCATTGAGTATTTAGTCAAAATGTACCTATTCTTTGTGTGGTATATTTTGTCTCACCTCGTTAGGAGGTGATTCCTCAGAAAAAGTATCACTTTCACCAGGCACTGTGTTTATATACAGTTCATTTTCATCTTGGGTAATTCCGGCACTTTTTTCGGCGTTTGGTTCTGCGTCTTCAACCACCTCATATGCGATATCGTCAGCGTTAAGTTCAGATCCTTGCGTCGTTTCAGCGTCTGGTTCTTCTTCCACTTTTTCTTTAACCCAATCACGCAGCGTCTCTGCGACGTCTTTAGAAAGTGACTTTAAGTTACTGTAATCATCATCGTAATCGTCTAGGCCATCACGCACGTTAAATTCTTCGGACAAGAACATTTTGCGCAGCGCGGCTTTCTTAACGCTTTCTGAAGCTTCAGAAACCAGCAGTTGCGCCACAGACATTTCTTCGGGCTTTTCTGTCTCTACATTCGCGGTAATGTCTGGAGCCTGACTAACCTCATTGACGTTCAAAGCGTCTGAGCTTTCGTCAGCGTTTGAAAGCGCTGTGACACTATCTTCGGATTGCTCCGTCTCTGCTATCGGCGTTATGTCTTCATCATATTGGGAAGATTCTTCTAATTTACGTTTCGACCAACGGCTTAAAAAACTAGTTGCCATTTGCTCTGCCCGCTCCTTTGCGTTTCTTACGTCTTACTTCTAACAACTCACCGTGGCGACCGATGAAGGCTTCCATCCAAGCCTGAACGGCTAACGGCATATCGTTGGATAGTACAAGGTTGTCGCCATCCATATATTGCGCCGCGACAGATTGTGAAGCCGTTAGTAGCTGTATCGCTGGTTTTTCACCAGACTCGACGTTATCCATCACTAAAAAAAGTTTAGGTTGCTGAGAGCTTAAGTTAAAGCGGTAGTCTGTACGCTCGTCTTTGTGCAATTGCAACAGACAAACATCTGGAGTCTCTTCCGTCGGATTTAGCGCAAATCCCGTCAACTGCCATTGGGTTGTCACCCAAATCCCTGTACTGATCTCATGCTCAACAAGCTCTACGCCAATTGGCCATGTGTCTTCAGTCTTTTCGTAATTTTTTTCGAAATCTTTCTTATCCGACATAACTCACCCAGTCTTTGTATTTTTGGTCTGAAAACACACAGGACATTTTGCCCCCGTTTTCGACCATTTTTATTGTCTTCGAAGCAATAAACGCGCCAAGCTGATATAACTTAGTCTATATACACCCTCAGGCTATAAGTACCAAACTAGACGAAACTCAAATGTATTGATGTGTCATTACTGCGAACTCGCAGTTTTAATGCATTGTTGACATAAAACCTCGCAATTTCTGTGGGAACCGCTATTTTGGAATGAGATTTGCTAGCCACTTAACAAGCTAAAATGCGTAGCAACCTAACGCTCTTAATCACTAGGACACGACTGTGCTGAAACCAAACATTATTAAAACCAGTGAAAATCCCCTGCAAACCATTGAAGTCGATGTGTACGACGAGTACGGCGAAAAACTGACAAAGCAAATCGCGTGCGAGCGTCCTCTTACGGTCATGCTGAACTGGAAAGAAGTGGTCACGCTCATGACGCTAGGTTCGCGTCCAGAAGCACTAGTACTCGGTTATTTAAAAAACCAAAGCTTCCTGTCCGATCCAGCCGCGATCGAATCCGTTATTATTGACTGGGAAACGCATTCCGCAGCGGTGATTACTAAAGAAAACACTGAACACTTAGAAGGCGCCCTGAAAAAGAAAACCGTCACCTCAGGTTGTGGCCAAGGCACCATGTATGGCAACGTGATGAAGCAGCTTGAAAATTATCAAGTGCCTCAAGTTTCTCTTAAGCAGTCAGAAATTTATTCTGCGCTGGAAGCGTTAACTCATTACAACGACACCTACAAAAAAGCGGGCGCAGTACACGGCTGTGCGGTTTGCAAAGGTAATGAAGTGTTGTCATTTGTGGAAGATGTCGGCCGTCACAACGCAGTGGATACACTTGCAGGTGAGATGTGGCTCAAAGAAGAAACAGGTGAAGATAAAATTTTCTACACAACTGGTCGCCTTACATCAGAGATGGTGATTAAAGTGGCTCAAATGGGCATTCCTGTTCTGCTTTCTCGCTCTGGCGTTACTCAAATGGGGTTAGATCTAGCGAAGCAATTTGGTATTACGACCATTGCGCGTGCGAAAGGTTTGCGCTTCCAAGTGTTTACAGGAGCCGACAAGGTTGAATTTGATGTAAAAGGCAACCAATAACACCTTTTCAGTGTAAACTAAAACCAATAATGCGGATTCACAGAGGATGTGGACTATGAATAATGACCAATTGTGGAATTTTCTGCTTACGCCCAGCGGTATCATGCTTTCTATGATTATTACCTTTGGCGTGGTCGGGCTCTATGCGTATATAACAGGTCAGTTTAAGGATTAAGGCCAAATATCAAAAAAGCCTCGCTAAATAGCGAGGCTTTTGCTTTTTAAACGCTTTGCGAGTAATTACGCGTCAACACCACGAGATTTTAGGAACTCAGAGTAAGTGCCTTTAAAGTCTGTGATTTTACCATCGCGGATTTCGATAATACGCGTTGCTAGTGAGTCTACGAATACACGGTCGTGAGAGACGAAGAACAACGTGCCTTTGTATTGCTCAAGCGCGGTGTTCAAAGATTCAATCGATTCCATATCCATGTGGTTGGTAGGTTCGTCCATTAGCAGCATGTTTGGCTTGTGCATCATTAGCTTACCAAGCAGCATACGACCTTGCTCACCACCAGACAGTACTTTTACTGACTTTTTAATGTCGTCTTGACCAAACAGCATACGACCAAGGAAACCACGAACGACTTGCTCGTCATCACCTTCTTGACGCCATTGACCCATCCAATCCGTTAGGTTCATGTCTTCTGCAAAGTCATGCGCGTGGTCTTGCGCGTAGTAACCGATGTTTGAGTTTTCAGACCATTTGTACTCACCCGCACGCGGTTCAAGCACACCAGCAAGCGTGTTTAGAAGTGTTGTTTTACCCACACCGTTCTCACCGATGATCGCAACGCGCTCACCCACTTCAAAAATTGCATTGAAGTCTGAGAACAAGTCCTCTTCGAATCCTTGGCTTAGGTTTTCAACAATCAGAGCGTTACGGAACAGCTCTTTCGACTGTTCGAAACGAATGAATGGGTTTTGACGGCTAGACGCTTTAACTTCATCCAGTTTGATCTTGTCGATTTGCTTAGCACGAGATGTCGCTTGTTTTGCTTTCGATGCGTTTGCAGAGAAACGAGCAACGAACGTTTGTAGCTCAGCGATTTGTGCTTTCTTCTTCGCGTTGTCGTTTAGTAGACGTTCGCGAGCTTGAGAAGCCGCCGTCATGTACTCGTCGTAGTTGCCTGGGTAAACGCGTAGCTCACCGTAGTCCAAGTCAGCCATGTGTGTACATACTGAGTTTAGGAAGTGACGGTCGTGCGAAATGATGATCATTGTGCAGTTACGCGCGTTTAGCGTGTCTTCCAACCAACGGATTGTGTCCATGTCCAAGTTGTTGGTAGGTTCGTCAAGAAGCATCACATCTGGGTCTGCGAATAGAACCTGCGCTAGAAGCACACGAAGTTTCCAGCCTGGTGCTACTTCACTCATTAGACCGAAATGTTGCTCCATTGGGATACCTACAGCAAGAAGAAGCTCGCCCGCTTTGGCTTCTGCCATGTAGCCGTCCATTTCAGCAAACTGAACTTCTAAGTCAGCCACTTTCATGCCGTCTTCTTCGCTCATCTCAGCAAGTGAGTAGATGCGGTCACGCTCTTTCTTCACTTCCCATAGCTCTTTATGGCCCATGATGACGGTATCGATTACCGTAAATTCTTCGTAAGCGAACTGGTCCTGGTTCAGTTTTGCAACGCGCTCGTTTGGATCGTAGCTTACGTTACCGCTGGTTTGCTCAAGCTCGCCGCTGAGGATCTTCATAAAGGTTGATTTACCACAACCGTTAGCTCCAATTAAGCCATAGCGATTGCCTTCGCCGAACTTAACTGAAATGTTTTCGAATAGCGGCTTAGCGCCGAATTGTTGAGTAATATTCGCTGTGGAGATCAAAACCTTTACCTTAGCAGTTGGGGTGTATTTAGAAAAACCGGGCAACGGTACTTGTTCATGCTACATACTGCAAGTGTTGTTTTTATTAATTCACTCCAAGTGAAATCATTGTAAGGTTTCTAAGAAGCAAAAGCGTAAACATAAATGCGTCATCAAATACAAAAAAGAGCCACTATCGTCAGTGGCTCTTTTTCCATTAATTATGCCGTCCTAAATAAGGTTGACACTTTCCACCCCAAAAATTGGAGAGTGTTATGAAATCAACCACTAAAAGAACT
>NZ_JAWOVP010000014.1:0-92936 GCF_033339995.1 Vibrio sp. 1641
CTGTAATTATGACGACGCCGAGTCCCGACCAGACTGCATAAGCAACACCGACAGGGATGGATTTCAGAACCAGAGAAAGAAAATAAAATGCGATGCCATAACCGATTATGACAACGGCGGAAGGGGCAAGCTTAGTAAAGCCCTCGCTAGATTTTAATGCGGATGTTGCGATTACTTCGCCAACTATTGCGATAACAAGAAAAAGCCAGCCTTTCATGATATATCTCCCAATTTGTGTAGGGCTTATTATGCACGCTTAAAAATAATAAAAGCAGACTTGACCTGATAGTTTGGCTGTGAGCAATTATGTGCTTAGTGCATCTAACGCCTGAATTAAGCTGCGCCGCGAAGCGGCGTCGGCTTGAATGAACTGTTAGACATCATTGGCGTGGAGCCGAGCAGACTGGCGGCTTCGTGCTTCACAAAGTAAATGAACGCAGTCAACTGATCAGCGCGTGAGGCCAAGCAATCCATCCCTTGTCCAAGGTAAGCCTGCTGGGCTTCAAGCAGCACGGGCTGATGTTGGACGGGCAGGCGTTCCATTACCCAGTTGGCAGCTACATCCTTCGGCGCGATCTTGCCGGTTGCTGCGCTGTACCAAATGCGAGACAAAGTAAGCACTACATTCCGCTCGTCGCCTGCCCAATCCGGTTGTGAGTTCCATAGTTTCAAGGTGTCGGCCAGTGCTTTGAATAGATCGCTTTCCGGGACTGAGTTGAAGAAATCTTCCGCGGCCGAACCTGCCAAGGCAAGGCTGTGTTGCCTTGCTTTAGTTAGCAGAATAGCCAGATCAACATCGGTTGTCGCGGGCTCGAAGATGCCCGCAAGAATGTCCTTGCGCTGCCACTCCCCGAATTGCAGTTCCCGTCTGGCTGGATAACGCCAAGGAACAACATCGCCGTACACGACGATGGTAACTTCCAAGGCACGGAGAGCTTCACTTTGGCCGGGAGAAGCGGAAACTTCCAGGAAATCTACGAACAGAGCCTGCCGCACAGTCTCATCGAGCTGTGCAGTCACAGTAACCAGCAAATCAATATCACTGCATGGCTTCAGGCCACCGTCGAGTGCAGAGCCGTACAAATGCACGGCCAGCAACGTCGATCCCAGATGATGCTCGATGACGTTGAGTGCCTGTGATAGCTGTACCGAAATCTCGGCGGGCACTGCGTTGCTCATGATGTCTAACTCCCAATTTGTGTAGGGCTTATTATGCACGCTTAAAAATAATAAAAGCAGACTTGACCTGATAGTTTGGCTGTGAGCAATTATGTGCTTAGTGCATCTAACGCCGCTAAGCAGCGGCACATTTTGCGTTTTGAGCGCAGCGAAGCAAAATGTGTCCGATGGCTTGGATGGTTAACCCCTTTGCCAGATTTGATAGCGATAATTTATATTTGAATGAAATTCCTGCTCGAACACCACATTGAACTCTTTGGGGATTTCCGGAAAGAAAACATTGCCCTCTGGCTCGGAATCTATTGTCGAGATATGTAGCGTGTCGGCATGGGCGATCAGACTCTTGTAGATCTCTCCACCACCAGAAACAACAACATGGTTCGTAAGAGTCTTTAGCTCCCTCATTGCTGCTTCTATAGATGGAAACACAACCACATCATCGTTAGTAGCTACCGATCCTGAGCGGCTGACAACTGCATACTTTCTATTTGGGAGAGCCCCCATTGCCTCAAATGTTTTACGGCCGACTAAGAGCCATTGATTGTAAGTTATTGCTTTAAAAAGCAGCTGCTCACCTTTAGCGTTCCACGGGATATCCGAGCCGCAGCCAATAACCCCATTTCTTGCTTTTGCAGCCATTAGTGATATTTTCACGATACTCCTTTGGGTTAACGCCGCCATAAACGGCGACAGGGTGGCGCGCCTATTGCGCATAAAATGGCGAAGCCATGCGCAACAGGCGCGGAATCTCTGGCGTCCGGTTTGATGGCTTTGTTATGCAAAGGACTAGTCTTCAATGACGTGTAAACCACGGCGCTTTAAGTCCTCCAACGAATCCAACATTCCCCTTATTAATTCAACAGGATGCCCCTCCCAGTCTTCAACAACGCCAACAATTCTCAAGGGTTCGCAGGTTCTATAGGACTGTGTTGGATTACCGGGAAATCTTTTGTTCGTAAGATTCGGATCGTCTTCGAACGGTCCTGTTGGCTCAACTATGTATATGTAGCCGCGACCCTCGAGGCCAGACAGTGACATAGCAAGTTCAGCTCCCCAAACTGCTGGCTCCATCAAGGCTGAAAAGTAGATGTGCTTAAGAATACGACCGTCCTCGAAATGAGAGATGAACCCTGTGGTTAGCAAGTCACCAATCGCCAAATTGGCTTTGGTTCCATGATAGAACGGTCCTTGCACCTGCTTGTAATTATCATGAGAGATGGGAATCCAATCTTTTACCATTTTAAGACCCTTAATTGTTGGGATTTGGCTGCATAACGCTGAGTTCAGCGGCAGTTTTTAAGTTGTGGTTTTATGGAATACTTTTGCGCAGCAAAACCATAAAACTGCGACTTAAAAACTGTCCAGCGCAGGCACGAAGTGCCGGAGCGGTGCTGCAACGACTTGTTAGAAAATTAGTTACTTGGCAGTGATGGTTTTTTACTTTCTTTTAGCCCTTTAACAGCCTGCTCCCAAGTAAGTTTCAAGAGTGATGCGTTCCCAGTTTCACTATGACTTGAAACAACCAACTTTGCTTTACCATATTTAGACATTAATATTTTGGCGGACTTTGGCCAAGCTTCTAAATTTGCGTCACCCAAATTACCAAGACCGTACGGTTTAACAAAACAACCACCGAACAAAACTCTATTTTCAGGTAGCCAAACCACTACGTTATCTGGAGTGTGCCCTGGACCAGGATAAAAAACTTCAATCTTATTATTAACTAGCCAATAGCTACCTCCGCTAAATGAATTTTTAGCTTGTACCTTACCGTCTTTTTTAAGAAGTTCATTTGTTAATTCAGATGCATACGTGGGGATAGATTGAGAATTAAGCCACTCTATTCCGCCCGTGCTGTCGCTATGAAAATGAGAGGAAATACTGCCTTTTATTTTATAGCCGCGCTCCACAAACCAAGTGACTAACTTTTCAGTATCTTTTGCCGTAAATGGAGTGTCAATCAGATAGGCCTCAGTATTTACAAGAACCACCAAGCCGTGTTTAGGAACAACACCCCAACCGTTAACTTCTTCAAACGAAGTATGAACATAAACACCTTCGTCAAGCTTCTCAATTTTTAAATCTGGCAAAGACTCTCCTGCGGCAGTAATGCTACAAAACATAAACATAAAGAATACAGATAACTTGTTCATACTTTACCTTTTCTAACTTTGTTTTAGGGCGACTGCCCTGCTGCGTAACATCGTTGCTGCTCCATAACATCAAACATCGACCCACGGCGTAACGCGCTTGCTGCTTGGATGCCCGAGGCATAGACTGTACAAAAAAACAGTCATAACAAGCCATGAAAACCGCCACTGCGCCGTTACCACCGCTGCGTTCGGTCAAGGTTCTGGACCAGTTGCGTGAGCGCATACGCTACTTGCATTACAGCTTACCAACCGAACAGGCTTATGTCCACTGGGTTCGTGCCTTCATCCGTTTCCACGGTGTGCGTCACCCGGCAACCTTGGGCAGCAGCGAAGTCGAGGCATTTCTGTCCTGGCTGGCGAACGAGCGCAAGGTTTCGGTCTCCACGCATCGTCAGGCATTGGCGGCCTTGCTGTTCTTCTACGGCAAGGTGCTGTGCACGGATCTGCCCTGGCTTCAGGAGATCGGAAGACCTCGGCCGTCGCGGCGCTTGCCGGTGGTGCTGACCCCGGATGAAGTGGTTCGCATCCTCGGTTTTCTGGAAGGCGAGCATCGTTTGTTCGCCCAGCTTCTGTATGGAACGGGCATGCGGATCAGTGAGGGTTTGCAACTGCGGGTCAAGGATCTGGATTTCGATCACGGCACGATCATCGTGCGGGAGGGCAAGGGCTCCAAGGATCGGGCCTTGATGTTACCCGAGAGCTTGGCACCCAGCCTGCGCGAGCAGCTGTCGCGTGCACGGGCATGGTGGCTGAAGGACCAGGCCGAGGGCCGCAGCGGCGTTGCGCTTCCCGACGCCCTTGAGCGGAAGTATCCGCGCGCCGGGCATTCCTGGCCGTGGTTCTGGGTTTTTGCGCAGCACACGCATTCGACCGATCCACGGAGCGGTGTCGTGCGTCGCCATCACATGTATGACCAGACCTTTCAGCGCGCCTTCAAACGTGCCGTAGAACAAGCAGGCATCACGAAGCCCGCCACACCGCACACCCTCCGCCACTCGTTCGCGACGGCCTTGCTCCGCAGCGGTTACGACATTCGAACCGTGCAGGATCTGCTCGGCCATTCCGACGTCTCTACGACGATGATTTACACGCATGTGCTGAAAGTTGGCGGTGCCGGAGTGCGCTCACCGCTTGATGCGCTGCCGCCCCTCACTAGTGAGAGGTAGGGCAGCGCAAGTCAATCCTGGCGGATTCACTACCCCTGCGCGAAGGCCATCGGTGCCGCATCGAACGGCCGGTTGCGGAAAGTCCTCCCTGCGTCCGCTGATGGCCGGCAGCAGCCCGTCGTTGCCTGATGGATCCAACCCCTCCGCTGCTATAGTGCAGTCGGCTTCTGACGTTCAGTGCAGCCGTCTTCTGAAAACGACAAACGATGTCAGAATAGAGTTAAATTTCCTATTGATTGACATATTCCGTCAAAGGTAATAGATTTCATCCTGACACTTTTGCCTTTGGAGGCATCTTGCAAGGTCAACGCATCGGCTATGTCCGCGTCAGCAGCTTCGACCAGAACCCGGAACGGCAATTGGAGGGTGTTCAGGTGGCGCGGGTGTTCACCGACAAGGCTTCTGGCAAGGACACCCAGCGTCCCGAGCTGGAAAGGCTGCTGGCCTTCGTCCGCGAGGGCGACACCGTGGTGGTGCATAGCATGGACAGGCTGGCACGCAACCTTGATGACCTGCGCCGCATCGTCCAAGGGCTGACACAACGGGGCGTGCGCATGGAGTTCGTCAAAGAAGGGCTGAAGTTCACCGGCGAGGACTCACCGATGGCCAATCTGATGCTGTCGGTCATGGGAGCCTTCGCTGAGTTCGAGCGCGCCCTGATCCGCGAACGTCAGCGCGAGGGAATCGTGCTGGCCAAGCAGCGCGGTGCCTACCGGGGACGAAAGAAATCGCTGAACAGCGAACAAATTGCCGAGTTGAAACGGCGAGTTGCGGCAGGCGACCAAAAAACCTTGGTGGCCCGTGACTTCGGCATCAGCCGCGAAACCTTGTACCAGTACCTGCGGGAAGACTGACCATGCCACGCCGCTCAATCCTGTCCGCCACCGAGCGCGAAAGCCTGCTGGCACTGCCAGATGCCAAAGACGAACTGATACGGCACTACACGTTCAACGAAACCGACCTGTCGGTGATCCGTCAGCGTCGCGGCGCCGCGAATCGATTGGGCTTCGCTGTGCAGCTTTGCTACTTGCGATTCCCTGGCACCTTTTTGGGCGTCGATGAGCCTCCGTTTCCGCCCCTGTTGCGCATGGTGGCCGCGCAACTCAAGATGCCAGTGGAAAGTTGGAGCGAGTACGGCCAGCGCGAACAGACACGGCGGGAGCACTTGGTCGAGCTGCAAACGGTTTTTGGGTTCAAGCCCTTCACCATGAGCCACTATCGGCAAGCCGTGCATACATTGACCGAGCTGGCCTTGCAGACCGACAAAGGCATCGTGCTGGCGAGCGCACTTGTCGAGAATCTGCGGCGGCAGAGCATTATCCTGCCCGCCATGAATGCCATCGAGCGCGCAAGCGCCGAGGCCATCACCCGTGCCAACCGACGCATTTACGCGGCGCTGACCGATTCTTTGTTATCACCCCACCGTCAGCGCCTGGACGAACTTCTCAAGCGCAAGGACGGCAGTAAAGTGACGTGGCTGGCATGGCTGCGCCAGTCGCCTGCCAAACCGAACTCTCGCCACATGCTCGAACATATTGAGCGCCTGAAATCCTGGCAAGCACTTGATCTGCCCGCAGGCATCGAGCGGCAGGTTCACCAGAACCGCCTGCTCAAAATCGCTCGTGAAGGTGGCCAGATGACGCCTGCTGATCTGGCAAAGTTCGAGGTGCAACGACGCTATGCCACGCTGGTAGCGCTGGCCATCGAAGGCATGGCCACCGTCACCGATGAAATCATCGACCTTCACGATCGCATCATCGGCAAGCTGTTCAACGCGGCCAAGAACAAGCATCAGCAGCAGTTCCAGGCTTCCGGCAAGGCGATCAACGACAAGGTGCGGATGTATGGGCGCATCGGTCAAGCGTTGATTGAGGCCAAGCAAAGCGGCAGCGATCCGTTCGCCGCCATCGAGGCCGTTATGCCCTGGGACACCTTCGCCGCCAGCGTCACCGAAGCGCAAACATTGGCGCGGCCTGCCGACTTTGATTTCCTGCACCACATCGGTGAAAGCTATGCCACGCTACGCCGCTACGCGCCGCAGTTCCTGGGCGTGCTCAAATTGCGGGCTGCGCCCGCCGCCAAGGGTGTGCTCGATGCCATCGACATGCTGCGCGGCATGAACAGCGACAGCGCGCGCAAGGTGCCCGCCGATGCGCCAACCGCATTCATCAAGCCGCGCTGGGCAAAGCTGGTTCTGACCGACGACGGCATCGACCGGCGTTACTACGAGTTATGCGCCCTGTCGGAGCTGAAGAACGCGCTGCGCTCCGGTGATGTCTGGGTGCAGGGTTCTCGCCAGTTCAAGGACTTCGACGAATACCTGGTGCCGGTCGAGAAGTTCGCCACTTTGAAGCTGGCCAGCGAATTGCCGCTGGCAGTGGCCACCGACTGCGACCAATACCTGCATGACCGGTTGGAATTGTTGGAGGCGCAACTCGCCACAGTCAACCGCATGGCTGCGGCCAACGACTTACCGGATGCCATCATCACCACCGCGTCAGGCCTGAAGATCACGCCGCTGGACGCGGCAGTACCAGACGCCGCGCAAGCCATGATCGACCAGACAGCTATGCTGCTGCCGCACCTCAAAATCACCGAGTTGCTGATGGAGGTCGATGAATGGACGGGCTTCACCCGCCACTTCACACACCTGAAGACCAGCGACACGGCCAAGGACAAAACCTTGCTGTTGACGACGATCCTGGCCGACGCGATCAACCTGGGTCTGACCAAAATGGCCGAGTCCTGCCCTGGCACCACCTACGCCAAGCTGTCTTGGCTGCAAGCCTGGCACATCCGCGATGAAACCTATTCGACGGCGCTGGCCGAGCTGGTGAATGCGCAGTTTCGGCAACCCTTCGCCGGCAACTGGGGTGACGGCACCACGTCATCGTCGGACGGCCAGAACTTCAGAACCGGCAGCAAAGCAGAAAGCACTGGTCATATCAACCCGAAGTATGGAAGCAGTCCAGGACGGACTTTCTACACCCATATCTCCGACCAGTACGCGCCCTTCAGTGCCAAGGTGGTCAACGTGGGCATTCGTGATTCAACTTACGTGCTTGATGGCCTGCTGTACCACGAGTCGGACTTGCGCATCGAGGAACACTACACCGACACGGCAGGCTTCACCGATCACGTGTTTGGCTTGATGCATTTGCTGGGATTTCGCTTCGCGCCGCGTATCCGTGACTTGGGCGAAACCAAGCTATTCATCCCCAAGGGCGATGCCGCCTATGACGCGCTCAAGCCGATGATTAGCAGCGACAGGCTGAACATCAAGCAAATACGCGCCCATTGGGATGAAATTCTGCGGCTGGCCACCTCCATCAAGCAAGGCACGGTAACGGCTTCGCTGATGCTGCGCAAACTCGGCAGCTACCCGCGCCAGAACGGCTTGGCCGTGGCGTTGCGCGAGCTGGGGCGCATCGAGCGCACGCTGTTCATTTTGGATTGGCTGCAAAGCGTGGAGCTGCGCCGCCGCGTCCATGCGGGGCTGAATAAGGGCGAGGCGCGCAACGCGCTGGCCAGGGCGGTCTTCTTCTACCGATTGGGTGAAATCCGCGACCGCAGTTTTGAGCAGCAGCGCTACCGGGCCAGCGGCCTCAATCTGGTGACGGCGGCCATCGTGTTGTGGAACACGGTATATCTGGAGCGTGCCACCAGTGCTTTGCGTGGCAACGGCACGGCGCTGGACGACACATTGTTGCAATATCTGTCGCCGCTGGGGTGGGAGCACATCAACCTGACCGGCGATTACCTATGGCGCAGCAGCGCCAAGGTCGGTGCGGGGAAGTTTAGGCCATTGCGACCGCTGCCACCGGCTTAGCGTGCTTTATTTTCCGTTTTCTGAGACGACCCCTACTGGGTTCCCGAGGTCATTGAGCTCAAGCTCGCGCCGGTTGCCCTGTGCATCTGTTTCCGCCACCAGCCGATGTGCAGCGTCGTACTCATAGCTGACGGTTGCACCATTTGGCTTAGTCAGCGAGCTCAGGAGGCCCACAGCATCATAGTTGTAGGCCGTGGTTCCTTCTGGTCCAGTGGAGCTGACAAGTCTTCCTCTGGCGTCATAGGTGAGGGTTTGGGTTACACCGTTGACGCCCTGAATGGTCCCGGCGCGACCGTTCGCGTCGTAGTCACCAAACTGCATCACCTGCCCCAGCGCGTTTGTTGTCCGGATCAGGTTGCCCTGGTCATCGTAGTCAAATGTCGTAACATCGCTGACGTCGGTGCGCGGACCATCAACCGAGGCCAACAGGCTCGGCTTTCCTGTACCAACAGGGGCATAGGTGTAGGTCCATGTCCGGGAAGCGCCCGAGCTGCGATCTGTGACCTTGCGGCTTATCACCCGGAGATGAGTGTCGTAGGTAAGCTCAGTGATCCTGGTTGGTTCCGTGATTTTTGCAGGGAGCGACTTGGAAGGAAGCCAGTCGGTCGTAACCTTGCCCCCATCCTGGTCTATCTGGGTGGTTTCCAATCCCCGGTCGTTATGGGTGAACGTGCGCTTCTGTCCAGCACGATCTGTAATGCTGGAGACGAGGCCTTTGCTGTCGTAGACGTAGGTTTCCTTGCCTCCCACAAAGCCGGTACACGGCGCACCCTCAACAACATCAGGCTTGAGCATCCCGTTGTGACGGCTGTAGGTATATCGCTGAACGTGGCCGAGGGCGTTGGTGACAGAGACGCTTCCGTCAGCGTTGTAGCTTACCTGAGTCTTCTCTGCGCCCCCGGCGTGTTCACTTAGAACTGCCATCCCCTGAGCATCATATCCCCATGTGGCGAAACGGTTGCCGTTCTCGTCCACCAGCCCAGAGAGCAAACCCGGTGCATTCGGGTCATCGTAGAGATAGCTGCGGCTCGTATTGTCCTGGTAGATCACTTCCGCCAGCTTGCCAGCGCTGTTGTACTGGTACTGAATACTGCCACCAGCAGGATCGGTGACACTGACCATGCGGCCATCTTGATGCTGGAACTGGATGTTGCGGCCAAAGCCGTCAGTGATCGAGGATAGCTCTCCGTTCAGATAGCTCAGGGTGATGTGATTGCCGTTGGGCTTCTCGATGCCGGTCAGTCGTCCGGTTTCATCATAGGCCTCGACTACCCCGTCAGATTGAGTGTAACGCCAGCCGGTAGCATCCTTCGTCAAGGTATCATCGGTTTTCCATGTTGGCACCCAGACAGAGGACGAGTTGTAGAACGCGAGTTGTTGCCCTTCTGGCCGGTGCAGGACAACCATGTTCTCACCGTACTTCGAGGCGTTGACCTCGACGCTCCGCGAGTAGGTATGCCGCCAGCCGCCGAGCTCTTCATCAGGAAGGTGGCTATTGTAGTATCTGGTGAATGTGAAAGGGTCGGAGCCTCCGCTTTGATAATCCAGTTCAGCCTGGAACTTGTTGCCGGTGCCAAGATGGATAGGGTTCCCTACACACATGGTCGTTGTTGGTAAGCCGAGATCCCTGTCCAGGAACGGTGTTTTATCCATCTCACCCGGCAGAACATAGGTTGAGCGCCAGTAGACCGTAGCTGGGTCGCCAGTGCAGGTAGTGGGGTCATAATCGCCAGTAGCACCTAGATACTTAAAACAGATCCTGGAGACATAACGGCCATCACCATAACTGGCAACCGGATAAAGCGCATCCCCAACTGGCGTTCCCTTCCCTTGCTCCTCACCAGAGCGATAATTCTTCATGAAGGAATGCGCGTCTATGATGGTGTTGAAGCGCATTTTGTCTACTTCGGTGCTCACGGCTACAACCCGCCATTGTGCAAAAGCAACGCATGGCAAAGTTGCGAGCACCACAACGGCCAATGACCGCAGGTTTCGCATCAGTAAAAGGGAAGGTCTCGATCTCATTTACAGCTCCAGTTTTTATGCTGGAGCTATTTTCAGGTGGGAGAGTCGTTATCAACGACTGCGTTTTTGCCCTTTTAGGGTATGAATACGTGATTTGGAGAGGTTGTGTATTCAGAACAAATGAGAAGCAGGTTACTCATTTCGCTCAAACACTGTGACAAGAACACGTTTTTGGTTGTCGTCGTTGATCACCATCAGGTACTTGAACTTGGAATCTCTATGGCCCCAGACTTCCACGTTATCTACGCGGCCATACTTTCTGGCTTTATGGCGAGCCACTTTCTCGTCAAAGGGTTGAACCTGTAACTCTGGATGCTGGAGGCGACCAACGAGTGAGGCCCACGGTTTTTTAGGGTCTCCAGAGGTTATCCGGGCCTGATACTGATCGATGGCATGTTGAGTAACAAGGACGGGACCAATGGCCGGTGTAGAGATTTCGTCATGGGTTTGAGTATAGGCTTGCTTGTCCACATCGAGGAGCTCAACGTTGCCCTCACCCGGCTCATCCATAAACTCCATGCTCTGCGAAACTTCAATAGTAGCGCCCTTTAAACGTCCAGTGAGGCAAGCCGCAAACTTGAATGCAAACTCCTTGGTGGATTTGCCCAGCGCCAGCTTTTTAATCGCACCTTTGGATACCACCAGCTTGTAACCAGCACCAGCACCTGGCTCTCTGCAAAAAACCTGTTTGTCCAGCGCCAGATAGCGAATGGCTACGAGCTCAGCCAAAAGATCTGCCTCCTCGTTGTCAAAATCAATACGAACATCAAGGATGCCTTTCCGTTTTGTACCAACGCGCCAGAATACAAGGGCTGAATTATTAGAAGTTTTCTTCGAGACAGTAGTCAGTGTCATCATGGTCTATTTCTCCATTATCGGGATAATGGTCGGCATCGCCGCCAGCACCCCTATTCGTTAGGGTTCATTTAGATGCTACCACGGGTTTTAAAAATGCAACCCCTAGTGCCACTCTATTTGTGGTCCCAAGTATTTTTATAAGCTCGGGCTAGGCGTTTCTCTATCACTTCTGACAAATTGCAACCATCGACTTCTGCCAACCGCTTCAAAATCCTGTGGGCTTTATCGCTTATAGTTATGCTTTTACCAACACCATATCCCCTTCTGCGACGTTGCCTAATTGATGTCCCGAGTTTATTGATTTGCTCTGCTGTCAGATATTTATTAATCCATTCAGTGAGTTCTGATGGTGATCGCCCCATGCTGTTCAGGCTGTCCACGGCTTCAAGTTTCTTATCGAATGGGACGTCACGCCAGAAAGCTGGGCGCGAAGCAGCTCTGAGGAGATAGATCGCCGTAGCCTGAGCATCTTCATTGGATACTTTCAAAAAAACACCTTTACCGTTACATGTCACACCAACTTCATCGTGACATGTAACACTTCAAACTGCAAGTATAAAAAAAGGCCAGCTATTGCTGGCCTTTACGTTCATTATCGCAGTTACTCTTTAGGCGTTGTGATGCTTTTTTTCCTTCTGTTTCTCATGGTAGAGATACAGACTGCCGCCAGTGACGACAGTGAAAAAAATGAGCAACCCCAACATGCCTAATGTGAAAGCGTCCATTTGACCCCCTTAGGAATTGCTGACCTTGGTTAAGATTATACCATAGATCCACAGGATAACCCCAATGACCAACACCAAACCGGCTTCTTTGACGGTTATAGTGTCCCCAGATACAGCCAATCCTACAATACCGACACCGATGGCTGTTACGGCGACCTTACGCAGGTCTTCACCGATAGCTCCCAGAGTCTTCTTGTCAGGAGAGAAAAGACGCACAAACCACGTCTTAATACGCAAAAACTTTTTCATGATTACCTCCATAGTTGAAGAGGAGGCGAATCATGCCCGAGAGGGCATGAACACCCCCTCAGGGTTAAAGTTTTAGGCAGACAAAGCTGTTGGCTTCGCCTTGTTCATCTTCATTGAGTTAATGATCTTCGTCGCTTCATCAGCAAACGGGCCAGTAACTTGGATAGGCTCCCTTCTTGCGAAGGAGGCTGTCACCATCATTCTCTGGCCGTGCATCAGATGACGATACCGAGACCGCATAAGCTCAACGTAGGCCGCAGAGTCCCCCTCCCACCCCTCAGGGGGAGAAAAGGGGCACACCGCGTCGTTACCAGGCGTTGTATCAACCTTCGAGACATCAATGACGGCCATACTCAGCTCTCCTTCTCGCAATGAAATCGCGCAGGTAGCGAGCATTCGGGAAACCGAGGCTTCCCTGACTCATCAGGACATCGTTCCAGTCAATCCCTTTCGCTCTGGGCGGGATCGGGAGTTTAGGCAGCAGGACGTACACACGAATGCCGCGCTTCTCCAGCTTGGCTTTCAGCACGTTCGCTGACTTCTCACCAGTCACAGACTTATCTTTGTCAGCCCAGATCAGTACGGTGTGAACACCTTCTGGAACCTCGAAGGACTCCATCAGGGTCGCATTGACCGTTGACCAAACCGGGATTTGAGTGACTCGATAAGCTGACAGGGCTGTTTCCAGCCCTTCTGCAACACCCAGGATACCCTCAGTCGGTTCACCGAGGCGGATGGCCGCGCCATTGACATCCAAACCGTCAGGAATGGGCATCATCTTCTTGGCGTTGCCGACCTTGGCTTTTTTACCGTTTTGGGTGAGATAGGTGCGGTGGAGCGTTACCAGGTTGCCTTCCACATCTCGGATAGCGCAGACGATAGCCGGGAATTTCCCAACTTCATTGCCATCTTCGTCGTAGTAGGCCATAGCCGGATTGAACCGCAGACAGTCTGTTTTTTCTACTTCATCAACCTTGAACAGAAGCTCGCGGTTTTTGAAGTACAGACGCATTGGCTCAGTCACATGACTGGAGAACGGCAAACACTCGTTCCATACCTTCTCGATTTTCTCACGGAGACGAGCACTGTAAGCGCGTTCGCGCTCCATTCTCTTCTCCATTTCTTCTTGGAGCTCAAGCAGCCAAGGCTTAGGTTGTTCACGAAACATCGGAACAACTTTCGGCTTGTTTTCGCTGCTTTGCTCTTCCGGTTGTGTGGCCGCATGTTGTACTTGCGGTGCCGGAGCTTCTACCGTGCGGTTGACCACAGGGGCCGACTCAACATGGTGACTCACCGGCTCAACACCACCGTTCGAGCGAGCGCGGAACTGCGTTACCGTAGCGCCGCGACGTTCCACCAGCCAGGTGTTGCGATGCGTTTGCATAGGTTGTTCTCTCACAACATTCCCCTGCTCGTCCTTAACTTCAACGACGACAGTTACAGGCTCGCGCCCGAGGTTTGTCATGACGATCTCATCCCCATACTTGGCTTCACTTTCACCAATGGCTCTTTCAAGATCCACGCCCCAGATGGTGCGTTCCAAACCGCTCTTGTCACGGATGAAGGCAAAGTAGCTGAGCTCGTTGTCTTCGTTATGCTCATAAGGAGCTTTACCGTGGGCAATCAGAGTACCGGCAATGGATTTTTTACGATTCTTGGAATCGAGAACCTTGTTATTCACCTTCATAGGCTCTTGCTGAACAGGCGCTTTGGCCTGGACAGGAGCTCGTGTCGGTGCAGCGGCTTGTTGATACTGGGGTTGCTCTTTCTCAACGCCCAGATAATCACCAACCTCGCTCAGGCACTGTTTAAAGTCCCAGTTATTGAGCCACATCAGCAGCTCAAAACCATCATGATTGGCACCGCATGTATTGCATACGCCGCCACCAGTCAGGTGGGCATCCTTGAACAGTCGGAAGCCATCTTTCCCGCCGTGGATAGGACAAGAAACATGACGACCAGGTTTACGGAGAGCTGGTTCAAGATGGGGCGCTAGGGCCGCCAGGATGAATAGCCAGTTTCCGTTTGCAGCTTCACGAACGGTGTCAGCTTTGTAGTAAGACATAGGTTTTCTCCTTAGCGTGAACCCCAGCATCGAGGCTTCCTTAAACCCCCGTCGCCAGGGTTTTAAGGAAACCCCGACACCGGGAGAATGTGCCAAGGAGGCTCCCCAGCCGGGGAGAACTCCCCGGCGAGGGGTTTAAAAAGGTCGCCCCCGAAACGGAGGCGAATTTTGTGAATATCACAAGCACAAATGAGTGCCATCTTCCGAGGCCATCATGATTGTGACATCTGCGGTTACAGGATCTGACTTAATCACAACCTCAGTGGGTTTGAAAAAGCCATCTACAGTGGGCATGGGGTAATAAAGACGAATCTTTCCCCAATTCTTGTTGTCGGTAAAAGCGACCTTTGTTTGAGCAACACAAAGCTGCAAAAACATGAAAAGGAAGTCTTCTACCGAGTGCTTACCATCTGCACCAAATACTCCATCGACAATTGCCGGGGTCACTGCCACATTGGTCAGGAAACCAGCTTGTTTACCGATGGAAGATTGGTCCACCAGCAGACCATCATTGATGGCTTGTTGACGGATTTGGGCGAGGTCCAATTTAGCTACTTGGTTCATAAGGTGTACTCCAAAGTTAATGGGTACACCTACCCCGTGCGGGGAAGTGTACCCGCATGGGTTATTGAAAGGTCACGGCCAAAGCCGAGCTTTAAGGTTCCGAGTTTTACGCTGGCTGAATGCGCCAAAGAACGGTCGGAGGAAACGAGTCAGCGACACGCTTCACATTCGCGTAAAGAGTGTCCTTAAAGACACGCTCTAAGCGACGACCACCTTGACGATAAACCAACTTAAAGTCTTGGAATTTGTTCATGGATACCTCCAGAAATAACGGGAGGTATCTCCAGCAGGAGATAGACTCCCGCAGGGATTAATAAATTAACGTTAATTTGCTGTTTGTTTTTGGCGACCAGCTATCGCACGCTTTCGCCCTCAGGGAGGACAAAATCTGCTTACTGATGGCTTAACCATGAGTAAGAAGACTTGGGAAGTAAAGCAGGGGTTTCCCCCTGCCTTGTTATGCCGCTTTGAGGTGGCGAGAGAAAAAGTCCCTGGTTTGCTGGATAGCGCCCCGGAGAAGTTCTCGTCTGTAGCCAGCGTAGCTCTTGTCATCACTGGCAACGGTCAAGCCGTGCAGACTCTCTTCACCCAGGACAATCTCGTTTTCACGAGAGAGTACCTCAACACGTAGGCCAAGCACTCGCTCTTTCCCTTCCAGGATAGAACAAATTGTTTGGTCTCTTACTTCGTCATCCCAGTGGCCCATATCGAAATCCCGCTCAGGGAGTTCAGTAACACGCACCAGGTAGTTTTCAGTGGCCCGTTCCCAAACCACTTCATCTTCGCATGGAGAGGCCTCGATCAGCGAGTACCCGTCCGCTTCGAGCTTCTTGGAAAGACTTTTTACATCATCCGCCAGCTCCAGCACAAAGCGTTCCCAGAGGTCTTGCCAGCGCTCGACCATATCCTGGTTAATCCCTTCAATGCCGGTGCCAATCATGGAATCATCATCAGGGAAGATCCCTGTGAAGTCCACGTTGTCGTCGATGTTCATGCAGTTCCAATGGCTGTAGTGATGCCCGTGACTATTCCGAGTAATGGACAGGTCACAGGAACCATATTCGCGGAGGACAGAAAGCATATTCTCAATGTCTTTCTGTGCCATCAGGTTCTTCACGCGGCTGACAGCATCCACTTGGCCGGGCTCAGTGCTGAATAGGCGATTCATGAGAGCTTTGACGTCATCAACGCTCAAATCCCCGTAGAAGGCTACGCCATCCCCCTGGCAGTATCCGAGACTGTACTCAATCGTCAGATCATCCGGGTATCCACACTTAACCAGTTCGTTTTGAAAATGCTGTTTAATCATTGGTATCTCCTTAATTTCAGAGGGAGACACCATCCCCTCAGGGACCGATGTCCCCCGTGGGGTTAATGTTTGGGTTAAGAAGCCTTGCGGTTTAATTCAGTATCAAATCGAGGACCTTTGAGAACCGCAGTTTTCATAACCTCGAAGTTTCTTGGGTAACGCAGCTTTGAAACTGCGCCAGCTCGGATGTCGGCAGCCTCACTTGGAGAGACTAGCCTTAACCCTTCGCTGGTTTCAGCGTAGAACCAACCGGCATAACGCTCATAGGCATTCTGCTGGTACTGTTCAGTCGCCATATTCTTCCGGATCGCCTCTGTTAAGGCCTCAACAACACCGTCATCTTTCGTGATGATGTTGAAAACATGAGAGACGGTCAGGAAGTTCCCAAAGAAGCAGGCTGCCCCAAGCCAAGGCTGGAACATTTCGCCATTTCGCCCCGTCCTCACCATTGGTTCAAACGGGTATGGGCGATAACAGTGATACTGCTCAAACATCGGGTCAAGAACGTTGTCACCCAGGACATCCAGTAAAGTCTGAATGCTGTCCGGGTCTTGGCCTGCCCACTTACTCCCATTGCTGAGAATCAGTGTTTTACCGTCAGTACGCTCCAGAGCTTGTTCAAAGTTAGACATAGTGCATTCCTTTTGGTTAGGACGCACCACACCCTCTCGGGATGATGCGCCCGAGTGGGTTAGTTGAGAAGGCTTAGCCGTCAAGTCCGTAAATTACGGCGGAGCCGGGCTCCATCTCGACAACTTGTGCGCTTCCTTCTTCTATCAGCTCCTGCATGTAACCAGACTCAGCATCCGGATTACGTTCGCAGTGTTCGTCCCAGCGTTTCAAAAGCCCTTCTGTGGCTTGTCCGTGGGTCTCACCAAGGCCGATAAACTCATAGTGTCCTGTGTTTACGATGATCACCACCATAGCTAGTGCTCTCCTACAGGTCACTTGGTACATACAGGTCATCTTTGATGGCAGAAAAATCGACAGGAGACTGGTCCCCATAGGTCCGATTCACGCCACCAGCATCATCGACACTGACAAAAACCGTGCGGAGTAAACCGCTGGGCTTTGCAGGGTAAACGATGCTGACATGCTGACCTTTGTACTGTTCTGACAAAGTGCTTTGAAGCTCATCAACCGAACGGAATTTCCGGTCGCGGCCAAAGTCCTTAATCTTGATGTCGCCAGGGATTGGATTAGTCATCGTTACCCCCTGCCAGCAGTTTATCTACTGAATGGCCGAGTCCGTTACCAAACCATTTGTCCAGAGCGTCGATTTCCGGGAAGTCCGATTTCACCTGAGCAACAACACGTTCCATTTTGCTGAGAGCATCCTGGAACTCAAGGCCATTACCTGCGGCCACCTCAAGTTTGCACTTGATGTAAGCGGAGTAGGTATCACAGGCCTTAACCAGTGATTGTTCATAGCCACCGGGAGCGAAGGCTATGGCGACTGCATCCTGGAGTTCTTCGGGAAGAGTCTGGATGAGTTTGTCCTCTGCGGCCTTTTCCAGTCGTTCAAACTCACGCTGCAAAACAGCGTTTGCTTTCTTGACCGGTGTTACAACATCCGAACAGAGAACCTCGGCTGCATCATGCAACGAAGCATGAGCAAGCATGACTGCCAGATCCACCGACTTCCCTTGCTGAATGGCAATATTGCCAGCCAGGTAGGAAAGCAGGGTAACAACAGCGCTGTGTTCCAACACAGACTCCGGTTGAACAGAGTGCATCAGTGACCAGCGTTTGATCAGGCGTTGGCGCAAGGCCAGAGCTAGAAAGCCGAAATTTGAATTAGACATAGTGCCTCCAAAATTGGTTGGAGGTACACCAAAGCCGACCGGGCCTTGGTGTACCCGGTTGGGTTACTTAGTTATCTCGGGTCAAGCTGCTTAGCTATAGCGAGTAAAAACGGATGGAATGGATGATCTTGCGGGACACCCCCAACAAGCTCACGGGCTAAACCGACTGAGTTTGTAGCCAACACCTCTTTGACGGCCAGAATGATTTCATTGTCGATTTCATCCTGGGTCTTTCGTTGTTGGTCCACCAGCCGACTTAACTTGTCTAGGCTCATGCTTCTCTCCTTTGTTTGTGGGAGAGAACCCAGGAGGGGTTTCCTCCCGAGGGGTTAGGTTATTGCTGTTTTGGGCCAGCTACCGTTATAGCCAGCAAGCGCTGACAATGAACAAAGAGTATGACAGCCACCTAAAAGGGTAAAACGCTGTAATTGCCCTTTTGGGGTGCAAAAGAAAAAGCCCTCCCGAAGGAGGGCTTTTTATGCGGCCAAGGACAAGCCTTGCTGTCCTCTTTGCAACTCTGTGTCGTCGCGGCGATGTAAGCGTTGAACCGCCTTGATCATCGTTCTGACATGTCGCTCCAAAGAGGCTGGATGGCGTTTTGACAGTAGGTTGATCCAGTCGAGATAGATAGCAAGCGCGGAACCTTCGGTTAGGGCTGCCTGTATCGCCTCATACTGCCCTACGGCACTCTGGACCACATCATTCACCCACTGGGCGTCAGTATTGTCCAAGAGCTCGCAGAGGGCCGTATAAGCCTTCCTTCTGGTCGCGGCCATGTAACGACGAATGTTGGCGTTTCCGCTCCCCTCTCGCCCTTCCATGACGCTCATACAGAATGCGCTGGAGTAACAAAGCATCGCGTCAGTCACGTAGTTAAACCATCGCTCCTGATGCCGTTTCTGTTCTTCCATTGCTTCCTGGTCAAGTTGCTTCTCGATGAACAACCCCGTCGGAGTACGGTGGTGCAGATGGTACTTGAACGTTAAGTGCAAGTTGACCCACCAGCGTACCGTTGCCAGTCTTCCCTTGATTTTTCGCTTCACCAGATCTTTGTACTTAGCATCGCTAAGCACTTTGACATCCTTGCGCTGTTGGATTCCTTCCATCGTCTGTAGCCCTGTAAGGCCCATCTGGTGGTAGGTTTGACCTCTTTGCATCATACGGTGATACAAAGCGCCTTTTCCTTTCGCAAGCTGGATTGCTCCGAACCGAAGGTAGAACTGCGCTGCACTACCGGGCGTATAATGTCCCTTTAGTACAGACTCCCTTAGTCGCGGGTATTCGTTCCAGATGATGAACGCAGCGGAGTCGGGATCGACTTTCACTTCATCATCTTCTGCGAAGCAAACCACCCTTCTCTTTCCGTCTGCGGTATTGATCACTTGCGCTGCCAACGGGTCATCCCCGCCGTCAAAGTAAGCCATTTCCGCTAACGGATCGGCCAAGCCATCAGAAAGCGAACCATCGCCCCAGCGACCAACCTTCAACCACAATGGCTTCGGAATTGGTGACTGAGGAACGGTTTCACACTGCGGCTCGTCTTCCAGCAAGTCCAGATCACCCATCGACCAAACCCTGTGGTAAATCTCCAGGGCATGGAAAGGCTTATCATTGAAATGATGGAAGGCCCACATGAAGTCGATATGGACTAAAGCCTCTTCCGATATGATCCGGAATTGTGGCTCTGCCATTCGACGGTTCCAGTCGTTATCCTCTGCTTGACCAGTAGCCAGCTTGTATGCCAGCTCATCAGCTCTCTTTTGCTCCATGTAGTCCATGCTGCAACAGACATGAAGCAATCGTTCTAGGAAAACAGGACTGTAAACGTCCGGCTGTATTTTGATGTATCCGCCCTCGTAAATCGTTCGACCTACGGGATGGCGGTCTTCCCATGCGTACCGGCGTTTTGCCAAGTAGCGCTGGATGCGGTTCAGCCCCGACATATAGCCATGCCTTTCAGGGTCCGTGGCAAGCAACGTCTCCATTGACTTATCCAACCCAACAGCCTGGCAAGCCCAGCAACCGAAGCGAGCGCCACAGGCGTCACTGGCCTTCTTCTCTGTTGCCGACCACACGCACTCCCCTGTTGCCGCCTTGTAAAGCTCTGCCGTAGTGACATTGCTCTCCAAGTAACTTGGCAGAGGATATGCTGAGCCCATGCCAGCGGATAGTAAGAACTCCCAGACATCACTCGCCAACCAGTTTTTCACCACATACAGCTCACCCCCATCTTTCGTCTTAATGACGCGATCTGAGCTTCCTCGCTGTTTTGCAATGTTGGCCGCACGAATAGTGCTTTCAGCATCACGACTGCCCAGCAAAAGGCAGACTTTCTGTCGAACCTCTTTGGGAAGCTCTCGCATATAAGCTGCCTTCGCTCTTTTGGCAGAGGTGATTTTTAAATCCTGGCTACACTGGCGGGCCGTGGAGTTGGAAAACGTAGGCAACCCCCTCCCAGTAAGGATTCGGCCCGTCCAACTCTGCGAGATCCCAGGCTTTGCTAGAACGATGGTCAGAGGAAGGTTTTCCTTCGCAATGAAACGCTCCAGCTCGGCCAGTTTCTGATCCGCCAGCCACCTTACCTCTGGGCTTTCGATCAGTGTGTCAGTGTGCAAGATGAAGTGGTGCTGGCTGATGGTCGCCCCACTCCTTACAGCCCGGATCAGGGCCATCAGGAACAGGTGCAAGACCGTTTCAGAATCTTTACCACTGGAATAGCCGATCATCATGGTCCACCCATCAATTAAGGCCGTGTGAATGGACTCAACCGATGACGTGATCAACGATGACAGACTGGTTCCTCTACTGGCATCAACGAAGTTCAAATCCTCGTTATCAGTCAGTTCTGACCAAACAGAATCCCACTTATCCCCACGCAAAAGCACTGGGATGGGTTGTTCTGATAGATCAAAGTTTAATGTTTGTTGCATAGGGCCTCCTGGATTAGCAGGGTGCCCATCCCTTCCGGGAAAGCACCCCGGTAGGGTTAAAATTGAATCCTGGCTATCAGACCTGAACTAGCTGCTACTCGACATCTGGTTGTCTTCGTATTGCTGCTTGGCCTGTTTCACCAGATCAATGTCACCGTCTTGCAGCTTTTGAATATCAAGCTGTAGACGAGCCTTGTGTTTCAACAGTTCAGCGACCGCATTATCAATGTGATCAATGAGCGATTGGTTTTTTTGGATGGTGTAACTGTTGAGTTCATCGAGCAGGGGCCATGCAACACTCGAATGAGTGTTGAGCAATGGGTACTCTGCTTCGATCTCACAAACCACACCGTTTGCTCCTTCTCTGTAATGAGGGAACCCGACACGCAGACCGATACGACGATCCAGCGCTGCATTTACAGTACATTCCAAAGAAGTTCGGTTTGAAAAAACATCGTTGACGTTTTTAGACATGCTATATCTCCGTTCAGTTTATGACGGAGCCCCCCTAACAGGAGGTGCTCCCGTCAGGGTTGATAATTTGCTGTTTGTTTTTGGCAGCCAGCTACCGCACTTGAGCGCCTAAGGCACTTTCCGAAGCACCCTGGGAAACCGAGATGCTTGGGAAAGCGCGGGGTTTCCCCCTGCGCTGATTACCCTTTTTAAGGGGCCGGTACGCCGATTTCTCGGCGCACTCAGGTTGAAGCTACACAGTCAAGAACCAACGTTTCATAGGGACGGTGATGTCTATCATCCCGTTTCCACATGGATTCTGGCCCCAGAATCTGTAGGTCGTCTCATAGAAGTCAAACTCAGACAAGGACTGAATCTGCGCTTCTGAGATCGGCTCAAATGGTCCACCGCAACCGATGTGCATATTGAGCCCATAATCTCGAAGCTCTAGCTCTCCGAGATTTAGCGTCTTCCCGCCCACACAAGCAACCAAGTTCTGGTTTCTGACGTCGCCTTCTTTGAACAGCAAAGCTGACTCATCGTAGCTCCCATATTGGTTGGTAAACTTCACAATATGCCCGTGCTTAGGTGAGGTTTGTTCCGACAACTCTTTCAGTAATCGCTTTACGCTTTGAAATCTCGCGTACAGAGCTGGCGTAAACTGCCCAGAGTAGTTCAAGTTTGGGCAGATCATTTCAAGCATCTCATCAGGTACAGATTCAAGCCCCATTTGCGCGGCCAATGGCTTCGCCTTTTTCAGACCTTCCTCAAGCACTCTCTGATTTACAAGTTGTTCTAATGTGTTCATTTGACTCTCCACTTTCGAGAGAGCAATGCAAGCCGTCTCCGGACTTACATTGCCCGTTAACGGCTTTATTGGTTTATCCCAAGAGGTACGGAGCTACGCCAGTCAGGAAGCCCATGACTCCCAACACAGCGCCAACCACGCCCAATTTGATTGACAGTTGGACACTTTGATCCGGATGGTTCCAGAACCACTGCCAGACTTCCCAGCGCCTGGCTCTGCGAACCTCAAGATTTACAGTGTCTTTAAAACGAACACCCAGAGCATCTACCGCATCGTAATCCAGCGCGACCGCCAGCTTTGTGATGGATAAATTCCCAGGGTTGCCCATCGCATACCGGAGAACCTTTGCTTTGGTCTCTGGGTTTACGATCATAACCGGCTCCCTCCTGAAAAAACGGGTCTTGTCTTTTCGCTTGGAATCCATGTTGCGGTTATGGAACCTGGCAATGCAGTGTTGAAGGCCTGAATCCTCGGGAGGTAAAGGCACAACAGTTTCGATTTTCATGATTACTCTCCTTTCGGATAGGCCGGAGCAAAGGCCTTTCGGCATTGCCCCGGTGAGTTACTAATGAACCAAAGATGAAGTGACCATGATTGCGTCTCCGGACATCATTACCGGGAGATATTCGCAAGGCTCATGGCCGCAGCTCTTTTTAGTTCCGTTAGGTGAATAGACAGCCAATTGACCATCCATAATGTTGAAGGGCATCCCCTGTTTTTTCGCTGCCGGTGACAGCTTGAGAGTGCCCTTTGCGTCAACCAATGCCGTTGCCCAATGGAAGTCTTCACCACCGATCACCGGCTGTGATTCATCCACGACTTCGACCATGATTGGCATCATTCCAACCCAGCTCCACAGGCTGTTCCCTAATGCGAGGGCTAAAGCCTCGAACGCGGGAAAGACTACCGATTGCCCGAGAATCTGGTGGGCAATAGTGTCCGACAGACCTTGGATGAGTTCCTCTGGTATCCCTTTCACTCGACAATGTTCTGTCGGTGTAAAGATGCGAGACAACTCCGGCTGTTCTGGATGAACAATGAAAGGTTCGGTACTTCTGCATTTTGCATAGTCCTTACCTATGGTGCCGCAAAACTCATCGTCGCCAGTCAGAAGCTGGCGAGAGAACCCCTTGCCAGCAGCTTTGTCTCTCAACTCCTTCTCAGCCAGATAGTCAAATGACTTCCAACGTTCAGAATCGAGCGGAACTGGCTCCAGGATGTCCTGTATGCGACTTTCCTTGGTGCGAACAGGCTGAACCTTCTCAAGTTCAAACCCGTCGATCCCGTGGGAAAGCGCAACAACACAAAGACGCTTGCGGCGCTCAATAACCCCAAACTCATTGCCGTCGAGAATGCGCTCTTGTAGGGAGTAACCCAACGAAGAGAGCACCGAACGAATCACTTCCATCGAAGCGGTGTTCTGGTACTCAGGCACGTTCTCAATCAGCACAACGGCTGGGTTTAGCGCTTCTACGAATTGCAGGAAGTTGAAGAACATGGCACCTGCCGCCTCATGCGATTCGGCAAACTCCAACTTGTTCTTACTGCGACCTGACTTTGACGCGCCGGTACACGGTATGCCCCCCATCAAAACATCCACCTGTGGTGGGCGTTTGCTGAGATTCACAGCCTGGATTGGCGATTCGATAACAATAGAATCTTCGTTCCAAAGCTCCGGGTTATTTGCCAAAGACGAATCGAGATATTTCCCTTCCATCTCCACGGCCACAGATATGGCACTGGCAATTCCCGCCTTGTGAAAACCGGCGTGAATCGCTTTATCAAGCACACCACCCCCATGAAAGAGGCTGCATACCGAAAGCGATTCTCCATTCTCCAGCTTACTGATAAGCCGGTTGACGCGCTCGATCACTCGCTCTTGTTGATGGTGAGCAGAGATCACAATTGCGCCGTTACGGATGAACACGCGGAGCATCTCTACACCGTCAAAAACGGTAGCAAGCTCCTGCACGGTCAGATCGATGATTGGAGACACCCGGCCATTGCGCTCGCGCTTACTGATGGTGAACTTACCCTCCTCTTTGACGCGAAGCACAACCTGGGAATCTTTCAGCTCCAGATCATACTTCATGCCAGGATAGTAACCTTCACGCAGTAGCTTTTGGCCTTCCAGCCAGACGCGCTTCTTGCCTCGATGTTCTCCTAACTTGGTGTTTACGATAGTAGCCATGAGCTCTCTCCTTTCGGTTGAGAGGCCACTACCGTCCCAATCGGGAAGTAATGGCCCCGATGGGTTTAAAGTGGTTCTCAGTTCACAGCGATGCCGTGAGACTGAATGGCATTAGCAAAGCCAGCCATTTGTTCAGGGAAGGTGTAGCGGTTGATGTCCTGGCTGCGAGCCAGATTGACATGCACCTTCTTCACCTTCGTTTCGTCAGAGTCGTACTTTTCAAGCGCCAGCTTCTCAGCTTCTTCCGGATCTCGGCCCAGCGAGTAGGCGTAAATCACAGAGGTGAAGCCAAGTCCTGAGCCGAATGCGTAGACTTGTTTCTCGAAATGGACGTCAGCGAAATAGATGCTGAATCCGGATTTGAGGTTATGTTTTTCCATGATGCACTCCAAATAGTTTGGGGGCGCACCACGTCCCGAACCGGGCGGATGCACCCGGTTTAGGGTTAGTAGATTGCTCAAGCTGTTACGCCAGCCTGAGCCTTTATTGCTTCAAGCACGATCTCTGCTTCCTTGATAGAACCAGTGCTGTACAGCTTATGCAGCACCCGGCCAAGGTTCACAGAGATCTTTTCTTTCACTTGGAGATACTTGACATAGAAGTCATACAGTTTCTCCGCCTGCTCAAGGTGGGACATGCTCTCAACGGGAATGGTATTCCCTGGATTGCAGTACCACTTTCCGAGCACCTTTTGTACAAATCCCTCTTTGTCTCCTACGAACTGATTTGTGCCAAACACCCCACTGGTTGGTGAGCGTTGAATAACAGAAATCGGATTCGCAAAGCTGGCAAGAGTAGTCATAGTTGTGGCTCCATGTTTGTCAGGGAACCACCAGCCCGAGGGGCAGTGATCCCCCAAGGGTTATGTAGAATGCTGTTTGTTTGGGGAGGCCAGCTACCTCACTATTCACTCTCGACAGAGAGCAAAATCTTGCTTTCCGAGGGGCACAAACTTTCACATGTGAAAGTCGATGCCACTGGGAAAGCAGGGGGTTAACCCCCCGCTTTAACCCGCGCTAAGCGGTTTAGGATAGACTTCACGCCTTCCCTTACTCCAGATGGATCGTAACCTGCTTCATCGCAGCAGACCACAAATGAGAATGGATGTACCTCATCGGACATCACCCAAGCCATCGTTTCCTGCTTGATTTCACTTCCAGCTCGACCATCAGCAAGGACTCTAAGGCTATGCCATAAAAGCCCATCACGTAACTGCCTTACCTCATCATCAGTCCATTCAGGCTTTGGCTCAAATGGAATGACTTCTGCGGTCTTCGGCTCTTCATCCAGGAAGAAAAGCGGCAGCTCAAGCTGGTTTTCCTTCTGGATCATCTTCACTGCATTCATGGTGACTCCTTTTACGGGCACCATGCCCCCACAGGGGCATGAAGCCCCCAGTGGGGTTACAGTCATAGTTACTTCACGCCTGCCAGTTGAGAATTGATGTTCTCTTCCAGCCAGCCTTGAAGCGATTCAAGGTCACGTTTGTCTTCCGTATTGCTGGCTTTACGTGCATCTTCCGACACAGCGCTCAACATGGCGTTAGCCTCAGCAAGTGATTCAACATTGTTCCCAGGGAACACAATCGTTTGACTGTGATCTTTCATGGTCTTCTCCTTTGAGAATGGAGGACCGTCTCCCATCAGGAAGAGCGGCCCCGTGGGTTAAAAGTAAAAATCCTCCAGCTCTTCATGGTCAGGCTTTCGCTCAACTGGTCGAAGCAACTCAGCTTCATCAGCGAACTCAAGCTCAGGATGAAAAGCAGGATGAAATCCTCGATGCCAGACTGGACGGTCATTATCGAGGTCTAAGTAGCAGTGCCTCCCACTGGCTGGGTGATAGCAGTAAAGCCACTGTCTACCACTAACGGTAAACGGCTTCTCTGCACCTCCACATGCCGGTACAAGGTTATCTGCTGCTATATGCGCTACAGCATCCATAGGATCAGTCCTCATCTTCGTCATCACGAACACAAAGATCACGAGCAACTATTTCCGCAGCTATCAACGCATAATCGTTGCCCTGCCAGAACCACCGCTCCGCCAGCTCATAGGCTTCGCTGGAAGGTTCGCCATAACCATGAGCCACCACGTAATCGTGGAACACTTCATGATCAAATGCCTTGCCATCAGCTTCCATGAACCAACCGACAGGGCACTCCAGAATGCGATGCCTTACGACATCTCGCTCTGAATACCCCTCTCTGACGGCTTGCTCCAACATTTCCCGCGACATACCAGGAGGAGTGATGATCTCTATGCTGATCCCGTCACTTCCTGCAAGATTGTCCTCGTATGGAAGACCGGCAAGTGTAAGGTGATTGCGCTTGCACCAGCCGATGGTCCGAAGTATCCGACTTTTGTCAGACTCCCTGGCCGTGTATCGGTTAAGCTGCATAGCCACCTCCAGCACACTCCCCATCTTCGATTTCACTTCCGAGCTCGACCATTCCAATCAGGTCAAGCTGGGTCATGTCCGAATCCAGAGAGCAGTCAATTGCTGACTGAATGATGCCTTTGTGGGCCAAGCCTAAAACGGACTTAATAGTCGAAAGCAGAGACTCGGCTTCGCTCTCGATTTGCTCCAGAATGTCTTTCCATTCCCAGTGCTCAAACGGTTGCCAAACGACCAGATCCTCAGGCTCGTCTCCCCGTTCGACACACTCAGACAAATACTCATAAGCCTTGCACCAATTCTCTTGTTGGCCCAGTTCACTGAGCACTAGAGCGGTAGCATGACCGTATGCGATTTGTTCAACTTTGGTATTGATAGACATAGTGTTTCTCCTCGTAATGGATAGAGGAGCCCCACCCGCAGGAAAGGCTCCTCCGGATGGGTTAAATTTCCAAGGTCACATCGGTTTTTGCTTTAGCGCAGCAAACCAACACTTCCCCTTCTTTGACAAATGCGATGGGCGTCTCGTCATAGGCCACTTGACCTTCGAGTAGACGAACCCGGCACATGCCACAAAAGCCACTGCGACAATGCGTTTCAACAGTGAGGCCTTTGCTTTCGATTTGCGCCAACAGCACATTGTTGCTGGCTTGAAGTTGTACGTTCATGGTCACGCTCCTTTGTTGTTGATGAGCGCGACCAATCCCCTCCGGGATGTCACGCCCCGGTTGGGCTACTCAGCAAGTGCATAGACACCTACCTCGATGCGAATAAAGAACCTGGCATCTTGAAGAACTTGCCTGACCTTTGCTTGCCAGTGGTTGTTCTCTCGATGCTTTGCGTAGGGTTCAATCTCTTTGTAAATCTGCTCCAGCTTCAACGTTTTCCCCTGTAGGGTTCGGCGTATTGCAGCTTTCCACGTAGTCGAAACCATATTGGTTGCTCGACGGTGTACGGCAGCAAGAAGACAGAGCGATGAGGCAACGTCGTTACGACGAAACACCAACAGCTTTTCATGGGCGATACGCACCAGCTTCCCGGAATACTGAGTTCGGTCACTCACACAGTTGTGCTGTGTTTTGATGATCTCATCCACCAGCTTCCCAGGTGCGATACGTTCCACAAGGCTGGACAGGTTGAAATAATCCCCATCGCGCCTCAGGTTTCCCATGAGGATTCCGTAATGCCCTCCTCGCTCACAGGCGTCATGAATATTCATAACGGCCAGCTCAAGGGCTTCAACGAACTCAGGCAAATTCATGCGGCTCATATCCCATTTGTTGGGCTCGCCCCACTGCTTACCTGAATACTGGATCATGTCCCAGTAAGGAGGGTGCCACCAGATCAGGTGTGCAGGCTCTCCGAGGAACGAAAGGAAGTCATCCCGCAACAGGTTGAACCCCTGATGCAAGTCTGTCCCTTTGAAACGGACACCAAGTTCATTGGCAACGTCGATGCTAGAGCCACCCCCAACACTTGGGTCTGCCACCAGCCCGTTCGGCTTTCTCATGTAAGACTCAATGAAGTCTTTAACGATAAAGCCCGAGCAGTTGCCTCGGTACTTGTTGTTTCCGTAAGGCCCCCTGTTTTCGTAGGAGCATACTGATGATTTGAACATGGCGTCCTCCATCATAGATGGGGCGCACCATGCTCCCATCAGGGGCCGGTTCGCCCCTGGTTAGGGATTAAGATCAAGCGTTATCTGCATACCACCAGCTAAGGCGATTGCAATCACGAAAGAAGGTTGCTTCATCAGGAGCCTTCATCATGACCACATCACCTTCGCAGTAGGTGCATAGCTCAAGCGTTGCTTCATTTTTCCAAAAGGCACTGCACCCCGATTCTTGATACACAACCTCCCATTTGGGATGTCGCAAGTACCGATGGAAGAAATCGAGAGTGTCACCATAAGGGAAGTTGAAGCGCTCCATCACTGAACCATTTTCTGTCAGTTCAGGTTTAACCTTGCCGGTTTTCAAGCGCTTCTTGATGATGCGCTGAACCCAACGAAGTCGTGCAAACAGCCGATTGGTGTCTTTCTCGTACCACTGGGGATTACGCTTGCTCCAGTAGAGCTTGGCGAAGATTTCCCCGGACAAATCCTTCATCTGGTTTTCGTTGAGCTCATCAAGAAAACGTCGAGAAGGTTTGTCGTAGTCAAGAACTGCTTCCAAAGCTGATAGGTTTTTCATAGGGACTCCTTATTGCGATTGCGGAGCCCCGTCCCCTCAGGGCTATCGGAGCCCCATAGGGTTAATTAGGGTTAATGGTTGAACGGCGATTTATCGAGGGTTGGTGAATCGAATGGCTTTACCAACGAAATCGGCCATCAGTCGATTCCCAGTAGAGCTGAAATAGCTCTGCCACTCTTTCCAACCACCAACGGATTCCACCGAGCTTGGAGACTCGAAGATACCCCAGATACGCATTTCACAACCTCGTTGCAACACTCGGTTTACCTGGTCAACCAAGTATTCCTTGTTCTGCAATGAAGAGAGGTTGCAAGGCATCTGCATGATCAGCTTTTCAGCTTGCTCGAAGTCGATTTTTTCAATCAACCCCGTGCGGGTATCCACAGAGAATGGAACCACCTGTTGACCGTGGTTAGACCACAACCAATGGGTGATATAGATCGGATTAACGCCAACTTCCGCTGGCACCAATACGCTGCCGCAAGACCGCAACAGCCAGACCAGACGTAAACCATCGAATCGATCCAGAGACTCCACATCGGTAGTGATGTCATCCTGGTAGATTTCAGGCAGCTTATGTTCGGCGGCGAGAGAGATCATTACGGATTTGAGATTGTTCAGATGAGACATGTGTGCTCCTTAAAGTAACTTGGGCACACAGAGCCTGTCAGGCGCAGTGCGCCCTTAGGCTGAGGTTGAATGCTGTTTGTTTTTGGCGACCAGCTATCGCACGTTTCGCCCTCAGAGAGGACAAAATTCACTTTCTCAGCAACCCTCAATGAAGGCCTCTGAGAAAGTGGGAGGGTATTCCCTCCTCACTTTGATTGTTCCACGAGAGCTGTGTGAACAGGAACGCTCAAACTGCCCTTTTCGGGTGCAAAGCTCAAAGACGCATCAACTGCCCCGTCTTTTCAGTTCTTCGACCAGATGTTCAGGCACCTTACTCGCAGTACAGGCCAGCAATACATCGAGGCCTACCGGCTTGTGAAAGCGCTTATTTGACCAGGAATCGCCAACTGATGACTTTGCCCAGTCGATTGCTTGCCCAAGACTGTGGAACTGCCGCCTGCCTGTGTATCCCATACGACTATCCAAAGTAACACCCTGGAACAGTCTCCAGTACATCGGAGGAATGCGCTTAGCAAGCAGTAAAAAAGGCGTCTCCGGCACTGTAGCCCTTCTACCTTTGTTCCGATGATACAAATCCAAAGATGAATGGAATTGGTTCATAGACTCTCCAAATAAAAACGGCCACCCCCGAAGGGATAGCCGTTTGTCGTTTCACTTCCTGTTAAGCTGCAAAAGCAGTCAATGACCGCTCCATCAACTTAAACAGTGTGCGTTGCAGAGCTGCCGCATCATCAATGACAATGTTCTTTTGGAACAGTCCTGACACTGCGGTAGTCTCTACCCCTATGCCGATCACCTCAACATCGCTTCGTTCACAGAGGTCAATCACTGAGCGACATGCCGGGGCGCTTTGAGGCTGCCCGTCAGTCACTACGATCAACATTTTTCGCTCTTCACGGGTCTTGGTGAGTTCAAAAGCTGCATACCACATAGCTTCCGCCATAGGCGTACCGCCAGTTGCTTTGAACCCAAACCGACCGGCCCGATTCTGAACCGTATCTCCATGCTTCACGACACTGAACACTGGCTGGTTCCGGTTGCCACCAAAAAAGGTGACTGCCGGGTTTACGCCGGGTATTGCTTCCAGAGCCATCGAAATAGCCAAGGACGCTTCCCGCGCAATGTCTTGACGCTCCTTTCCATTGGCGGCCTTGTAGGCCATCGAGGAGCTCATATCAACCAGGATGTGAACCGCCGTATTAGGGCGTTTCTTGGCTTCCGGCTTGAGGAATACGCGGGTATCACCCGTCACTACACGATGTAGTTTCCGAGCATCCACACGCTTCCCTGATCGTTGGTTACGGTGAGCAACTCGCTGGCTGGCCTGGACCAATCCGTAGAGCTGCGTTCTTATCTTTGAAGTGGTGCTCTTCACATCCCCTACCAGGCTTTTGCCAACAGCAGGGTTGTCCTGGGTGTTCACAGCAGAGCGAACAGTCATATAGCTACTGTCCCCCTTATCTTGAGCCACCCGGTTGAGCTCGGCTTTAAGTGCATCATGCGCGTCACCACGCAAATCACCGGCACCGGCATTCAGAACCTGCTGGAGCATTTTGGCCGCGTCTTGTTTCGCCGCGTCAGAATTGCCACCAGCCTGGCTTTGTCCTGCCTTGCTGCCACCATCAGTATCCGACTTGCCTTGGTCGCCCTGTCCTTTCGGATCAGATTTCCCGTTAGCATCGTCTTGCTTCTGGTCTTTACCTTGCTGATCACCACCATTGGCATCAGGCCCTTGGTTTTGATCGTTACCACTTCCGCCCTGACTGTTCTGAGGTTGGTTGCCACCAGCATTCTGCTGGTTGTTACCATCCTGACCATTCAGGGGCTTTTGCTCTTCTTTCTCCTTTTCCTCCTCGATCATCTTGATGATTTGGTCGGCCAAGGATGTCACCTCTGCGGTTGACTTAGTGTTCACAGCCTTACGCAGTAAAGCGTTCAGCCGAACAACAACACCCTGAGGGAACACGCGCTCGAATACGGGGGTAGCCGAATCGAGATAGGGTTGAAGGACGGATTGCCCTACAGCCTTGGTTTGCAACCAGTACAAACAAAACCCTGTCAGAATGGAGGCAGGGGCCTCTTTGTCTGTGACGTGCTCGTAATGACCAGCTTGAGCCATATAGCGAGCAACCTCATTCAGGGTCTGCGACGTACCGGGGAAGAGTTCCATCATGGCCCGTTCTATGCGGCAGTCCTCCAAAACGTTGGACAACTCAGCATGAAGACCTCTGCGGCGCTCAACACCAAAGTCCGTAAACCGGACATGGGCTGCTTCATGGGCCAAATACCCCCAGACAGCATCCATGTGAGGATAGTCGTCGGGGATATTCGGAACCACGATGGTCTTACCATCGGTGTATGCGTCATCGTTACCGATGGCGACTTTGACACCGAGTTTTTCACCATAGGCTGCGGCCACGATTGGTAGAGCGCTGTAAATGGTGCGTTTTTTGGACATATCTTTTCTCCTGGTAGGGAAGGAGATAGTCCACCCCTGGAGGGAATGGCTATCCCCTCCGGGTCGGTTTAGTTGAAGTGACTATTAGAAGAAATAGTCGCCATCGTCGTCAGTTTTAGGCAGCTCCTGGTTGAGAGGCTCCTCTGTCGGCTCCTCTTGGACAGGCTCTTGCTCTACCGGAGTTTCCTCAGGCAAAACCGGCTCATCCTCAACATCAACGCGCTCTTCTCGAACCACATCACCGGCATTGGATTCATCTTCCGATTCACCCTCGCCTCGTTCTGCAAAACTCTTGAAGAAGTTGTCGATGTCTTCATCCAGGTCAACAGCGTTACCACCGCTGTTAGTCTGTTCTGATTGAACAGATTCAGTACCACCTACCTGTTGCTGCTTGGTTTCGCCACCCTCTGTTGCAGGGATAAGCTCACCGGCTTTATCGCTTTTCTGTTCGGCCTTTTCATCTTTAGAACGGTCCCCCATCTGGGCTCCCGAACCGCCAATGTCATTAGCCATGCCCTCTACAGTAATCGAGCCATTGGCATACTGCTCGATGCGGTCCCTCTCGCTCATGATCAGCACTGCGGCCACGACCTGATAAAAGAAAGGCGCAACGATGTTTCGGCCATCGGCATGTTGCTCGTATCCCCGGAGGGTTTGGTCGAGCAGCTTGACCAGAGGGTTAAAAGCGCTGTTCAGGAAGCTAAGCCCATCCACCTTGTCGCGGATGTTACGGAGTGTCTGCCGAGTAGTGACCGCACATTGGTCTCGACCGGCCAAACGTTCCATATAGAACTTATTCGCTTCCTGAACCACTTCGGAGATGAGATCGTCACCCAAGCGCTCAACCTTGCGGTTAAGGCGTTTGGCGTTGGCCTCATCTTCGTTCACAGGCTGGATCATGAACACCTGGTACTCAAAGCCAATCCGCTCCTCGACCGTTTCCTTTGGAAGGGCTCCGGCACGGATAGCTCGTTCATACTCAGGGTTCTCCTGACACCATTCATCCACGGCTTTGTTGTAACCTTTGATGAAATCCTGTTTCAGTTGGTTAAACTGAAAGTTTATGTCATTCAGCTTGTTACAGATTTCATCGGTCTTGCTGACGGGTACGGCAAATCCGTTCATGAACGGCATACCGAATTTCAGCAGGAGGCGACGAGTTTCTGTTTTCAGGCGATGAAAGCCTTTCAGCTTAGCCGGATCACAGATCTTCTTACTTCCCAGTTGAGCTACTTTCTCAGGTGGAATTTCACCACCCTCGCCCAGCTTGAGATCAGATGCAGACAAACGGGTTTGTCCACTCCAGATGTCAAAGTCTACGTGGATAACACAGAGGCTTTGTAGATGGTTCACTTTAGTCATGATGCACTCCAAAAAGTTGGGGGCGCACCACGTCCCGAACCGGGCGGATGCGCCCGGTTGGGCTAGTAAATTAACGTTAATTTGCTGTTTGTTTTTGGCGACCAGCTATCGCACTTTTCGCTCTCCGAAGAGAACAAAATCTTGCTTTCCGTTGGAGACTCCCAGAATCCCCAAGGGAAAGCGGGGGAAAATCCCCCACTCACCAGTAGAACGTCTCTACTTCTTCCGGCAAATCATCAAGAGGAGCAAGCACGTCCTCATCAACAATGTACCGTGGCTTCACAGAGCCAGTAACCGTTACACGGCACCGCTCTGATGACTTCTCTCTGTACTGGTCAACATCCTCAGGCTTCACGCCTGACGCCTTATCAGCCAACAGCTTTTTGTAGTCTACCCGGCCAGCCGCTTTGTATCTCGTTACCATCACACCGCAGTAGTCGGCATGGAAGTATTCCCCCATGAGGGACTTCATGGTGTCGAGATGAGGCTTTTGCCTTTCTTGAAGCTCAGACAGTCGCTGTTTCAGCTCCTGAATCTCAGCATCATAGAGGCGGTATTCCTCAGCAGCAGCAATCCAACGGTTGACCTCTTCACCTTGCGGTATGTACAGGTCTCTCTCTGGATCTTTGTCGGGCTCCTTCTTGTCTACTACCTGTTGCCAGAACTTTTTAGCCTCGGCCAAGATTTCTTGAATCATGGCTTCGTCTCGGAGTATTGGAAACTCCTGAATCTGACCTTCAAAGTAGAAGACTAACCAGCCTTGCTTGGCCCCCGTTACCAGGAGCTGGTGTTGCACCTGCGGGTAATAAAGCTGGTATGCCTTGCTGTTTGCTTTCTCAGCACAAACATCTTCCCAGACAGTCGCACTCGGGCTTTTCAGCTCGACGGGCTCCCCGTTATCTCTCAGGCCATCCAGGGAGGCCCTCATGAGCGGGTATTGAACCGATTCGACACAGGCGGGGAGCAGCATGTCATCATACTTCTCCTCGAAAGCGCGTCTTGCAGCATCTTCGTTTTCTATCCCCCGGCGAACCAGCGGATTAAGACTCAGATCGACTTCACGCGCATACCCAGTCTTCTCGGCCCACAGTCTCCATCGTGTTTTGTACGGAGACCGATTGAGCAGGATAGCGGCGTCAGTGGCTGTTACACCTTGACGCCGCCAATCAAGCCAATCTTCCTCTCGTTGCGATAGGTTGACTATTTTCATGGACCTCTCTCCAATGGTTAGGAGGGAGATCTCCCCCAGCGGGGGAGTCCCCCCCGTTGGGGTTAGTAGTAACTGCCTTCCGCGCCCTCCTCTTCTGTAACAGGGATCATGTCCTCGTCACTCAAAGGCGGCATTTCTTCGGCACCAGGTTCAGCATTTGCAGAACCACCAGCGGCGGACTCTTGCTCGTGCGCTTCCTGGTAGTCAGGTTTCGGAGGCTCCATTTGATCCATCTCCTTGTCACGAAGGAATTGAGTCGCATATTGCAGTTCCGAACCTTCATACCGTCCCTTCACATACTCATGCGCCGCAGACCATGCGTTTTCAGCAATGGCGCGATTTGCGAGTTTGGTTAGGATCGGGTCAAGCTCTTTGTGCTCAATAGCCAAAGGCTCTTGGCTTTGAACTTGAGATGGTGAAGGGAGATTGGCAATAGCCGGGTTAATGGCCGATGCCTGCTCCATTTCACGGATGCGTTCAGCTTCATCCTGGTCATAAATACCAGAGAAACCAAATGCGACACGAGAACACTGGATCAGCGACTTGTGCCGGAGTTGACGCTTGGTGTGCGTTTGCCAGGGGCCATCAACAGTGTAAGCACCATTGCGACCTTGACCCTGAAACGGTTCACGGTACACCTCATCAATGAACTCCTTGATGCGGATAGGGCGAGATCTGTCCTTACGGTAAATCACGCATTCAATCCACTCAGGGCAGTCAACTTTCGCCCCCTGCATTCTGACCATCTTGTCCGAATACACGAACTCGACGCCATCATACTGGGGATGCTCGTTGATGATGCGGCTCCAACCATCAACACCTACTACCGGAATGATCCCATTTTGCTTGTCAGGAAACGCATAGATTTCCCGAGTGAAAGGGTTCAAACCGTACTGTTCAGCCACGATCAGGAGCGTCATCATCTGCTCATCGGTCGGGGCACTTCCATCTCGCTGCTTGAATGCGGTCGCCTTCAAAGTTTCATAGAACTTTCGGGTGTCCACGCCAAACCGGCTTGCGATACGGGTTACAAGAGATTTGTTATCAGACATGGTGTTTCTCCAATTCACGAATGAACGGTTTGAGGACACCATGACCCCCTCGGGGCATGAGTGCCCCCGTGGGGTTTAGTAAGAGTTGGCGGTGTTACCCGCCAGCCAAGTGGTGCAGCCGCATGAACGGGATGTCATCATCCCAGCCATCAGGAGCGGGACCATAGCCTCCGCCCATACCACCTTGCGGTGCTGATTGCTGCACAGGAGCAGATTGCGTACCGGCTCCTGTACGTTGCCCTTTTTGGGGCGCTGCACGTTGAGAGTTGTCCTGAGGTGCATTTCCACGACCACCAAGCATCTGCATTTCAACGCAGTGTACTTCGGTGGTGTAGCGCTCGATTTGTTGGCTGTCAGTCCACTTCCGGGTGCGGTTGCTCCCTTCGAGATAGACTTGGGAGCCCTTTTTCAGGTACTCACCAGCGACTTCTGCCAAACGACCTTTAAGCACAATACGGTGCCACTCAGTATGCTCTCTTTGCTCGCCAGACTGCTTATCGCGCCACGTATCCGTTGTTGCAACGTTGAAGTTGGCAACGGCAGTTCCGCTTGGCATGTAGCGAATTTCCGGGTCAGAACCGAGATTACCGACCAGAATTACTTTGTTGACGCCTTTAGACATCATGACCTCCAAGTTATTTGGAGAGGGCCAACGCCCCTTTCGGGGAGCAAGCCCCCGTAAGGGTTAAAAAAAGTGATCCTCTTGTTCGGCGTCGATCTCTGCCAGGCGAATCAGCTCAGATACAAGGCCAAGCCTTTCTGCATCTGCTCTTACTTCGTCGTAGCTGAAACCAAACCGTTCAATGAGGGGTTTTAGTGAATCAAAACGCTCGTAGTCGAAGGTATCACCCTGTTCATCACAGAATGCCACCAGCGGCTTCTCTACGTTTGAAAAGTCATCCGCGAAACGCTGTTGCAGGTAAACCAACATCAGCAGGGGTTTGTGACCATGTTCCGGGCGGAGTTCACCAGCGCCTTCCAGCGTAGCTGGATGGATAGTGTTTTCGCCTAGTCCAGTGCTAACCCCAAGCTCATAACCGCTGTCAGTACGCATCAGCACACTGGGTAGCAAGTCATTTGAGCCTTCGCTCCGAGCAACCTCAAAGCCGATTAAACCGGCTCCTTTGGCAAAAACCCCAGCAACAAAACCTTTGAAGAGGTTTATGTCACCTGGAGGTAACTCAGAGGGCGGAGATAACAGCCAGTTGAGAGATCCCAAGCTGGCTGTTTGTCCGGCTGAAACATTCCCCCCTTCCAGCACCGTCTGTGTCTCTGCGTTTACCAGCACCTCATCCAGAAAGGTGTACCCCTGGCTGAGAAACTGTGACACATACTGGCTTTCTTTGTCCTTGTAGGACATTGGGATCGTGTCTGGGCCGTTAGCTTCAAAAGGTCCTTCGAGCTTTGTCTCAGACCAATTTTCAGCTTTCCCATCAGTGACGGTTCGGCGTAGCTCGACCATCGTGAATTGGCCTGGCTCCGAGGAGCTGGGCTCCCGGAGCAACTTGTAGCCAATGAAGACTTCTATTGTGGTTTCGTCATTGCCCCACTCTTTAGCAGTGTAACGACGGCACAAACAGTCATTTTTCTTCATGCGTCACCCCTTAGCGCCATTGGTCCCCGAACACATCCTTCGCAACACGCAGGATGGCTTCACGCTCCTCTTTGGCCGCACGGATAAGCAGAGCTTGATCCAGGGCGTATTCAAGAGCATTTGGGGCACCACGGAACGCTAGAGACAGTTTCGCCCAACGCACCAACGTCCGAGTGGACATGGTGACGCTGATCTGACCATCTTCACCGTTTTCGCCAAGAAACAGTTTGCGGACCTGATTAGCAATCCGAACCATTCCCTTCCGCACATTTTCCGGAAGTTTCGGAGTAACACGGCCAAGAATGCTGAGTTCAGCTTCCTCATCCGCATACCCTACTTTGGTGAAACGATAGCGATCCATAGCTGCGAGGTTCTGCATCATCACCCCCTGGTACAAACCAGAAGCATCACCGGACCCCGTAGAGTTACCAGTAACGACCACACGAAACATCGGGTGCGGCTTGATGATTTCCCCGCCATTCTGAGCGATCACAAGGGGACGCCCTTCAAGGACATCGTTGAGACCAGCCAGCTCGGCAGGGTCGGCCAAATCCACCTCGTTGATGAGGAGCAGATGACCTTCACGCATAGCGACTGCCAGAGGTCCATACATGAACTTCATGACAGGTGGTTGACCAGGCTTTTCCGCGACCAGAGCGTGATGTCCAATCAGATCTGTCAGCTCCATCCGCCCGTGGGCAGTGATTTGCTGAACAGGCCAGTTGAGACGACCAGCGATCTCGGTGATACCTGAGGTTTTGCCAGACCCGGTAGGGCCGGTTACGAACAATGCGTCACCGCCAGGCTCTTTGAGATAGGCCAAGACCTCTCGCAGAAACTCTTTGCGGAAAACGTAGTTGGTATCAGTGGCAGGGATGAAAGGGTTTGAACCGTCAGCGTAGCCGATGGCCGTTACCTTCTCCGGAATGCTGGGCATACCGAAAACCTTGCTTACTGAGAATTGAGAGTATTGAGACATAGGTGCGCTCCTATTGTGACAGGCGCACCACGTCCCGAACCGGGCGGATGCGCCCGGTTGGGCTAGTAAATTAACGTTAATTTGCTGTTTGTTTTTGGCGACCAGCTATCGCACTTTTCGCTCTCCGAAGAGAACAAAATCTGCTTACTGATGGTATTCACCATGAGTAAGAAGACTTTTAAGGAGCGAGGAGAGTAGCCTCTCCTGGAGGCCACTCCCTCAATGGACGAACATCACCACATCGTCGTTTTGACCAATGACCCCGGTTTCTTTGGCCCACTTCACTGCTTCACTGTGCGCCTGGTAGGAGCTGGAATACAGTTTCGGATCAAATTTCACCTCGCGTCCATCAGCCAGATAGATGATGCCTGCGTGATCGTCGTAAACATGAAGATTCTGTTGCATTCGACATTCCCCCTGTAGCTTGTCGTCAAAGCCAACTGACACCAGAAGACTTTGAGGACAAGCCACAGAGGCTTGACCAGAAAGAGAGGGGTTGCCCCCTCCCTTTGCGTTGACTATCAGCAGTAACCGAACGATTCAGCGATTCTCACGAAAGGACGAGAGATTGCCCAACCAGTAGGGATACACAAAGCGATGATAGCGATTTCCATGATGTTGCTCCTAAGCAAAAAGGGGCAACATCCCCGTCGGGGTATGGTTGCCCCGATGGGTTTGAAAGTGTCGAAGATTACTCAGCGACAGTTATTACCAAACAAGTTCCTTGCCCTTACGAAGGTAAGTCGGGATTTCGAGATAATCCCAGTCAGGTTCTTGTTTAGCGACTTCTTGAACTTGAGTTACCTCAGGTTCAACGACTGCTTTGGCTTGTTCAGCCTTGGCAGCACGTTCTTTGATGACGGCCTGTACAGACCGCATTGCAGGAACTGCGAATTTGTTCCAAAGGAACAAACCGATACGCTGGAACACTTTAGCGAGAACGATGAAGGAAAAAGCAAATGCCTTCGCGCCTACGTACAGTGCGCCCAGAGATGCAAGCAGAACTACAATGAAAGTGATGATGTGCATGGTGTTGCTCCTATGTAAAAAAACAGGGGCAACACCCGAAAACCGGGAGAAGCCCCCGGCTTGGGGTTAAGTAATGCCATACGGCATAAGACTAGATGCTGTTTGTTTTCGGAGACCAGCTATCTCACCTATAGCCGCAGAGCGACTAAGATGATTCAAATATAGCTCACCTTTGCTAAACAGAAAACGCTGTAACTGTCCATTTTGGGCACTTCGAGAGGTCAGGTTACAGATTGACCGCATTTATCCTTTCCAGTGCGTTTATCTGTACCTCAAATTTAGGAGTATCTCTAATGGCAGAAGCACAAGTAGCACTGGACACAAACAACGACCGCAGCAACCACTACTCTCGCCCTGTTTTCAAGCAAGTTCTGAAAGTAAACAGCCTCCAAGCTCAGCGCGTCATGGAACGCAGCTTTGAGCGAGTTTCCAACTCCCTGTTCTCCATCGACGTGATCCTTCGCATCATCGGTGAGCAGGACGAAATCGACCAGGTTGAAACCGTCATCCTGGAACACATTTCCAAGGTCTCCGAAGACCTGGACAAAGCTACCGCCCAGCTCAACAAGCTGATGGAAGACAACGGCATCGACATGATGCCCGGCTACACCAACCCGAATGAATACACCATCGAGATCAACTCTCCTCAGGTTGCTCAGTTTGCACACCTGATCCGCAAACTGGATACCCTGATGGGGATCGTTGACACTCTCTGGCTGAACACCGTACTGACCAGCAAGCAGCGCACCGACGCCACTTACCAATGGCAGCAACGCCTCATCAAGCTGGCCGGTCGAATCATCGGCATCGAGAAACGGGCTCGCATTTCCGCCCACAGCAAAGGCAAAGAAGGTGAAGTGGCCGAAGCCGCTCCGGAATCTGCAACCGGCGACAAGGAAATCGCAGACGAAGCCGAGAAAACAAAAGCAGCATAACCCAGCCCAAACCTTTGCCCCTCGCCCGAGGGGCTTTTTTTTGTCTTTTATGGTTGCATTTTTTGATGCTGTGATATTATCGAAGTAAATCAGATTCAACTCAGGTAAGAACGGAGAACAACATGAAAAAGGCTTTAATCACCACCGTGGCTCTGGCTGTAGCAGCTCTATCTGGCTGTGCATCCACCAGCAGTTACGAACCCACAGCGTACAAAACCAATCACAGTCGCGCTTACAACATCGCGGAGGCCGGTGGCCTGGTAACAGGCATCCAAGACGCTTCTGTTCCGCGTGACAAGCTGGAGCGTCTGACCGACACCAAAACGTTTGGGGCAGCCTACGTGCTGTCTGGCTACATGTCCCCTCAGCTCGGAATGACCGACTGGCAAGGTGGCTTGGTCAACCTTGCGAACTGGGCTATCGGCCCCAAACAGCATGGCGCTCGCAATAGCTTGATCGCTTGGATGCCTGCTAACGAAGCAGTTTCACCGGCAGACGCTCAGGCCAAATTTCTTTCACATGTGAAAGTTTCCATTGAGTCAGCGCTGACTGATTTGGGTGCCAATTTCACGCTTCTGTATGACAAAGATGGTCGCCTAACCTATCAGTTCTACAAGAATGAATGGGGTTGCCCGACGTGGGTGAACGGACAAAGTAAGGTAGCTGACATGTGTTCCGTTAAGGTGAAAATCGTGGAGCCTCGCCTAGGGTCAGCTCCTAATTTTGTCTCTGGCGTTCAAGGTACAGCGTATGCCTTCACATCAGGCCATGAGACCGCATACAACTTTGTGAATGTCGGTAATGGGGCAGCAAGCCATGCTCCTCAGCAAGCGATCTACGCAGCTATTAGCAAACAGCTACCAGCTTGGGCCTACCTCTACCTTGCTCCAAAATCGGTTGAGCTGGATAATGGCGAAAAAGTTGCTTTCCCTTACCTTCTTGATCAGGGAAAAGCAGAGTTATTTGTTTACCCAGAAGCGTAATCAATCTACATGAGAAAGGGGCCGAAAGGCCCCTTTTTTTATCCACCACCACCAGTTGGCGCGCCTGTTTGAGGGTCTATGCTGTTTGTCGCCTCTTTTCGCTTCGCGTCAATATCAATCCCTTCCAACCGCTCCAACGCCCTTTCCTGAGCATTCTTCCGCGTCCCGTCAATATTGAAGTCATTCCCTGCTCCAGTCAGCGAGTCGAGATTTATTGAGGCCGGATCAGGGAATTTACCGTTCTGCTGTAATATCCCAAGCCACTCATCCAAATTAATTTTGCTCCAATCAATTTCGGCAATTTTATCTAGTGGAATCCCTTCACACTGAGGATTTTTGGGGTCTCCAAAGTTCTGCCCCAATTGAGGGCGAACCTGTTCTTGTATAATACGAGAGAGCGGAGAATTGAAGCAGCAATACGCTTCTCTTTTTTCAATACAAGCGCCCAACACCTTAGATTTACAATAAGAGCCTACATAGGTGCAATTCTTGAGCGCTCTTTTGGCGTTCATAGTGAACTCTTCTTCCTCGCACTTATAAATCATCTGGATCATCACCATCGCAACGACATAGACGGTATATATCGTCATGGCAGTGCTAAGCCATGTTGTCGCAGTCTCCATCATTGCTTCGGCAGCTTGTTCAGATGCTGCGGCAGCCGCCTGCTCTGTTGCTGCATCTTGGCCTGCTGATTTCATGACATCCATCATCACTTCTTTGACTTGCTCTTTGAGCTGGTCAATGAGTTGATCAACAAACTGCTCTACAGGCTGGAAGAACGAATCAACAGCACCTGAAACGTTCTCTATATAACTTGTGAACGGTTTTGTGACTTCTGTCCACCCTTGAAGGGCAGGTTCCCTAAGTACCTGATAAGCACCTTTAAGCGCATTACCATCAGTCAGCCCCATCACTGCGCCATCGAGCTTTGGAACGGCCATTATTAGGTTCAGATAATCGGCAAGAGATATATTGGTTGGCTTTTCACAGCAATCAGAAACTCCCCCAACAGCTATCTTGCATTCGCCAGCTTCCCCTGCAAAAGCAGAGCAAATAACGTTTTCATCCCCGGTAGGATTGTCATCCCCATCTTGGCCTGTGCAGCTCATATCCTGCGTCATGAATTGGGCTGCATTGAGCAACGCAGTAGCGCGAGCAAAATCAGTGCTTTGTGTTTTGGTCAAATCAAGGCAGTCATCTCCCATGCAGCGTATAGGCCCACCGCACTGGTACTCAGTTTCCTTTTCCAAGGTCGGAACAGAAACATCTGTACCACAGTCATAAGTATCCTCGTGGACGTAGCACGTACCAGAACTTCCCTGAGCACCATCAACACATTTGGAACTGATGAAGCCGCACTGAGGGTTTTCTTCATATTTCTGACAGCTATCGAGATTCCCGCCCGTGTTTACCGGACAGTGCGTTTCACCTTGAGGGTCTGTCCAGCAGTCCATTTGCCCCTTATAAAAGTCATAGTCAGCTTTAACTCGAACCTTTTTGCATAGTTTTGGAATACCAGGCAAAGGTGACGGCTTGAGTTGAGATTCGCAAACTTTGATCCCATTGATGACTGTGCAGCCCGTAGCATCAGTCGGGTCATCTATACATGTGATCTCGCCTTCCGCAAAACCATCTACAACCCCTTTGGCTGAATCCATGCAGCTCTGTGGAGCCCACTCATCCTTGGTAATGGCTTTTGATGGGTCATAGCGTAGCTTTATGCGGCCAAAACCCTCACCTGCGCCAGTTACTGAAACGCGGATCTTAAACGTAACAACATCACCATCTTTCACATTCTTGAAATAGGGAGTGACATCAATATTAGGGTTTCGCTCCCAACTTGTTGACAATTCACATCGGCCAGCCGTTTCTGGAGGGAAATTGCCGTCAGGGCCGGACCATACTTTAGTTTCCTGACCTGATTTACCAACCCAAACTTGCATGTAGTCATCCCACTTGGCGTACTCAAGAGTTGCAGACACTATGGCGTCTGGATTACTGACTTGGACCCGCGTGTATTCCTCATAAATCGAACAGTTGCCACTCCAGTAGTCGTTACCAACTCGGCCAATCCACAACTCAGTACAGCCTTCTCCACAAGATTTGAGGTTATATGGACCATCATAGTGCTTCACCACAGAGGCATCGTAGTCATGGACAACCTCACAGTCCGCGCTTTGATCTACAACACGCTGACACCGTTCATACTCTGGAATGTGGGCGTTGATAGTATTCTGATTGATGGTTGTTTCGGCAGAACAATCCCCAAAGCCACCTGCGATGAGGTCCATATCCTCATAGGTCTTTTTGCTTAGATTTAGTACAGGGTCATTACTGAAATCAGGGCGTGATCGATTAGAGGCATCGAGAAGAACCTTGTATGCCGCACCAGAGATTGATGGATTAGCACTATTGGCATCACTCCACAGCGACCCTTTTGCATTATTCCCCACGCTGTCCATGTCATCGCCAGAGTCGTAAATGCCTTGCAGACCGCCCACATCAGGTTTATTGGCATCAGGGAAGTAATAACTATCAGGTTTATTGTTGGTCCCGCTCGTTCCGGGGAATAGATCATTGACATTAATCTGACTCCCCCCGTTCATTTGGAATTGACCGTCTTTCAACGTCGGCATAGAGATTGTGCCATCTTGCACAGTCCCCGAGCTCGACTTGAATGAGTTTGAGAGGTTTTGTCCGAAAGCCTGGGCCTCTTTACCCACCGCTGTGATGTCCTGGTCTTGGCTACCGTTAGCGTAGGAATGTATCGGCAGCGCAGACATGGTTACTGTCAACAGCGAGGCCACAGCTTTCATAAAGTAATTATGACTTCGCATTGTGTTCTCCATTTCAACCTTCCCATGCTATCTGAGAAGACAAGGGCCACCTGTACGTGTAGTGGCCCTTTTGGGGCATAATCTAAAATGCCCGTGCAAATTCGTTAGGGTCTGCTCAATTGTTACAGCAATCATTCCATCGCCAGATGGTGTAAATAGGGTCTTGCCCAATTGCCGGTATAGTTCGCGCCAGACCCCACGTAAGAGTGGATTCGCCAATTACGTGAGATGAGTTTGTCTCTGGAACCGGATGCAATAGCGTGAATTTGTACTGCGTTTTGGGTAGTGTTGGGCTAATAACACCTCTACACATAGCCTCAGAACCCATTGTCTTCCACGCTAACCCCCGGCGATGCAAAGCAGCCAGAACCCTTGTGCTAAGAAGACTGCTATCGCGGATAACACCTTTTCCACCATTCTGGTTGCCACTAAATGGATACAGGGTGCCCCATGAACCAGCACACCAGAAAAGCTGTTTTAAAGGTTTTCCAGCGGTTGATGAGACAGCATCAGCAGTACACGCAGCCGCCGCAATTGGGTTTGCTACTGCCGCCGCCTCTGGATTGGTAAAAAAAGCGAGCTCATCATTGTTCCAGGTCGGGTCGAGCTCCGACATGTACATGATGTCGAGATCCATATACCCATCAGCATTACAGGTCTGCTTAATAAATAAATCGAGCATCACCAACAGAGGAAACGCATAGTAGTGATAGTGCATAAAAGAACCATCACCACCATCCATGTCTCCCATGCCATGATGCCCTTGGTTAGTCCTATCAAACGGGAACCTGACACCATTCAAGACAGATGAGCAGCCAGGCACTCTCTGAAATTCAACAAGCCGTGCTGGCTCCCACATAGAAGTGGTGACTCCAGGCCGAGGGACCCCTAGATTATCCTCGCACATACACAGAGGGTTGCTTACGGCTTCACTCGGGAATGATCCGCCTCCACCACTTATAGGAACCCCTGCTACTTTGATGGGAAAAATACAGCTCCAGCAGATGTCAGTAATCAGTTTTCCGCCGATTACTTCCGCATTCTGGCACCCAGGGTCAGCCGATACCGAACGAACCCAAAAGACCGCGCTAACGGCAATGACCCGTAGAATTTTTTGCATCATGGTAAGGCCTTTACGTAATTCAAGTGTTTCTCCATGACAGCAGGCTTCCCGTGATAGAAACCTTGTTGCCATGACAGTCCAAGTAATTTGGCGCTCTCCCCCAATGGGAAGCTCTCCACCTGCTCAGCAATGAGCTGTATGCCTTTTCGGCGGCAGTGGAGGATGGCCGAGTAGTCTTCAAGCGACCGCAGTCTTCTCGCGTCAAACTTGCAATAGTGCCAGTCATAACGACTCAGGCGCTCCAGCGAAGAGTTTTTGTCTCCATAGTCATCCAGCGCCAGCTCAACCCCTATTTCGGTAAGAGCCTCCCATCTCAATGCGAGAGAGGCATCCTGAATGCCCTCGGTAATCTCGATGACAAGCCGTGATGAGTGATTCTTAGCAATGTCGCGGACAACCCTCCACCACGCTTTGAAAATGACGTCTGATTGCAAAGTATGTTCAGAGACATTCAGAAAAAGAGCTGGGTACAGATCCAAGCAATAATGAAGGTTGTCCTGAATGAACCGTGCCATCTCCATATCCACCAGCCCCCAATAAGGAGGTGATGACAGAGAGGATGGTGTAAGAACCCGGCCTTCGTCGTACCAACGAGCCAGTACCTCAGCAGCGACAAACGAACCTGTGCCGACGTCTTTAATTGGTTGGAAAGCCGGGGCAAAAATCATTCACCGCCCTCCTCAGCAAGTTCGCGGACAACAAACTTCTTGCCTCTGGCAGTAATGACGCTCGGTGTGTGCTCCAGCTCGAACCGGGTAATCAGATCTGGCGTCAGCAGATATACCGGCGCGTCAAAGTTGTCGGTGACACTCTTGTAGGAATCCCAGCCTTTGTCTTTGTCGAACTCTGTGGCGATATAGGTAATCCGTTGTACGCCAGGTTCCTGCTTAATTTCAGGCAGCTTCTTGGCGAGCAGCTCCATTTGCTTTTTGTCCAGCGGGTCGAAAACTACGACCGCTTGGGTAAATGGCCGCGTTCCAGGCTTGCAAACTTCCTTCGGATCGCACAATGGGTTGATCACGTCACCCGCGTGAGCGAACACAGTGCCATCCGGAGTGCTGATGTCACTGGTGATCATGACGCTAGGGTCAATTTCTCGTGTTCGAGATTTTGGCGCTCTGGGCAGCTCATTGAAATTCTGCTTGGTCCAGAAGCGCTCTATAGCCTGTTTCTTCTTCTCTTCCCAGTCGATATTGGCAAGGCGTTTCTTGGCAACATCAATAAGGTCTGGCTCACTGATTTTCTCCACCGGCCCCTTAACGCCGAGATCGCCTTTTTCTCCGTTATCCACTTCCCGAGCCAACCATACCGGGTCGGACAACCCGGAGACCTGGGCGACGACGTTTGGTTGTTCGCCAGGCAGCGGCTCATCCTCCAGCATCACAATCGTGGGAACGGCTGTGATGTTGTACGTTTTGAACAACGTAGGGTTGATGATGATGTTCGGCACTGGGTCTTTTTTGGCCGCGAGCGCCTGAATAGCTTTAACTCCCTGCCCCAAGTTCATTCCTTCCGGGATGCCACGGAACACAATTACAGAATCAGGCTGGCCTGACACCGCCGTTAGGACGTCATCTAACCCCTGTTCGCCAAGAGACAACGAGGCGAAAACCAGTATCCGATGGTCAGAGTAGATACCCTTTTCAGCCTGTTTCCGGTGCATCTCCTTGAGCGTTGGGTTAGTAGTTTGGAGCTGCTTGAAAAATGCCTTGGCTTCGGCCTGAGCCTCGTCCATGTGTTGGTTTTGCAACAGAGATGGCATTTCCATCTTCTGGGCCTTTTGGGCAATTTGCTTTCCTTTCTCAATAAGCGCCTTATCCTGCTCTGTGAGCGGAGACTCTTGAGCGTATGCCCCGCCAGCCACAGAGAATATCAACGCCACCAGAACGCTCTTAGAACAGGGGATATGCGCGGCCAATGATCTGATCATTTTTCACAGTCCCCCAGTAACGTGAGTCGAAGCTGAATGGGCTTTTGCCCATAAACCAGTAGTTATTCTCTTTCAGCGTGGTCTTGCCGTAAAAGTGGCTCTCTGGCAGATGTAGTTTCCCTGCGAGCTGGAGCCCCTCTCCGACGACATCACCATTGACGGTGATCTTCCACTTATCGTTGATCTCGACTTTATCCCCCGGCATACCGGTGAGGATTTTGACCATGCGAGTCCCGTCCTTGTAGAAAGGCTGCATGTTCTTGGCTTGGAAGGCGTAAACAGCTCCCCTCTCCAGAGTTTGGTCGTTCAGATCAATGAGGAAGAAGGTGTAACCCGGCAGGCACTTCTCCTGTTGTGGATCAATGCCAATACGGTAGCGGCTGGCAAAGGCCGCACCAGCAGCCCAAAGAACCAGTAGTGTCACACCGGCCTTAACCCCGAAGCGCTTCCAGGATTCCTTTTTGACGAAATACTTCTTGAGTGGAAAATTCATTTCAGCACCTCATCAGGGAGGTACACGTCACTTGGAGCACCGACGACAGCACTTGCGTCAAGGACCAAATAACCTGCGTCTTTCAACTTCAAAATTGCGTCATTGGTCTTGACCATCAGTCTTTCAACTTCCTCCTGAGAGGCACCAGCGGGATACGCCGACGCCACTTTAGCGAAGTCAACCACGACCACTGGCGGGGTTTGATTCAAACGCTGATGGATGCTTGCCGTTTGTTCGCTCATCACGTAGTAGCTACCGCCGAAGCCACCAGCGGCACCGAGAATGGCGGCGATTGCGATTGATTTAATGTCCATTACTGTCTCCCTGGTTATGCAGCCTGCTGACGGCTTCGCATCACGGCCTTGATTGCCTCAGGAATGCTCATGCCTTGTTTCACAAACTGGTCGATGGCGTTAACGTCCACCGGATCGGTCGAATAAAGCAGCTTCTGGAAGTCGCCCACTATCAAGCGTCCGACGCCCATGCCGCTCTTCGATTTGATAAAGATTTCTGAGTACACGCCCTGGATGGTGTGTACCGTCTTGAGGGTGTGGAACCCGCCCTCTGAAAGGGTCAGACGACCGCTACGTTTAACAGATTCCACGGTTTCTTCGGTTTGGCCGAGCAAGTACATGCTGGCCGAGTTCTCCGCGATGGCGCGGCCCACTGCGTTCTCATAGAGGTCGTTGATGGACTGCGTTGCAATGACAACGGAGCCACCGTACTTACGGAATTTGCGGTAGGCATGTTCCATGAAGACCGAGACCTCGCCCTCTTTGAGCAGGTCCCAGGCCTCATCCACGATGACGACTTTCTTGCGGTTACGTTCACCCAGGAATACTTCTTGCTGGATCTGGTAAATAAGCTGGAGCAGTACAACCTGACGCAAGTGCTTACGCCCTTGCAGTTCATCGAGCTCCAGTACAGTGAACTGGTTCTGGAAGCTGACGTTGTTCTTGCGAGAGAAGTATTTCCCGTAGCTACCTTTCGACGTAAAGGCGTAGAGCTGCTGACCAATATCCTTGAGGCGCTGGTCGTTTTCTTCTTCCAGACAGCGCTCAGCGATGTCGTCAACCTTCATCTCTTTACCTTTCTCTTCCCACAGGCGAGAAAGGACCTGTTTCAGCGCAGAGATTTGCCATTCATCCAGCAAGCCTTTGGCCGACGCCATTGCACAAACGAGGCTGACAATCGCGTCTTCTTCGTCCTCGTAGTTCTGTATGAGCTCGAACGGGTTGAGGCAGACGTGCGTTCCTTCTTCAAAGTGAACGAAGTCGCCATTGAGCATTTCCGACAGCTTCTGGTAGGACTTACCGGCATCAATAACCCAGACCTGAGCACCCTCGGACAAGTAGGAAAAAATCAGTTCGTTGGTAAGGAACGATTTACCCGAGCCGGATTCGGCTGCGATCACCAGGTTTTTGTTGGTATTACTGTCGTGAAGAGACAGACTCATGAGCTGGCCGTTGCGGGAAATCAGCGCTGCATGATAGGTCCCGGTCCCCTTCCATTCCCCAAACACCGGCAGGACCACAGCCGCCTGCTCGGTTGTCATGGTCTTGTAGCGGAATAGGTCTCGCACTGCATCCCGGTCTGTACAGAATGGCAGGCAGTTGAGGAACATCGGCAGAGCAACGAACTTATCCTCCATCAGCTCGAACCGAGATTCACGCCAGATGTTTCGTGCGGCCATCGCCGCCGCTTCAACACGTTCTTTGGTTGGAGCAAATAAAACCACCGAGTAGGTGATCTTGACTGGCTTAGCCCCCTCTTTCATGGACTCATAGAGAGTGTCGAAGCTCTCCTTTTTGTCCGCCAGCACCGGCACGAATTTGAGCATCGGCCCGTAGGCTTGGTTTACAGTGAACTGGCGTTTGCGCTCCAGAGTGTTTTTCGTGCTTTCTGCCTCAGGGAAAAACACATTGGTCACAACCATGTAGTTTTCTTTGATGCTGGAGTTGCCGCCGCTGAGATCCCCGGCATAGGTCAACGCATCACCAAAGTAGAAAACGTCAGGCAGCTTTTTCGCTGACATGACTTTCGCGTGGTAGTCCCCCAGCCTGATGCCGTTCTTGCTGACTTCCACATCAGTGCCGTAATCGAAGATTTGCTCGCAGATGGGCTTATCCATCTCCCAATCCACAGAGTCATGTCGCCATGAAGCATCCGGCCCCCAATTCAGGATGGTGCTCATGATCCGGATGTAGTTCACCGCCGTCATTGTGCGGGGACGCAGACCAACGGTTTGAAGCGATGATTCGACCTTCGTGCGAAGCTGTGCGAGCTGCTGGAGTTCGCTTTCAGTCGGGTTATTGTTCTTGATGGGGACTTTGCACGTAACGAACAGCTTGAGGTCTTGGATCAAGCCATTGTCGTAGATACCTTTGTTGGTCTTGGCAAATATGCGTTCTGTCGTGTGGTGCTGGAGGAAGTTAATCCGTTCCTTGATGACAGATGTCAGCAGCTCGTGACGGAAGCCATCACGCAACCCCATCATCCGGTACATCTCCTGATTGATGTCCGGGGAGCGGAACAGAACAAACTGGAGCGTAGTCTTCGACGGGAACTCCTGATTCAGGAAACCGTTCATTCGCTCCTGAACTTTTTCATCGGCACCACACAGGGGCTCACACATGAAACCAAAGCCTGCACTGTGGTCATCCATAAGGAAGACATGATCGTCTTCGTCATAGGCCAGGACAGGAATAATCCCGGCAGCTCGCAAGTGCTCCGGGATCAACGTTTCTTCGAGTTTCTTTTTGATGGTTACGATCATTCAACACTCTCCAACCATGATTTCAGGTTCTTCGGACGTCCTTTGCTGACACGACCATCCGGAGCAACCACGAACGGAACGCCCTCAATCCCAATGAAATGAGCTGTCAGCAGCGTTTGATCGTATTGGCCGGGGTCGCAGGTTTCTTTTGAAGGAAGGGAACCCAAGGTGTTGTTCATCAGCGCATCGAGCGCGTGGGTTTTGTCTTTCGCGCAGTACAAGTTCTTTGCCAAGCGGTTGGACTCAGCACCCAGAGCAGGAATCACGATAAATTTAAAGGTGTAATCATCCACCAGCGATTTGGCATCACCCATGAGCTGATGGCAAACCGCGCATCTAGGATCGACAAAGACCACCACCTCTTTGTCACCACGCCCCATCGAAACGGTGTTCAGCGTGTCCACATCCATGCCCATGCTCTTGAAGTGGATACGCTCCGCTACATCCCTCATTTGGGACATCGTGTTGAGGGGCTTCTTGCTCCACAGGTCGTAGATTTGTCCTGAAATAACAAATCGCCCGTTTTCAGAGAGGAACATGATCTGCCCATCACTTTGGACGGCTCGAACCCCTTTGATGGGTAGCTCTACGATGTCCTCTATCTTCGCCGCTCTGGGATCGGTGATTTCCAATTTCGATGACGCATGAGCCGTGCCGGTAATAATCCCGAACACCATCAGCGCCCCGAGTAATTTTGTCCGCATGTCTATCCCCTAAGATTGGATTACTGGATGCTGGGCAGTGTATCCGGGGGAGGGAAATAGACTCGCCTCTGTAATAGCCCAATTTGGACAATTCCAGCGCGATACAAAAAAAAGCCCGGTCTGAACCGGGCTTTGAGAGGAATGAACCTTAGTTCATGGTAACAGCTTCGGATTTGCCACCAGAGTCATCGACCCCAACCAGAGAGATGGTCGGCATCGTTTCATAGGTGCCCTTGCTGATAGTCACTCGATCAGAGCTGATGCTCTGCAACTCACCGGCAATGGTCCATTCGTAGGACTTCATGCGGCCATCGGTATCTTCGCAGTTCGCATAAACGATCCACGACCCAACGGTCTCTCGTGAGCTCAGGCTACATGCAGGCAACTTGTTCTCTGCCACATTGATGTTCACCTCGCCCTCAGCTTCATGCCCCATTTCTGAGGTTATTTTCAGCTTGATGCTGTGCTCACCAGCGCCCAGAGTTGCTCTGCCGTAGTAACCGCTGCTTTCCAACGGCGTACCATCTACCGAGTAGACGCGAGTCGAAATACGGTCGCGTGGGTGGCCGCCAGAAATGTACGGTCGCAACAGCACATCCAGAGGCTCACGCTCGTATTTGTTCGAGCCAGAGTATTGCAGGTCGATAGCATAGGGCTCTGCCTGGCCGATCTTGAGCGGTTGCTCGATCACGGTTTCATGGCCGCGAGCATCACGGACAGTCACCTTGATGTTGTAATCGCCCGGCTCATTGATCACAAAGGACCGGACAATATCCTGCCGCTGATCCTGAATCACTGCGCCTTCCGGCAACTCCCACTCGTAGGTCGGTTCTTCCAGCTTGCCGTTGAAGGCAATTGGCCGCACTGACGCGGTGATCGTCGCAGGAGCCACGTCAGCGTTCTTCCTGACCTGCATTCCGAAGCTCGGCCATACATACTGCCACACGCGGGAGCGTAGGCTATGCGAGGCTTCTGCACCCTGATCTCGGTATCCTTCGATCCAGGTGGTGTACTTCGTTTCTACAGTAGCCTGGTTGAGGTCAGTGTCCGAAGGCACGTACTCAGCAGTATCACCCTGCACAATTGAGCCATCAGGCAGCGTGAAGAACCCGTTCAGCTTCACGTCCATCCCACGGTAAGGCAGGCTGGTTTCGGCTTTGAACACATACTTCTTACCGGTCTCAATGACTCGCGGCCCTGTCACGTAAGGACGGGGGGCCTTCACTGCTCGGAAGTCAACTGCCGTTTTCGCAACTTCATAGGCATAGCCGTCATCAGCCGGTGCAGTGGCAGAGCGCACACGAGCCCACAGGCGGTATCGGGTTTCTTCATCGCTCGAAAGCGTGATGCTATCCCCTGTCTGCGCGTAGGTTTTGCCACCGTCAGTAGACCACTCAACAATGGCATTGCCACCGGAGATTGGCTCATCGTTCAACGTCAGGTTCGCTGTGTACTTGCCTTCACTTCCGACAAACAACGTGGTCGGGCCGATAACAGCAATATCAGGTTTGTCGTAAGCGACAACACTGACCGCTTCGGTGTACTTTTCCGCACCTGAGTTGACGTTCACCACCTTGGCCCGAACCTGGTACTCCCCCTTGTCGAAGGTCTTCACAAGCTGATACTTGTATCGATCTTCTGGGATGAACTGCTCCCAGGTTTTACCGTCGTCCTTACTGGTTTCCCACACAACCTGGCCGGTAGCCCGGAGATCCTGACGGTCGTCCAAAGATAGCTTGAACACAGCAGTGAACGGAGCTTCACCAGACAACTTGCGAGCCTCCACGCCAGCACCGATGGCACCACCACGAAGCACTGTCAAGAAGGCAGGTCTGATAGACAACTCTGTGCGGTTGTAACCCTCAACAGGGCTTTCCAGAACAGCCTCAGCAGCGATACGGACGGAGGAAGTATCCACACCAGACAGGTCTACTGAGAACTGAGCTTCACCGTTCGATGCTTCCGCATAATCAGTGAGCGCAACCGTCTCGTTGTAGGCCTTTTGCTGGATCAGGCGTACTTTCCACACCCCCATCGTGTTAGCGTCATAGTCACCATCAGGTTTGTACTGATCACGGATGAGAACCCTAACCGGCAATGCCTGGGTGTCAATCGCGGTATCACCTTTAACTTCAACGATAGGACGGATACTGTCAGAAGGTGCAGAGATAGCCCGGTAGACAACCTCAGTCTTCACATCAGGCACCTTGTTGTAGGCCGCGTTCACCTTGTAGGTGGTCTCCTCCCACAACGCTCGCTCATCGGTATTGATGCGGCGATACACCTTATTGGTGGCACCCCATCCCGGAGTGAAGGTCTCAGACTCAAGAACATCAGAGTTGCGCGATATGGCAATATCCAGATCAGCTCGTTCAGAGTTGATAATGGCATCACCCAGGTAGTTACCTGTCATCGGCACCAAGTAGATGTTGTCTTTGAAGTTGTAGTCGGAGGCTAGTTCAACGGTCGGAGCTGGTGGGTCAACCGCTTCGACATTGAAAGTCTCGTCGTTCAACGTCACCCGAGTGCCGTTACGGGTGAAAATACTTACCCGCCACCCCAGAGGGTGATCACCGTTCTCGGCCAGGGAACCTGACAACGAAGGAGATTCCGATAACGGGTCTTGGACCAGTCCATCGGGGATCTGCTGCCACTCGAACAGACAGGTGCGGCTTGCACTGCCAACAGCTTTGTTCGCGGCCTCGTTTTTCGCACGGTCAGCACTGAGAGTGATTGAACAATCAGGACCTTTGCTCTGCTTGAAGTTCACATCAAAGTCTTCAATGACGCGATTCACCTGAGCAATGTCATCAATCGGGGTGTAACCAACAGAGCCATAGGCAGTAGTTACCGTCAGGTTCTGAGAGCCAGACCCAACTTTTACCTTGGAACCGTCACCACTGAACAGGTACAGGCTGTATTCGACAGGTTGTTCACCAATGCTCACAGCCTGCCCCACCAGCCCGGCAACTTTCATCCCGTTGTTGTCCTGCGTAGTTTGTTCAGCCTCATCCGGAGTTCTGTCCCATTGGAGCAAACACACCGGGTCACGAATTGGGTCTGCGGCCATAGCCACATCCTCTTTCGTGGTGAACCGGCAAGGCACACCCGACTCTGGCAGGGCATAGATTTTCACCGGGTCAATAACCTGGCGAATTGTCCATGATTCAGCCGAGAGCTTGGCCGTCCCTTTCCAGGTATTGATGTCCACAACCAAGATGGGTGAGTTCGGCGCGGAGGTCATGACAAGAAGACTGGAAGAGCCGACCACATCAGGAACAGCCGGTTTAACCGGAATGCTCAAACGACCACCTGACGCACCGAAATCATGTTGGCTCATGATCCCCATTGTCTGGCCCGGCTCGATACGCACCCCATTCACCACCAGCGGCACTTTCGCATCAGAACGGAGGGTCGCAAACACGTCGTATGAACCTGTCACGACAGCACCATCACTGAGCGTCAGCGGCTTGGTCTCGATGATCCGCTTGCCATCTGCATGAACAAATTCATGAGTGACAGCGGGGACCATAACCTTGCCATCCATCCCATCCGCCAGCATCACCTGACGCGGTTTGTACTCGAAGCCAACCGCCTTTTGAACCGCGTTGCCTTGTGCGTCCTCACCGGAAACAGTCAGCGTGTAAGATTCCCCTTCCTTCAAAGACGGGAACATTACCGGGTACTCAAGGCGGAATCGACCTTTCGACTCCTCACGCCAAGACAACTGCACCTTGTCATCGGCTGGGCCTCCGACGAGGGCAATAGAGGTCAGCTTAGGACTCGGGTCGGCAGTATCAGTCAAGGTGATTACAACATCATCCAAAGACTGGATTGGTGCTCCATCACTGATCGATACGGTTAGTGTCGGCGCTGAATTATCTATGCTCATAGCATATTGGGAGCCAGTGAATACCTGCTTAACCTCATTACCGAAAGCATCTTTAGCTACGAGAGATATGCCGGTATATGTGCCCTCTGACAGATTCTCAGCAGAAAATGTGAAAAACCAATCATTTGTGCTACTACGAAGAACTTCAGTACGAGACAACGGACGTTCTTCGCCAGTCGAGGTTATCGCAGACGCACTTGAGTTGTTAGAAATAACCCACTGGTTAACACCCCAACCGTCAAATGAATCAGGCTCACGGAAATGAGCTTTAAAAATCCGCCCATTTCGTTCTAACCCAGCAATTTCAGGAGGGTTAAGGTCATAGCAGAACGTTGCCCCAATCCGATCAGACGGAAGTTCAGGCTTCCCTTCCGGTCGAGACCAATATCCAGGCCATGAACATGAGCGCCCACTGAACGATATATCCGTATCCACTTCTGCATAAGAAGCATTTGCCGGAATTTTAGTAGTAGGCAACCAAGATCCCCATAACTCCTGAGCGTAAGGTCTCGGCTCAACATGAAATCTCAGTTTTTTATAATGGTTAACTGAGCTCATATTAATGGTTTCACCGCGGACCCACTGACCATCATCCCTAAGATATTCAACATACTTACCGATGGGAGCCAAGCTAACCGATGGATCAGCTTTCACACTGACGGATGTATTACCAAGAGAGTTCATAACCCAGTCGTAAATAATAAACGACTTAGTTTTTGTCCCATGTTGCTGGAATACATCAGCTTGCGTCTGCCGATAATCATATGTACCGTCTTCGGCAATGATATTGCCTTCAATACAGTTTTTATAATCACACCAGTTACCGCTTTGAGCACCGTAAGGTGAAGAAGGATAGGAGTTTGTTTTGGGTATCCGGTAGAGCACCCTGTAGGTATCGGAATAAATGGTCATTCCGTTCTGATAAGGCGCAAAACCTGATAGGGCCTGACCATTAACCTTAAAAGTTGAGGCCTGCGGGTTCTTAGGGTCATACACTGCTACTGGCTCAGGATTCTCTCCAGACTTTGCACCTACTGAATCCCAAGCAATAGGATAGGCTATTGACCCTTTGTTCCCTGCTTTATCCAGGGCCTCGAAATGAAGCGTATATAGATCCTCCCCATTAGGGAACACAGTGCTCCAGTTCAACAACTGGCCTTGGCCGTTGGCGTAATTAACCGAGACAACAGGACTCCTCTTGCCTTTGCTATCTACAGCATACGCCTGTATAGAGGAAACCGAAGAACCGGCATCAGATGCAGACACATCTATACCTGAAAATCGGTTAGGACCTCGCAGTAGCGTTCCATCAGAAAGCGCCCGGTTCCATTCCCCTTTTACTGTCACGTTTGCCAAACTTGGCGCTGTCGTATCGACTTGAAGCGGGTATTCATCAGTCTGAACGGAACTTCCGTCTGACGCCAGTATTTCGGCCCTTAGTTTGTAGACTCCCTCGGAAGGAGCCGGTAGTTGAAGTTCCGCACCATAGTAGGATTTTCCACCCACTGTGATGCGATCAGTAGCCCCAAGAAGGTGGCTGGTCGCTGTCGAAACCACTGTTCCATCCGACCGAATCACCGAAATCTTTACCTTTCGGTCGATACCGGCACTCAAGGCAAACGAGATATTGCCCGTTGGGTTGGCATAGTTGGCATTCGGAGTCAGAGACCGTTGCGTACCATCTGGAGCCTTAAAGGTGTATTCCAGCAGCTCTGCATGAGCAGCACCAGCGGTAAGAACCGCCAGAGCCCCAAGCATCGCCGGAATTTTAGGCTTGAAATTGATCATCGCATTCTCCATTCGTTTTGAGTTACAAGAACCCAATGCTGGAGGTTACGGGAGGGAGTGCATAAACATGGGCTGTGGAAGTGCCCTTTTTGAGCAAATAAGGAAATAGTTGGAATTTGTTATGACTGGACTTTTTGCCAAAAAATAAGGGCAGCTTTTAGGCTGCCCCTATCACCCGTTGATTAACGGCAAGGTGTCTTTTACACCCCCAGGCCATTGCTGAGTTGCACAACAGCCGGGATGACCTTCTCTGCATGTTCCAGAGTAGCAGACATGATGGATTCCACTACGGTCGGGGAGTTGTACAGGCCCATACCGCCACCGATACCCATAGCGAAAGCCATGAGGCTCTGGCGAGCGATACCACCAACAACACCGACCAGGATCATCGCACCCGCAACGATTCGACCCAAAGTACCTTGGGTCCAATCCTTGAGAGTTACCCATACGTCGTCAAACGCTGTACCACCAGTACCAGCGTGGGCCTGATCCGGCACGAGCAGGAAGGCTACCACCATCAACCCCAGGAAGAGGAAGAGTGCGTTGTTTTTACTTGAGGCATTCGCCAACTGATTTGCGTTCATCAAGAACATCTCCTATTTGGTTGTTTCAGACTTCGGTTCGTGTTGTACCGTTTGCAGCGGTCTCAAAACTGGCTCACTTTGCGGTGTGCCATCCCCAATCACCCACCTGCGCGGTTCGATTTCGGTATAGACATACCCTGTCACGATGAGATCACCATTGGTGTCCTCCCAGGGAGCTACCCAAATCCGCATAACCTGTGCTGGTGTACGAATTGGAATCGGGCGATCCGGAAGACGCGGTGCGACATAGTTGTCAATCACCGGGTCTCCGGAGCTAGATGAGTTCGCTGAAACGTTTGAGGAACCTTCGCCATCCGCTTCCGCTTTGGCCTCGACTTCCTCTGGTTTCATTGGGCGCGGGACATTTCCGTCATTGGTTGCGGCGTAAACGTCTCGCGCTGACATACACTGAACACCATTCGGCATTCCCGGACAGCTATACTCATCCTTGCCGATGTTGAACGTCGAACAGCCCGACAAAATAAGTAGCGCTGCACCCACCCCCAACATCTTTGCGGATCTTACTGCCTGTTCCTTTTGAGCCTCGCCTCTGGAACTGCCCTTTCTGGTCAAAATGTTCAAATTTTTCATTTCTTGGTTCCCCCGGTGGAACGAATTTGTAGCTTGGTTCCTTTGGTCACGATGATGTCTACCTGACGGCCAGCATCGACCTCGATAACGGGGAAGATGCCTTCGGCCATGTCGATATAGAACTGAGCGATGCGATCTAGCGCCTTACTGGCCCCCTTCACTGCTGCTCCCTGCAACATCTGGTCGGAGAACACAGACTGGTACTGGGTATTTGAGCCAGGGTTAGTGCTGACGACCGGCACAGGATTGACGTCAAAGGCTTCGGAAACGCCACCAAGGAAGCCTGCCATCAAGCTCTTGGCGATGATTTGCCCCTGCTTCGATACGACGCGACCACGGACACCGGCCTTACCGTCTTCACCCACTGCATAGGAATCCAGCTTCGCTTCTATGACCCCCCCATCATCCCGAACGCACGAGAAGGTCTCGCCACGCAGGTACGCTCGCTCTGAACTGAGATCTCCATAGCCTGAAACAATCAGGAAGCACTCACGAACATCCGCACGGAAGCGGTTAGGCAAAATAGCCTCTTTCTGAATCCTGAGGGTCGAAGGGAACGGATCTCGACGAGCACCTTGAGATGTTGGTGCGTCCATACCGTTGATGAGCACCCCTGTCAGGATGGAGCCAGAAGGTAGGTAGATAGACTCATCATCCTTGTTGTCCTTCTCTTCAACTTCTGGCGCTTTCTGCGAGTAGCTCACTATTTGGATGCCTGGTTTAGTTGCATCACGACCGTCTCCCTTGCCAGTTGCAGGAGCCCCACCCTTCGAGTCAGGAAGCGGTGCGTCCCGAAAAAAGGATGCTGGATCTTTGTAGTCGAGCTTTTTCTCCATGAACTGACCATCACCACCAGATGCACCATTAACATCGGCTCTGGCATCCTCTGATGAAGAGGATGTTTTTCCACCAGCAGCGCCGGTTTCGACTTTCTTAGCCAATTCCATGTTCTTCTGGGTCAGGCGGTCCAAATCTTGACGAAGGCGGGTCATCTCACGGCCAACATCACTGGATTTCCCGGCAGTGGTTTTGGTTTCCTCCAGCTCTTTCTTGACTCGTTCCAGCTCCTTTTTCAGGTCGGAGTTTTCACGAGACACCATCTTCACATCGGCAGACAACGAATCTATCCCGATCTCACGGGTGTTTTTGTCTGTGAGAACGTGCTTGATGGTTTCTTGGCGACCGCGCTTCTCTTCTTTCTTGGGTTCACCAGAGAACATTGTCACGACCGCAAAAAGAACGAAGACGCCGCCAGCGATAGACACCCAACGCTTCTTGTTGGGGTCTAACTGTGTCCAAAATCGCTTAATCATTGGGCACCTCCCAGCAGCGATGGACGCTTAGACGTTGGTGCGAGACCACGCTTCTGCTTCTTCGCCACATAGATCTCCGTCTTCTGGCCGGGCTCAAGCACGTTAAGCGGCCACGTAGTCACCGCAGCCACATCCCAGCTCCCACACAACGCCTCTTTGAACTCAATAGGCTGATCAGAGACGTTCAGGGCGACACCGATGAACACGTTAAGGTGGTGGCCCATCATGTATTGCCCCTTGCTAAAATCCACCTTTACCCCAGGATGAGCGCAGCTCGGCACCGCAGCACCAGCAGGGATGCGGTTCAACGTGTAACCTTGAGGGACTTCACCAAGAGCAATCTTTCGGAATACTGACCGGATGGTTTCGACATAAGGCTGGCTCTGTTCCCAGGTCTCAGCCTTGGTATTGGCAAAAGCACCAGTGATACCTACACCACCATCGAGCTTGAGAAAGACTTCTCTGGGCGGAATACGACGGGGAACCATCGTCAGGCTGAGAGCTTGGGCTTCCGAGCCTTTTTCAGTAATGAACATAGTCACCGGATACTGCTTATCCGTGGCGACATAGACCACATTCTCTTTGATGCAGACCTCACCACACTGGCCGTTATCCGTCGCCCCGGTCAGAGATGTTGAAACGATCTCAGGATTGCTGAAAGGCGTGACGATTCGGTTCGGATGACCAACGGCTATCGGGATGATCTGGTTAACCCCCGGCTTCATCGTCAGTAAGGGGTTTTCATTCATGCTGCCCACAACCTCATGGGAGCTTTGTCCTGACGTCACAGGGGCAGGAACATCCTTTTTCATAACACTGGCCGGGACAACAGGAATGTCATCCGAGGCATAGGCCATTGAAGTTCCAAGCGCCAAGGACAGCGCCAGGAGCGAAAGTTTAGCGTTGTTCTTCATGCTTTCTCCGGTTTTCTTCTTTGCGCTGGAGTTGCTCCAAAACAGTTTTGGTGCGTGGCTTTCCTACATAGGTGTCGATGTAGTCCAGCACGGGCGCGTAGTTTGAAATCTTGATGGCGAACTCGTAGGAGCGTTCGCTACGCTCTTCGTTAGAAGAAGCCCCTTTGACGTAGGAATATCCGTAGACAAACACCTTGTCGCTCTTGGGCTCGTACTCAACAAAACGCGGCTCAAACCGCATGGTTACGCGGTCGTTCTTGATCTGTTGAGCTTGAATTTCGATGGCATCAATCACGTCCTGATAGATGCTCGGGGAGAGAAGCGGGGTGATCCGTTCTTTCACAAAGTCAACGGTTCCTGGCGTCACATTGCCAAGGAGCTGAGCAAAAGCGAAACCCCAAGCCTCTTTATAGGACTGAGAGGCGTTATTTTTCGTCACCCAGGCTTCTTCCGTGAGCGTGAAAGGCTGGATAGTGACGATGGTTTCCTTGCTGAATACTTGGACCACCAGCAGGAAAACGATAGCAATAAGACCACCCTGGAAGATTCGTCCCCACTTATTTTCTGTTTGGGTCCCTTCCCAGGTCTTGAGATACTTTTTCAGGTTCAAGGCAAATACCTCCGGACAAACGGATTCTTGAGAGATTTGGCCTTGGTCATGATGAACCCGGCCCAGTAGATCATGTGGAGCAGGTATCCATCCGGATGGTTATCCCTGAATCGGCGATAAAGGTTGGTTACAAGTAACCCCCCCAGAAAGCAGATCAGGGCCTTACCGATGATGACCCCTATCGTTAGCCCCAAAAGCATCGGGGCCAACTCATCTGCGCTCCACAACAGCAGATGCGGGGGCTCATCGACCCGGCGCGGTATCTTTACAGGCTTCATAGCAACCCTCTTCTTTTCCTAGTGGCCTGTATTCTCATTCAGGGTCACTGATTTTCTGCCACGGCTTCGCGCCCTTTTCGGGCACTTCCAGCGACAAATAAAAAAAGGCGGCCTAAGCCGCCTTTTTTGCGTTTACTGGATCGGTTATTGATTTTGAGGAACCGCTTCCGAATGTTTTTCCGAAGCCGCAACGCTAACTTCATTGGCTGGTCGGGCCACCCCCAGAGTTTTCACTTCCTTGTTAGCATTGGCTTTAAACTTGAACATCAGACTGTACGCCGCCAGCAGGAAGAAGCTGAGAATGCCCCAGTAGGTCTGAACCGTGCCCAGAGCCTTGGCCGGGTCACTTGCAGCTCTGTTGGCCGTATCAGCAGCCAACTTAACCCACTGACTCCAGTCAAAACCTGCCGCAAAAGCAGACAGCCAAAACGCGACGGCCACTGGAACGATGAAGATGCACATCAGCACCGCGTTCATCAAAAACCAGAAAAATTGTTTATTAAGGTTCACACTTCCTCCCATTAACCTAGAAAATTGAATGCGTGTTCCAGGTTCATCCCTGCAACAACACCTATAACGAACATCACCTGCCAGACAAGGAACTGCCAGGAGATGAATGAACCAGATGAGCTTTCGCTTTCTCTGACGTGAGCTTGTGCGGACATAGACCCTCCAAATAACTTGTCGTCATCACGGAGTAATCGTCTCTTAATTGATCAATCTAGGAACAGTGCTGTTACGGCCCATTTTGGGCACTTTATGGAGGTTTATTCGAGGAGATGATAAGAGCGGGAGGCGAAAAACTTTCACATGTGAAAGTTCAAAGCGGCCAATGGCCGCTTGTTTCACACTGTTCTATTGTAACGGAGTTCTCGATAAGCATCCCATGCTTGCTCTGATGAGACACCTCGACAACCAACATCTGTGGCGCACTCAAGGTCCATCTTGTACTGCTTAACCTTCTGGTCTGCTGTATCGCCCCAGCTCATGGCTGATGGGTACTTGGAAACACTAAACACATTTTCAAGTTCAGCCTGATAGTCGTCGTTTTGTAACAGAGGTTCGGTTTCACCATCATCCCAGCGAATGTAAGCCTTACCCTGGAGAGCCTTCAAATGCAAAGGCACCAGTAAGGTGGAAATCACTTCGTCAGCCCTGATGTCTTTGTAAGCACACCAGTGAGGTTTAACGGTGATCACACCATTTACCAAAACGATGTCACACGCCAGTGTCGCTTCAACATTATCGTTAACATCCTGCCGAGCGTAGATCTCCACGAAACCAACCTGCTCTGGAACAACCTTGTCGATGAAGCTCCAAAAGCTGGGGTACGACGTTCCATCGCTGAGCGTCAACTGACCGTCATGCTCTTTCAGCATACGGTTCAGTTGTGCAGTGAAGAACTCTGCCGACACTTTTCTTGCCAATGGTTCCATATCACTCAGTCGTAGAGTGGCTCCTGCACCCCCTCATACACCTCTCCAAAAAAGAAATCTCTCTTACGCATTAGACTTTGCCTCCTTTAATCGCTTGCTGGGTCAGCTTGATCCAGTTCAACGGGTTTTCACAGTCAACATGGTTGCCAGCGGCACCAACTACCGTTTTGTATGCCTCCGAGCCTGCCGCTGTGTGTACTGCCAGCATAAACGAAAACATAGGGTCATTTTGCATGGTGCCAATCATCATTGCACTGGAAGTGTCTTTGAGCTGGCAGTTTTCAACCCGCAGATTGAGTACATCTTTTGCCACCATCTTACAGTCGGGACACACCTTCTCAAGGTTCTTGAGCTTTGCGTCGTCATTGAGCACATCAGGAGCCGCGATGGCAGTACCGGCCATACACAGCCCCAGTGCCAGCAGTTTGAGTTTATTGGTTACTTTCATGGTTCCTCTCTATATCGTTCCAATTTCGTTTCGGTAAAAGAACAGTGGCCCAGTGACTGTTCTGAGTTCCGGCGTTACTTGCTTTACTCTTGAGCAAATATGCTGCTTGAAAAAGTTGTGGTATCCGTACAAAGCTGGGCGTGTAAAAACGGAATAGATAATGAGGGTGATGGCCGCACCAGCGGCCCACCCGATCACGTCCGGAGAGATAAGTCCTGGCACGTCTGAGATACGTTCTGGTTCAACCAAGCGGCACACCACCAGCACCCAGAACCACATTACCGGCATCACAAAGATCATCTTTCCGACGCAAGCAATGAGCACCTTCACCAAATTCAAGCTCTGCGCCCAGTAAAGCCACAACGCAGACAAGGATTGGCGACGTATCACCTGGTAGACGTTCAATGGGATGTCGCACAGATGCACCCCATCTTGATTTATAACGGAGTAGCTCATCCTCCCTCCCTATACCCGTTTCTGGAGGTTGCCGAACGTCAGGCCAACCAGGACACAGCACGTCATCATTGTCATCGGGATGACAACCGGATCGAGCGCTATGGGGATGAAGAACGCGATGAACAATCCGGCCATCAGGTACATCGTTCCGCGAACGCTATAACGATGGAGAACCGGACTCGCATAATCGAAGTTGGTCCGCTTAATTCGCCATGTCATCATCCCGTCATATACCGCAGGTACGAACAGGATCAGCATATAGGGAGCCCACGCGGCTAACAGCGCCAACCGTGTGTAGAACTGGTAAATGACGTTGACAAAGGCTTCCATGCGGCCTTTGACCCACACAAACCAGCCCTTGCCCATATCCTGCATCCCCTTGGACTTCTGGCGCTCCTCTTCTGATGGGATCAGCGTTTGGTACATCCCCTCATAGAAGCCTGAATCAATAACGCTCGACCTGAACCAGGTAGATGCTTTGTTCTGTATCCAGTCTCTTGCTTCGACACCAAGACTCTGTTCCACCAGCACGGATTCCCTTTTGATGGCTCTGTCTGTCCAGTCGCCAGGGATCAGCAGCAATATTGCCAGCAACTCAATAACCAGCAGCCATGCGACCAGCAACCACGGCTTCTTCATAGTCGGTTCTCCTTAAAACAGTTTTCACGCTCTCACAGGTGATGAGCTCATACAGCAAGCCACGCAAAGAGGTCTCATCCTCATGGGGCTGCGGGTTAATGGATAGTTCTCCTGGATGGGAAGAAAGCCACAGTGAGAACGACTCTCCTGAATCGACAGACCATGAATCACCGCCACTATCGACAATTTGCACTTCCAACGCCCGGCAGGTTTCGGTGATCAGGGTTTCCAGAAATGCCCCAATTCTGGCCGGGTCTTCATATTTCTCTCTCTGCTCATGAAACACGAGCTGGCTGTAGCGATGCAGAGCTTCTTCAATGATCGGGTAAATCACAGGCTCCTGATTAGCCTTAATCCCGTCTGTGATGTAGCAGCTCAGCTTCTCGATGATGGCCTCCGATGCAGGCCAGTCGAATTGGAGGATGCTCAGGATGTGAGCGTTCTTGCGGCCACGACTTTTCAATTCATTCATAACCCTGTCGAAAGGGTTCACATCGACCATGATGGCTACCTCGTAATCTCTATACTTCTTGTCACACATAGCTCTGCTCTTACTGGGTCAATATGGGCAGACGGCCTTTTACGATTGTTCCGCCTGAAATTTTGGCTATGTATTCCAGGTTCGGAAGCATTCCCAATAACTGGGCTGGGAACAGATCAGCTTCCTCCTCCATCAAACGCTCGCCTTGGTTGCCTCCGTGCATAATGGGCTCCTTGCCATCCGAGTTCTGGCCTTGAGTCCGCATGACGTACTTGAGCCGGGTCTTCGGCAGGTTATCCGCGATATACTCCTGGGTTTCACCATCGACGATACGCAGAGCAAACGTGTTGTTGATGTTCCCCAACACCTGGAGCGCTTTGTCTTTGCTACCCAGTCGAGCTGCGAAGTCAGCAAAAGTCTGAGTTGCAACGAAAAGACGAAGTTTCGCACCGCGACCTTTGTTCAGGAGCTGGATGAACGGGTCGTTGATCACCTCGGCAGCCTCATCAACAAAGATATTTACGGGTCTGTTGTTGACGCCGTAGTTGTATCTGTCACCGGCAACCGCTGTCAGGTCTGACAGGAAGATGGACCCCATAGCACTACCAACCATGTTGTCGGTCAGGGAGTCGAGCCCCAGATAAGCAACTTGAGCGTTGTTGATGATTTTTGCGGAATCGGTGATCTGGCGTTCGTCGCTCAGATCAGATGAGTCTGGAGACAGCAGAGGGCCTAGCTCCCCGGACGTCAGCATATTCATGATCGGCAGGAGGTTCGCCACCATCTTGGAGAAGTGGGTTTGGTCGTGCTGGAACATCGACAGCAAGCCTTCCAGGTCAGAGTTCGGGTGCTCAGGTTGGATGATGTCGTAGTAGAACTTCATCAACGCGAAAGCGATCTTCTCACGCGAACCGTTTTTGGCTTTTTCCAAGTAAGCCGCTGCTTCTGCCTCCCAGTCGGGCATAACTCGCTCTGAGTAAGCCTGAACGGCCTTGATGACCAAGCCAGCAGCGCCACCTTCAAGGAATCGGCGGAGCTTTGTCAGGTTGGGACGATCATGAGTGATGACCAAGCCCTGAGCGATGTTGTTCAGTGCCTGCCATCCAAATGATTTGAACGGGTCGGCCCCTGCTTCGGACGGGATCAACGCTGCCAAACGACTTGCGATTTCAGTCACGCGGGTGAAGTTACGCAGAGGGTCGATACGCACCGACTCTTCCGGGAATGCTGGATGAAATGAGACGAATCTTTCCGGCTGCCCCATAGCTTCACAGGCACGTCGGGCATTCTCCCGCATCTCCTTATCCCCTTTCGGGTCTATGATGATCACGGCTTCCCCACGCAGAATGGCCTGTGAAATCAGGATGTCGAACATACGGGTCTTGCCCGAGCCGGTGGTCCCAACGATCAGCGAATGCCCCTCAGTGTGCTTGAGTGGCTGCATCAGCTTCTCTTCTTTGGGCTCTACCCCGTGAATCCAGGGCTGGCCGATTGGCAGCTCCTTTTTCTTACCCTGTATCTTCCGGACAACCTTTTTGACCGTGGACTCTCTCCCTACGATGGAAGTCCAGTCGCGTTTCAGGATCTCAAACACGCGCTGGGCATGGCGGTTTTCCCACAGGAACCCACTACCAAGCCACATATCGTCCGGCGTGTCCTTGATGTACTTTTGGAGCTCCGCAATGGAAATAAACTCCAGATCACGCCCCTTCAAATGCTTTTGGAGCAGGTGAAGTTTGATAGCCTTGGGCAAACGAGCCATCGCCATCACGCCACAGATCCCCGTCATCCAATAGAATGGCTCCGGCGGCATCGTGCTGACTTGCTCTACGGCCAAAGCCGCGCCGGAGGCGGCAAGCCAGCCTGCTACAGCATTTTTTTCATAGTTGGGCCGCCACGGCATCTCGTAGGCGAGCGGGTCATAACTCATTGTCATGTTTCATTTACCTCTAAATACAATTTTCCCTGACGTTTCTTGAGCAAAGGGCGTCTCTGTGCCCGGCTCAGCATCCCGCAGAGGATGTGTTTGCTGATGCCGATGTTTTCACCGGCAATCATGTCGAAGGCTTTGTCACTGGTTACTAAGCAGCCATCCTCTTCCAGGACAGGTGTCACGAGCCATCGGCCCGAGCGTTTTTGGATCATGTCCTTGAGCATCTGGAGTGCTTTCTGAGGCGTAACACCAGACGGCAAGAAATCTTCCGCGTTGATGTCTTTCGGGTTTGTTTTCGCCTTAGGCGGCTCAAACTCCCTAACCTCTGGATCTTCCCTTTCTCGCACCTCGACGTGTCCCAATTCCTTCTCACGCTCAACTTTGGGCTCAGGAGCCACCGGTTGAGCCTCCCGCTTAGGAAGGCGAGCCACGTTCTGTTTTTCTTGGACCGGCTTGCGCTGTTGCTCTTCAACCGGAGAAGTAACATCGACCTTCTTCTCCTTCGGCTGTGGCTGGGAGTCCTTACCTTTCGCCTTTTGTTCAGGCGAGGCTTTACCGGCATTAACCTCAGGCTTCTGCTGCTGCGCCTTTTTTCGGCTTTGTTGTTTCGGTGCAGACTTATTTTTGCTTGCATCCAAGCCAGGGGGAGAGACGAGCTCAAAGGCATCCTGGTATCCACCCATTGACGCCTCGGCATCCTTAATGGCCGCCACGACTGCATCTGAAAGCTGCTCCGCCAGTACAATTGCCTTCACTCCGCTGAAATCACGAACTTTGCGACCTGGCATAATCGGGTCCGGAACAATCGCGTTGGCGTGGGACAGCTTCGAGAGAACCTCTGACGGCGCACCCAGCGACCGAGCGCCATCCGGGTACAAAATGACGGCTTGCCCCTTCATCAGGCATAGGACTTCGCCCAGCGTCGTTTTACCTTCCAAAACAGGCATGATCGCTTGTTCAAGCAACGCCGATGCTTCCCCGTATCCAGACAACATCTCAACGAGCAAGGTCTTTGCGTCCTTCTCATGCTGATTAACGTTGTCCGTATGCGGCATTTCTGGCGTGTGCGTTGGTTGTTCTGGTGCGTCAGTCAGCATAGGGAGCGGCTCAATCGCCCATGATGGCGGTTCATCAGAACCACCGAACATTGGAAAGTCATCGCCCTGCAGGGAGTTTTGTTCTTGTGGAACGAAGTCCTGTTTTGGCTGCTCCTCTTGCTTTCCGGGCATTGCCACATCTGGGATTTCTGAGTTTGTTGCGTCAGTGCTGGTTGTCTCTGCCGATGCGTTGAATGCGTCAAACGGGAAGTCGATGTCCCCCAGTCCACCCCCAACATCCTTGAGTGCTTGTAACGGATTGTCGTTTGCCAAAGGTGGTGCGTTTTTGGCAATGTCCTGAGGGGACAGATCCTCTTTTGCCTCTGGTTTATGGGGTTGTTTCTCCGTATCACTCTTCGGTTTTGCTTTGCCCGGTTTGCTCTGCGGCTTACCCTTCTTGCCAGCGTCAGGCTTAGATGATTCCGTTGGTCCCGCATCTTTTTGCTCTGGCTTCTCCTCGACAGCATCGGAGGTGCTTTTCAGCATCTCCATCGCATCACCAAAGCCAAGGCCAGCTAGAGCTTTCTCTGCTTCCTGCTCTGCGGCCAACATGTCATCGTTCAGAGCTGCTTCACCTTCCTCTTGGTCGTCACCGTCATCGGCTTCCTCAGGATCAACGAACTCAATCTCAGCGTCCTCAACATCACCAACAACTTCCGCAGCAACAGCCGCAGGAGGCTCAGTCGTAAACACCAGGTCGTTTGATTCGAGTCGGAGCATCAAGATCTTCACCGAACCCGCCGCCTCCTGGAGCATCTCAGGCAAAACTTCCCAGTAGCGGTAGTACGCACGTTCACCCTTCTCCTGCACCGTGTTTGGTACAGCAAAACCACGTTCGATGAGAATGTCGGCCAGTGTGTCAGGGTCTCGTGGGATACCGGGGATCTTGTCGTGGCTGATCAAGTCATAAAGGTCCCCAAGCTGTTTCCAGGCAATGAATACACCTTGGTTGAGGTGCCAGACTTTCGCGCCTGGCTCATTGACCTTCCATTTTCCGGTTTTAACCAGGCGGCGGATGGCATCGAACACGTAACGCTCGACGGGCACACCATAGGAGAACTCGTCCACATCGAGACGACTCTGGCGAAGGTCCCGTGAGACGCTCTCTTGGTCAGCGCGAAGCATCAGCTTGGTCACAGGCTGATTGACGCTGGTTCCTGAGATAGCTTCCAGCATCGCTTCCATGATGGACGGGCCAGACTTGGACAGAAACTCCCGAGTCTCAGCCGGAATAATTCGATCCACCGCCAGCAGCGAGAATTGCTCATGTCTTTTGTGTCGCTTGTCGCGCCACCGGATAAAGTAACGGTCGATTTCGTGACGGTGTGCCCAGTCATGAAGTGACTCCGAATACGGGTTCCATGTGATTGACCCGTCTTTGTCCGTAATGGACACATCCGAGAGCGGTTTACCCACATCATGCAGCAGCCCAGAGAAACAGCTCGCCAGTCTCCAACGCGGCTCATTGTCACGGCGTTCCCGAGGCGTCCCCTCGATGGAAAAGATAACTGACTCAGATGCCTGAGCTGCCCAGAAGGCCACTTCAAGCCCATGTCGGAACAGACCACCAGCGCCACGGTGGTGGTGTGATTCGGAAGCTGGCAACAGGTGAACAAACGCGGCATACCGCTGGATCACCGGCAAAACAAGCCGGTTGAAGTCGTCCACAGTGAAACCGAGAGAGTTCCGCACTTTCTCAATCAGTTCAGCTTGGGTTGCCAGTATCTTGTCTAGTGGGGCCACTGGCAGGCCCTTGGCAAAAGGTGGGTATCGAGGGATTTCTTCATCTTCCACGTCTTTAAGCGGCAACACTCTGGCGCTCGGCGCGGTCTCGATCACTCCACTTCGCCCACCAAATAACTTGTTAAGGGCTTTCAGCATGTAGGTTGACCATATTCCTATCGTATTTCTCGTCGCTACATGCTCTCAAAACACCTTTAGATCGCACACACGCCTATCTGTCCAATTTGGGCAGTTTGAGAAACCAGCTTTCCATCCCCCCCCTTTTAGAATGGGCTCATCGACAATTTTTGATGAGGAACGACACGATGAGACAACTGATAGCAATTCTGGGAGTGGCAATTCTGGCCGGGTGTGCCTCTAACGCCCCCGAGCAAAAGCCTCAGCCCCAGACTGCCCCTGCCGAAAATGACAAACCTGCCCGAGTTAGCCGGGAACTGTCGATGGCATGGGACAACATGGGGCGCGGTGGTGCTGCATTACGTCAACCTGGTTATATCCATGTGCTGGGCGACGGTAATGTCAGCGCAACGATGAACAAGGTCAAAGATGACTCCGCTGGTTCAGATAAAACTCCAGCAGGGATCAAGCAGCACGGGGATGTGAACGAAGCCATCAATACCTTCAAGTCCATGAATAAAGGCAAAGGCTACTCGCTGTACGAGTTGTCACGCTGGGAACGCTATTGCGATGGCGGCAAAGGTATGGACGAGCACGATTGGCGCTTTGTGGAAGCCGAGGGGACTACAAACATCCCCAAGGATGTTGTAACCGGCTGCATACCACCTACCCACACCTATCAAGATTATCTGAATGCCTGGACGCACTTTTGCACCAGCCAGGCTGTAACTGACGCAGATCGCCGCATTGTGCGCGAGTCCGTGCGTCCCTATTCAGTGGTGAACCCATGCAAAGCTCTGAAATAAGAAACCAGACAGAGCCAAGCCGTAAGGCTGAGCTCTTCGACGCTTTATCAATCATGCTCCAGGAGGCCGGTTCGAGGGGTAATTCCCGCGAAGCGGCCTATGTCATTTCTGGAGTCCTCGAAAACCTCTCCAGAGACTACCCCGAAGTCAAAGGTCTGGCCCAAAGCTGGGCTGAGCTGGCGAATCTGGAATCAAAGATGAGAGGAGCTGCTTAATGGACCTTTATATCTGCGAGAAGCCTTCTCAGGCCAAAGATTTGGCTGGCGTAATGAAGGCCTCCCAACGAGGTGATGGATTTCTCCATGATGGAGGAAACCGCGTTATTACGTGGGCGTTCGGCCACCTGCTGGAATTGTATATGCCAGACGATTATGACGAACGCTACAAGTCATGGTCACTGGAGACCCTCCCTATTGCACCAGAGTCATGGCGGTACAACGTTCGCAAGAGTGCGTTCAAACAGTACAAAATTGTTGAGGGACTGGTCAAAAAGGCGAGCACCATCTACATCTCAACGGACTACGACCGAGAAGGTGAGGCTATCGCCCGTTCGCTTCTGGATCGATTCCGCTACTCTGGCCCTATTCGCCGGGTTTGTTTGACGGCTCTCGATGAGTCAAGCATCAAGAAAGCGCTGAACAACGTAAAGGATGGCAAGGATACGGTCTCACTCTACTACGCCGCATTGGCACGGCAACGCGCTGACTGGTTGGTAGGCATGAACGTGAGCCGCCTCTACACAGTGCTGGCCCGAGATGTCGGCTTCAACCACACTCTTCACGTTGGCAGGGTTATCACCCCAACCGTCGCTCTTGTTTGTCAACGGGACCGAGAGATCGCCGGTTTCACCCCCTCACCATACTGGACTCTGGGTGTGAACGTGTCCGTACAGAATGGACAGTTTGCCGCCCAATGGATACCACCAGAAGAGTGCAGTGACGAGCAAGGCCGGTGCGTCAATAAGGCCTATGCCGAGCAGGTAGCCTCCCAGGTCAATGGTGCCAATGCTGTTATCAGCAAAGCAGAAACCAAACCAGGTAAAGAGTCAGCCCCCCTCCCCTTCGATCTAACGTCGCTGCAACAATACGCAAGCAAACGATGGGGATACACCGCTCAGCAGGTACTGGATGCAGCTCAAGCTCTGTACGAGACGCACAAAGCGACCACCTACCCTCGTACTGATAGTCGTTATCTACCCGAGAGCCAAAAGGAAGACATTCCGGACATTCTCCAGGCGCTCATTTTGTCCGATCAGAACGTCTCTGGGCTGGTGGCTGGCGCAGATCCTCATCGCAAGGCCAGGGTATTCAATGACGCCAAAGTGACCGCGCACCACGCGATCATTCCAACACCGGCCAGAACAGACATCAGTGCCATGTCTGAGATCGAGTTCAATCTTTACGACGCCATCCGTCGTTTCTACATCGCGCAGTTCTACAGCGAGTTCGAGTTCACCAAAACCTCCATCGAGGTGCAGTGTGGGCGTCACCTCTTTGCGGCCTCTGGTAAGACACCTGCCAAACAAGGCTGGAAGGTTTTGTTTGCTTCTGATAGTGAAAGCAGTCCCAAGGACGAGGGGGAAGACACCGACGCGCCGGTTGAACAAGAGAAGCTCCCCAGGGTTAGCCAGGGCGAACCCGCTTTGCTTAATGGTGCCGAGCTGGCAAACAAAATGACGCGGCCAGCACCGCACTTCACCGAAGCCACATTGCTTGCCGCGATGGAGAACATTGCCCGGTTCGTGACTGAGGAGAAGTTCAAGCAAATTCTCAAAGACACAGCCGGTTTAGGCACTCCAGCAACACGCGCAAGCATCATCCAGGGCGCTGTTGATAAAGGCTACTTCAAACGTCAGAAAAAGGTACTGCTTGCAACTGATAAGGCTCATGCGCTTATCGCAGTGCTTCCACCAGCCATCAAATCACCCGGCATGACTGCGGCTTGGGAGCAGGAGCTTGAGAAAGTCGCCTCCGGCTCCGGGAATATGTCTGTCTTCATGAAGCAGATTTCCACCTGGATCTGCCAAATGGTTGAGCAGCTCAAAGTGCCCGCACCGGTTCTGACCAAAGAAGGTGGCGCGATGGCTAAAGCCTTCGAGGGCGCTAAGCCGCCTTCACACGAATGCTTCAACTGCGGTGGAGAGATGCACCGGATCAAAGGGAAGAACGGATTTTTCTGGGGCTGCCAGAACGAGGCTTGCAAGAAGACGTTCCCAGACAACCGAGGGAAACCCGAGAAGCGTATCGCGGCTGAGGATTGTCCAGACTGCCCAGATTGCGGTAGCCCGATGCGTCTCAGGAAAGGAAAAGCGCCCGGCAAGAAGCGAGCTTCTAAGTTCTGGGGCTGCACCGCCTATCCCGATTGCAAAGGCACTATGCCCTTCAAAAAGTCGGACTTTATGGATTGATAGAGGAATTAAGTATGTTTGGAACAATCATTTTAACTGCGATGCTCACCACCAGCTCAGCCACTGCCGAAGATGCAGGGAAGAACATCGCCTCAGGCTTGGCGGCGGCATCCGCCAGCCAAATGGGGCAGGCCGTAATGCCAACTTTAGCTACCAGCTCGGCCATTGCAAAAAGCGCAGGTAAAGGCATGGTGTCAGGTTTGGCTGCGGCGACTGCCAGCTACATTCCCCAAGACGAGCTGAGCTTTACTCGAAGCTATAAGAACTCTGAGGCTGTGGATATGGCAAAGGGCCTGGGGACATTGAAAGAAGCGCCTGAGTTTCTCTACGTTGTTACAGACGTAAATGCCAACATGGCGGTCAAATGCAAGCGCGTCTGGGAGCCTCAATCTCTGGCTTTAAGTCCAGTGATTGTTGAGCTGGTGGAACTACGTAAGACGAACAACAAAGACAGCTACGAACAAGCACTATCCCACCTCGATTGTTCAATGTTCACAGACTAAAACAATTAAGGGGCCGATGGCCCCTAATTTTTAATAACCCAATTTCTTTTGATACCTGATTTTCCTACCAAGCACAGTTGTCATACACCATTCAATTCACATGGATAGCGAATACTTCAACCGGACAATCTCCAAAGTGCGGGTGCGTTATAACACTCCTTGAGAAGCCACGCCAAGGGCGAATCTCTATCCTGGACATATCTCCAGCCTTTGGGTAGCCACACTTAACATGGACTTCATCATACTCGCGCCCCTCTAGTCTTTTTATCCAGTAGTCTGTAACGAGGCGATATTCATCTGGTTTTTCTCCAAATTTGATCTGATCGAAGTAAATCTTTTTTACGGGCAGATGAAGTATTCTCTTTTTCATAATCACCACCTGATAGCCCATCAGACTATCTAACTATTCGACAAAACATCCCTTTTTCAATTTCTGTCTCTCTCGCCTCATGGGCCAATACAATATCCGCGATAACACGAATATTCCCTTCATAGTTGCGAATGGCCGCATCCCTCATCGTGTCTAAAGTGTCCTGACACTTCGCTCGCCTGAATTTAACGAGCCAACTTTGCCGATCTATCTTGTCCACACCAAATCCCATTTAGCGAACCATGTATCCAGCTTTTTTGGCCGCAGCATCAAGCTCGGAGGAGAAGTTAACGTCGGACTTTTCTGCCGCGTTATAGAGGGCTCCACACTTGGGCCATGAGCGTCCTACCAGTTTCATCGCCAACGCATCCGCCAGCATTTCTCGGATCTGTGTTTCAGCCTCACCAAAATCGGCCAGAGTTTCGTCTATGCCCGACTCTTCCATCAGCTCGATGAGCTGTGGTTGTTTGAGCCAGACGCCTGTTTGCATTTCCAACTGATCTCTTGCATCGGCCACCAATTGGCGTTCAAGGGTTACGCCATTCACGGTCTTAACAAATTGCTTTGGCTGACGCTTTACCTTTTTTGGCCTGGACACATCAGAGATAACCGTCACCGGCTTCCCACGCAGTTCACGCGGCAACGGTCCACTTAGCCCCAGAACTAAGCGACGAGCGTACTCATGCTCGTATGGTTTCAACCCTCGACCTTCACGGTACATTTCAGTATCCACCAGCAGATCACCGCGCAGCCTCGCATTTTTCCGCACTTGTTCGGACAAGACCGATTTACCCTTCCCGCTGGCTCCCATTACGAGCGAGTGAGATTCTACTTTGTTATCAAAAAACATAATTCCGCCCCCAAGGAGGTGTTGCTATAAAACATGGTTTGAACATCCGTATTTTCACGGCAATAACCGCCGGATAATGCAAGACTCCCAAACCTAAATAGGTCTCCAGGTGATGACATCGAAGTCATAGCTGACTTCCGAGTTGTCGTCCGCCGTTCGCCACGAACAATCATCTTCCTGAACATGGATCAAGTCGTACTCAACAATTTTGCCCGACCAACATCCTTTAAGCTGGCAATGAACAGGCACACCGACGACCGGCATCTTGTCGTTGACGCTGATCCACGGTTCTTGCTTTTGATCCAGATCCACCGGTTAGTCCTCTATGAACGATTTAATGGATCGCCCATCAAAAAACAGTTTCCCAGTTCCTGATACCGAATGTACTTCTGGAGCTGCCTTCCCTTTCAGGAGTTTCTGATAGCGCACCGCGTCTTTGAGCTCAGAGATCCTGACGCCAATGAGTGTGGCCGTCTCCTCAACTGTTAAAATACGGTCCCAAAAGCTGGTGGCGCTGTTATTGCGCCCACCGATACTCTGGGCAACGCACTCTGTTCTGGCCGCTTTTCCCTTTGCCATTGGCAATGTCCTCTTCATTCTTCTCAGCCCCCAGCTTACTCAGTATTTCAGCTTTTGTAGCGCGATGGCCGCGCATTAAAAGAGCATTCAGCAGGTATCCAGTGAACACCTCTGTACTCGGCATACGGTCAAGCAACTCAACATACTGCTCATCCGTCAAATCATGGATCTCACAATATTTTTCCACCGCCTTTTCGTAGGCTTCTGCGTAGCCATGAGTGGAAATCCTGAAAGCAATATCCCCATTGCCGTAGCCTGGCTTTGTGACGAGAAAACAAGGCGCGAAGTAGGTTCTCTTCACCCCCATCCGGCTCCGGTTCTCAATGCTGATATAAGCCCTCAGCCCCTCAGCAATGATGTTTGGCCCGGAGTTGCGTCGCCGCTTACAAGTCTTATTCTGACGCTTCACCTCTTCTGCCTCAGCTTCCCACTTTCGGTCCAAGCTGTAGGCCAGCCGGTGAGCTGTTGCGTAGGAATACTCTCTCAAGGAGAAGTATTCCTGCCGGTAATCATCCGCCACCCCAACTGTTCGTGCGACACGGAACCCGACGAAACCGGCGTCATGGGTTCCCTCGCCGTAGTAAATGACTGCCATTATCTACCTTCCTTACTTCTGATACCGTGCTGCACCACGGTATGGCGACCGCAATTCACATTCAGGTGATCCCGAACTGCGGCCATGACCGCTGAATGCAATCTGTAATCCACACTCTGCCCAAGCGTTTCTGTCGCTTGTTCTTTTGCCATCCACGAAACATCAAAGCTATCAGGTATCGACATCAACTCCTGAACCAGATCGACCGATGGCTTGTAAATGCGGCCACCGTCTTGGATGTACACTGCATCCTTTACCCCACGATCCTGAGACTTGAGGATGGTCGGGCAACTGGTGCTTTCTCTCGTCAAGAACGCAGGCATCCTGCGAGAAGTTGACTCTCTGGCCTGAATTGACTTCAACACTGTGACGTCAGCACAATCCCCGAGGTGCTTCTCGATCACCGGCCACAATCGTCCACCAGCTCTCTGCTCAGGTTTCGGTGGAACGAACCCAGGGAAGACCGACGCCACCATGTAATAGCGTTCTCGCCCCTGGTAAGCGCCGAAATCCAGACCGTTCAAGACCATCTCAGTGAGGAAGTACCCCATCCGCCGCAGTGTCGTTCCCATCATCGCCCCGGCTCCGGATGCTTTGAAGTTCGGGACGTTTTCCACCAGCACGACGGCAGGGTTCACGACCTCGATCTGTTTTAGTGCCGGGTAAACCATGTCGAGCATGGTGGAGAGATCCTCAAGAGAACGCTCTTTGTCCCTTGGACTTTTGGCGTTTGAGTGGTCATCACACCCCAACGAGTAATGGGCCAAACCAATTGGTGGGCACTCCGCCAGCAAGGCTCCAAGGCGATCCAGCTCCAGGTGATGAATGTCTTCATTCAGCAGGATACGCGGGGAGCTGTTCACCAGCGTATTGAGCGCATGTACTTCACTCAGGTTCCGCCCGGATGCTCTGTCTCTGGCTTCAACTGGACGATGCTCCAAAACAATCTCAGCCTTCCAGCCAAGCGCTTCCATAACATGAATGTCTACCCCGCCAGTCAATGCCACAAAGGCACGGAAAGGGCTGGTTTTTCTGAACCGATCCGCAATGGCAAAGGCTCTGTTTGCGACAGGAGTGAAGACTACTCGGCCTTTTCGCATTTCGACGTGGAAACGCTCTGTATAGCGAGGGAAGCACTTATCTATGAGCCCTTGTCCAGAAAACTCAATAACGGTTTCCAGCGGGTTGTTGGAGCGACTCTTTGGTTGATACCGGCGCTGATAAACCTGGTGTGTCTGTAGTTCATCGGTCGCTGGGATCACCGAAAAACCGCCCATCCCCTCCCCTGGCTCAACGGCGATGCCCATACCTGGCTTGAACCCCATAACATCCAAAAAGTTGGACGAAACCCTAACCTTGCGTTTATCGCCTACTCGATTGAACGCAAGTTGTTTGGTTACTACGGAGGGGGAGACGATCGGTAACATTGGTCAACCTCTTTTCTTCTTGTTTTGCTCGCGCTTCACCATTGCTCCAGCAGCTTTCAGAAGTCTCTGGTTCTCCGCCAGCTCCTCTTGGAGTTCCTGAGTATCCTCTTCTGTCTGAGGCTTTTTCAGCTCGGCCTCGCAATATTGGACCTCTTCCTGCAAGCTGACTTTCGCAAACTTGAGAGCGGCCAGTCGCGTCGTATAAACGCCAAAAGGCAATTCGCCACCTTCCCGGAACTGCTTCAAACACCAGCTCGGTATAGATGGCAACCAACCAAAGTCCCCATTCTTCCGTGACCTTTTCCCCCACGTAATCCCATCTAACTTTTGGGCAAGATTGACATAGCGTTGATCGCTGGTTGAGTTGCGTCGTTTCTGAATAGAGCGAACTATCCACTCTGTAACCTCGACCTTTGCTTTATCATCATCAGAGATGTAATAAAGGGCTGCGTACAACACAGCGCCTTTACGAATGACTGATGGTGGGTATGCCTGGGCTTTCATCTATCCCCCTATCGCTTTTTCTGTCCGACAAGACGGAGATGATCGGCGGCCAAGTCATACTGCTCGTTTTTGTCGCGGCGGCGGAATCTGTCAAAAAACTTCCCTCGTGGCAGGGTTTCTTCCATAGCGATCAGGCGGTTCAGCCACACTTCTTGAGGTAGCATCCCTGCTGGAGTCGGCCCGAGCTTACGTCCTTCCTTGACGTGCTCCATTGTTTGCGTGGCAGTAAAAATCGCACCACCAAACTTTCTCCACTTGAATTGCAGGGGCATATCTGGAGACTCATCCAGCATCAATTTCTTATTGGTTTGTTCTGTCACGACAATTACTCCACCATCCATTCTTCACTAAGCAGGAACGCCCAGCGCTCTTCTGCTTTTTCTGGGTTGTCTTTGGCCTGTTTGATCATGATCTCGGCGGCGTTAAAGCCTACCTCTCCACTGAACCGGCCCCATGAATGGCTATGCCACTCGCGCATCACACTTCGGCCAAGCGATGCAAGTTCTGGACTTACACCCTCATGGAGGGCATAGAGCTCCCAAGCATCCCACCCGTATCGTAATAGGTTGTGCCCTGGGGCGTTAAAGGCCTGAGCAGCCTTGAACCGCTCTCCAGGCTCCTTCCCTCTAACATCCACACCCTGGAGCACCAACCCCATTACCACTTCAATGACCGGCTCGCGTTGCTTCTTTGCCAGCTCGATGGCAGCCACCAGCATTGCTTTGGCGTCAGCAAATTTCCCATGCCCTTGGCACATACCGCAGGTTTCTTTGGAAGGGGAAAAGTCATAAACACCGGAACCAGCACAGAGGCGGCATGTCATGTCAATCATGGGCTCTTCTCTCCTCATACTCTTCGATGCGCTCTTTCAGACGCTGAACCACTGGTGCGAGCTCAGGGATAGCTTCCGCTTCCTCAAGCGTGTATCGCTTGTCTTCCTGGTAATCGACTATTTGAGGAGGCCTTGGCTGTTTAGGGAACTCAGCAAAGTCATTCAGCGACATCGAGGTAGGAAGTCCTCCTTCAATCTCACCTTTTTCGTTGAGTGACTGGGTGACGATAAGCTGTGTTCCGCCCACCTCGGTATCAAAGCGGTCATCAAAGCGCTCACCGATAGTCCAGCCGCCACGGCCAAGAACACAGGTCGTACTCATACGTAGGCGATTGAATGCTTTAGCGTCATCCCAGTTCAAAGGATTTTCATCCATGAGGAAAAAAGGCGCTTCGTCCCGAACGAACACCTTGGACTTGGCGTTATCGAAGATCGGCCCAAACACCCCCTGCTGGAGGTATGGTTCGACCTTCTCTGCAAGATCCTGGTGCCCTTGAGAACGCAGCGCCTCATAGAGCTGGGTGATTGTTTGTTTGCCGGTGCCCGGAAGGCAGGACAATACTGTCTGCTTTTCCTCGTCACTCAGGCTTACCATTCTGGACAAAAAGCTGACTACCAGCTCGTTGTGCCCATCGACCGTTTCAATGTTGAGCTTGTTCTCGTCCATCTTCTTCCTCAGTAATCGGTTCGATAAATTCAATGGAGTCCATGCTTACATGACTGATAATGGCTTTCAGGCCGCAGCAGTCGCATGGTTCAAAGGTCAGTTCTGATCCCTTGGGAGACTGATGCGTGACCGTTGCCACAGCCCCTAGAGGGATCACCCCCCAGCCGTTTTTTAGTACCCGAGTAGTTCTGACCAGCCGACCTTTGTACTCTCGTTTCAGTTTCGGATGCGGCACTACCGCATATCGCTTACTCATTTCGGTCCCCTTGTACCAAAGGCTCGACAACCAGCTCTTGAGCTTCGTCCCAGTCGGACACCTTTGCATCACCAAACGCAAAGGCAATTCGCATAGCCACTGTCGGCCTGCCTATTTTCATCAAGTAAGCCGCAGCACCGGCACACATCGACTCTTGTCCCGAAGGTGCATAGTTACCCTCTTCATCCCATTCACCACCTGACTTTGAATGCACGGTCTTGTGGCAATGAAACGTCGTCATGTCGTTTTCAACGATGTCGTTGATGATGCCTTCTAATCGCCCAGGGACCAGCTCGATAGCGCCCTCCTTCCGGAATGGACAGTTGGCGCAAGGTTTCTTCAAACGGAGATGATTTGCTTGCTTTGGCATACATATCACTTTTACAGTATCATTTTATGATTCTATGATATAGCCATATTCCGTGTAGTCAATATCTCACTAACAATTACTTTCTATCGGACGCTTACGCGCCCATTTTGGGCAGATAGACAAGTTATTTGGGCGTTTGGAGTGTGCGAGGTGGACAGCGGGGAGACTTTCACATGTGAAAGTTTTGTTTCTTGGTATCGTTTTATTGTCCCTTGATATTATTTTATGATGCTGTAATAATCATAAATAAGGGCCGCATCGCTCTTCGACCTTCGTTGCAGCCCTTACAACACAATCAAGCAATTAAGGAGCTTTGTTATGCTGCAAGGCAATACTAACACGAATAAGCGCATCCCGCTCGCGGCGTTCATGAAATGGCCGCTGGCGAAACGTCAGGACTTCATCGACCGGGAAATGTCCGGTTGCCCCGACTTTATCAAGACGTCTTTGCTTCGGCATTAAGGCGATCAGGCAGGAAAGCAAAGAACCTCGCTTCGGCGGGGTTCTTCGTTTCTACCTCTTGAATGTTTCGTCAGAACAAACTGGAGCGCTTATGTCACCAGAAACACAGCAACTTACATCCAAGGCTTTATCTCTCATCGAGCAGTCCCGATACAGAATGGGCACATCTCGGTTTGTTGAGGCCTTTATTGACCAGTGGGCATACTTGCAGACTGGCCTATACCCAGCCAAGGAGGAGATCCCGGAAGAACTTCAGCCGGTCGCCTTCGAGCTCTCTCACGTCCTGTCTGCCGCCATTAAGCGCGACCCCACCAGCGATGTTTTGGGTTACGTCCTAAGCATGTCTGGCTTCCACAAGAAGGGCACCAATTACTTCCCCACTCCTCCAGAGATTGGCCGCTTGATGTCACTCATTGTTGGCTCACAGTCTTCGGCAGACTTTTATGAGCCCTGCTGTGGTTCTGGCATCAACGCCATTCACTGGATGGAAAACCTGATCGAGAACCACGGTCCCGAAGCATTGAGAGAAGCCTCAATCTACCTGGAAGACATCGATCCGTTGATGGTGAAGTGCTGCATGATCCAGCTATTCCATTATTTCGAGTCCCGCAATACCACTCCCAAAACGCTGAGTATCGTCGGCATAGACACCCTTAGCAGACGAACCAAGAACATCGCCTACTACGCCGAAAAACCTCCAGCAACCGCCGCTACCGTGGCAGCATAAAAAAACCCGCCGATTGGCGGGTTTTGCATTCAATGCGCTGCTCTATGGCACCTTACAGTTTTCCGTACCGGTTCAAGAACGAAGACCTGTCTAAGATCCCCCAGTCTGTCAGCATGTAGTAGCCGGTGGCACCTCGTTCGCCGGTAGACTCCCTGACGAACAAGATATTCATTCCGAACTCATCACGCAGGGCAGACAACTGTCTCTTGATCGTTGATTCAGGAATATTTGTTGCCTTGTGAAGGTCTTGGAGACTTGGCTTCTCCGTTTTAGACAGGGCATTCACCAAAGCAAATTTTCTTTTCATGTCCTGTGAGATCTTCATATTCACCTGTTCTTGACAGGCCCAACCTCTCTGGCTGGGCCTCCTTTATTAGCCTTCGACACTCAGGAGTTCAATGTCTGACACAGGCACATGAACATGCTTTTCCTTGCCTTCGCCATCGAGCGTTTTAACCCAGACAGTAGACGGAACCAGAGCAACACGGTCGGTCATGATGACTCCACGTTTGGTCTCGCCATCCAGGTTAACGTTGACAGCAAAAATCAAACTGTCAGCCCGGACGTTCTTCCATTCCTTGTCCTTCGGCAGAGGAGGAAGAGCATCACCGCCTTCTTCATCTTTGTCCTTGCCGCTGTTATCTGGCTGCTTGACAGGATCTTTGTGCTCACCCTCTTCATCACGCAAAGGGTCTTCGTCATCATCGTCCTGACCATTGGAATTTTTACCCCCTTCCAGTTCCTCCTGGGCAAGGTTCAGGTCGTCATTCCCGGTTTGTTCCGACGTACCATCCCCACCCGAGTTGAGGGATTGCTCGTCGGTGTTGCCAGCGCCAAGCTCATCATTCTGGTGGGAGCCAGTCAGTGGGCCTTTTTCCATTTCGTCTTTGATACGTTTGGCATCATTCAGCAGCTCACGGCTTTGTTTACGAGTAATCCCGTCAGACATAGCCACCGCGCAGACGGCGCGACATCTTTCTTCATTCAGATCGAACAAGAGACGAAGGTTATTCAAGGTCTCTGTATCAGAACATACTTCATTATCGTATAACTCACGCACACAGTCAGGTAGCTTGAGCAACGACAGATGCGTAGATACGAAAGTGATATTCTTACCGAGCCGATCAGCAATATCCTTTTGCTTCCAACCTTCTTCAATAAACAGGTTTAACGCCTCGGCAATCTCTACCGGAGTCAAGTCATCCCGCTGGATGTTTTCGATCAGCTCACCAGCAGTCTCGTCCAAGTTGTTCTGGACCTTATCATTCACCACCAAGTCAATGGTCTCGATACCAGCGTGTTTACACGCTCTCCAACGCCGCTCCCCTTTTTGGATGACGAACTTGCCTTCTTCGTTCTTCGGGAACACGATGATCGGAGACTGCTGCCCTTCGGTCAGCAAGGTTGCCGCCAGCTCTTCAATGTTACGGAAGCGCTTACGAACCTGGACCTTGGATACAACGTCGTCAACAGGTACGGTAAGAACCTCTTTGCCTTTCTTGCCTTTGGCGGCTTTAGCAAGTTCGGACAGGCCTTTTAAATTGTTCAATGCCATCGCTTAGCCCACCTTCTCTAATAGTTCTTCCAACACCGCCTCAACTTCTTTGGCCGCGACATGTCCATAGCGAAGCTCCCAGACAGGGATGCCATCAGTCGTCGCCGTATCGAGCGGAGGCCGGTGCATAATTTTGTTCTCAAACAACAGATCCGGAACTGTGTTCTCCAGCGACTTGAGGGCTTTGTCGTGATTGACAGAGCGGTCCATGTCGTTGATCACGATGCCCAGGATCTCCAAATCTTGGTTGTACGCCTCGCGCACACCAATAATCGTGTTCAGGAGACCTTCTACGCCGTCCACAGCGAAGCCAGAGAGCTTTACTGGACATGCCACATGGGTAGACATCACCAACGCTGCCACCAGCTTTCTGCCGAGGCTAGGCGGACAATCAATCAGCACGTAGTCGTAGTTCTCAAACAGCTCAGCCAAATGGCGAGCCGGATTCATGGCCTGGTCAAGAGGCACAGCCTCCATCTCAAACAGATCCGGGTCGTTTTTCGGCGTATGAATGAGGTCTGCACCGCAAGGGCAGTGCATGACCTCAATGCCGTCCAGCTCGTAAGCGAACAGCTCTGCGGTTTTGGTTCCTGTGAGGATGGGCTCGTAGTCACCATCCTCAAGCTCTCGTCTGGGGGCCAGTCGAGAGGACGTGTTCCCCTGACCATCCATATCCAAGACCAGCACTTTCTTTTTCTTCTGTAACGCCAGATAAAAGGCCTGCTGGATACAGAGGGTACTCTTACCCACTCCGCCTTTCTGGTTGGCGAAGCTGATTACTTTTGCCATACCCACCTCTATTTTGGTTTCTCGCAGGTGATCAAGACCACCCCCAAACTTTCACATGTGAAAGATTGTAGCGATCATAAAATGATACTGCAATATCTAATTATGGTTCTGTTAAAACAAACTTTAAACAAAAAAACGGCCATGAAGGCCGCTTATTGACAAGGTTTGTGCTGTCAGCGCAATTGATTTGCTGCTCCAAGCCCATTCGCCAATAACTGCATCGCATCGTTGAACAGCGCGGAGCCCCGTTCCGGTGTGAGCAATTCCGGCATATCTTCTCGCGGCCAAGTACCGGCTACTTGAATGAGCAAACTGGCAGCCCAGTGGATCTGCTTTTCTTCACTTTCATCGGCCAGAGTGCATACGACGGGGAAACCGTACTTACGCCCCCAGCGACTCACCTCTTTGAACGATACCAGCTCAGGCTTTTGCAAATCCCGGCTGTAGGCCTCAGCTATCATGTGGTTCAGTTCTTTAGCGTCCATTTATCCCACTCTATTGTAAACAAGACATTTTTATCTTTTATATTCAATGGCTTATTTTCCTGCTAATTGGTAATACCATGAAAAATACCATGCTCAGAAAAGGCTTAACAATATTTTGAAAAATTGCCTACTGAGCGCTGCCGCACAGCTCCATAGGCCGCTTTCCTGGCTTTGCTTCCAGATGTATGCTATTCTGCTCCTGCAGCTAATGGATCACCGCAAACAGGTTACTCGCCTGGGGATTCCCTTTCGACCCGAGCATCCGTATGAGACTCATGCTCGATTATTATTATTATAGAAGCCCCCATGAATAAATCGCTCATCATTTTCGGCATCGTCAACATAACCTCGGACAGTTTCTCCGATGGAGGCCGGTATCTGGCGCCAGACGCAGCCATTGCGCAGGCGCGTAAGCTGATGGCCGAGGGGGCAGATGTGATCGACCTCGGTCCGGCATCCAGCAATCCCGACGCCGCGCCTGTTTCGTCCGACACAGAAATCGCGCGTATCGCGCCGGTGCTGGACGCGCTCAAGGCAGATGGCATTCCCGTCTCGCTCGACAGTTATCAACCCGCGACGCAAGCCTATGCCTTGTCGCGTGGTGTGGCCTATCTCAATGATATTCGCGGTTTTCCAGACGCTGCGTTCTATCCGCAATTGGCGAAATCATCTGCCAAACTCGTCGTTATGCATTCGGTGCAAGACGGGCAGGCAGATCGGCGCGAGGCACCCGCTGGCGACATCATGGATCACATTGCGGCGTTCTTTGACGCGCGCATCGCGGCGCTGACGGGTGCCGGTATCAAACGCAACCGCCTTGTCCTTGATCCCGGCATGGGGTTTTTTCTGGGGGCTGCTCCCGAAACCTCGCTCTCGGTGCTGGCGCGGTTCGATGAATTGCGGCTGCGCTTCGATTTGCCGGTGCTTCTGTCTGTTTCGCGCAAATCCTTTCTGCGCGCGCTCACAGGCCGTGGTCCGGGGGATGTCGGGGCCGCGACACTCGCTGCAGAGCTTGCCGCCGCCGCAGGTGGAGCTGACTTCATCCGCACACACGAGCCGCGCCCCTTGCGCGACGGGCTGGCGGTATTGGCGGCGCTGAAAGAAACCGCAAGAATTCGTTAACTGCACATTCGGGATATTTCTCTATATTCGCGCTTCATCAGAAAACTGAAGGAACCTCCATTGAATCGAACTAATATTTTTTTTGGTGAATCGCATTCTGACTGGTTGCCTGTCAGAGGCGGAGAATCTGGTGATTTTGTTTTTCGACGTGGTGACGGGCATGCCTTCGCGAAAATCGCACCTGCTTCCCGCCGCGGTGAGCTCGCTGGAGAGCGTGACCGCCTCATTTGGCTCAAAGGTCGAGGTGTGGCTTGCCCCGAGGTCATCAACTGGCAGGAGGAACAGGAGGGTGCATGCTTGGTGATAACGGCAATTCCGGGAGTACCGGCGGCTGATCTGTCTGGAGCGGATTTGCTCAAAGCGTGGCCGTCAATGGGGCAGCAACTTGGCGCTGTTCACAGCCTATCGGTTGATCAATGTCCGTTTGAGCGCAGGCTGTCGCGAATGTTCGGACGCGCCGTTGATGTGGTGTCCCGCAATGCCGTCAATCCCGACTTCTTACCGGACGAGGACAAGAGTACGCCGCAGCTCGATCTTTTGGCTCGTGTCGAACGAGAGCTACCGGTGCGGCTCGACCAAGAGCGCACCGATATGGTTGTTTGCCATGGTGATCCCTGCATGCCGAACTTCATGGTGGACCCTAAAACTCTTCAATGCACGGGTCTGATCGACCTTGGGCGGCTCGGAACAGCAGATCGCTATGCCGATTTGGCACTCATGATTGCTAACGCCGAAGAGAACTGGGCAGCGCCAGATGAAGCAGAGCGCGCCTTCGCTGTCCTATTCAATGTATTGGGGATCGAAGCCCCCGACCGCGAACGCCTTGCCTTCTATCTGCGATTGGACCCTCTGACTTGGGGTTGATGTTCATGCCGCCTGTTTTTCCTGCTCATTGGCACGTTTCGCAACCTGTTCTCATTGCGGACACCTTTTCCAGCCTCGTTTGGAAAGTTTCATTGCCAGACGGGACTCCTGCAATCGTCAAGGGATTGAAACCTATAGAAGACATTGCTGATGAACTGCGCGGGGCCGACTATCTGGTATGGCGCAATGGGAGGGGAGCAGTCCGGTTGCTCGGTCGTGAGAACAATCTGATGTTGCTCGAATATGCCGGGGAGCGAATGCTCTCTCACATCGTTGCCGAGCACGGCGACTACCAGGCGACCGAAATTGCAGCGGAACTAATGGCGAAGCTGTATGCCGCATCTGAGGAACCCCTGCCTTCTGCCCTTCTCCCGATCCGGGATCGCTTTGCAGCTTTGTTTCAGCGGGCGCGCGATGATCAAAACGCAGGTTGTCAAACTGACTACGTCCACGCGGCGATTATAGCCGATCAAATGATGAGCAATGCCTCGGAACTGCGTGGGCTACATGGCGATCTGCATCATGAAAACATCATGTTCTCCAGTCGCGGCTGGCTGGTGATAGATCCCGTCGGTCTGGTCGGTGAAGTGGGCTTTGGCGCCGCCAATATGTTCTACGATCCGGCTGACAGAGACGACCTTTGTCTCGATCCTAGACGCATTGCACAGATGGCGGACGCATTCTCTCGTGCGCTGGACGTCGATCCGCGTCGCCTGCTCGACCAGGCGTACGCTTATGGGTGCCTTTCCGCAGCTTGGAACGCGGATGGAGAAGAGGAGCAACGCGATCTAGCTATCGCGGCCGCGATCAAGCAGGTGCGACAGACGTCATACTAGATATCAAGCGACTTCTCCTATCCCCTGGGAACACATCAATCTCACCGGAGAATATCGCTGGCCAAAGCCTTAGCGTAGGATTCCGCCCCTTCCCGCAAACGACCCCAAACAGGAAACGCAGCTGAAACGGGAAGCTCAACACCCACTGACGCATGGGTTGTTCAGGCAGTACTTCATCAACCAGCAAGGCGGCACTTTCGGCCATCCGCCGCGCCCCACAGCTCGGGCAGAAACCGCGACGCTTACAGCTGAAAGCGACCAGGTGCTCGGCGTGGCAAGACTCGCAGCGAACCCGTAGAAAGCCATGCTCCAGCCGCCCGCATTGGAGAAATTCTTCAAATTCCCGTTGCACATAGCCCGGCAATTCCTTTCCCTGCTCTGCCATAAGCGCAGCGAATGCCGGGTAATACTCGTCAACGATCTGATAGAGAAGGGTTTGCTCGGGTCGGTGGCTCTGGTAACGACCAGTATCCCGATCCCGGCTGGCCGTCCTGGCCGCCACATGAGGCATGTTCCGCGTCCTTGCAATACTGTGTTTACATACAGTCTATCGCTTAGCGGAAAGTTCTTTTACCCTCAGCCGAAATGCCTGCCGTTGCTAGACATTGCCAGCCAGTGCCCGTCACTCCGCGGTCTTCACTGCGTGATCGAGTTGATCGACACCCGCCGTGACACGCTCCATGAAGTGCCTGCCTGCGTCTGTTAGCCGAACGCCCCGCGCATGGCGCTCAAATAGCAGGACACCAAGGTTATCCTCCAGCGCTTTCACACGCGCGCTGACGCTCGACTGGCTGATACCAAGTGCCTTGGCCGCATGCCGAAAATTCAGATGCTCGGCGACGGCGATGAACTGAACAAGGGAAATGAGCGGTATCCTGCCAGACAGGATACCGACATTCACGAGGTTTCGATGGTTAGTGCGCCGCATCGGAGCGGGCCTGCTACCAGTCGTCGGTTAGACGACTGGCGACTTCTCGGTGGCAGCCCCACGGAGCCGAAGGAGCACCAGCCCCAACGAAACCAGTACCGCCATCGCCGTGGCGTAACAGATCACGGGCCACGCTGTGTCACCGTTTAAAAGTGCCACCGCCAATGTCCCGACAATGCTGACTATCAGGCTTTGAACGCAGAAGTAGAACGCGACCGCTGATCCCGCGATGTCGTCGAACTCTGCCAAAGCGCCGTTCGCGGTAACGGACACCGTGAAGACAATACCGACCGCGACAACCCACATCGGTAGGATGAAGGTGAGGAATGACGGCGAGCCGTAAAGTTCGCCGATCCCCAACAGGACCGCTCCGCAAACAAGCAACGCCATCCCACGCGCCACGCATCCTGCGATGCCCCATCTGGCGACAAAGGACTTCGCGAAACGGGTTGTCACGATCATTACAAGCGCGACAGTGGCGAAGGCAAAGCTGAATCCGATCTCGGAATATTCCGCTTGGCCTATGAGCACACGGGGAGCCGTCGAGAAGAAGACGAAGAAGGTGCCCATACCGGCGCTAAAGCCGACAGTGTAAACCCAAAAAGCCGGACTCGCGAAGATCGGCAAGACAGATCGGCGCGTCTTGACTTGATCCAGAGGGCGGGTTTCGTGCCACCTGAAACCCGCATTTAGGAGTGCGAGCATCGCCAGTATAGCCAAAGTAATGAATATCGCCTGCCATCCCAAGAACTCGCCGATCAATGCTCCGGCGATAGGGCCGAGCGCAGGCACGAACGCCAGCATCGAACTGAAAAGGCCGTAGATGACGACACCCTCAGGACGGTTGGCATAAACGTCGCGAACCGTCGCGAACGTCGCCACCAGCATGGCCGACGCGCCCACTGCTTGAAGTAGACGGAAAGCGACAAAGGCCGGTGCAGTTGAAGACCAAGCTGCTCCCAGAGACGCAATGACGAAAGCCGTTGCGCCCGCAAGTAGAATTGGCCGTCGCCCGATTCTGTCTGAGAGCGGACCAAAAATCACCTGGCCCACGCCGAGCATCACCATATAGAGGCTCAACGTGAGTTGGATCATAGCGGGCGTCGTGTTCAGGATGCCGGGCATCGCTGGAACGACAGGGAGATAAATATCCATCGCCAGTGAAGCGAGGATGTCGAAAGGAGCCATCAGCAGCAGTGCTGCCGGCAGCGTATAGGCCCACGCGGGGCGTGTGGTGGTCATGACGAATCAACCCTCGATTAAGGAATACCGGGCGACGTCTGCTCGTCAGCAATCAGATGAGACTAGCCTTACAGAGCGCCGCAACAACAATACTGGTTGTTGCGGCTTACTTGTCTGCTGACTTGGAATTTCCCATCTGATTACTCCACGCTTACGAATATGAATTGCTACATTTTATCCGATTATCTTTTGCTTCGCAATGCGGCATGGGCGCACTCAGCGTTCCAGCCCCCTCTGCCGCCCTAACTGCCACGACACCGACCCGCCCTGCACGATGCCCATAACCTCGCGGCCGAGTTGGCGGTCGATGATCGGCCGCCACGGGACAAGGGTGAACTCATGGGATTTCTCGACCACGGCGAACTTGCCGCTCGATAGATGCACGGTTCCGGTAAACTTGCCGCTGACGCTCTCGCCGTCCGTGGCGGCGCGGAACGGCAGGCCCTTACTCAAAGCCATATCCGATCCGACGCCGGCTACCTCGCGCTCCCGCAGGATGGCGAGAAGGTTGCGCCGGTAGAAGACGCGGCTGTCCCGGCTGCGGGTGGCGTCGCCCTGTTCGATATGGTGCTCGCGGCGCTGGTCCATGGCTTCGCGGACTTGTTGCCCGAAGCCGGTTGGCGCAAGGTCGGCCGTCTCGCCGTGGATCAGCCGCCGGTCCAGCCAGGTCGCGCCGTCCGATCCGATCTGTTTGTTCAGATCGACCGGGGAAAGGACGCGAACGCTGGCCTGACTGTCTCGGCCGGCGTCATGGGCGGCGGCACGGCTGACCAGATCATCGGGGATGCGCCATTGGTCGGCGTCGATCCGCTCGACGATACCGGCCCGGCGTAGCGCCTCCAGCCGGCGCACATGGGCATCGACATAGCCCTCATAGTCGCCGCCTGGAACGCGGCACGTATAGGAAGAATAAACGCCCTTTTCACCCAAGTCCAACAGCTTTGGACCGCAGTTGACTCTTTCGACACCCCTGCGATGCAACCCAATCCGGCTGACGGGGAGCCAGCAACGCTGAAAATTTACCCTCCTCTTTCCCACTAGCGGCTCCTTTTCCGACAACCAGCACGGCGGATCCCTGCCGCGGCGCTGTGAACGCAGCATTTTGATTGGTATCGTTGGCCTTCAGGCTCGTCAGTCAAACAGACCCAGGAGCAGCTCAGCCGGTGGCGCCCGGCTTTCGGGTAACGCCCTGGTCCCGCTGGTTTCGGCTTTGTGCTTCAGGTGATCAAGGATCTGCTTGATCACTATAGGGTCTTCAATGCAGGCGATGACTTTCATGGCGCCGCCGCCGCCGCTGCAGGTCTCGATGTCGATATTGAAAACACGCTTGAGCCGTTGCGCCCATGTCATCGACGCTCGCCGTTGTGCTGGTGTTGCCGGTTCATCAGCCACCCTGACCTTGTTGCCCCTGCCCCGTTTTGCCGGCGTGACCAACGCCCGGTGCCGACTGTTGGGTGCGAACACCCCGTGGAAGCGGGTTAGGTTGACTCTGGGCTTCGGTACCAGGGCGGCCAGCCTTGCAATGAAATCCAATGGTTCGAAAATGACGTGCGTGGTGCCGTCCCGGTACGGCGTCTTGAGCTGGTAGCGCACGTTGCCGCCTCGTGTTAACGACAGCCGCTTCTCGGATACCGCCGGGCGGCTGATGTACCGGCACAGCCGTTCGAGCTTCTTGCGTTCATCGGCCCTGGCCGCCACGCCGGCGTGCAGGCTGGACCCGGCTACCTTGCCAATCCCGTCACCGAACGGATCACCACTGGTCGGCAGAGTTTGCAAAGTGAACACCTTTCGCCCCGCCTGTGAACCGACAGCGATACGGTAAGTGATCGAGTGCCCCAGCAGGGGTGTCATCGGGTCGTCATCCACCGCATCCGAGGCCAGATAGCTGTTTTCGACATCCCGTTCCAGCAGGCCTTGCCGTTCCAGATAGCGACCCACCCGGTGGGCGATGGTGTGCGTCAGCTGGGTGAGCTCTGGGCTGGTCGGCGCCTTGACCCAGCGGAAACGCGCTGAGCCGTGGGATTGCTCGACATACACACCGTCGAGAAACAGCATGTGGAAGTGAACATTCAGATTGAGCGCCGATCCAAAACGCTGGATCAGGGTGACCGCGCCCGTCTTGGCCACTTGGTGGGTATGGCCCGCTTTCTTGACCAGGTGCGTGGCAATGACGCGGTAAACGATGCCCAGCACCCACCCCATGATCTCGGGCCGGCTGGCAAACAGGAAACGCAGCTGAAACGGGAAGCTCAACACCCACTGACGCATGGGTTGTTCAGGCAGTACTTCATCAACCAGCAAGGCGGCACTTTCGGCCATCCGCCGCGCCCCACAGCTCGGGCAGAAACCGCGACGCTTACAGCTGAAAGCGACCAGGTGCTCGGCGTGGCAAGACTCGCAGCGAACCCGTAGAAAGCCATGCTCCAGCCGCCCGCATTGGAGAAATTCTTCAAATTCCCGTTGCACATAGCCCGGCAATTCCTTTCCCTGCTCTGCCATAAGCGCAGCGAATGCCGGGTAATACTCGTCAACGATCTGATAGAGAAGGGTTTGCTCGGGTCGGTGGCTCTGGTAACGACCAGTATCCCGATCCCGGCTGGCCGTCCTGGCCGCCACATGAGGCATGTTCCGCGTCCTTGCAATACTGTGTTTACATACAGTCTATCGCTTAGCGGAAAGTTCTTTTACCCTCAGCCGAAATGCCTGCCGTTGCTAGACATTGCCAGCCAGTGCCCGTCACTCCCACTCGATTGTAAACAAGCACACAAAACCCTTTAGTGACAACAATTTGCAAGAACTATCAGGCTCAGTGCCATGAAAAATACCATGACCAGATCATGAGGTTGAACACGGCTTGCGCCGGCAGCGTTCACGCTCCTGGTCGGCGATCTCGCCCGGCTGCAATGCTAGCTCAGCATCGGTCATGCGCTCCAGCACGTCGCGTAGGCGGATGGTGCAAGGAATGGGCGGCAGCTCGAACTCATAGCCGCCGGCGATCATTTCGGCCGCAATCTCCTCGGTGATGAAAAACGGCTCGTCGTCTTGGTTCGGCTTCTTCATGCCCTTTCCTCCTGGCGCTCATCCTGGCCGACAGCGGCCAGGGCATCGGCTTCCGTCAATGCGTCCTCCACGAACGCGCCGTGCTGCTTCGCTTCGGCCTGGCTGACCTCGGCCCATATCCGTTTCACCTGGGCCGCACTGTACCCGGCCAGCTCGGCGGTCTTGTTGATGCTGTAGCCGGACTTGCGCAGCGCGACAACTTGGGCGCGGCGCTTCGGATCAGCACGGCGGCCCTTGTACCGCCCGGCCTGGCGGGCCAACTCAATGCCTTGGCGCTGGCGTTCGCGCCTGTCCTCGTAGTCGTCGCGGGCCATCTGCAAGGCCAGGCGAAAAAGCATGATCTGCACGGCTTCCAGCACGATCTTGGCGACGCCCTGGGCCTCGGCCGCCAGGTCGGATAGATCGACCACGCCAGGGACGGCCAGGCGTGCGCCTTTGGCCTGTATCGAGGCCACCAGGCGCTCGGCCTCGGGCAAAGGTAGGCGGCTGATGCGGTCGATCTTCTCGGCAATGACCACCTCGCCGGGCTGTAGGTCGCCGATCATGCGCAGCAGCTCAGGCCGGTCGGCGCGTGCGCCGGATGCCTTCTCACGGTAGATGCCGGCGACGTAGTAGCCGGCGGCCTTCGCGGCCGTAGTGATCGCCTCTTGGCGTTCCAAGTCCTGCGCGTCGGTGCTGACGCGCAGATAGACCCGCGCCACCATCGGCGCGGCTACTGGCTTCGTCCTGCGCATACTTGCGGGCTCCTTTGGGCATACGCAAAGTGTCCGGTCATGCTACCCCCGGCCAAAAAGGCCGTCATGCGATTTATCTTGGCCGGGTCGTTATTGGCGGGTCTAAATGGCCGCTCCGTGGATCTCATCGCCAGAAATGGCGATGCGAGATCCAGGGCAGGGCGGCCGCCATCGTCAGACCTGGCGATGGTCGACGCCGGCGCGCATCGTCGGATGTGGCGATGCGAGCTCGAGGTCGGTGGCCACCGCCGGCGACCTGGTGCCATCGTCGGCAATGGCGATGCTGCAGCTCGACGTGCGCGGCCTGGTCGTCTCGGCATCGTCGGATGCGGCGATGCTCGAGCGAGGCGAAAAAAAACCGCCTCGGGGTGTCCGAGGCGGCAAGTCTGCATGCGGTTCAGGGAGGAAGAAACCGCGCCGGCGATCAGGGAGGAAAACCGCGCGGCCTGATGTGCAGCTCGGCCACTTTAGCCGGATTTTTCGACTTATCCGATGCGAGCGGCCCGCCGTGGGCGCTGCTCGATCTGCTGTTGCTTTTTCTCGACGTGCTTCTGCTCCTGGTGCTGCTGCTCGTCGCGCGGCACTGTTGCAAAGTTAGCGATGAGGCAGCCTTTTGTCTTATTCAAAGGCCTTACATTTCAAAAACTCTGCTTACC
>NZ_JAWOVP010000015.1:0-89770 GCF_033339995.1 Vibrio sp. 1641
GAAGTGCTGTCATTACCGATGTCGCCTTACTTGAGTGAGCAAGAGAGAAGTGTTGTGGTCGATGCAGTGAACTCTTTCTCTCTTTAAATTAATTATAAAACCAGGCCAACCTAAGGGGGGGCTGGTTTTTGAGTTAAGAAAAACAAAAAATTAGGTTTTAAGTGAACTTACTCAAAACGTCTATGCTTAGCTTTCTTGCTACTGGCATAAAAATGCTCTCCGGCCTAGTTATCAACAAAGCTGTTTCTGTATTAATCGGGCCTTCCGGTCTTGCATTAATTGGCCAATTGCAGAATAGTCAAGGCTTGATCCGCGCTTTTGCGCAAGGGGGGATCAATTCAGGAGTAACTAAATATACTGCTGAATATGCAGACGATACAGACAATACAAAGGTGATTTGGAGCACTGCTCTTAAAATTACATTACTTTGTTCAATTATAACTAGTATTCTAATGATGACATTCTCTAGTGAAATGTCGAAGTATGTTTTTGATACAGAAGAATATAGTTATGTTTTTTCTTTGTTTGCTATCACAATAACATTGTTTTCGCTAAATCAATTGGTACTATCCATACTAAATGGTTTGAAGGAAATTAGAACTTATATTTCCATAAATATTACACAAAGTATCTTTGGCTTAATTTTAACGCTGGTTCTGGTATATCTTTATGGGTTGGATGGTGCTCTCATTGCATTGGTGACAAATCAATCTTTAGTAAGCTTTGTCTTATTAATTAAGTTAAGAAAGCACAACAAAATTATAATAAAAAACTTCACATCAAAGTTTGACAAGAAAAGTAGTAGAAGGTTATTAAACTATACATTGATGACGCTTGCATCGACATTGGCAGTTCCAATGTCTATGATAGTTATTCGAAATTATGTAGGTGAAAATATATCTTGGGATGCCGCAGGGTATTGGCAAGCAATGAACTATATTTCTTCAACTTACTTATTAGTGATTACTACAGCTCTTGCTACTTATTATCTTCCAAGGTTGTCTGAAATAAAATTAGAAAGTGAGTTGAGAAAAGAGTTACAGATAGGCTTTCTAGTAATAGTCCCACTTGTGTCTATTATTTCAATTTTTGTTTATCTATTGAAAGACTTTATTATCTGGGTTCTTTTTACAAAAGACTTTTATCCTATGTTAGTGCTATTTAAGTGGCAGTTAATAGGCAACGTATTAAAAATGTCTTCATGGCTCATTTCATATTTGATGCTTTCTAAATCAATGACGAAAGAGTTTGTTATCTCCGAAATAGCATTCTCTGCATCATATACATTCTTGTGCTTCTATTTTGTTAACAATATGGGAATGGAGGGGCTAAGCTTTGCTTACTTCCTAAACTACTTGATTTATTTCTTTATAATGATGTTTTGGATGAGTCGGATTATCAGAAAAAAAATATAAATAGAACTAGGTATAAAATATGAAAAAGGTTTCTTTTGTTTTACTTGCTTACAACCAATCAGATTTTATTGAGTCGGCTATAAGAGCTGCACTTGAACAAGATTATGAAAATATTGAATATGTTTTTTCCGACGATTGTTCGAATGATGATACATTCGAAATTATTGAGAGAGTTTGTGCTCAATATCCACATAAAAACATCATTTTAAATAGAAATGAAAAAAATTCAGGCATTTCTCAACATGTAAATATTGCTTTGAGCAAGGCTACAGGAGAAATAATTGCCATCGCTGCGGGTGATGATTTGTCTTTACCATCAAGAGTCAGCCAAGCCGTAGAGTGCTTTGTTAGAAATGAACAAGTTTCGTTTTTATCTTTTAATGATGAGAAGATTGATGAGAGCGGAGAAAAAATTGGGCGCTTGAGTGATTTAGAGAGTGATCAGCGTTTTACGCTTGCAGACTACACTTCAGGAAAAAAAATCGTTACTAGTGGTGCGTCAAGAGTGTTTAGACGAAGCATTATAGACTCATTTGATGCATTAGAGCCAACATGCCCTACGGAAGATACCCCCTTCCTGCTTAGAGGCTTATATTTGGGAGAGGGGATGATTATCAATTATCCTGGCATTTACTATCGAATTCATGATAGTTCATTATCTGCTCCTGCAAATTTAGTTAAAATGAAGCATGAAAGAATAAAAAAACAATATCTTCAAGATATGGAGAAAGCGATAAAGTTAGGCCTTATATCAGATATAGACACAAAGTTAGTGAATGAATGGATTGATTATATCAGTTTAGTAAAGGATAAAGCTGCAAGTAAAGGAATAAAAAAAATAGCCATATACTTTAAGCTGATAACGAATCGAGTTTTCTTAAACAAATTATTTCAGTAAAAATGACAAATAAGTTACTATTCCTATTCTATTGCTTACTACTAGTTGCAGTTTTTGCATTCTCGCCATTCTTTTTATTTTATTTGTCCGTTACTCTTCTTCTTATTCAGAGTTATAGCTTTAATGCTGAATTTAGGTCAATGCTAGTGAGTAGTGCCTTTGCGTTTCTAGGAATCGTTGTAACAGCGATGAGTAATGAACACTTTGCTGTACGAGGCGATGACTTCACTACGTATTATAATAACTACTTGGAAATTTATAATGGTCACTACAGTGATGCAATATTTCAATTTTCTGGGGGTATCGAAGTTGGTGTCCCATTACTAAATTTACTCATTTATAGTATAGTGGGGGAGCCACTTCCCTACATGTTTAAGCTGTTTCATGTTGGTTTTATTCTTTCTCTACTGGTTTTTGTTTGCCTTAAAATTGTTAAGTATTATAATCTTAAGGCTCGCGATTTTTTCTTTATACTTGGTCTTTCTTTAATACTTTTCAAACTTAACTATGTGTTTTTGATAATGAGGCAGGGTTATGCAAGCTTATTCATAGCATTGGCAATATTCTCTTTAGGGAAGTTTAGGTATGTATTTCTGGCCATTGCATGTACATTTCATCTGTCTAGCATAGTAATATATCCACTTTCTATCTTTGTAATTAAAAATAAAAGCTCTAAAAAATTAAAATTGTTCATTCTGACTAGTGTTCTTGTGAGTGCTTTTATTTTGGTAAACGTAAAAATACTCACATCTATTAATTTTAATAATGTGATTCTGACAAAGCTTACATATGCTTTATCAGGAATGCTTGACTCTGGAATGATGTTTCAATCGATAATAACAAACATTAAAGGTCTTCTGTTCTTTTTGGTGCCATTTGTAGTGTTGTTTGTTCGAAGAAAGTTAGATAAGACCTTTTACCCATTTTTAGCTATGACAGTCTTTGTTATGAGTACATCCTACCTGCCAAGCCTGTCTTTTCGCGTTACAATGCCTATCTATGCATTATTAACTGGTTTTTTATACTTTAACTATTTGGGTAGAACTAAGCTATGTTTGGGGTTAGTTTTCCCTATACTCGTCTTCAGTCTATTTAACTCGACATATTTCTCAAAGTTGAACTATGAAAGATACACAATGTTTGATACGCAACCGTTCTATTTTATTCCATCACTATTTGAAGACAGAGCTTTTAAGGTCGATAGGTTTTCGTTACCTAAGGTTTCAAATAAAGAAAATGAAAACAAATTATAAAACATGAGACAATAATGAAAAAAATATTATTAGTTAACAGGGGGACTTGCAATAATTTGGGAGACCAAGCTATTAATGTTGCTTTTGAAAAGTTTCTTAATAATGAAATTGGCTGTGATGTTGTGTTTGAAGACTATACTTCTAAGTCTCAAAATGTGAATACCATTAACGCTGGTCAAGATGTAAGTCCTTTAAAAGGATTGCTTAAAAAAATTCTTCCTCTGAACCTAATTTGGTTTTTTAGAAACTATAGTCGAATCAAGAAATGTATCGATAAGAACTTGCCTGACTTAATAGTCGTTGGTGGGGGACAGTTACTGCTTCATGGCAGATTTAGTATTGCTGCTTTCACTTGGGTCTATCTTGCAAAGAAACTCAATAGGAAAATAGTTTTTTCTAATGTGGGCTATGGAGGAAGTTATTCTTGGTTAGAAGATAAACTTATTTGTTGGGCTGTAAATAATGCAGATGGTATAAACGTCAGAGATAACAGGTCATCTAAGATGATAGATGATTTATATAGTGTGAAATCAGTTGTTTCTGGAGATGTCGTATTTACTGAAAAAGTCTTAACATTTTGTCCTGAAAAACAAACTCTTATCGCTTTGGGCATTACTGCGCACTCTGTATATAATATGTATAACTCCAAACTTGAACGGGATGAATATTACAATTTATGGTTGGAGCTTTTAAGGAAGAACAACATATCAATCTCCAATGTCGTATTGACCTATACTACTCAAGAAGATAGCGTCGAATGTGAGCTTTTCAAAGAATATATAAAGAGAGTGTATAATGTTGATCTTGATATTCTCTATAATAAAACTTTGGATGATTATAAGAGTAATTTAGAGGCAGTGTCTCTTGTCGTTTCTGGGCGTATGCATGGTTTGATTTTGGCTATAAATAGTGGCTGTAGAGTCATTACATTTCCTATTTCTAATAAACTTAATTCTTTTGATGATATTATTAACTCCGAAGATCTTGTTGAATTTAGAGAACGAACTAGAAAAGAAACTAGAAAATTCATTAATAGTCATTTGTAATTTTGTGAGGTTGATGTGAAATTAGGTGTTTATGCCAACTGGAATATATTTCTAGCTGAAGATGGCTTTTATGTCGAAGGAATACATAAAAAGTATCTTGATCAGTTCGTTGAAAAAACAGCACAGGTTACATTACTATGTTCCTCATCTAGGAATCATGATATTCCAAAAAACTTTGAATTTGTTTCTACTCAAGATGTAAAACTCATACAGTTACCTGATTTTAATTCTTATTTAGGGGCCTTAAAAAAAAGCCATTCAATTTGGAATGGGATGAAAGAACTCCTTTCTGTTTCAGACTTTGTTTACTTAAGAACACCAGAACCATTTAGCTGGTTTGCAGCTATACTCAAAAAAGATCAAGTTCTAAATTATCATTTTACTTCAAATCCTTTAGAGGTGCTTAGGGGTAGAATGAAAGATGATTTCCTTAAAAATCTATTTAAAATATTAATTTTTTATCCAGAGTATTTTCTTATTTCACTTAGTGCTTATTTTAACTCCTGCTCTGCTAATGGTAGTTCTGTACTAAAAAATGTTCCTTTTTTTATCAGAGATAAAATTGATGTTTTGGTAGAAAGTAGTATTTTATCTACTGATGAATTTTCTTCACCTAATCTATTGCCAAATGAAAGCTTTAACTTTATTTGTGTTTCTCGTCTTCAAGAAGGTAAAGGTTTAGAGTTATTGATTGAGGCTTTCTCCGAATTAAAAAAAGAAAATGCAAGCCAGTCTTTTTCTTTGTCTATTGTTGGCAATGGTCCAACTTTAGAATCATTAGTATGTTTAACTAAAAAATTGCATATTGAAGATGATGTTAAGTTTCTAGGTTTTATTCCAAATGGTCCTGAACTCAATCAGGTGTATCAGGAGCATAACATTTTTGTAAATCCATCCATTTCTGAAACTGGACCTAGAACATTAATTGAAGCTTTATATAACAATTTATATTGTATATCTACTGATGTTGGTTATGTCCGTGATGTGATCGATGGAAATGATTCGTTAGGGGTTTTAGTCGAGCCTAATTGTAAAAAAGCGCTGGAGGCTTCATTGAAGTCAGTGGTCCAAAACTTCGACCTATCTGATATCAATAGTATTAATAGACGAAACTTGATTGAAGGTTACACATTGGACTCATTTATTAGTAATGTTCTCAAGAAAGGCTAAGGGTTAAGTATGAAGAAAAGACTAAACTTTTTGTATAGTTGGTTTGTTTGGGGGGGGACTTTTTTCTTTCCTGATGCTCCTATTATAATGAGGTTCAGAGGGTGGTTATACTCTTTGTTCATGCCTAGTTGTGGTAAGAACTTTCAGGTTGCTTCTAGCGTCAGAATATTAGGCTTGGCGAATTTAAGTGTTGGAGAGAATGTATTTCTAGCAACAGGCGTTGTTATAAATGCTCGCGAAAGAATAACTTTGCATGATGAAGTGCTAATAGGTATTAATACTTTGCTTGTTTCGTCAAACCACACTAAGAAGAACGGATCTTACAGGTTTGGAAAACCGACAGGTTCCCCGATTATTATCGGCCAAGGAACTTGGGTTGCTGGTAATGTTGTTGTCGGCGCAGGTGCGAATATTCCCCATAGTAGCTTGATTGGAGCAAACTCATACGTTAACAAGAAGCTTACTTCAGTAGGCCTCTACGCAGGTAGTCCGGTTAGATTGATCAAAGAGGAACTCTAAATTGACTTCTATGGTTTCGATAATCATGCCAACTTACAACTCTGAGCAAACAGTTGTAGAAAGTATTCAAAGTGTACTATCCCAAACGTACAAAAACTGGGAACTTGTAATAGTAGATGACCTTTCTGTCGATAACACTTGGCAAGTTATTCAAACATACGCTGATAAGTACGACAATATTCGTGTATATCAGAACAAAGAAAACCAAGGGGCTGGTGCAAGTCGTAACTTCGCTATAGAACAAGCAAAAGGTCGCTTCATTGCATTTTTAGATTCTGATGACTTATGGCTGGAAAATAAACTAGCAGAGCAGATTCCATTCATGCTAGAGAATAACTATCCACTCACATACACCCACTATAGCCGTTTTAATAGTGAAGAAGAGCTAAGCGTTGTAACTGCGCCAGAATATACAACGTACAAAAAACTCATGTACAGTAACGTTATAGGATGCCTAACTGCCGTTTACGATACACAGAAACTAGGTAAGCGATATATGCCTCTAATTCGTAAACGTCAGGATATGGGATTGTGGTTAGATATATTGAAAGAGACCCCAAAAGCTTACTGTTTACCTAAGCCGTTAGCAAAGTATAGGATGGATAGTGGTATGACAGCTAACAAATTTAGCGTTTTGTCATATCAATGGAAGTTCTATAGAGACGTAGTAGGCTTGAGCTTGCCAAGAAGCCTATTTACATTTTCTGTCTATGCCGTTAAAGGTACGATGAAACACCGAACTAAGCGCAAATCTTAGTTTCGTTAACCCTAGATAGAGCCGACCAAATATGCACACAAAAAGAGCAGCGACCGTAAGGCGCTGCTCTTTTTTCATATCTATGATCCGTTCGATTAAATTCGCCGTGTTTTAGCGACCCATCCCAAATAACACCGTTTTGACTGTAAGGAAAAGAATTTTCACTTCCATTATCCAGTTTTGGTGTTTGATGTAATAGACATCGTATTTATGCTTCCAAATAGCATCTTCTACCGATGCGCCGTAAGGGTATTTTACTTGGGCTAGACCAGTTACCCCAGGTTTAACGGCGTGACGAAAGCGGTAGTAAGGAATGGCTTTTTCCAATTCAGAGATGAACACCTCGCGTTCTGGGCGAGGACCAACCATCGACATCTCTCCCTTTAGTACATTGATTAACTGAGGGAGCTCATCTATGCGAGTTTTACGAATAAAACAGCCGACTTTCGTTACGCGCGCGTCATTTTTGGTTGCCCATTGGGCTCCGTTCTTTTCTGCATCGTTTCGCATCGAGCGAAACTTAATCACTTCAAACTCTTCATTATACTGGCCAGTACGACGCTGTTTAAAGAATACCGGACCTGGCGATTCAAGCTTAATGAGTAGTGCCGTAATAAGCCCTACAGGAATAGCAACCCATGACAGCATGAAAACAAACAACAGATCGATGAAGCGTTTTTGCCAGCTGTTCTTGCGATTAGAAAGGATAGAAAAAGCTTTTTGGTGTAAGAAGTAGCCGCTGTGCAAAAGCTCCGTTTCAGTATATCCGAGTGAACGGTCAAAATAGCTCACTAATGGCTCAACCCAAGCACCTAGCTCTGTCGCCGCGACAAGAAATGCTTGCTGTTCAGGATCTAGATGCGAGCTTTTGAAGTGGCAAAGCGTTTTGCTCTTGAAGTCTCTAAGAGCATAGTTATTAACCTGAGCGTTAATCTCAGGATGCCTCTTAAGCACTTGAGCAATTTTTGCTTCGTCTTCTTTTGGACAGTAGATATAAAGGCAAGTATTTGATTCACTTGCGGATAACTCGTCCAATGCTGATGTTATGCTGATAGAATTATGCTTAGTTAATTCAGAAGCTTCTCGTTCTTGAAGCGTGTCGCTCATACTGTCTGTCATAGGAATGGAATAAGTTGTTATCGACTAGCCAATTGCTTACAAGTCGGCGATTATAATTTATTTCGTATAGAAATTATATCCCTTAATCCAGAACATGCTCATAACTTTGTTAATTTTCTTGAACCTGAGTCCTTGTCTATGACTTGTTTTTGAATCTTAACGAAATTATATCAATGAATTCGAAAAACTATGTTTGCGATATATTATATTGCCTCGAAATTAAATGATTGTTCATTTCACTATATAACGCAGTTATATCCGAGGGTTATCAGTTGTTGATAAAGCGATCTTTTCGACGCTTGTTCACCATGAATAAGGTGAACTTCTTTCGGAGGAGTAGGAATACCAGAAACAAACTGTATTAAATCGTCCCTATCCGCATGTGCAGAGTAACCTGACATGGTATGTACTTGAGCCTCCACTCTAACGCGCCTTCCTTCAATCAATATGTTCTCTTCTCCATCCTGAATTCGCCGACCTAACGTCCCTTCTGCTTGATAGCCTGCAAATAGCACATCATTTCTTTTATCTGGCAGCAATGCTTCTAAATAATTGACGACACGTCCACCTTCACACATACCAGAGGCCGCAACCACGATAGCAGCTTCTGCCGTGCTTGCGAGTCGATTGACGAGCTTTAAATGGTCAGTGTGGCTTTCGACGGTAATACATTGATCAAACGCAAGAGGGTGTCGGTGATGCTCGATTCGCTCTTTCGCTTCAGCTCCCCAAAGCTTTTTAAATTGCCGATAGGTAGTAGTTACCTTTTTAGCCAAAGGAGAATCGAGAATAATAGGCAGAGAATCTTGCAAGGCGTGCTCATGAATAAGCTGTTCTATATCAAACAGTAACTCTTGAGTTCTCCCGACGCTAAAAGCAGGTATAACAATTACGCCACCATCCTGAAGTGCATGCTCAATAATAGAAAGCAATCGCCTACTGCGAGACTCAACATCTTCGTGAACTTTATTGCCGTATGTTGACTCGATAAACAAATAGTCAGCTTTTTCAGGCGATACCGGGTCAGGTAGGAGAGGCGTGTTACGAGGTCCCAAATCCCCTGAGAACACAACAACTTCATTGTTTGATAAATGAAACTCAATATATGCAGACCCTAAAATGTGTCCTGCTGGTTGAAAGCGAAGATAGGTATGTTCTTCTATCTCTATCCATTGGGAGTAAGAGCAAGGGCGAATAAGCGTTCGAATAAAATCGAGCAAGCTGTCCCTTTGATGACGCCTCATGCCTAACTGGAGCTTTAATCCATCTTCTAACATAAGCGGTACGAGCTCAGCGGTGGCTTCCGTACAGTAGATAGGCCCCTTATAACCTGCAGCCAATAGCCAAGGTAGCCGACCAACATGATCGATATGAGAATGGGTTAGAACAACCGCTTTGAGATCAGAGATAGAACAGTCGATATTCAAACTCTCCTGCTGAGCATTATCTTGACCTTGTAGCAAACCACAGTCGATCAGCACACTTCCATTTTGTAATACGAGCTCGTGACAAGAGCCAGTAACCGTATTTTTCCCACCGTGGTGCAGTACTTTCATAACGAAACGACGTCTTTTCCTTTGTTAACCCACGCTTACGAGTATTTGCTTTTATATATAGCGACACCTCGCGACGTAAAGACGGCTCAGTCAATCGCGCAATGAACAAGGTAAGCAGAAAGTGGTGAATAAGTGAGCGTATTGTAGGCAAGGATAATGAGAGTAAGAAAACAGCAAAACCGAAAGTTTAGAGAGACTTAGATATTCGTCATAAATTTGACTGTGTAGCATTGCAACCTGTTGTGATGCAATTCATATTATTGCAACTATTTTCACTTAGACTTCTGAGATTAACGCGCTAGCTATACAAACATCAGCTATGCCGGAAGGAGTTTAATAATTAGTAAGCCAACAAAAAAAGCGTCACGTTTATGGCGAGTTAAGTGTCAGAAAAAAGACATTTTTTTGCAAGCTTTTTACACGTTCTACTTTTAGTTGCAACGTGTTTACTATACAATTCGTCTCCTGTTTGGAAACGCAACCATTAAACACTACGTCTAAAACTTGCTTCTAGGAGCCAGACCTAGGGGCGGTAGCGTGCCCAAATCTTCTGTTAGTCTCTTTCCTAACAGAAGAGAGACCAAGCAAGATAATTTTTAATAATAATAAGCACCTAAGTGCATTTCTGGCAAGATTGATTTATAAAAAACGAGAACTATTACAAATTTATGTAATTCCCTTTTGTCAGAGGGACGCTCAAAGCTAACAAAGTGGCGAGCAAATGTTGGTTAGGCATAGGTTACAATTTAAATCTCCATTTCTCATACCTATCAAAACCAAATACTAGGTTTATAGAAGTACATAACTACCGGCCCAAACCGTTAGTTAGTGTATTCAGCTTTGTATTTGGCCTGCCTATAAAAGGCTGAGAGCCGATGACCGTCACGAGCTAGTGTCGGTGGAACTCAGTTACTTACATATTCAATATTAGAAATTAGCGTTTGCAATGCGTTACAACCCACGTTGGCTAATGTGGTTTTGTCACGCCAAAAAATCACCTGCTCATTCTTAGAGTTCGGCGTGTCTAGATACGAGCGAAGCAAGAATCAGCAGGATCGGACCTGTGATGCAATGGAATCCGTAAAGGGAATCAGTCGGATGCGTTATAGATTTACCTCAAACTTATTTAATAACACAGTTGGCTACCATGAATAATGCATATTTATTTGTATTTATTTTGTCGTTCGTTCTACTTTTTGTTATGCGCAAAGTTGCTAAGCGCGTAGGTCTAGTAGATAAACCCAATGCAAGAAAGCTCCACCAAGGAGTAGTACCCCTTGTAGGAGGCATCTCCATTTTCTCTACTATACTGGTCGGGTTCCTTCTGTTCCTACCAATGAATGACAACCTATCACTCTACTTATCTTGTTCGGCTGTGCTTATAGTGCTCGGCGCATTAGATGACTACTACGATGTAAGTTTCAAAATTCGTCTTATTATCCAAGCCGGAATATCCCTTGCGATGATTTACATCGGAGGCCATAGCTTACACGATTTAGGCTTCCTAATGGGGAGCGAAACCATTGCCCTTAATGAAGTAGCTGGCGCAATGGTCACCGTTATTGCGGTAATAGGCGCAATTAACGCATTCAATATGGTTGATGGTATAGACGGCTTGCTAGGCGGGTTAGCCTCGGTAACCTTTACAGCATTAGGTATTGTATTTGCTTACAACGGAAACGAATATTTAGCCACGATCTGTTTAATGATCGTGACTGCGATGCTTCCTTACATCTTCCTGAACTTAGGATTTCCACTTGGTCGTCGCTTTAAGATCTTTATGGGTGATGCTGGCAGTATGTTTATCGGCTTTACCGTGGTCTGGATGCTGATTCGCGGCACGCAAGAACCAGGAGCGGTAGCCTTCAAGCCAGTCACAGCACTGTGGTTGATAGCGTTACCTTTGATGGACATGGCAACCATTATGATCCGTCGTATTCGTAAAGGCCAGTCACCATTCCAGCCAGATAGAGAACATCTACACCATATTTGTCAGCGTATTGGGCTTTCTCCAGGTGCAACGTTAATTTTCATCTGTTCGATGGCATCGATTTGTGCTGCGGTAGGCTTATGGGCTGATTTTCATAATATTAGTGAATCAATAATGTTTGTGGCATTTTTAATTCTCTTTATATGCTACTTCTCTGTTATCAGCCATATTTGGCGCATCTCTTCTTGGTTAAATGTTTGGAAAAAGCGTCATAGAATTACCACTGAGCAATTATAAGTTACATATAGGAAAATTATTTTTATTTTATATTTGGCTAGGAAAAAAGAATGACAATGAAAAAGATTTTAACAGTTTTTGGAACGCGTCCTGAAGCTATAAAAATGGCACCTTTAGTTCATGCTCTATCAAACGATCCACGTTATGATTCTAAATGTTGCGTTACCGCGCAACATAGAGAGATGTTAGATCAAGTATTAGAACTATTTGAGATAAATCCTGATTATGATCTTAATTTGATGAAGGCAGGACAAACTTTAAATGATGTCTCGGCCAAAATTATTCAAGAATTAAAACCTGTTCTTCAAGATTTTAAGCCCGATGTGGTATTAGTGCATGGGGATACGGCTACCACGTTTGCTGCGAGTTTAGCTGCGTATTATGAGCAAATAGAAGTAGGCCATGTTGAAGCAGGTCTTCGCACTGGAAACATATACTCTCCTTGGCCAGAAGAGGCCAATCGACGTCTAACTGGTGTTTTGACGAAATATCATTTTGCTCCTACTGAAACATCGAGAGATAACTTACTTCAAGAAAATTTTTGTCCAGAAGATATATATGTAACAGGTAATACAGTAATCGATGCATTACTAATGGTTAGAGAAAAAATTGAAACCAATACAGGGATAAAATCTCAGCTAGAGGAACAATTTCCGTTCTTAGACGAAAATAAAAAGTTGATTTTAGTTACAGGACACCGACGAGAAAGTTTTGGGGGGGGCTTTGAAAGAATTTGTGAAGCTTTAGCACAAACTGCGAAAAGTAATCCAGATGTTCAAATCTTATACCCAATGCACTTAAACCCGAACGTGCGTGAACCAGTTAACAGAATATTGGGTGATATTGACAATGTTTTATTGATAGAACCACAACAATATCTGCCATTTATTTATTTGATGGACCGAGCCAATATCATTTTAACCGATTCTGGCGGCATCCAAGAAGAAGCGCCATCGTTAGGCAAGCCAGTTTTAGTGATGCGTGATACAACAGAAAGACCAGAAGCGGTTGAGGCAGGTACGGTAAAATTAGTTGGCACAAGTACGGACAAGATAATTACCGCATTAGAAGTCTTATTAAAAGATGAAGCGACGTACAAAGAAATGAGTTATGCACATAACCCATATGGTGATGGCAAAGCTTGCCAAAGAATTTTAAACACATTAGCAAAATAAAATTTAATATCGGAATAAATTATGTCATTTGAAACAATTTCAGTAATTGGCTTAGGATATATTGGTCTACCAACAGCGGCAATGTTCGCTTCTCGTAAGAAAAACGTCATTGGCGTTGATGTAAATTCAAAAGCAGTTGAGACCATTAATCAAGGTAAAATTCATATTGTAGAGCCTGAGCTAGATATGATTGTGAGTGCTGCGGTGACAGAAGGTTACCTCAAAGCGAGTCTTACACCTGAACCGGCAGATGCTTTTTTAATTGCTGTTCCAACACCTTTTTTACCATGTGACGAAGGGGATGTTCCCGCCCCAGACCTATCATACATCGAAGCTGCGAGTAAAGCTTTAGCTCCGGTGCTAAAGAAGGGGGATCTAGTAATTCTAGAGTCAACATCTCCGGTTGGTGCGACAGAAAAAATGTCTGCATGGTTAGCGGAAACGCGTCCTGACCTTACTTTTCCTCAGACCCATGGCAATGATGCTGATGTAAATATAGCCCATTGTCCTGAGCGAGTTTTACCAGGCCACGTGGTTCGTGAGCTGGTCGAAAATGATCGAGTCATTGGTGGTATGTCAGACCGTTGTTCTGAGCGCTCTGTCGAACTTTACAAAACATTTGTTCAAGGGGAGTGTGTAGTAACGAATGCGCGCACTGCCGAAATGGCAAAATTAACAGAAAATAGTTCACGTGATGTTCAAATTGCTTTTGCCAACGAGCTCTCCATTATTTGTGACAAGTTAGATATTAATGTTTGGGAACTGATTGAACTGGCAAACCGTCACCCTCGCGTGAATATTTTACAGCCTGGACCTGGTGTGGGTGGACATTGTATAGCGGTGGACCCATGGTTTATTGTATCCAACACTCCAAAAGAAGCTCAGCTTATTCATACTGCTCGCAAAGTAAATGATAACAAGCCAGAGTGGGTTATCAATAAAGTTAAACTGGCGATTGCAGAGTTTCTGCAAGCGAATCCGGATAAGACGGCTAGGGAAGTCACTGTTGCATGTTACGGGCTAGCATTTAAACCGGATATTGATGATCTACGTGAGAGCCCTGCCATGGACATTACTAAAGAAATTGCAGCGATGCATTCTGGTAGAGTAATAGCCGTTGAACCTAATATTAAGAAACTACCTTTAAACCTTCAAAGTGTTGAGCTACTAGACTTTGATATCGCCAAACTAGAAAGTGATGTTCATGTACTTTTGGTTGATCATAAAGAGTTCAAAGAAGCTTGTATTACTACAGGTATTAAAGTAGATACTAAAGGGGTGTGGTAACCTTATTACGATTCGCAGGATGTATTAATTATCCATCCTGCGAATATAAATTGTGCATTCAATATAGATTGAGTTATGAATGGAAATTAAACTGCTAATATTGGTAAATTTTTCACTTTCAATTTTTCTTTATCTAATAAATATAAAAAAAGAATTAATACACATTGATAAGATTTATATGTTTGGTCTTATGGTGTTTTTTGTTTTGCCAAGCATATACATATCAATATTATATTCCAGTAATAATTACTATTATATATATCCAGAAGAAATCCTCATTAGCAATATTGTTGTCACAATAGTATTGATTTCTGTTATATGTTCAACTTTTTTTTTAGACTTCTTTAAATTTAAAAAAAATGGTTGGGATATAAAACCAAGTGTAATATACCTACTACTTATTCTTCTTTTTATTAGCTATATTTCAAAGTTTCAAATGATTTTGTCTGGAGCTGCTGTCATAGAGGATAAGTATGCAGAGGTCACAGCAGTCTCTTCTATTACAAAATATTTTTCAAATTTTGATATTTCTATATTTCCTATTTTATGTGCTTTATATTTTGGGAGAGATAACAAAACATTTTTAATTAGAAGTGTTTTTTTGCTATCTCTTGTTATTATGATTTCATATGCAATTTTTCAAGGTAGAAGGTTTGGAATAATATACCCTGTTATAGTTTGCTGTCTTATTTATTGTATTTTTAATAAAATAAATTTAAAGAAAATGTTTTTATTAGGCTCGATGTTGTTCTTTTGTTTTTTTATTATGACATCTGTTCGGATTACACAGGCAAAACATTTATCTGGTCATGGAGAATCAATAAGCTCTTTAGAAGCTATACAGAAGATTAACTCTGATAGCCTTACAGGTATATCACAATCGATAATAAGCAGAATTGGTAATCCTTTTATCATGACTAACCATACCATATATAAACGTTATTATTCTGATGATGAGCCATTTTACCAAGTCGGAGAACATGCACTACTATCGCTTATTCCTAGGGCTCTTTATTCAGAAAAAGGTCAAGTTTCTATAGGGAATGAATTTGGTAAAGAACTTAGTTTAATATCAAGTTATAACAATATTACGAAAATAAACCCAGGCTGGCCGGCTGAGGTTATTTATAGTTATGGTATTTTAGGTGTATTCCCATTTTTTCTTCTTGTTACTGCATTCATTAAGATACTATATAAGACAATAGATCTCAAGAAAAGTACCGGAGTTATAATATATACGTCATTATTTACTTTCGCTTTTTCTGGTTTTCAAATGGAGTTCTCTTTCGCATTTAATACCTTTGTGAAAACGTTGTTTGTTCTCCTTCTTATATCATTTATTTATAGACAAAAAAGCGCTAATGATTAATTTTATAAAAAAGGTTTTGGCAGCAGACTTAATTTCTAAGTTTTGTCAGATTATTTTAACCTTATTGCTGATTAGAATTTTAAGTAAAAATGATTATGCTATATATGCAGGAGTGCTCGCTTGGTCTATGTTAGCTGCGAGTTTTACCTCTGGACTTAATATTTCTTTATTAAGAAAAGTTGCGAAATATGGTATGAGTAACCTGAGCTTATTTTACTCAACTATGCTTATTGCTTTTGCTAGCATTTCTTTTATCGTCCTATTTATTATTTTTTCATATAACTCAACTAGTATTTTTTTAGTTGCGATTCTAAGCGTTTCTCTGATAGGTTTCCAGCTTATCGCATCTTTCTTACAAGCCAAGAAAGATGTTGTATTTTACGCAATAACATCTTCAATAAAAAGTCTCATCCCATTTTTACTTATTTGCACCTTATATCTTATATGTAATCATATTACGGTCGAAGATTATATATATATATTATTTTTTTCCTTTTTGTTCATATTGTTTGCTTTTATCGTAAAACAAAGGAGAGAAGGTGTAGGAGTTGGAGTTACAAGAGATATTTTTAGAGAGTTTAATGTTTCAGAAAATATACACCTTTTTTTATATTACTCAATTATAGCCATATACACGCAGATGGATATTATATACGCAAGTTATAATTTGGATAATGATGTTACATCTGAGTATGCCGTAATATTTAGATTTTATTCGCTATCAATATTGTTAGTACCATCAATTGTATCCTCTCTGAGGGTATATACTGCAAATATTGAAAAAATGTCTGACTTGTTATTTGTTAATGAAAGATTTCCACAAAAATTGATTTTTATATCTCTGTTAATCTCAATTTCATTTGCAATAGCTTCACCTTTCTTAGTTAACTTGGCCGGAGAGCAGTATGCTAATGGTTTTAGATATATAGCTTGGTTCTCTATAGCGACGTTTTTCTCCTATATTGGCTGTATTAGTACATCAATATTTATTTCGTTGAAGCTATATGGGTATTTAATTTTTTTTGCTATATCTTCAGTTTTATTTAAAGTTATTCTTTACCTTTTGATTAGCCCTGATGAAGTGTTTGAATTAGTATATACATTCGTTTCTTCAGCAGTTTTCTATAACGTTACAGGCTTATCTTTATTAATTTTTTATATGAGGAGTGAACGTTGAAAATACTTTTTATTGCATACTACCTCCCTCCATTTGCGGGTGTAGGGCAATTTCGAGCAGCAAAGTTTCTGAAGTTTTTATCTAAAGATGAAAATATTGAAAATTTAGATGTTATTACTGTCGACGATAAGTATTATGATAGAGTGTGCAGTGATAAACTAGATGTCGGTAGCAACGTCAATGTGATTAAGACAAAAGTATCGTCAGTTTTAAAAAACTTCATAAATGAAGAGGGGGTTTTCTGGTCCCCATATTTATTTCCTAAGTTAATAAAAATGTTATTCAATAATAAGTATGATGCAATTTACGTTAATGGTAACCCTTTTTTTCATATTCCATTTGTTGTTATTTTGGGAAGGTTGTTTAACGTAAAGGTAATTGTTGACTATAGAGATCCTTGGTTGCTGTCGCCATATAGGAAGTTTGATGGATTAAAAGGGGGGGTAATTTCATGCTTAGAAAAAATCACAGTTAATCTTTCAAGTTTTTTGATAAATGTTACTCAAAGTGCAACTCAAATGCACAAGGAAAAGTACTCTGACTATATTGAAAAATTCAAGACGATAGAAAATGGGTTTGATGACGATGATTTTAATTTTTTGACACCTTTCAAAAAAAGAGATGATAAATTAAGAGTTGTATATAGCGGGAAGTTTTCTGACTTTAGAAACCCTGAAGAGTTTATTCGTGCATTATCTAATGTTAAAGAAAGTTTCGATTTCTTGCATGTTGGATTGCAAGAAGATTCTGTAATAGAACTTGTTAAAAAATATGATATTCAGGATATATACACCTGTACTGGCTATGTTAGTTACGCGAATGCAGTTGAAGCTATGAGAAGTGCCGATATTGGCCTTATTATTAGTGGTGGTCACCCATATGAACCGACGACAAAGATATTCGACTATATCGCTCTTGGATTAAAAAAACTCGTAGTTACTGATAATATTAATAAAGGTTTTTTATATGAATCATTAAACGATGACAGTTCAAGTCGGATATGTAAAAATTCTAGAGATGAGATTCTTGAATCATTGGTTTTTCTTGCTAAGAATGATCTCTCTCAAAATGACAACCTCAAAGTTAGATTTTCTAGGAAAGAACAGTCTAAGCAATTAATGTCGGTGTTTAATGAATAACATTCTTATTATGACAAATATGGGGCCTTATAAAGGTAACTCATACTCGGGTAGATTTGTTTTCAATCAGTATCAATATATTTTAAAAGACTTGAATAATAATTACTCTTTGTTTTTTATGTCTCCAAATGGAACGGGTAAAGCTTTTAGTTTAATAAAATACGTTATATATCTATTCAGATTTATTAAATTTTCTTTTTCTAATAAAAGATTTGATCTATTACATGTTCATTATTACTATCCAACAATATTTTTTGCAGTATTATATAAGTTTTTATTTAATAACAATGTGAAAATAATTGTGACATTTCATGGTAGCGATGTTTTTAATTATCGAGTCGCCCCATTTTTATATAAGTATTTTTATGATTTTGTTGACCACTCATTCTTTGTATCAAAGGGCTTAAAGGAAAAGTTTTCACTTTCTTGTAATAATGAAAATTATAGTATTCTGAGCGCAGGAGTATTACCATTGTTACGTGATGATTATTGTACAGCTTATGATAAAATTTACGACCTCTGTATTATTGGAACTATAAATAAAAACAAGCGTGTCTCGGAGTTTATTGATCTGATTTCTTCTTACTCTAAACGCTGTTTAAAGATAGTAATTGTTGGAGGTGGTGACCTACGAGACCTTAACTCATCTATTGATATATCTGAGCATGATGTATCCTACCTCGGAGAAAAAGAAATATCTGAGATTAAAGATATTTACCTTTCATCTTACTTTACGATTAGTTGTTCTATCGTAGAATCTTTTGGTTTGACTATTTCTGAATCCCTAAGCTTGGGAACCCCAGTTATAGCAACGAAAACAGACGGAAGCATAGAACAAATTGAGGATGGTAAAAATGGATTTATATTTGACTTCTCTCAAGAAGGATTAAACACTGTACTAACAAAGGCTTTCGAAATGTCAGTGAGCGACTATAAAGTCATGTCATCATTTAGTATAAGTTCATCTGAAAAGTATAAAATTTCAAACGTGGCTTCCGAAATTATTAAAAAATACGATAGTGTTTTATCCCACTAATCAAGGCTTTTATTTTTATGTTGAAACAAGTAGATATATCTGGGATTGTTGTTAGTTGTTTTGAAAATATGAACGAAGCAGTCAAATATATACTGGACAATGGGAAAGGTAAGACCGGTGTTGCTATCAATCCCGAAAAAATTTTGACCGCTATGAGATGTTCGAAAACTCGTGAAGTATTAGATAAAGCTGACATTTGTTATCTAGATGGTATCGGTGCTGTAAAGGTTGCTGAAAGAAAACTTTCGATGAAACTTGAGAGAATTCCTGGATGCGAACTTTGGGAGGAACTAATGAAAGCCTCTTCTCAAGAAAAAAAATCAGTGTTTTTACTTGGTGCCAGTTTAGATGTTGTCACTCAAACAAGTTCAAAGCTTAAGAACGAATTTGATGTAAATGTAGTTGGCTTCGCAGATGGCTATTTTCAAGATGACGATGTAATGATAAAAAAAATCTTATCACTTACTCCTGATATAGTAACTGTCGCAATGGGTTCTCCCAGACAAGAGATATTTATACAAAAATGTCGTGATGCCGGGGTTGACGCTTTTATGATGGGTGTCGGTGGGACATATAATGTGTTTGTCGGTGCTGTTGAAAGGGCACCAAAATCTTGGTGTAAGGTGAATTTAGAGTGGCTATATCGACTTATAAAAGAGCCTAGTCGAATATTTAGGCAAGTGAGATTGCTAAAGTTTCTTTGGCTAGCTATCACTAGAAAAATTTAATGTTTATCAAAAATTGTAAAGCGAGAAAGATTCAGCTCTGGATCTTTTATATATCGATTTATTTATAATGGCAAATGGATGGCACATAAAATTAATAAAGCAGTAATGGTTATGTCCTTGCTGTCACTAACTTTCAGTTTACCTATTTCTGCACAAGCTCTAAAGACTCTATCCTCTAATCAAAGCTTCTCAGGCTTAACGCTAACCCCAAACGCTCAAGTGTTAAGCTACGGTGTTTCAGCAACAACTTTCTCTCAAGGTTTGCCATACGAAAGCAGTATTCAAGATTTGGATTCAATAAAGTTTTCTATCGGTTTGTTTGAAGGACTTGAAGCTCACGGCAGAATTGTTACGGAAACTTACAACTGCCGTAGCTTTATAGAGAACGGATGTGGCCCTGTAAGAGATTTATCTGCGTCTTTTAAATATCAGCTCCCAGAACTGTGGGATATTGATAATTTGAGCTTTGCAATTGGGGTACAAGATCTCGGAGGGGCTTCAAACTACTTCAACACAAATTATGTGGTTGCTGATTACAACGTTAAGCAACTTCCTATCAGAGTTTCATTAGGCTACGGGCGTTCTGACATCGCATTAGGGGTAATGGATGGACCTTTCGGTGGTATTGAATATCAGCCATTTGATTTTGTTCAGCTCACCGGTGAATACGATGCTGTCGATTTTAACTCATCAGTGAAAGTTTTCACGCCAGAAGAACTGCTACCTTACGACATGACTGCTTCTTTGAGCTACCAAATTTACTCTGGTCATGACACGGATGAACAGAATATGTGGAATGCCGCATTGTCTATCCCGCTCATCACCGATTACGCCCGCTCTCGTGAGTATGCTCGTAACAATGTGTCACTGATGGAAAAGGTTTCTCTAGAGCAAAGTAAAGCTGATAATGCGTCAATCTCTGCCTTGGTCAGTGCGCTGCGCAACGAAGGTTTTCTGAATATTCAAGTTGGTACCTTGAATCAATCGGTTGTCGTGGCACTAGAGAATCGCCGCTATAATCACAGCCAGGTGGATGGTTTGGGTGTTGCCATGGGAATTATTTCAAGTCATTTCGGAACAAACACTGCGCAAGAAATGGGCTTAAGTTCTGACCGCATTGAACTATTACTATTGGCAAACCAAAAACCAATAGTGAGAGTGAAAACGGATGCGACTTGTTATCAGAACTTTATGAATGGTTCTGCAGTATGTGATGACATCCAGTTCAATACGACAGACCTATCCGATATGCTTGAGCTAGTAGAATGGAAAACAGAGCGCGTAAATAGTGGGACGTTAGATTCACAATTGGTGTTGTCGCCAATGGTGCGTCATGGTGTAGCGACTGAGTATGGTGTATATGATTACTCTTTTGCTATGTCGAGCAACCTCTATACCTTCTTGTGGTCTGGAGCTGCAGTGGATGTTCGCCATATTTTGCCATTAGCGGAAAGCGATGATTTTGAAGACGGCGGTTATTTTGAAGATAGCGCCTATGAAAATGAAATCGATCGTGCCATGGTGCATCAATTCTTCCGATTGCCATATGTCGATGTGGCGAACCAAGTATCGCTTGGTTTAGTAAAAGCAGATTATGTTGGGGTGCACAGTGAGTCCGCTTGGTTTTCTCCATCAGGTGCACATGCGGTTGGTTTAGAAATGAGTTACTTCCAACACTCGGATGAGAAAGATAAAAATGGCTATGTGAACCCGGATCGCCAAACGTTTTTAACTCGTTATACTTTCAGCATGCCTGAGTGGGATTGGCAGTTTAACGCAACTGTGGGAGAGTTTTGGAAAGGCGATGTTGGTGCGAAGCTCACAACCTCACATTGGTTTGACGACATAGAGTTGTCCGCAAGTTATCAAGTGACGCAGTTTCATAACACCGATGAAGAGCAGTTTGTTACGCTATCAGTAAAATTACCTTTGACGCCATGGCGTGATATGTCTCCTGGCCTCCTGCAGGTTCGTGGTAATGAAGCGTACGACTTTAACGTCAGCACTCGTGTAGGGAATGAGTTTAACTACTTGACTACGGGTCAAGGTGATGAACTTGCGATGGATAACAGTATGCTACGCCGTTACTTTAACCGTGGTCGTTATGGTAGCGATTACTTTGAAGAGAACAAGGTTCGTATGCGTAATGCTTACTTAAGGTACCTTACAACCCAGTTAGATTAACTGCAATCGAGTTGAAAAGCGGCCAAATGGCCGCTTTTTTGTATACGTAAATTCAGCGTAAAAAAAGAGCTAAAAAGCACCTGCTTCTACCGCATACCGCGAGGTTTTGGTATTCTTACGCCAGTTTTATATATGGGATAAAAGAATGAAAATTGCAGTTGCAGGTACAGGATATGTAGGTCTGTCAAACGCCATGCTTTTGGCTCAGAATCATGAAGTCGTTGCGGTAGACATCATCCAAGAGAAAGTTGAGATGCTAAATAAAAAGCAATCTCCAATTGTTGATTCTGAGATCGAGAGCTTTCTTGAAACGAAGAAACTCAATTTTGTGGCAACGCTAGACAAAGAGCTCGCCTATAAAGATGCTGAATTTGTTATTATCGCAACACCTACAGATTATGACCCGCAAACCAACTACTTTAATACTTCTTCAGTTGAGGCGGTCATTAAAGATGTGATGGCAATTAACTCAGAAGCCGTAATGGTAATCAAATCCACTGTGCCTGTAGGTTATACCGCGCGTATAAAAGATGAATTGAACTGTGAGAACGTCATTTTTTCTCCAGAGTTCCTTCGTGAAGGTAAAGCGCTCTACGACAATTTGCATCCATCTCGTATTATCGTAGGTGAGCGTAGCGAGCGTGCGGAAACATTTGCAAACCTTCTCGTAGAGGGCGCGGTAAAAGAAGGTATTTCAATTTTGTTTACTGATTCAACAGAAGCTGAAGCAGTGAAACTGTTCTCAAATACCTACCTTGCAATGCGTGTGGCTTACTTTAATGAGCTAGATTCCTATGCGGAAGCGCACAATCTAGACTCTCGTCAAATTATTGAAGGCGTAGGCTTAGATCCACGTATTGGTAACCACTACAACAATCCTTCATTTGGTTACGGTGGTTACTGCTTACCTAAAGATACAAAGCAGTTGTTGGCAAATTACCAGGAAGTTCCTAATAACATCATTGGAGCCATAGTGGAAGCTAATCGAACTCGTAAAGACTTTATTGCTGAGTCTATTCTCAAACGAGAACCTAAAGTGGTTGGGATATACCGTTTGATAATGAAAGCTGGCTCAGATAATTTCCGCGCTTCGTCTATTCAAGGTATTATGAAGCGTATCAAGGCAAAGGGTATTAAAGTGGTGGTGTATGAACCAGTACTTCAGGAAGACGAGTTCTTTAACTCACGTGTAATCAACGACCTGAATGAGTTTAAACAAAGCGCCGATGTGATTGTCTCTAACCGTATGGTTGAAGAACTTACTGATGTGGCTGATAAGGTGTACACGCGAGACCTATTTGGTAGTGATTAGACTTTAGTTAAGATGATCGTGTGTAATCTAATACACAAACAAAAAGGGATGCATGATGCATCCCTTTGTTATTTCTACTCTCAGTAAAAACGAGATTACGCTTTTGCTTTAGCCGCTGCTTTAGCGATTGCTGCGAAGCTTTTCGCGTCTAGAGAAGCGCCGCCAACGAGAGCGCCGTCGATGTCTGGTTGTGAGAAGTAAGCTTCAGCGTTTTCTGGCTTAACAGAACCGCCGTATTGGATGATTACTTGTGCTGCAACTGCTTCGTCTTTCGCTGCGATTAGTGCGCGGATAGAAGCGTGGATGCGTTGTGCATCTTCAGCTGTTGCTGCTTTACCAGTACCGATAGCCCAGATTGGTTCGTAAGCGATGATTGCGCCGTTTAGAGCTTCAACACCGTAAGTGTCGATAACTGCGTTGATTTGACGTGCACATACAGCTTCAGTTTCGCCAGCTTCATTTTGCGCTTCAGATTCACCGATACAGAAAACAGGTGTTAGGCCGTTTTCTTTTAGGAAGTTGAATTTCTTAGCGATGAACTCGTCAGATTCGTTGTGGTATTCACGACGCTCTGAGTGACCGATGATGATGTGAGTAGCACCGAAATCTTTCAGCATTTCTGGAGACATATCGCCAGTGAACGCACCGCTGTTGTTTAGGTCAGTGTTTTGAGCACCTAGGATGATCTTGTTACCGCCTTCAGCGATTACGCGCTCTGCTAGGTCGATGTAAAGTGCTGGTGGAGCGACTGCTACGTCAACACCTTCAACGCCTTCAAGTTCAGCGTTAAGACCAGTTAGCAGCTCAGTTACCATTGCTTTGCTGCCGTTTAGTTTCCAGTTACCCATCACTACAGGACGACGCATAGGAATATCTCCCTTATCTTTAATGTAAATAGTCAATTAATGTAAAAAATCTACGTAGGAATATAACAGAATAATGTGAACAGATCATGATTGGCGTCATGTCTTGTCCGGCTTTCTTTGTTGATTCGACCAAGCATCGATCCTGTTATTTTTGTCAAAAGCAACCGATTGGTGATCGCGTAGACAGAATGATAGTTCATTCCTCGGAAATTGCTGCTGAGATTGGTATTACTACGCGCTGGAATTAATTGTTGTAGAAAGGAATCAAAATGCCAAATCTCGTTTTAGAGTATTCAAACTCGGTGGAAGAACGCGTCAATGTTCAGGGGTTACTGGAGGATTTACATAAAACGGCGTTAGAAAGTGGCCTTTTTGAACTCGCGTCAGTGAAATCTAGAACGCTCCGGTGCCACAATTGGTTAATAGGAGAGGAGGGAGATAGCCTCGACTTTATCCATATCAACTTTGATTTGTTATCTGGTCGCTCCCAAGAACAAAAGCGAGAACTGTCACGAGCCTTGATGGCGACTCTTCAAGAGCAAGCCAGTCACGTGCACAGTTTAACGGTCAATATCCGAGACATGGATATAGATAGCTTCCAAAAGGTAGTGAACTAGGTTGCGCTAAATTGCCCGAGAATAGCGAGGGGTTATTGTTACGAATTCTCAGCCTGGCTCTGCTTGTTATATGGGCGTTGTGGGCACCCAAGCTTTCGGTGTCCTTTCCAAACTATATCGACTCGGCTAATCTATAACCTTTCTACTTTGGGGTAAAATTTGATGTCGACTAAAGAGTTACTGTTTTCTTTTCAAGGACGTATAGACCGTAAAACCTACTGGATTTGGAACGTCATTTACTATGTGTCCATTCTAGGCTTTGGTGCCGGTATCAGCCAGCTGCTTCCTACTCTCTCCTATGTGCTTCTTCCTGTTTTCTTGGTGGTTCTGTTGCTCCCTGATTTGGCGATCACCACCAAGCGTTGGCACGACCGCAACAAATCGATCTATTGGCTAGCACTGAATATTCCGCTGATTATCGGACGAATTGCCACGCCAATGACCAGCCCTGCCGCGCAAGAGCCGTCGACCCCACAGATGTTCGTTGCTTCCATTTCTCTGATTTGTGGTTTATGGATTCTAATTGAATGTGGTTTCTTAAAGGGAACATCAGGACCAAACCTATATGGCCCTGAGCCGGAGTAATTGCTTCAAGTATCGTGCGTGCTGAAAGTAGATTCTTAGTCTCGCTAAGGCTCGCTAGAATGACGAATTCTTTTGATTTAGAGTCTGTTAAACTCACCGTCATTCTGAACTGCGAGGGACGAGCGTGATTCAGAATCTATCGTCCGCTTGAGCAGTGTTTAAGCTGAGCGGGAAAGAATAGGAGCTTGCTGTTACTAGATTCTTAGTCTCGCTGAGGCTCGCTAGAATGACGAACTCTTTTGATATAGAGACTGTTAAACTCACCGTCATTCTGAACTGCGAGGAATGAGCGTGATCCAGAATCTATCGTCCGGTTGAGCAATGGTTAAGCTGAGTGTGAAAGAGTAGGAGCTTGCTGATACCAGATTCTTAGTCTCGCTAAGGCTCGCTAGAATGACGAGCTCTTTTTATTTAGAGGCTCTTAAAGTCATCGTCATTCTGAACAACGAGGGACGAGTGTGATTCAGAATCTATCGTCCGCTTGAGCCCTGGTTAAGCTGTGTGTGAAAGAGTAGGAGTTTGCTGTTACCAGATCCTTAGTCTCGCTAAGGCTCGCTAGAATGACGATCCTTTTTGGTTTGGAGGCTGTTAAAGTCATCATCATTCTGAACAGCGAGGGACGAGTGTGATTCAGAATCTATCGTCCGCTTGAGCCCTGGTTAAGCTGTGTGTGAAAGAGTAGGAGTTTGCTGTTACCAGATCCTTAGTCTCGCTAAGGCTCGCTAGAATGACGAACTCTTTTGATTTAGAGACTGTGAAAGCCATCGTTATTCTGAACAGCGAAGAACGAGGTGATTCAGAGTCTATCATCCGGTTAAGCAGTGGCTAAGGTGAGCGGGAAAGAATAGGAGCTTACTGTTACGAGATTCTTAGTCTCGCTAAGGCTCGATTGAGTGACGAGCTCCTTTGATTTAGAGTCTGGAAAGCCACTGTCATTCTGAACAGCGAGGAACGAGGTGATTCAGAATCTATCGTCCGATTGAACAGTGGCCAAGGTGAGCGGGAAAGAATAGGGGCTTGCTGTTACCAGATCTTTAGCCTTGCTAAGGCTCGCTAGAATGACGATCCTTTTTGGTTTGGAGGCTGTTAAAGCCACTGTCATTCTGAACAGCGAGGAATGAGCGTGGTCCAGAATCTATCATCCGGTTGAGCAGTGGCTAAGGTGAGAGCAAAAGAATAGGAGCTTGCTGTTACCAGATTTTTAGTCTCGTTTGAGCTCGCTAGAATGACGAACTCTTTTGATGTAGAGGCTGTTAAAGCCACTGTCATTCTGAACAGCGAGGAACGAGTGTGATTCAGAATCTAGGCGCAGAGTGCTCCGAGCTTGAAATAAACTGACTGAGCTCGCGAATTACAATGGAAAAGTAACAGCGAATAATGAAGGAGAATGAATCATCGATAAGACACCTTGCGTTTATATCCTAACGTCAAATAACAACGCTGTTCTCTACATAGGTGTTACCAGTCAGCTGCCCCAAAGATTATGGCAACATAAAAATGGAGTAGTGGAAGGATTTACTAACAAATACAACGTTCATAAGCTCGTTTACTTTGAGTTATTCGACGATATGGCTAATGCTATAAACCGAGAAAAGCAGCTCAAGCAGTGGAAGCGTGAGTGGAAGTTAGCCTTGGTAAGAGAAACGAACCCTAACTTTCTCGATCTATCTACTGAGTATCAGTAAAAGTCATTCCTATCTTTAAACGCATTTAAGCTAACCACATCCGCTTTTTGTGTCGGTACCGCTTCCCCTTCTAGCGCTGCTTTGAACTTTACGACCTGTTTTCGCAACTCGTTCATCAATACCACATTGGTGTGATGAGGGTTTTTACACGTGCTGATGACTCTATCAATGTGGCTTTGTTGAGCCCACAATCTTTCTTTCATATCTTCTGATGCGCTTTCGATCATCTCTTTCGCCATCTCATGACGAAATTGCTCAAAAGCTTCTGGGTCTCGCTCTGCCATTCGAACCATTTCATCGAATGAAGGAAGCGTTTGGGACGGGATATGACGTAGATTAGACATCGATGCTCTCCAAATCCTTATGGAAATTGCCTTTAGTTACTAAAAGCCTATACCACTAGAAAGAGGAGAGAGGATGAATTCTTCAGCCGTCTCACTTATAAGAGAAGCTTTCAAGCTTGAGATTGAATAAGTGCGGCATGTCGATGTTTGGTTGTGGTGGTTACTGTAGTTGTTGGATGCGGTAAACGCAGCGTCTTTGGCCGCTAATGATGTGTTCGGTACGCTCTACTTTGGTGTCACGTCCAAGTAAAGACTGAAAGACACTTAATTCTGACTGGCACAAGCTTGGGCAGCGAGTTGCGGCTTTACAAATCGGACAGTGATTTTCGATCAAGATGAATCCGTTCTCATCTTTCTCGAGCTCGGCCATATAGCCTTCTTGCTCTCTTAATGTGACGAGTGTTTCTAGTTTGCTTTGCAGAGAGTCGCATTGCTCAAGGTGCTGACGATAACTTTGTAACGTGAGTTTTTCCCTCTCTGATGTGACTTTTTCCAGTCCATCTTTGCCAAAGATATGTTCGACAGCTTCTATAAACTGAATGGTCAACTCACCGTGACGGTCAGCAAATTGCTCATGACCTTTTTGAGTGAGAGACCAATGACGAGCAGGGCGACCAACTTTTACTTTTACGTCATGGATAGAAAGAATGCCATCATCTTCTAAACTTTGTAGGTGCTGACGAGCCCCCATGGTTGTCATACCTAGCTCAGAGGAGAGTTGTTTTGCAGTGACGGAGCCATCACGCTTAACGATTTGCAATATCCTATCTACGGTCTTCATATACCCACCATTTATACGTCAGTACATATTATGCGCGATAGGGTTAGTAAAGAAAAGTGTTGACTTAATTTGAGTGTGGATTTGTAGGGGCTATGTTCATATGAGCCAATATATGTCGTCATTCTGAACGGCGAGGGACGAGGTGATTCAGAATCTATCTTTTGGTTGAGCAGTGGTTAAGGTGGTCAGGAAAGAATAGGAGCTTGTTACTATTAGATTCTTAGTCTCGCTGGAGCTCGCTAGAATGACGAGTTCTTTTAATTTAGAGCTTATTAAAGTCACCGTCATTCTGAACAACGAGGAACGAGTGTGATTCAGAATCTACTGTCCGGCTGTGCAGTGGCTTAGTTGAGCGGGAAAGAAGCGGAGTTTGCTGTTACCAGATTCTTAGTCTCGCTGGAGCTCGCTAGAATGACGAGTTTTTTCGATTTAGAGCTTGCTATGGTAGCCGTCATTCTGAACAGCGAGGAACGAGGTGATTCAGAATCTATCGTCCGGTTGAGCAGTGGTTAAGGTGACCAGCAAAGAATAGGAGCCTGCTGTTACCAGATTCTTAGTCTCGCTGGAGCTTGCTAGAATGACGAGTTCTTTTGATTTAGAGCTTATTAAAGTCACCGTCATTCAGAACAACGAGGAATGACGGTGATTCAGAATCTATTGCCCGTTGTGCGGAAAGAAAGGCTCAAACTCAGATTGAGCGAGAGCCTCGAGAAATGCTTAAAGAATAAAATCGCGTACTTCTGGATCTTTACGATCTAAGTAGTGAGTCGATTTGATGCGGCGAATAGTTCGGCATCGACCGCGCACGAGCAGCGTTTCTGTGGTCGCTATATTGCCTTGACGAGAGATACCTTCCAGCAAGTCACCTTTAGTGATGCCTGTAGCTGAAAATACCACATTGTCGCTACGAGCCATGTCTTCCATTTTGAGGACAACATTCGCTTTTACGCCCATTTCATCGCAGCGTTTTAGTTCACCTGCACCGTAAATGCGGTTTTCTTCAGTATCGCCTTTTACCTCATGACGAGGAAGCAGGCGACCGTGCATGTCACCGTCTAGCGCTCGAATTACTGCTGCTGATACAACCCCTTCTGGCGCACCGCCAATACAGTACATCATGTCCACTTCACTGTCTGGCATACAAGTCAGAATAGAGGCAGCGACGTCACCATCAGGCACCGCAAAGACACGTACGCCCATTGCTTGCATTTCTGCAATAACGTCATCGTGGCGAGGTTTCGCAAGGGTAATAACGACTAGGGTATCAAGTGGCTTGTTCAGTGCTTTTGCTACGTTCTCTAGGTTCTCTTTTAACGGCTTTTCTAAGTCAATTACGCCTTTTGCACCAGGGCCAACAACCAGTTTTTCCATGTACATATCTGGCGCTTTAAGAAAGCTGCCTTTCTCACCTGCGGCAAGTACGGCTAGTGCGTTCGATTGTCCCATTGCCGTCATACGCGTTCCTTCAATCGGGTCGACTGCAATATCCACTTCATCACCACCAATACCAACTTGCTCACCAATGTACAGCATTGGCGCATCATCGATTTCACCTTCACCAATGACAATTTCACCACTGATATCTGTTTTGTTCAGTAGCGTGCGCATAACTTCAACAGCTGCGCCATCGGCTGCGTTTTTATCGCCACGGCCAAGCCATTTGTAACCAGCCAGAGCTGCACCTTCAGTCACACGGGAAAATGCCATTGCTAAATCGCGTTTCATGATGTCTCCAAGTAAGCAAGAGGGAAGAAGAATTTGCGCGGCGATTCTATCACAAGGTCGAGTAAACGTTTGCCTTTTTGCGAGGCTTTTACTTTATCTAACTTGAATTTGATCAATACTTAGGGCGATTTTCAGCGTGGCGGGACGCAAAATCCTTGCTCAAAAATGCTTCGGCGACAAGAAAAGTCAGCGTTTAGTGAGATTGCGCTGATTTTTTGACCGAATGATGCAAAATATCGAATATAGTGAGTGTTTCTCATCGCGACGCTGAGTAGAATGAACCTTATATAGGTTAGGTGTGCATCAATCTCGCACATCGTCCCAACGGAATAACATAGGTAGGCCAAGATGTCTTTTGAAGTACTAGAACAACTAGAATCTAAAATTCAAACTGCAGTTGACACAATCACTCTTCTTCAGATGGAAGTCGAAGAGCTGAAAGAAGATAAAGCTAAACTTGCGGAAGAAGCGAACGAGCTTCGCTCTCAACGTGAAGAGCTAGAGCAAAAAGCACAACAAGCACAGCAAGAGCACGCACAATGGCAAGAGCGCATTCGTGCACTACTTGGCAAAATGGACGAAGTGGAATAATTCGGCTTTTTCATTCCAAATTAAAAACACCCGCGTTAAGCGGGTGTTTGTGTTTTAGGGAAGTAGAAAATGTTGAGACAAGGCTAGGCGCTAAGAGCCAAGAGAAGGCCCTATAACTTAGGCGCCTAAGACTCGTTATGCTTCTTCATCCAACTCTAAATCAATATTCAATGGTTCTGGCGACAGGATAATTCCGGTGCTATCAGCATAAATGTAATCTTCTGGAAGGAAGCTAACGCCGCCAAAGTTGACTGGTACATCCAATTCGCCAATACCCTGACTGGTCGCTCCAACAGGAATAGAAGCGAGGGCTTGAATGCCTAAGTTCATATCTTCAAGTTCATCTACTTCACGAACACAGCCGTAAACGACAATGCCTTCCCACTCGTTTTCTTCCGCAATGGTTGCGATTTCTGCATCGATAAGGGCTTTACGTAGGGAACCGCCACCGTCAATTAACAAAACGCGACCAAGTCCATCTTGCTCTAATGTCTCGCGGATCAACGAATTATCTTCAAAACACTTGATGGTGGTGATTTGCCCGGCAAATGAAGCGCGACCGCCAAAATTACTGAACATTGGTTCAACCACATCTACCTGATCGAGGTAGATATCACAGAGTGCTGAGGTATTGTATTCCATAGCGTACCTTTCTAAACAGAAATTGGTTGTCTTTGAGTATATCTAGGCATTAAGTCAATGCAATGACAATCCTTTTTTAACTTACTAGAGTTTGAGCTACCACAATTGTTGCAAACAAAACGTTGGTGACTAAAGAGCATTTCACGATGACTGGCATCATTGGTGCTATCTGAGCGGGCTTTTGTGTATGCCAAACCGCTTTACCATGATCGGCCACGAAATAAATACTAAGTAAAAATGGCAAGCTAATCCAAACGGGTTTGTCTTGAATTAACAAGTAAGCCGCAAAGGCAAGGATAGCTCCGCCAAGTAAGATAAAGTGGTACTGCTTGGCTTTACGTTGACCTAAGCGTACCGCCACCGTGCGTTTACCACACTCTCGGTCGTTCTCTATATCACGCATATTGTTGATATTGAGTACTGCAACAGCGAGTAAACCGCAGCCTAAAGCAGGTAAGAATAGCGTGGTGTCTACGTGACCGGTATGCAAGAAGTAGGTACCGGATACGCCGAGTAAACCAAAAAACAAGAACACTGATATATCGCCAAGCCCCACGTAACCGTATGGTTTGCTACCCATGGTATAAGCAATGGCTGCGAGAATGGCCAAAATTCCCAGCCCGATAAAAGTAACAATGCTTTCCAGTGAACTTAGTGAATAGAAAACTAACACCAAGCCTGAAATGGCGGTCAGAACGATGTTAAAGATAATCGCTTGTTTCATCTGTTTAGCACTTACCGCGCCTGACTGCATCGCTCGTAATGGGCCGAGGCGTTTGTCGTTATCTGTACCTTGAACGGCATCGCCATAGTCGTTTGCCAGGTTGGATAGAATTTGCAGCAATGTCGCGGTTACGAAAGCCATGATGGCAATCGTCAGTGAGAAATGACCCGCCGAGTAGGCGAGCACGCTACCTGTTAAGATAGAAACCAATGCCAGAGGTAATGTTTTTGGACGAGCGGCTTCAAGCCAGATCTGTAGAGATTGTTTCATGGAAATTTCGTGCTAGTAACCAATGTGCCCAGTATAAGCACAAAGAGGCAGATACGCTATTGACCTAAAACAACTCAACTAGAAGTCAAAGGGCGATTCAGAATCGATCATCCGATTGTGAAGTGTTACGGTGAGAGAGAAAGAATAGGCGTTTGCTGTTAGCAGATTCTTAGTCTCGCTTAAGCTCGCTAGAATGACGAGATCTTTTGATTTAGGTGTTGTCACAGTGGTCGTCATTCTATACAAAAAGCCCAGAAACAAGGTTCTGGGCTTTGGTGGGATAGATTGCGGTTAAAGAATAAAGCGGCTTAGATCTTCATCTTCAATCGTGTCGCCTAGGCGCTCTTTCACATAAGCGGAATTAATAACGAATTTAGCGCCAGATTGCTCCGCTGCGTCGTAAGAGATTTCATCCATTAAGCGTTCCATAACGGTGTGTAAGCGACGAGCACCGATGTTTTCTGTGCTTTCGTTGACCGTCCATGCCGCTTCCGCGATTTGCGTGATGCCGTCTTCTGTGAATTCGATGTCCACATCTTCCGTTTTCATCAATGCAACGTACTGCTCTGTTAGAGAGGCTTTTGGTTCTGTCAGAATGCGTTTGAAGTCGTTGCTGCTTAGTGCTTCTAGCTCAACACGAATTGGTAGACGGCCTTGCAATTCTGGGATCAAGTCAGATGGTTTTGCCACTTGGAATGCACCAGATGCAACAAACAGAATGTGGTCTGTTTTTACCATGCCGTGCTTGGTTGATACCGTGCTGCCTTCAATCAATGGAAGTAGGTCGCGCTGAACACCTTCGCGTGAAACGTCTGGGCCTGAGCTCTCGCCGCGTTTACAGATCTTGTCGATCTCATCGATAAATACGATGCCGTTGTTTTCAACGTTGAAAATCGCTGCTTCTTTTAGCTCTTCTTGGTTTACCAGTTTCGCCGCTTCTTCTTCCGCTAACGCTTTCATTGCGTCTTTGATTTTCAGCTTACGTTTTTTCTTAGTGTCGCCTGCCAGGTTTTGGAACATGCCTTGCAGCTGGTTAGTCATCTCTTCCATACCAGGAGGCGCCATGATCTCTACGCCCATCTGCGGTGCGGCTACGTCGATTTCAATTTCTTTATCGTCTAGTTGGCCTTCACGCAGTTTCTTACGGAAGATCTGGCGAGTGTGAGAAGACTCTTCCGTTTGCTCTGCTTGACCCCAGCTATCACGTGCTGGTGGTAGTAGCGCATCAAGAATGCGTTCTTCCGCTTGCTCTTCTGCGCGGAATTTCACTTTCTCCATCGCTTGTTGATGCGTCATTTTCACAGCGACATCGGTTAGGTCACGGATGATGGTTTCAACTTCTTTACCAACGTAACCCACTTCGGTGAATTTTGTCGCTTCAACTTTGATGAAAGGGGCATTTGCCAGTTTTGCTAGGCGTCGTGCGATTTCAGTCTTACCAACACCAGTAGGGCCAATCATCAAGATGTTTTTTGGCGTCACTTCGGCACGCAAGCTTTCTTCAAGCTGCATGCGGCGCCAGCGGTTACGCAGTGCAATCGCAACCGAACGTTTGGCTTTTTCTTGACCGATAATGTGGCGGTTCAATTCATGAACGATTTCGCGAGGCGTCATTTCAGACATATTCTTTCCTTACTTCGTTACGATTACGCGGTTGGTTTTTCAGGCTCTACTGTTGAGTCTAGCTCTTCTACCGTGTGGTGATGGTTAGTGAAGACACAAATATCACCCGCGATATTGAGAGCTTTTTCCGCGATCTCACGAGCATCTAGATCTGTGTTTTCTAGTAGGGCGGTTGCGGCAGCTTGTGCGTAAGCACCACCAGAGCCAATCGCAATCAGGTCATGTTCTGGCTGTACGACATCACCATTACCGGTAATGATTAACGATGCGGTTTCGTCGGCAACGGCAAGTAAGGCTTCGAGCTTGCGCAAAGCACGATCGCTACGCCAGTCTTTGGCTAGCTCAACTGCCGCTTTGGTTAGGTGACCTTGGTGCATTTGCAGTTTGCTTTCGAAGCGCTCAAAAAGGGTGAAGGCATCCGCAGTACCGCCGGCAAAGCCCGCTAGTACTTGGTTGTTGTATAGGCGGCGAACTTTGCGCGCATTACCTTTCATTACGGTATTGCCTAGAGATACTTGGCCATCACCCGCGATGACGACTTTATTATTTCGACGTACAGATACAATGGTAGTCACAGTCGACCTCTTGATTATTTCTCTTTGGATTTAATTCAGTATATGGGGGAGGAGAAATGGGGATTCAAGGGGGCAAAAAGAAAGGCCCTAGGATCTTAGCTCCTAGGGCCTGAGTTTAAAGATTTTCTTTCCAAATCGCACACGGCTCGATTTTCGCGCGTTGCAGTTTATGGCGGTCACGTTCTGCATCACGTTTGAACTTATACGGACCTAGCACCACGCGATACCATGAACTGCCTTCTTTCTTACGAATCTTGCTCGACATCCCTTGGAACGCGATTGCAAGCTTGCGCTCTTCCGCTTGTGCCTGAGTTTTGTACGCGCCACACTGCATGATGTAAGGAATTTTAGAAACTTCAATTTCTTTAGCCACAACTTCAACTTCACGTTTCGGTAGTGACTCAACATATTCCCATTTTTCTTCTGGTGGTGGCGGCAAGTCTTTTTTCGGCTTTGGTTTGCTTACAGTGGTTGTTGGCTGCTTCACGACTGGTTGTTTAGGTTCTGGGTCGCTACTCAAAAGGTAAAGACCATAGCCAAAACCGCCCACGAGCAAGATAGCGAGCAGGCCACTGCGCCAAGGTTTTTTTCTTCTCGGCGGCTGTTTTTTTGTCGACTTTTTTGGGGCGCCTCGCCCCCGTCTTACATAATCTCTATTTGCCACGGTTATTTCTGGTCATCAAGGATTCTTGCAAATATGTTAATCCAGAACGAGTTGAGAAAACACCCTATTGATAGAATCTTGATAGCTAAAGCGCGACAACGCCCGAGTGTAGGAGTGTGTGTCTGTTCTCGCTTATATTTATTCGGGGATATACAAAAAGCAGGAGGGGTAAATAAAAAAGCGGCGCCTTAGCACCGCTTTGGGGATGAATACCTAATCTTTAGGTTAAGGGCGCTGTGGTGGCGCTGCACTTCCACGAATGACGAGATTAGTTTCAAGCAGACGCGAGCCTGAATGCACGTCGTGGCCTTTTAACATCTCGAGCATCATTAGCATCGCTTGTCGACCAATCTCATAGCGAGGTTGAGAGATGGTGGTCAACGGTGGATCGCAGTACTGAGCGAAGTTAATGTCATCAAAGCCCACAACAGAGAGATCTTGCGGTACTCGTAAGCCAAGCTTTTTCGCTTCTTGAATTGCGCCGATGGCCATTGTGTCACAGTGACAGAAAATAGCCGTTGGTGGTTCTGGCAATTCGAGCAGTTTACGAACGGCTTTTGCTCCGCCATCAAAAGAGAACTCAGTAATGACACTATATTGTGGATCTTTATTGATGCCGGCACGGCGCAGGGCTTGTTGGTAGCCTTGCTGGCGGAACTGACACAATATTGCTGTATCTGGTCCAGAGATTTGAGCAATGCGTTTATGACCTAATTGAGTCAGGTAATTCACCGCTTCAAATGCAGAGGTCAGGTTATCAATATGTACTGTCGGAAGCTCGAGTTCAGGCGCAAATTCACACGCCATTACCATCGGAGGTAAGTTCTTTTGCTCTGGCTTACTGACATCGAATGGTAGATCTGTACCAAGCAGTAGCATTCCATCTGCCTGCTTAGTAAATACGAGGTTAACGAAAGAGCTTTCGCGTTTCTTCTGTTGTCCGCTATCGCCCAGCAGGACTAGATAGCCATGTTCCATGGCTGCATCTTCAATACCGCGAATAATTTCAGAAAAATAAGGATCACAGATGTCGGGAACGATAGTAACAATGGTTTTTGATTCGTTTCTACGTAAGTTACGCGCTAATGAGTTTGGAGAATAACCCGCTTCAAGTACGGCATCTTCTACTCTCTTTCTTGTAGAAGAAGAGACTTTCTCTGGATTCATTAAGGCTCGAGATACCGTAGCCGTAGACACTCCCGCAAGCTGGGCAACATCCTTCATTGTCGCCATAGTTTTTAACCTCTCATTTATTTTTTGCCAAGATGACGTTATTCCGGTTTGAAATCAGAGTAATCAAACCGAGTTAGAGCTGTGTTTGCTCTTCGCTCAGTTCGTGTTAACGAGTGGGAAAATGGATTCTTCACCGCGATATCAATTTGTGGGAATAGTCATTGTTTTAATCTAAGCCTGTGCAAACAAGTCACTTTAGACTTTTCTAATTTGGATAGTCTATTCATTTCTAAAGTGAAAGTTACGGTCTGTTTAACAAAAATTGTAATCTTGGTGTGATTCTGGTCACATTAAATGGTAATTCATTACATAGTTAAACGTTTGCTAGCTGAGATCTTGTGGTTCTATATCTAAATTCCAGCGTACTTTCTTAGCATTTGGCAACAACTCAATAGCAGGTTTGGCACTGGTTAATAACTTTTGCATCAATGAACGATGCTGAGTTTGCAGTAATAGTTGCCAACGGTATTTACCAGCCCGCTTGGCCAAAGGTGAAGGAGTAGGGCCTAACACCATGCAGGAATCATCGAACAGAGGGTGTGACTCTAACGTAAAGCGAACCTGACGCAGGAAGTCTTCAACTACCTCACTTTGGTTCGCCTCTGCTTTAAACAGAGTCAAGAAACTATAAGGCGGAAGCTGAGCCAGTTTGCGTTCTTCCAGAGCAGTCATAGCAAAGTGGCGATAGTCTTTTTGAAGCAGGGCCTGCAGCAAGCTGTGCTCAGGATGGTGGGTTTGTAGGATAACCTCGCCAGGTTTACTTGCGCGGCCGGCACGACCTGCGACCTGAATAAACAACTGCGCTAGTCGCTCGGAAGCGCGGAAGTCACTACTATAAAGAGAGCCATCAACATCCAAAAGAGCAACGAGCGTTACATTTGGAAAATGGTGCCCCTTAGCCAGCATTTGGGTGCCAATCAGAATTTGATGTTCACCTTTACGAATCGATTCAAGGGCATCTTCCAAACTACCTTTGCGACGTGTGCTGTCTCTGTCGATGCGAATGGCGTTGTATTCTGGAAATAACTGAGCCAATTGTTGTTCGAGTTGTTCCGTTCCTACGCCGACGGTAACCAATTGGGTTGAACCACACCCCTGACATTGATGAATCACCGGTTGTTGTGAGCCGCAGTGATGGCAGCGTATTTCGTTGCTGTAATGGTGGAACGTATAGTACGCATCACAGCGTTTACATTCTGCAATCCAACCGCATTCATGGCACATCAAAGCGGGCGAAAAGCCTCGACGGTTAAGAAACAACATTACTTGATTGCCCGCTTTTAAATGCTTGCGCATTTCGGCAATCAGTTGGGCAGATAAGCCACTTTCTAAATACTGACCTTTTACATCTAACACTTTATTGGTGGTTGGTACGGCAGAGCCAGCTCGTTGGGTTAGTGTTAAATGGTGATATTTACCAGACAGCGCATTATGCAAAGTTTCTAATGCTGGCGTCGCTGAGCCGAGGATAATCGGTACTTGCTCTTTATGGGCGCGCATTACAGCAACATCGCGTGCATGATAACGCAAGCTATCTTGTTGTTTGTAAGAGGTGTCATGCTCCTCGTCCACAATGATAATCCCGAGATCAGCAAAAGGCGCGAGTAGGGCAGAGCGTGTGCCGATAATGATTCCGGCCGCTTTGTCGCGTGCAGAAAGCCACGCATTCAGACGCTCCGTCTCGTTTAACCCGGAGTGGATGACGTCAACTGGCACATTAAAACGGTGTTTAAAGCGGTTGATGGTTTGGGGCGTTAAGCCAATCTCTGGTACTAAAACCAAGGCTTGTTTCCCTTGCTCTAAAACTGGCTTGATAAGGTTTAAGTAAACTTCGGTTTTACCAGAGCCAGTTACTCCCTCTAATAAATAGCAAGCAAAGCCTGTTTGGCTATTTACACTCGCAATAGCCAGCGCTTGTTCGTGGTTGAGCTTTGGCTTTTCGACGTCGCATTCAACGTGCTGTCCCCACTGGGTGATTACAGGCTTCTTCTCGATACGTTCAATCCAGCCTTTCTCTTCTAAAGACTTTAGTACTGTTGAGGCTATCTCTTGGTCGACAAATTCCTGGTGAGGCAAAGCGCCGTTAACCAACATTTGCAAGACCTTCTGTTGTTTGACCGCTCGACGATCAAGCCCTTGCATCAGCTTGTCTTTACCGGATTCGGTAATTTGCCACTCTTGTAGCGTCGCAAAATCTGCAGGCTTTCCTTTACGTAGAGCTGCTGGCATCGCATTGTGTAGCGTATCTCCAAGTGGGTATTGGTAGAACTGGCTGCACCAAGTCAGCAACGAATAAAGCTTTTCAGACCATACCGGCTGAGAATCAAGAACTGCTTTGATTGGCTTGAGTTGATCTTTGGGAAAGTCCGATTGATTAACCATCGCGGTGACGATGCCAACTAACGTTTGGCGTCCAAAAGGTACGGAAACGCGTCCACCAATGATCGGAAACAGGTGCCCCGGAATGGCGTAATCAAATTGTTTGTCGAGCGGAACGGGTAATGCCACTCTAGCAATGGTTGGACGCATAAATTCTTAGCTATTAAAAAAGAGGGAAAGGAAATGAGAGTCTATTAAAATCGGTATGGAAATTCGAGTAAAGCAATGCGATTCAGCGTGAATCGTGCCTCTATGATTAGTCTGGCTAAAAAAGTGGCGAAAAAGTTGCCAAATGTGTTGATCCGAGCAATGTGATTCTTTACTATATCGCGCCTTGAGATATGGCTTCGGCAATTAGTTGATGCGGTATCCCATTTTATTATTAATTGCGTGTGGTGTGCGGCTTAGATTCGTATAGCGACACGGCCTACTATTGAGGTTATCCCATGAAAGCTGGTATCCACCCAGAATACAAAGCAGTAAAAGCGACTTGTTCTTGCGGCAACTCTTTTGAGTTCAACTCTACTCTAGGTAAAGAGTCTATCCATCTAGACGTATGTGACAAGTGTCACCCATTCTACACTGGTAAGCAACGTATCGTTGATACAGGCGGCCGTGTTGATCGCTTCAACAAGCGTTTCGGTGCACTATCAAGCGGTAAGAAATAATAGCAGCCGCTATTACGATTACAGTTTAGAAAAGGACGCTTCGGCGTCCTTTTTGTTTTAATGGCTACCAAGCGAAGAGGAATGTATGGGGTTTGGAATATTCCCGATTATTTTTCACTCAGCGCTTGCAACCTAAAGTGTGATCTGTATAATGCAGCGCACTGGTTAAGCCAGTTGTGAACCAATGAGCAGTGAGGAGCGAGCAAATCTAAGGATTTGCGAGGTAATGTATACTCAGCTTATGTTCGCGGTTAATACAATTAGCTATCTTTTCTTCGGAAAAACTATCCTCAAAGGTGACTTTGGCATATAGGGATAGTTAATCGAAAATTAACTGACAATGCGTCCTAATCTTGGATGCTACGGTTTCACATAAATCAATCGGCATTCTCTCGTCTTGACGAGTTTGAGTGGCGATATTGTTTGTGTAATTTATTAAATTTGGAGCTCTGTCTCATGCAGAACCAACGTATCCGTATCCGCCTAAAAGCTTTCGATTACAAACTAATCGATGCTTCTACAGCGGAAATCGTTGAAACAGCTAAGCGCACTGGCGCACAGGTTCGTGGTCCAATCCCACTGCCAACTCGTAAAGAGCGTTTCACAGTTCTTATCTCTCCACACGTTAACAAGAAAGCACGTGACCAGTACGAAATCCGTACTCACAAGCGTCTAATCGACATCGTTGAGCCAACAGACAAGACTGTTGATGCTCTAATGCGTCTAGACCTTGCTGCGGGCGTTGACGTTCAAATTAGCCTAGGTTAAGGGAGATTAGAAGTATGATTGGTCTAATCGGTCGTAAAGTGGGCATGACCCGCGTATTTACTGAAGAAGGCGTTTCTATCCCAGTAACAGTTGTTGAGGTTGAAGCTAACCGTGTTTCTCAAGTGAAAACTCTTGAAACTGACGGCTACGCAGCAATCCAGGTTACAGCTGGTTCTAAGAAAGCTAACCGTGTAAACAAAGCTGAAGCAGGTCACTTTGCTAAAGCTGGCGTTGAAGCTGGTCGCGGTCTTTGGGAATTCCGTTTAGAAAACGGCGAAGAGTTCGAAGTTGGTTCAGAACTAACTGTTGAACTATTCAACGAAACTAAGAAAGTAGACGTTACTGGTACATCTAAGGGTAAAGGTTTCCAAGGCGCTGTTAAGCGTTGGAACTTCCGTACTCAAGATATGACTCACGGTAACTCATTGTCTCACCGTGCTCCTGGTTCTATCGGTCAATGTCAGACTCCAGGTCGCGTATTTAAAGGCAAGAAAATGGCAGGTCACATGGGTGCTGAGCGTGTAACGACTCAAAACCTAGAGATCGTACGTGTTGACGCTGAGCGCAACCTGCTTCTTATTAAAGGTGCAGTCCCAGGCGCAACTGGCGGCAACGTGATCGTTAAACCAGCTGTTAAAGCATAACGTCTCAGGAGTAAGTAATGGAACTAATGGTTAAAGGTGCCGATGCACTAACTGTTTCCGAAACTACTTTCGGACGTGAGTTTAACGAAGCTCTTGTACACCAAGTAGTTGTTGCGTACGCAGCAGGTGCTCGTCAAGGTACTCGTGCTCAAAAAACACGTTCAGAAGTTTCTGGCGGTGGCGCTAAGCCATGGCGTCAAAAAGGTACTGGCCGTGCGCGTGCTGGTACAATCCGTAGCCCAATCTGGCGTACAGGTGGTGTTACTTTTGCTGCGAAACCACAAGATCACAGCCAAAAAGTAAACAAAAAAATGTACCGTGGTGCTATGAAGAGCATTCTTTCTGAGCTTGTTCGTCAAGAGCGTCTAATCGTTGTTGATAACTTCTCAGTTGAAGCACCAAAGACTAAAGAGCTAGTTGCTAAGCTTAAAGAGCTTGAGCTAACTGACGCTCTAATCGTGACTAGCGAAGTAGATGAGAATCTATTCCTAGCTGCTCGTAACCTATACAAAGTTGACGCACGTGATGTTGCTGGTATCGATCCAGTATCTCTAATCGCGTTTGACAAAGTTGTAATGACTGCAGAAGCAGTTAAGCAAGTAGAGGAAATGCTAGCATGATCACTGAAGAGCGTATCCTAAAAGTTCTACGTGCACCGCACATCTCTGAAAAAGCAACTATGGCAGCTGAGAAAGCGAACACTATCGTTTTCAAAGTAGCTAAAGATGCGACTAAAAAAGAGATCAAAGCAGCTGTAGAAAAGCTATTTGAAGTTGAAGTTAAGTCTGTAAATACTCTTATCACTAAGGGTAAGACCAAACGTCAAGGTCTACGCCAAGGTCGCCGCAGCGACGTTAAGAAAGCGTACGTTACTTTGAAAGAAGGTCAAGATCTTGACTTCGTTGGCGGCGCGGAATAACAGGAGTAGTTAAAAATGGCTATTGTTAAATGTAAGCCGACTTCCCCTGGTCGTCGTCACGTTGTTAAAGTTGTTAACGCTGACCTACACAAGGGCAAGCCATACGCACCTCTTCTAGAGAAAAACTCTAAGAACGGTGGTCGTAACAACAAGGGTCGTATCACAGTACGTCACATCGGCGGTGGTCACAAGCATCACTACCGTGTAGTTGACTTCAAACGTACTAAAGATGGTATTCCAGCGACAGTTGAGCGTCTTGAATACGATCCAAACCGTAGCGCAAACATTGCTCTAGTTCTTTACAAAGACGGTGAGCGTCGCTACATCCTAGCACCTAAAGGTGTTGTAGCTGGTGATGTTATTCAGTCTGGTGTTGATGCACCAATCAAAGCTGGTAACACTCTACCAATGCGTAATATCCCAGTAGGTTCAACAGTACATAACGTTGAACTTAAGCCTGGTAAAGGTGGTCAGCTAGCTCGTTCGGCTGGTGCTTACGCTCAAATCGTTGCTCGCGACGGTGCGTACGTAACTATCCGTCTACGTTCTGGCGAGATGCGCAAAGTTCTTTCTGAAGGCCGTGCAACAATCGGTGAAGTTGGTAACTCTGAGCACATGCTACGTGAACTTGGTAAAGCAGGTGCATCACGTCATCGCGGTATCCGTCCAACGGTTCGTGGTGTTGTAATGAACCCGATTGACCACCCACATGGTGGTGGTGAAGGTCGTACTTCTGGTGGTCGTCACCCAGTATCTCCTTGGGGTATGCCTACTAAAGGCTTCAAGACTCGTAAGAACAAACGCACTGACAAGTACATCGTACGTCGTCGTAACAAGTAATCTATATAAAGAGGAATCGCCATGCCACGTTCTCTCAAGAAAGGTCCTTTTATTGACCTACACTTGCTGAAGAAGGTAGAGAAAGCGGTGGAAAGCGGAGACAAAAAGCCTATTAAGACTTGGTCCCGTCGTTCAATGATCATCCCTACGATGATCGGTTTGACCATCGCTGTCCATAATGGTCGTCAGCACGTACCAGTATTTGTAACTGATGAAATGATCGGTCACAAACTGGGTGAATTCGCACCAACACGTACTTACCGCGGTCACGCTGCGGATAAGAAAGCTAAGAAGCGCTAAGGAGTAGATAATGGAAGCAATTGCTAAACATAACTTTGCTCGCATTTCGCCTCAGAAAGCTCGCTTAGTTGCGGATCTAATCCGTGGTAAATCTGTTGACCAAGCTCTAGAAATCCTAACGTTCAGCAACAAAAAAGCTGCTGCACTAGTTAAGAAAGTTCTAGAGTCTGCTATCGCTAACGCGGAGCACAACGAAGGTGCAGATATTGACGATCTGAATGTCGCAAAAATCTTTGTAGATGAAGGCCCAACCATGAAGCGTATTATGCCTCGTGCTAAAGGTCGTGCGGATCGTATCTTGAAGCGTTCAAGCCACATCACTGTTGTTGTAGCAGATCGCTAGAGACTAGGAGAGTAAGCAATGGGTCAAAAAGTACATCCAAATGGTATTCGTCTAGGCATCGTTAAGCCTTGGAATGCTACATGGTTTGCTAACACCAAAGATTTCGCTGACAACCTAGACGGCGACTTCAAGGTACGTCAGTTCCTTACAAGTGAACTGAAAAAAGCGTCTCTATCACGTATCGTTATCGAGCGTCCTGCTAAGAGCATCCGTGTGACTATTCACACTGCTCGTCCAGGCGTTGTTATCGGTAAGAAAGGTGAAGACGTTGAGAAGCTACGCGCAGCTGTAGCTAAAATTGCAGGTGTACCAGCGCAAATTAACATCGCTGAAGTACGTAAGCCTGAACTAGATGCACAACTTGTTGGTGACAGCATCGCGTCTCAGCTAGAGCGTCGTGTTATGTTCCGTCGTGCTATGAAGCGCGCAGTACAAAACGCAATGCGCCTAGGCGCTAAAGGTATCAAAGTGGAAGTAAGCGGTCGTCTAGGCGGCGCTGAAATCGCACGTTCAGAGTGGTACCGTGAAGGCCGTGTGCCTCTACACACTCTACGTGCTGACATTGATTACGCAACTTCTTCGGCTCACACTCAATACGGTGTGATCGGCATTAAAACTTGGATCTTCAAAGGTGAAATCCTAGGTGGTATGCCAGCAGCTAACGCTGTAGAGCCTAAAGGCGACAAGCCTAAGAAGCAGCGTAAAGGCCGTAAGTAAGGAGTCGACAGATGCTACAACCTAAACGTACTAAGTTCCGTAAGGTTCAGACTGGTCGTAACCGTGGTCTAGCTAAAGGTACTGATGTAAGCTTCGGCGAATTCGGTCTTAAAGCTGTTGGCCGTGGTCGTCTAACTGCTCGTCAAATCGAAGCGGCACGTCGTGCAATGACACGTCACGTTAAGCGTCAAGGTAAAATCTGGATCCGTGTGTTCCCAGACAAACCAATCACAGAAAAACCACTTGAAGTTCGTCAAGGTAAGGGTAAAGGTAACGTTGAGTACTGGGTAGCCCAAATCCAACCTGGTAAGGTTATGTACGAAATGGGTGGTGTACCTGAAGAATTGGCACGTGAAGCGTTCCGTCTTGCGGCACGTAAACTGCCTTTCAAAACTACATTTGTAACTAAGCAGGTGATGTGATGAAAGCACAAGATCTACGCGAGAAAAGCGTTGAAGAGCTTAACGCTGAGCTAATGAATTTGCTACGCGAACAGTTCAACTTGCGCATGCAAGCTGCGACTGGTCAACTACAGCAAACTCATACTCTGAAAGCTGTACGCCGTGATATCGCACGTGTGAAAACTGTTTTGACTGAGAAGGCAGGCGCATAATGAGCGAAGTAAAACGTACTCAACAAGGTCGTGTTGTTAGCGACAAGATGGACAAGTCTATCACTGTTGCTATCGAACGTTTCGTAAAACACCCAATCTACGGTAAATACGTAAAACGTACGACTAAAGTACACGCACATGACGAGAACAACGAGTGTGGCCTAGGCGACACAGTTGAAATCGCAGAGTGTCGTCCACTGTCTAAGACTAAGTCTTGGACTTTGGTAAAAGTTCTAGAAAAGGCGAAGATTTAATCTCGTTAATTCTATGAAACTAAAGCGGCTCCAAAATATTTTTGGAGCCGTTTATTTTTTGACTACCCAATCACAAAAAAGGGTGGTACAATTCGCGTCCCTTTTAAAGAGGCAGCCCGACCCGTGATGGGTCTAGTTATTAATATTTAGCGGAGCACTAACATGATCCAAATGCAAAGTATGCTGGACGCAGCTGATAACTCAGGCGCACGCAGCGTAATGTGTATTAAGGTTCTGGGTGGCTCTCACCGCCGTTATGCACATATCGGTGACGTCATCAAAGTTACTGTGAAGGAAGCAATCCCTCGCGGTAAAGTTAAAAAAGGTGATGTTCTGAAGGCGGTGGTAGTGCGCACCCGTAAAGGCGTACGTCGTCCTGACGGTTCTGTCATTCGCTTCGACCGAAATGCTTGCGTATTGCTAAACGACAATACTGAGCAACCAATCGGTACACGTATCTTTGGTCCTGTGACACGCGAACTTCGTGGCGATAAGTTCATGAAGATCGTTTCACTGGCTCCAGAAGTTCTGTAAGGAGCACGTAGAAATGGCAGCTAAAATCCGTCGTAATGACGAAGTAATCGTTCTTGCTGGTAAAGACAAAGGCAAGAAAGGTAAAGTAACTAAGGTTCTAGCAACTGGTAAAGTTATCGTTGAAGGTATCAACCTAGTTAAGAAACATCAGAAACCTGTTCCAGCTATGGGTATCCAAGGCGGTATCGTAGAGCAAGAAGCAGCTATCGACGTTTCTAACGTGGCTATCTTTAACGCAGCTACTGGTAAAGCTGACCGTATCGGTTTCCGTTTTGAAGACGGCAAAAAAGTTCGTTTCTTCAAGTCTAACGGCGAAACCGTTTCTAACTAATAGAAGTAATTTGGAGTTCTACTATGGCGAAACTGCATGATTACTACAAGTCGTCTGTAGTCGCTGAACTGACCAAACAGTTCGGTTACACAAGCGTCATGCAAGTCCCTAGAATCGAGAAAATCACCCTAAACATGGGTGTTGGTGAAGCAATCAACGATAAGAAACTGCTAGAAAATGCAGCGTCTGATATGGCAACGATCTCTGGTCAAAAGCCACTTATCACAAAAGCGCGCAAATCTGTTGCAGGTTTCAAAATCCGTGAAGGCTACCCTATCGGTTGTAAAGTAACCTTGCGTGGCGAACGTATGTGGGATTTTCTTGAGCGTTTAATTAACATCGCTCTTCCACGTGTACGTGACTTCCGTGGTGTTAGCGCTAAGTCTTTTGACGGTCGCGGTAACTACAGCATGGGCGTTCGCGAGCAAATCATCTTCCCGGAAATCGACTTTGATAAAGTTGATCGAGTACGCGGTCTAGACATCACTATTACGACGTCTGCTGGTACTGATGAGGAAGGCCGTGCTCTGCTGGCTGCCTTTAACTTCCCATTCCGTAAGTAAGGTGAAGGGTTACTGTTATGGCTAAAAATTCAATGAAAGCACGTGAAGCAAAACGTGCGAAGCTAGTAGCTAAGTTCGCTGAAAAGCGTGCTGCGCTAAAAGCTATCATCAGCGATGTAAACGCATCTGAAGAAGATCGTTGGAACGCGGTTCTTACACTGCAATCTCTTCCACGTGATTCAAGTGCATCACGTCAGCGCAACCGTTGCAACCAAACTGGTCGTCCACACGGTTACCTACGTAAGTTCGGTCTAAGCCGTATTAAGGTTCGTGAAGCTTGCATGAAAGGCGAGATTCCGGGTCTTCGTAAGGCTAGCTGGTAATTGCCACTTAATCATTTGGAGTAAATCATATGAGCATGCAAGATCCGATTTCGGATATGCTGACCCGTGTTCGTAACGGTCAGGCAGCAAACAAAGTTGCTGTAAAAATGCCTTCTTCAAAGCTTAAAGTTGCAATTGCTGCACTACTAAAAGCTGAAGGTTACATCGTTGACTTCGCTGTTGAAGGCGAAGCAAAACCTGAGCTAGAAGTTACACTTAAGTACTTCCAAGCTAAACCAGTAATCGAGCAACTTAAACGTGTTTCTCGTCCAGGTCTACGTGTTTACAAGAAGAAAGATGAACTTCCTTCTGTAATGGGTGGTCTTGGTATTGCTATCGTTTCTACTTCCAAGGGTCTTATGTCAGACCGCGCTGCACGTAAAGCAGGTCTTGGTGGTGAAATCATCGCTTACGTAGCTTAATAAGGAGTAGACTATGTCTCGTGTTGCAAAAGCACCTGTCGCTATTCCAGCTGGCGTAGAGGTGAAACTAAACGGCCAAGAAATCACTGTAAAAGGTGCGAAAGGCGAACTAACTCGCGTTCTTAACAACGCAGTTGTAATCGCTCAGGAAGAAAATAACCTGACTTTCGGTCCTAAAGAAGGTGTTGCTAACGCATGGGCTCAAGCAGGTACTGCTCGCGCTCTAGTTAACAACATGGTTGTTGGTGTTACTGAAGGCTTTACTAAGAAGCTAACTCTTAAAGGTGTAGGTTACCGTGCTGCTATCAAAGGCAACGCTGTAGGTCTAACACTAGGCTTCTCACACCCAGTTGAGCACGAGTTGCCAGCGGGTATTAAAGCTGAATGTCCAAGCCAAACTGAAATCGTGATCACTGGTGCTGACAAGCAACTAGTTGGTCAAGTTGCGGCTGACATTCGTTCTTACCGTGAGCCTGAGCCATACAAAGGCAAAGGTGTTCGTTACGCAGATGAAAATGTGCGTACTAAAGAAGCTAAGAAGAAGTAAGGTAACACTATGGATAAGAAAGCATCTCGCATCCGTCGTGCTACACGTGCACGTCGTAAGATTGCAGAACTGGGTGCGACTCGCCTAGTTGTACACCGTACTCCTCGTCACGTGTACGCACAGGTTATCGCGGCTAACGGCTCTGAGGTTATCGCAGCAGCTTCTACTGTAGAAAAAGCGATCCGTGAGCAAGTGAAATACACTGGTAACGTTGATGCAGCTAAAGCAGTGGGTAAAGCTATTGCTGAGCGCGCTCTAGAGAAGGGCGTAACTGCAGTTGCATTTGATCGTTCTGGTTTCCAATACCACGGTCGAGTAGCGGCGCTAGCAGAATCTGCTCGCGAAGCTGGTCTGAAATTCTAAGGTAGGGTTGGAAGATGGCTAAAGAACAACAAGTTCAAGCGAATGATTTGCAAGAAAAGCTAATCGCAGTTAACCGTGTTTCTAAAACGGTTAAAGGTGGTCGAATCATGAGCTTCACTGCACTAACAGTAGTTGGTGACGGTAACGGTCGTGTAGGTTTCGGTTACGGCAAAGCTCGTGAAGTACCTGCAGCGATTCAAAAAGCAATGGAAAAAGCGCGTCGTAACATGACTACGATCGCTCTAAACGAAGGCACTCTTCACCACCCAGTGAAAGGTCGCCATTCGGGCTCTAAAGTTTACATGCAGCCTGCTGCAGAAGGTACTGGTGTTATCGCAGGTGGTGCGATGCGTGCAGTACTAGAAGTTGCTGGTGTACACAACGTACTATCTAAAGCGTACGGTTCTACGAACCCTATCAACATCGTTCGTGCAACGATCGATGCACTAGGTAGCATGAAGTCACCAGAAATGGTTGCTGCTAAACGTGGTCTAACTGTTGAATCTATTTCGGAGTAAGAACACCATGGCAACTATTAAAGTAACTCAAACTAAAAGCTCAATTGGTCGTCTGCCAAAGCACAAAGCTACTTTGCGCGGTCTAGGTCTTCGTAAAATCAACCACACAGTAGAACTTGAAGATACTCCGTGTATTCGCGGTATGATCAACAAGGTTTACTACATGGTTAAAGTTGAGGAGTAATCAGAATGCGTTTGAATACTCTAGCACCGGCTGCTGGCGCGAAAACTTCTGCGAAGCGAGTAGGTCGTGGTATCGGTTCAGGCCTAGGTAAAACTGGTGGCCGTGGTCACAAAGGTCAAAAATCACGTTCTGGCGGCAGTGTTCGTCCAGGTTTCGAAGGCGGTCAGATGCCTCTGAAACAACGTCTACCAAAATTCGGTTTCACTTCTCGTAAGAGCCTAGTGTCTGCTGAAGTTCGTCTAGCTGAGCTAGCGAAAGTTTCTGGTGACGTAGTTGATCTAAACAGTCTTAAAGCTGCTAACATCATCACTAAGAACATCGAATTTGTAAAAGTTGTTCTTTCTGGTGAAATCAACAAAGCAGTGACTGTTAAAGGTCTACGTGTGACTAAAGGCGCTAAAGCTGCAATCGAAGCTGCAGGCGGTAAAATCGAGGAATAATCTCGAGGAACGAGGTACAGATGGCTAAGAAACCAGGACAAGATTTTCGTAGTGCTCAGAGCGGCTTAAGTGAACTAAAGTCGCGCTTGTTATTCGTAATTGGTGCACTTTTAGTATTCCGAGCCGGCTCTTTTGTGCCGATTCCTGGTATTGACGCTGCTGTACTTGCCGATTTGTTCGAACAGCAAAAAGGTACCATCGTTGAAATGTTTAACATGTTCTCCGGTGGTGCTCTTGAGCGTGCATCTATATTAGCATTGGGCATCATGCCGTATATTTCGGCATCTATTGTTGTCCAATTGCTAACTGTAGTTCATCCAGCGTTAGCTGAACTCAAAAAAGAGGGTGAAGCAGGCCGTCGTAAGATAAGCCAATACACACGCTACGGCACGCTTGTACTTGCAACCTTCCAAGCTATAGGTATTGCAACTGGCCTACCAAACATGGTCGACAATCTGGTTGTTATCAACCAAACCATGTTTACGCTAATTGCTACCGTAAGTTTAGTAACCGGTACCATGTTCTTGATGTGGTTAGGTGAACAAATTACAGAGCGCGGAATTGGTAACGGTATTTCGATACTGATTTTTGCAGGTATTGTTGCTGGATTGCCTTCTGCAATCGGTCAAACAATCGAGCAAGCGCGTCAAGGTGAATTGCATGTACTTCTTCTGTTGCTAATCGCGGTATTAGCTTTTGCAGTAATTTACTTCGTTGTTTTCATGGAACGTGGTCAACGCCGAATCGTCGTTAACTATGCGAAACGTCAACAAGGTCGTAAAGTATTTGCTGCGCAAAGCTCGCATTTGCCTCTTAAAATTAACATGGCAGGTGTAATTCCAGCGATTTTTGCATCAAGTATTATCTTGTTCCCAGGAACATTGGCTCAGTGGTTTGGTCAAAACGGTGAGAGCAGCGCGTTCGGTTGGTTAACTGACGTGTCTTTGGCTCTTAGCCCAGGTCAACCGTTGTATGTAATGCTTTATGCAGCAGCAATTATCTTCTTCTGTTTCTTCTACACGGCGTTGGTTTTCAACCCGCGTGAAACAGCAGATAACTTGAAGAAGTCTGGTGCATTCGTACCCGGTATCCGCCCAGGTGAGCAGACAGCGAAATACATTGATAAAGTAATGACACGTTTAACCCTTGCTGGTGCACTGTACATTACCTTTATCTGTCTGATTCCCGAGTTCATGATGGTCGCGTGGAACGTACGTTTCTACTTCGGCGGTACATCGCTACTAATCGTAGTTGTTGTAATTATGGACTTTATGGCACAGGTACAGACTCATCTGATGTCTCAACAGTATGATTCTGTGTTGAAGAAAGCGAATCTGAAAGGCTACGGCCGTTAATCCGGCGGTAGACTCAGTTTCATTTACGGAGTTTAGCAATGAAAGTTCGTGCTTCCGTTAAAAAAATCTGCCGTAACTGTAAAGTAATCAAGCGTAACGGTGTCGTTCGCGTGATTTGCAGTGAGCCAAAGCACAAACAGCGCCAAGGCTAATTAGCAGAAATTTTTACTTGAAAATGAAGGTTGGGTCGAGTATATTCCTCGGCCTACCTTTTGCGTGCAAAAGAAGTAGTATTCCGCAGCGTATCCATAACGGGCTTTGCTGCGGCTAATTCTTTTATAGAAACACTTAGGAGTGAATAATGGCCCGTATAGCAGGCATTAACATTCCTGATCAGAAACATGCAGTAATCGCTCTAACAGCGATCTACGGCATCGGTAAAACTCGCTCTCAAGCTATCCTAGCTGAAGTGGGTATTGCTGAAAATGTTAAGATCAGTGAACTAACTGAAGAGCAGATCGATCAACTGCGTGATGGTGTAGCTAAGTACACTGTAGAAGGTGATCTACGTCGTGAAGTATCTATGAACATCAAGCGTCTTATGGACCTTGGCTGTTACCGTGGTCTTCGTCATCGTCGCAGTCTACCACTACGTGGACAGCGTACTAAAACCAACGCTCGCACCCGTAAGGGTCCGCGTAAGCCGATCAAGAAATAATCGGGAAGGTAGAGTACAATGGCTAAACAACCAACTCGCGCTCGTAAGCGCGTACGCAAGCAAGTTGCAGATGGCGTTGCGCACATCCATGCTTCTTTCAATAACACAATCGTAACCATTACTGACCGTCAAGGTAACGCTCTTGCATGGGCTACTGCAGGTGGTTCTGGTTTCCGTGGTTCTCGTAAGTCTACTCCGTTCGCTGCACAGGTTGCTGCTGAGCGTTGTGCTGAAATGGCTAAAGAATACGGCCTAAAGAACTTGGAAGTTATGGTTAAGGGTCCTGGTCCAGGTCGCGAATCTACTGTTCGTGCACTAAACGCCGCTGGTTTCCGCATCACAAACATCGTTGATGCTACACCAATCCCTCATAACGGTTGTCGTCCACCTAAGAAACGTCGCGTATAACGTTTCTAGGACAATTGGAGAAGAATCATGGCAAGATATTTGGGTCCTAAGCTGAAGCTTAGCCGTCGTGAAGGCACTGACTTATTCCTTAAGTCTGGTGTTCGCGCGATCGATACCAAGTGTAAAATTGATAACGCACCAGGTGTACACGGCGCTCGTCGCGGTCGTCTATCTGAGTATGGCGTTCAGCTTCGTGAGAAGCAAAAAGTACGTCGTATGTACGGCGTTCTAGAAAAACAATTCCGTAACTACTACAAAGAAGCTGCTCGCCTAAAAGGCAACACTGGTGAAAACCTACTTCAGCTTCTTGAAGGTCGTCTTGATAACGTAGTTTACCGCATGGGCTTTGGCGCAACTCGCGCAGAAGCACGTCAGCTAGTTAGCCACAAAGCTATCCTAGTAAACGGTAAAGTTGTAAACGTTCCTTCTTTCAAAGTAGCGGCTAATGACGTTGTTTCTATTCGCGAGAAAGCTAAACAGCAAGCTCGTATCAAAGCAGCTCTAGAAGTTGCTGAACAACGTGAAAAACCAACTTGGATTGAAGTAGATGGTGGCAAGATGGAAGGTACATTCAAGCGTATGCCTGAGCGTTCTGATCTATCAGCTGACATCAACGAACAATTGATCGTCGAGCTTTACTCTAAGTAAGGTTTAAACTAAAGAGAGGACACAATGCAGGGTTCTGTAACAGAATTTCTTAAGCCACGTCTAGTTGACATCGAACAAATCAGCTCGACTCACGCAAAAGTAACTCTTGAGCCATTAGAGCGTGGCTTTGGTCATACTCTGGGTAATGCACTTCGCCGCATCCTTCTATCTTCTATGCCAGGTTGTGCTGTAACAGAAGTAGAAATTGAAGGCGTACTTCATGAGTACAGCACGAAAGAAGGCGTTCAAGAAGATATTCTTGAAATTCTTCTAAACCTTAAAGGTTTGGCTGTGCGCGTTGCCGAAGGCAAAGATGAAGTGTTCATTACTTTGAACAAATCAGGCTCGGGCCCTGTGGTTGCAGGTGACATCACCCATGATGGTGATGTAGAGATCGCTAACCCTGAACACGTAATTTGTCACCTAACGGATGACAACGCTGAGATCGCAATGCGTATCAAAGTTGAACGTGGTCGTGGTTATGTTCCAGCTTCTGCGCGTATCCATAACGAAGAAGACGAGCGTCCTATCGGTCGCCTACTAGTAGATGCTACTTACAGCCCAGTAGACAAAATTGCCTACGCTGTAGAAGCAGCTCGTGTAGAACAGCGTACTGATCTAGACAAGCTTGTTATCGATATGGAAACAAACGGTACTCTAGAACCTGAGGAAGCAATCCGTCGTGCAGCTACAATCCTAGCTGAACAATTGGATGCATTCGTAGATCTTCGTGATGTACGAGTTCCTGAGGAGAAGGAAGAGAAGCCAGAATTCGATCCGATCCTACTGCGTCCTGTAGACGATCTTGAACTAACAGTTCGCTCTGCTAACTGTCTGAAAGCAGAAGCGATTCACTACATCGGTGATCTAGTACAACGTACTGAGGTTGAGCTACTTAAAACGCCTAACCTTGGTAAAAAATCTCTTACTGAGATTAAAGACGTACTTGCGTCACGTGGTCTGTCTCTGGGCATGCGCTTAGAAAACTGGCCACCTGCATCAATCGCTGAAGATTAATCGATACTAGTTAGAAGGATTAGGTCATGCGCCATCGTAAGAGTGGTCGTCAACTCAACCGCAACAGCTCACATCGCAAAGCGATGTTCAGCAACATGGCTAGCTCTCTAGTACGTCATGAAGTTATCAAGACTACTTTGCCAAAAGCAAAAGAGCTACGTCGCGTAGTTGAGCCTTTGATTACACTAGCTAAGACTGACAGTGTTGCTAACCGTCGTCTAGCATTTGCACGTACTCGTGACAACGAAGTAGTTGCAAAACTATTTAACGAACTAGGTCCACGTTTTGCTGCTCGTCAGGGCGGTTACACTCGTATCCTAAAAGCTGGCTTCCGTGCTGGTGATAAAGCTCCAATGGCTTACATTGAGCTTGTAGATCGCCCAGCTGCTGAAGAAGCTGCTGAGTAATCAGTTCGTAAGAACGAGAAAGCCGAGCATTAGCTCGGCTTTTTTGTATCTGTAATTCAGTAAACCTTTATATCCAGCCTGCATTTATTTCAACCCATGCAGACTGGCAATTTAAAAAGTGATTATCACTTGCGCTTATTTACTAGTATTCCACAACCCGCCCAACGAACTTAGAAGCCCTTCGCTAGCGCCTTGCTTGTTCAAGTAATCCAAGATTACTGGAGCAAACTGACTGATCATAGATGGGTCTAAACCTAACGTATCGAATGCACTTTTTACTGCACTGATATTCTCAATATTTCCTAGTAAGCTTTGTGCCCCTTGCAAGTTTGAAAGTCCAGGAATCAAAGACTGTAATTCACTACTATTTTCTTGCGAAAGCTGGCTTTGAGCCAAAGCGAGTAGCGCACCACTGCCTCCGGCTGCTTGCTCAGTGGATACTGGTAATTGGCTAGTTAGCATGTCTGTTAATGGAGATGACTCGGTGTTCAAGCTGCTGCCGACCATGTCCATCAGGCCACTTTCTTTACTTTTTTGAGTGACTGAATCTAAGAATGCGTGCGCACTACCAATGTTGATTGATAGGAGTGCTAGAGTTAGGAGTGTTTTACGCATAGTACCTCCAAAGGTTGAGCGTTTTTTAAAAGTGATTTTATTTTTAAAGGCTATCAGAGTGAAAGGTTCAGAGGTGAGAAAGTCTATTCAGTTTAGACAAAAAAACGGCGCTAGTGCGCCGTTTTATTTAATCATAATTGAAAATGGTTTCAATTAGATAATATCTAACAGTTCTACTTCGAAAACTAAAGCTGCAAATGGAGGGATAGCCGCACCAGCGCCACGCTCACCGTACGCAAGATCTTGTGGTACGTATAGCTTCCACTTAGAGCCAACAGGCATTAGTTGTAGTGCCTCTACCCAACCTTTGATTACACCTGTAACAGGGAATTCAGCAGGTTGACCGCGAGATACAGAGCTATCGAATACAGTACCGTCAGTTAGCTCACCGTGGTAGTGAACGCGAACTGAGCTTTCTGCTGTAGGAACTGCACCAGTACCTTCAGAAATGATTTCGTACTGAAGACCAGAGTCTAGAACGTTAACTTCAGGTCGTAGAGCGTTGTCTTTTAGGAACGCTTCGCCTTCTGCTGCCGCAATTTTTGCTGCTTCTTGGCGAGCTGTTTCTGCACGAGTGTGAAGTTCTTGTAGTGCTTTGTTGATTTCATCAATTTCGATTGATGGCATGTCACCAGTTAGTGCTGTTGCAATACCCGCTGCGATAGCATCAACGCTAAGACCTTCAAGACCAGAGCCTGCAAGTTGCTGACCCATTTGCAGACCAATGCCGTAGCTTGCTTTTTGTTCTGCAGTTTCAAATTTAATTTCAGACATGAATGTCGCTCTTATTAGGAGTGATAAAGGTAACAGGATATCAGTTTCGAGCTTAGGTTTAAATGATTGCGACTGAATGCTTAATTGAGGCGGCCAGGTTGTGACTTATCTCTTACTCCAAGTGAAATTTCTGCTAATTTAATCCCAATTCCATTTTAGTTTGGTGAAAAACATATACTCTCCGCGTCGGTATTTTTATACTGACCGTAGAAGTATTAAGGGACTCATTACAATGAATCGTCGCAGAAAGAAAAAGCAGCAAGTCGACTATGTCGAATTGGTTAAACAAAAATTCGCTGCTATCGACTGGAAGCAGCCGTTCAACAAAGAGCAATGGTTGGAGCGTATACAGCCTGTTAAGCAGTTTTGGTTGCGTCTGCCTAAATTTCATCAGCGTGCTTTGATGGTCTTAGTGCCATTGATTCTGGTACTCCTTGTTATTCCTTTGCCAAATAAAACAGATCAACCAGTTGAGCAGACTGAGGTCGATCATCAACGCGTAGCGATTGAGCTGAACGCGCAGAGTTTAAGCCAGCAGAGAACCTCTCAGAACTCTGGACCGAAATCTGAAGACTGGAAAGAGTACACGGTTAAAAATGGTGATACATTAGCGCAGGTTTTCAGAAGTAATCAGCTCTCTATGGCGGATCTTAGCGCTCTGGTCAAAATAGAAGGCAGTGATAAGCCGCTAAGCCAAATAAAGCAGGGACAGTTGATTCGCTTTAAGCTTAGTGACGAAGGCGAGTTAGATATGCTACAGCTGGAAAAAAGCGGGCGGTCCGTTATGTTTTTCCGTTTGTCGGATGGGACCTTTGGGCGTAACAAGTAAACGCTTCAAATGAAAAGACGCGAATATATCGCGTCTTTTTAGTTAGTTTTTTAATTCGATTAGTTTTCATAGTAACCAATCGAATTGAAACTTATAGCGCTACGGATTCTTTCCGCATATCCACATGAGGGATACCATCTTCAAGGTAGCACTCTGAGATAACCTTGAATCCATGACTTGCATAAAACTGGATGAGGTGTTCTTGAGCACCTATATCTATTGTCTGCCCTGGCCATAATGTTTCGCATTGTGCCAATGCCTTGTCCAATAACTTATGACCTAAGCCACCGCCTCGCGCGGTCTGCTTTGTCACCACTCGACCAATACTCACATTGTCATACGTAGTGCCTGCGGGCAGTAATCGTGCGCAAGCAACCAGTTCATCACCGTGATAGCCTATTAGATGATAAACGCCTTCGAGTGTGTCCTTACCATCAAGTTCAGGATAAGGGCAGGTTTGTTCAACAACGAATACATCCACACGCAATTTCATCATTTCATACAGCTGTGTGGTTGTTAGCTGAGCAAAGGGCAAAGTAATCCAAGTGAGCATGTTGTCATCCGTAATGAGAATAGAGTGACTGACTTTACTTTGTTTTGAGCTCATACTCATTAACAAAGGTTAATTAGCACTGGTTTTCCCACCAAATCTGGTGATAATGTGCCCTCTTTCCATCTCACCTGAGGATATCCCCGTGAGCAAACAAACATTCGATCAAGTTGGGCTGAATCCAGCGTTACTCGCCACACTTGATTCCCTGAACTATACCCACATGACGCCAATTCAAGCTTTGAGCTTGCCTGCAATCCTAAAACATCGTGATGTCATCGGGCAGGGTAAAACGGGCTCAGGTAAAACCGCTGCATTTGGTTTAGGGGTTTTATCGAACCTCAACGTCAAACGCTTTCGTGTCCAGTCATTAGTATTGTGTCCAACACGTGAGCTTGCAGACCAAGTAGCGAAGGAAATTCGTACTTTAGGTCGCGGCATTCATAATATTAAAGTGCTTACTCTCTGCGGTGGGATGCCAATGGGGCCACAAATTGGTTCGCTGGAGCATGGTGCGCATATCCTAGTTGGTACACCTGGTCGTATTTTGGATCACCTTGAGAAAGGCCGAATTGATCTTAGCGAACTGAATACCTTGGTGCTAGATGAAGCTGATCGCATGTTGGACATGGGTTTCCAAGACGCATTAGATGCAATCATCGATGCAGCGCCAAAGCAGCGTCAAACTCTACTTTTCAGTGCTACTTTTCCAGAAAAAATTGAGCAAATTGCGCAGCGTGTAATGCAGACACCGGAAGTGATTAAGGTGGAATCGACGCATGATACCTCAAGCATTGCGCAGTACTTCTACAAAGTTGAAGGCTCGGAAGCACGTGATGAAGCGTTGGCTAATTTGCTGCTGACTCACCAACCAGAGTCCGCGGTGGTTTTTTGTAATACCAAAAAAGAAGTTCAAAGTGTCGCAGATGAGTTGCATCACAAAGGATTCAGCGTTATCGATATCCATGGGGACTTAGAGCAGCGTGAACGCGACCAAGCATTGGTGCAGTTTGCTAACAAGAGTGTGTCTATCCTTGTTGCAACAGACGTTGCGGCGCGTGGTTTGGACGTTGATAATCTTGATGCTGTATTTAACTTTGAGCTATCGCGCGATCCTGAGGTTCATGTGCACCGTATTGGTCGTACAGGTCGTGCGGGTAGTAATGGTTTAGCGTTTAGCTTTTTTGGTGAGAAAGACGGTTTACGTGTAGCTCGTATTGAAGAATACCTAGAGATGGACGTGGTACCAGCAACATTGCCTGCCAAATCAAATCAGCAGCCATACCAAGCGAAAATGGTGACGATTAACATTGATGGCGGTAAGAAACAGAAAGTACGACCGGGTGATATTTTAGGTTGTTTGACAGGAAAAAATGGTATTCCAGGCTCTCAAGTCGGAAAGATTCACCTGTTCCCTGTGCGCGCTTATGTTGCCGTCGAAAAGTCTGTAGCTAAAAAGGCTCTACAAACCATTAGTAACGGCAAGATGAAAGGGCGCCAGTTCCGGGCGCGAATTCTTAAATAGCTCAAATAGCAGAGAAAAAGCTCTTCGTTTGAAGAGCTTTTTTCTTTTTTGAGTTTATTTGAGAGTGTGATCTTTGGTTAAGCGTGCTTTGATTCGACTCAAACTGATTGGCGTAATGCCCAGGTAGGCCGCAATTTGACTATCGGTAATACGTTGCTTTAAATCTGGGTAATGAGCGCAAAATAATTGATATCGTTCCTCTGGAGAGTAGAGCAACATAAAGCGTTCTTTGTTCTCTTTATTAACCAGTTGGTTTTCGAGTAGCTTTAAGTAAATGGCGTGCTTTTCTGCTCGCCAGTGATGCAACGTTTCAATTGGCAAGCAAAATAGCTGACAAGCGCTCAGCGTTTCCAATAAGTAAGGCGAAGGTTGGTCCTTTATTATGCTCTCAAACCCGATAACCCAGTCCTTCTCCCAATAAAATTCTTTACTGAATTCTTTGCCGTGCTCAGTAAGATAGCTTGCGTGGCATAACCCCTCAATGATGAAGTAAAGGTGTGAGCTAAACTCCCGTTGGTGATTAAGAATGTGGCGTGTAGGCAGTTCGAGCAACTCACCATTTTCAATAAGTTGGTTTGCTTCTGTCTCTAAAAAGCCATGTTTGACTAAGTCTGAAAAAAGATCGCTGTGCATGTGATAACTCAGAAACGGTTTTCTTTATTTTAACGGGTTTTATTGATAACAAAAAAGCGGCTCATGAGAGCCGCTTAGTGTTGCTGTCAAATCAACCTTATTTATTCAAATCGATTTGATAAATCGCGAAACCAATGTCATCTGTTGACACGCGCTTCATTGGGTATTGTCCTTTCTCTTTGATGAATTGCGCCGCTTTATCGCTAGGGGAGGTTTCGAAACGAATATCTAGCTTGTTATCGGACTTAATCGGTGCGAAAGACCAGTTGTTGTCAGCGCTTGGTGTCACTTCTCCTTTTTCTTCACTCACGCGAGAAATATAAGTGGCGACGACAGAGCGGTTTTCATCTGGTGCGTCAAATGCAATGAAATCTGGGCCTGTACCAGGGAAAGTATTGCTATAAGCACGGTAGTTATTGGTTGCGATGATGAAATCTTGCTTCGGATTGACAGGCTTACCATTGAACGTCAGGTTCACAATACGCTGAGAATCCGGATTAATCACTTTACAATCCGCATCGTACTTCGGCGGTTGGGTAACGTCGATTTGGTAGTTAACCCCATCAATAACATCGAAGTTGTACGTACGGAAATTATCCCAATCAATCAAAGATTGCGGTTTAGGATTGTTGATGTCGATGTGGTTGAATTGACCCGCACTGCACTCTAGCCATTCGCGAACTTCTTTACCTTTCACTTTCATCGCAACCAAGGTGTTTGGATATAAGTAAAGATCGGCCGCATTACGGAAGGTGAGCTGACCGGATTCGACTTCTGTAAAGTTATTCGGATCGTTCTTACGACCGCCGACTTTAAATGGTGCTGCCGCACTCAGTACTGGAATGTCAGAAAGGTCTGGGTCGCCTTGAATAAAGCGTTCTACGTAGTCTTTCTGAGCAAGGTTAACGATTTGAATGGTGGGGTCGTCCTGCACTAATGCCAAGAAGCTGTACATGACATCATTTGCTTTGCCGATTGGTTGGTTTACAAATTCACGAGTGCCTTTGTGATCTTCTTCTAACGCTTTCACAATATCTGCATCGGCTTTAGCTAATGACTTCTTATTTACTTTATCGAAGATAGGGCGTGCTTCTGCTTGGCCTTCGACGACTTGCCATCTGCCTTCTTTCTCTTTCAGCATCAAATCCATCACACCTACGTGACTTCCCCAGCGGCCCGGCATCACGGACGTTACACCATTGATGGTCCCTTTATCTATATCAATACCAGGTAGGTTTGCGAAGTCTTTCCCTGGGAAGACGGCGTGAGAGTGGCCAAAAGCAATCGCATCAATACCTTCAACTTCTGTGAGGTAGTAAACAGAGTTTTCAGCGCCTAGTTTGTATGGATCAGTAGAAATGCCCGAGTGTGGAATCGCCACAATCACGTCTGCGCCTTCTTTCTTCATTTGAGGAATCAGTTTCTCTGCTGTTTCCTTAATGTCTTTAGCAAAGACTTTGCCTTCTAAGTTCTTCTTATCCCACACCATAATTTGTGGTGGTACAAAGCCGATGTAACCCACTTTTATTTGATGCGCTTCGCCGTTTGTGTCTGTAAATGTGTGAGTTTTGATGAGGTAAGGCTTGAAGTAATGCTCACCGGTTTGTTTATCAAATACGTTTGCATTGATGTAAGGGAAGTTTGCCCCCTTCAACGTCGTTTGTAGGAAATCTAAGCCATAGTTGAACTCATGATTGCCAATGTTGCCCACATCGTAGTCTAGCTTGTTCATCGCTTTGTAGACTGGGTGCACGTCGCCGGGATTAATCCCCTTTGCCGCCATGTAATCGCCCATTGGGCTGCCCTGAATTAAATCGCCGTTATCTACTAGTACCGTGTTTTCTGCCTCAGACTTAGCCTGTTTCACTATTGTCGCAGCGCGACTTAAACCGATTTGCTGTGATGGTTGGTCTTTGTAGTAATCGTAATCCATCACGTTGGTGTGAATGTCGGTAGTTTCGATAATACGAAGCTTGATGGTATCGGCCATTGCTGGGCCAGCAAGCGTTAGCATGCCACTTAATACTGCGAGGGAAATAGGATGAACTGCCACTTTCATTTGGTGCTCCAATTCAATGATAAGGGGAAATCGTACTGCGTAATGTATCAAACACAGATGCAACTCGATGATAAAGATACAGAAAACTGTGAACATTAATCAGTTTACTGAACCTTATTCATATTAACCGCCGACTTTTTCACGCTTTTGAATGAGACCAAACAAAAACTTCTTAGCAGATTTTTGAATAAAAAATGAAATTTTAGAATTTCAGGTAATATAAACGCCCCGCCATAATGCTTGCATAACGATATCAATGGACGATGAGCAAGCACATGGCAACGAACGATTCAGTCACTTCTTTTCCTAAACCAAAGCCCCGGTTAGTTTCTGACAACCCAGTCGCTGGTGTTACTCGTTTTGCAAAGCAATCGCTACAGCCTGGTGAAGTCGCCTTAGTAGGTGCAGGACCAGGCGATCCTGAACTTCTGACGGTGAAAGCACTGAACTGCTTGCAGCAAGCTGATGTGGTTTTGTACGACTACTTGGTGTCTGAAGAAATCATGGCATTGATTCCAAGCGATACGATTTTGGTGTGCGTTGGGAAGCGAGCTGGGCATCACAGTGTGCCGCAGGAGAAGACGAATCAGCTTTTGGTGGATTTTGCCAAGCAGGGCTACAAAGTAGTGCGCATTAAAGGTGGGGATCCGTTTGTATTCGGTCGTGGTGGTGAAGAGTTAGAAGTGCTTGCTGATGCCGGCGTTCGTTTTCAAGTTGTCCCTGGCATTACCGCAGCAGCTGGCGCAACCGCTTATGCTGGTATTCCACTGACTCATCGTGATTATGCGCAATCGGCCATCTTTGTGACTGGCCACTTGAAAGAAGAAAGTGATGAGATGGATTGGTCCACTTTGGCGCGTGGGAATCAGACTTTAGTGATCTACATGGGGCTTATGAAATCACACTATATTCAGAATCAACTCATTAAGCATGGTCGTTCAGCGTCGACTCCGATTGCCATTATTGAGCGTGGCACGCAGATTCAACAAAAAGTATTTACGGGAGAACTCTCCCAACTCTCTGATTTATCGAAGGAAGCACAGTCGCCATCTTTGATTGTTGTCGGAGAGGTAGTGCGACTGTCTCAAAAGTTAGACTGGTTTTTGTCTAGTACTGAATTCAACAAAAGTGCTATTGCCAACTCCATATAATTTCAGACCAAAGATTAGAGACGTAATGCGCCTTCAAGCTTAAAAAGGAAATACAAAACATGGACCAACAACGTTTAACTCACCTTAAACAACTCGAAGCGGAGAGTATCCACATCATCCGTGAAGTTGCGGCTGAGTTTGATAACCCAGTCATGATGTATTCGATTGGTAAAGACTCATCAGTGATGCTGCACCTTGCGCGTAAAGCTTTTTACCCAGGTAAGATTCCATTTCCATTGCTGCATGTTGACACCGATTGGAAGTTCCGCGAGATGATTGAATTTCGTGATCGCACCGCGGCCAAATACGGTTTTGAGCTTTTGGTACATAAGAATCCAGAAGGTCTAGCCATGGGCTGTAGTCCGTTTGTTCATGGTTCTTCTAAGCACACTGACATCATGAAGACTCAAGGCTTAAAACAAGCGCTGAACAAGTACGGTTTTGATGCGGCCTTTGGTGGCGCGCGCCGCGACGAAGAGAAATCACGGGCGAAAGAGCGCGTGTATTCATTCCGCGATAAGAACCATACATGGGACCCTAAAAACCAACGTCCTGAGCTATGGAAGACGTACAACGGTCAGGTTAATAAGGGTGAGAGCATTCGTGTATTCCCGCTGTCTAACTGGACTGAGCTTGATATCTGGCAATACATCTATTTAGAAAACATCGAGATCGTGCCGCTTTACCTCGCGGACAAACGCCCAGTTGTTGAACGCGATGGCATGCTGATCATGGTTGATGATGATCGTATGGAGCTTCAACCGGGTGAAGTGATTGAAGAGAAGAGTGTGCGCTTCCGTACCCTTGGTTGTTATCCATTGACCGGGGCCATCGAGTCTGAAGCGAACACTTTAACTGGCATTATTGAAGAGATGCTGGTGGCAACGTCGAGTGAGCGCCAAGGCCGAGCGATCGACCACGATCAGTCAGGATCGATGGAGCTTAAGAAACGTCAAGGTTACTTCTAAAGGATCTAAGGAAAGATAATGAACAGTGCAGTTGAAGCTCAATTAGCCGAGCTTGGTATCGAAGGCTATTTAACACAACACCAGTACAAGTCGTTACTTAGATTCTTGACTTGTGGCTCGGTGGATGACGGTAAAAGTACATTAATTGGTCGCTTACTCCATGACTCAAAACAAATTTATGAAGATCAGCTAGCGGCAGTGCATTCAGACAGCCAACGTGTGGGCACCACGGGTGAAAAGCCTGACCTTGCGTTGTTGGTCGATGGCTTACAAGCTGAGCGTGAGCAGGGGATCACGATTGATGTGGCTTACCGCTATTTCTCGACGCAGAAACGTAAATTCATCATTGCAGATACTCCTGGACACGAGCAGTACACACGTAACATGGCTACAGGTGCATCGACATGTGACTTAGCTGTGATTCTAGTTGATGCACGTAAGGGCATTCTCGATCAAACTCGTCGTCACTCTTTCATTTCCAACCTGTTGGGTTTGAAGCACTTTGTTGTGGCGATCAACAAGATGGACTTAGTGGATTACTCCCAAGAGCGCTTTGAAGAGATCCGCGACGAGTATCTGAAGTTCTCTGAGAATCTGACAGGGGATATTGATATTCAAATCATCCCGATCTCAGCGCTTGAAGGGGACAATGTGGTGGATAAAGGCCAAAACCTGACTTGGTTTAAAGGCCCATCATTGCTTGAGCTTCTTGAAACGGTCGATGTGGATCAAGAAAAAGGCGCGGGTGAGTTCCGCTTCCCTGTGCAATACGTTAATCGTCCTAACCTCGATTTCCGTGGCTTTGCGGGGACCATTTCTTCTGGTTCGATCAAAGTCGGTGATGCCATTAAAGCATTGCCATCGGGTAAAACGTCAACTGTGGCACGTATTGTGACCTTTGATGGTGATATCGAAGAAGCTCGTGCCGGATTAGCTGTCACTCTGACGCTAAGCGATGAGATCGATATTAGCCGTGGAGATTTGATTGTTCTAGATAATGCTCAAGTGGAAACCACAAACCATTTGCTTGCCGATGTGGTGTGGATGACAGAGCAACCCCTGCAACCGGGTCGTGACTATGACATCAAAATCGCAGGTAAGAAAACCGTAGGTCATGTTGAAGCGATTCGTCATCAATATGACATTAATAATCTCTCGACTCATAGCTCGGCAGAGCTGCCATTGAATGGTATTGGTTTGTGTGAATGGTCTCTTAATGAGTCAGTCGCGCTGGACAATTATCAAGACTGTGCAGATACCGGTGGCTTTATCATTATCGATCGTCTGACAAACGTGACGGTTGGTGCTGGCATGGTTAAAGAGAGCCTCGCCGTGGTTGAGCGCGATTTGACGGACATCTCTGCGTTTGAAGTTGAGCTTAATGCGCTTGTCCGTAAACACTTCCCACACTGGGAAGCAAAAGACGTCAGCCAGTTTCTGAAAAAGTAACTGGCTTACCCAAGTACGATAATTTCAGGCTCTGTCTGCTGTTGTACTTGGGGCGTCGCTACCTAACTGAATTGCGAAATGTCGTTAGGTATTCTCCTAATACCAGAATGCTTCGGTGGAGCCCAAGAAAACCGAGCATTCTGATGTTCTTTTCGCTTGCGCTGATTTTTGTCTGTTTACTCGTTTGTCGGTGTTTCATGGATAAATGAGTCGTTGTTGTGCCCTTTGGGGCTATTTGGTAAGGAAAGGCTATGTGGGAACAAGGGTTTGTGTTAGCGATTTTGCTTGGCATTATCACTTGCTTGCTTGTCACGAAAATTAAGCCTAGTTACGTCTTTGCGGGTGCCGCTTTTATTGCATTCATGGCTGGGATGATGGATTCAGCCACTATCGCATCCAATTTTACCAACTCTTCATTGTTAACCCTGGTTCTATTGATTCTTGCATCCTGTGCTCTAGAAAAAACACTGCTGATCAGTTGGGTGAGCCGAAGTATCTCTGAGGGTCAGTTAGGCAGCGTGATTGCTAAGCTCGGTGTGTCGACCGCCTTGCTTTCTTCATTTACGAATAATACCGCTGTGGTTGTCTCATTGATTGGGGCGATTAAGCGTAATCAGCAGCATGCACCTTCGAAATTACTTATTCCCTTGTCTTACGCCGCCATTTTTGGTGGCACGTTAACTTTGATTGGTACGTCGACTAACTTAATCATCAACAGCTTTGTCGAAGACGCAGGCTTACCGAGCCTGAGCTTTTTTACACCTACGATGATAGGTTTGGCTGTGCTGGTGGGAGGGATGCTGATTCTTATCCCACTGAGCTACTTGCTACCGAATTATGATGATCAAAACCAAGAAGATTTACCTTACTTTCTTGAGTCTCGCGTTGAGCCTGGATCACCGCTAGTTGGGCGTACGATCAGCGAGAATAATTTACGTGCGCTGCGCAAACTGTTTCTTGCAGAAGTGGTGCGCGATGGTGTTACTGTTTCTTCTGTGGGACCGGATTTTGTGCTCAATGCAAAAGACCGCCTGTTATTTTGTGGCGATGTTGAGAGCGTCGCGACCCTGCAAGAAATTCCGGGCCTCAAGTTGTTTGGTCAGCAGCACTTAAATGGGCAAAACTTTATCGAAGTTGTGGTGAGCTCGTCGGCGACGTTTTGCTACAAAACCCTCAAAGAGAGCCGATTCCGCGACCGATTCGATGCCGTTGTTGTGGCGATTCGCCGAGGCCACGAACGCCTAGAAGGTGGCTTGGGTAGCATTACCTTAGCGCCAGGAGACACGTTAGTTCTGGTTCCAGGAAAGCGTTTTGAGTCTGAACGCCGAGCTCATCGTAAAGAGTTTGTTTTAGTGCATGACTTGGACTCTAGCGCTCGGCTTGATACGAATAAGTCTTCCATTGTATTACTGGGCTTTGCAGCCGTAATTGGATGCGCTCTATTAGAGTTAGTACCGATTATTAAAGGTCTAGCTGCGTACCTTATCGCGCTTATTGCGTTTGGTATTGTGCAGATTTCAGAACTGCGCCGCCGTTTTCCGATCGATATCGTCGTGATTGTCGGTTCCGCTTTGTCTATTGCTCAACTGATGATCTCTTCTGGATTGTCAGAAAGAATGGGAGTGATGTTTATTGAAGCGTTTAATGGCTGGGGAGTATTTGGTGCCTTGGTGGCGACTTATATCATGACATTGGTACTCACTGAATTGGTGACAAACAATGCCGCGGCTGCGCTTTCTTTTCCTATCGGCTATAGCATGGCGGTGGGTTATGGCGTGGATCCGATGCCATTCATCATGGCGGTTTTGTTCGGCGCGAGTGCGAGCTTTATCTCTCCCTACGGTTACCAAACTAACCTGCTGGTGTACAGCGTAGGAAATTACAAATTGACCGACTACGTGAGAATTGGAGTGCCAATTTCGATTGTGTACTCTGTATTAGTACTTACTTTGATCCCGGTCTTTTTCCCGTTTTAATTCCGATATTTACAAGGATACGTTATGACTGCCGAAACGACGGTAAAAGATGAAAACATTGTTTGGCACCAGCATTCGGTTGATAAACAGTTTCGTGCTGAATTAAAGAAGCAAAAACCTGCCGTATTGTGGTTCACTGGTTTATCTGGAGCGGGTAAATCAACCGTAGCAGGGGCGTTGGAAAATCGCCTTGCAGCATTGGGTTACCACACCTATTTATTGGATGGTGACAATGTACGACATGGTTTGTGTAGCGATTTAGGTTTTTCTGAACAGGACCGTCGCGAGAACATTCGTCGTATTGGTGAACTGGCGAAGTTGATGGCAGATGCGGGTTTAATTGTTCTGTCGGCGTTTATTTCACCGCATCGTGCAGAGCGGAAGTTAGTGCGCGATTTATTGCCAGAAGGCGAGTTTATCGAAGTGTATGTCAATGCATCTCTAGAGGTTTGCGAAGGTCGAGATCCTAAGGGTTTATACCGTAAAGCCCGTGCGGGAGAGATTCCTAATTTCACTGGTATTGATTCGGAATATCAAGCTCCAGAGAACCCTGAAATCGATTTGCCCGCGGGAGAAAAGAGTGTCGATGAGCTGGTGGATTTGTGCTTAATCGATCTTAAACAACGCGGTGTGATCCGATAAAAAAGCATTTAGATCATAGGTGACCTAAAGCTCTTTGAGCAGCTGGAGAAGTATTTGGATCATAGGTGATCAAATGCTTCTCAAGCTGGCTAGACGGTATGATGAACCGTACTTTTAGCTTCACTATGGACACTAAACCTATGATTTAACAGTGCAAGCATCTGATCGTAGTATTCGGCATGTGGTTTGTTTCCGAGTAAGGTACAGAGCTCATTACCTGTCGGTGTGAAGCGGTAATATAAAAGGCGGACACCTTTACTGTTTACGTTCAGTGACAAGTTTTTACCTTGGTAGGTAAGGACCAACGGTGTCTCGATACTAATTTCGCCAGATTCAAGTTCGGCACTGTGCAGCAGCCCTAGTTCAATTAAGAGCAACAAGCTTGAATACGGCAGTTGAAAACTTCCCATATTTAGGCTGTTAGCGACGTCTCGCTTGCCGAAGCTAAATATGCCTCCTTGCGCTTTGTAACCAATCAGCAGTTTTCTGCTGTGATCCCCTCCAAAACTGCACGCTAAAGAGGCGGCTCTTTGCAGAGTTTGTGCTTCCTTTGGTGACATATCCTTGAGGGTTTTCAACGCTTTCATGGACGTTGAACCCGGATTGGTCACTTCACGCTTCATCACTTGAGCCCATAGCTTTTGCATCGCGCTGTTATGGATGTCTTGAGCCATCTCAAAAAATCGATGCAACCAATCTTGGTCTGGCTCTCCCGCTGTCTCATCTCGGCATGAACTGTGCGCTAATTTTAAAATCTGTTCTAAGTTTTTTTGTCGCTGTTCTTGGCGTCGTTGCTCTCGCAATTGGGCTCTTTCAAACGCAGATTTGGCTGGCGGTTCGGTTTGCAGTAAGGCGTCAAGACCGTGTATTTGGGCTATGGTTTTTACCTTACTAGCACTGTCTTTTATGTAGCCTTGTTTCTTTTCTTGTTGCGTATTTTTTTTTGTGTCTGACTGATGTTCGATGACAACAGGTTGCTTTGTCGGGTCTGCCATTCGTTTTCCTACCAAGAACTGCGCGGTTCGCACGTTTAAATTTACACCTTATCTGACCAAGCGACCAGACAGGAGTTCTCAGTTTTTGAACGAATAGGGCTATTCAAAATGATAATGAGTTGTTAAAATTGTTATCGTTATTTTGGAGGGGCTATGAAGTTCTCAGAAGCAGGTAAACTCAAAAAGCACCTGTCGATAGCGTTTCTTTTGGTTATTTATGTGGGCGTGTTAGCGTATTTATCTCGTTATATCGTGTAGCACAAAGCTAAAAAAGGCGCCAGTGTGACGCCTTAGGTGTAGCGAGGCTTATCGACGACTTAAATTACATATCGTCGTAGGCTTCTATTTCTGATCCCTCAATAACGTAAGCCGTTTCTGCCAGTTCGTGGTTTATCGTCTCGGTTTTCAACGTTCCAACCACATATATAACATCCCACAACTCTTGAACAGGCGCGCCTTTCGGAAACTTCACGTAAATGATCTGGTTTGGAGGCGGTGGTGGCACGTGAATACAAGCTCCAAAATATGGCACCAATAAAAATTCGGTGACGGTATCGGCATCACCTTCAAGTGGGATAACAAACCCCGGAATTTTAACTTGGCTTCCGTTCAGTTCTGGTCGAACGTTACCAATCTTGGACTGCTGGGCTGCGCCACCACTGTGATCAGATGCGGGCATGCCTATACTGTCGAACAATTTACGCTCTTTTTCTGGAACAAGGTCAATCCAGTCAAGCTTTAATGGTTCTTCGCTGGCCATAACAGGCGCTGTGAATGCGACGACCAGCAAGCAACTTGCGAGTATTTTTTTCCACATTTTATTAAATCCTTATTGTCATTCCGTCACTCAGTGACTGTCGGTAGGCGCGGAGTGCGGGAATGAAACCAATCACAATACCAGCGCATTGTACGAAACCTAATAGCATCCACTCATAAGTAGATAAGATGCTTAAGGTGAGATGTATTCCATAGTGCTGTTGGATGATCGGCTGCGCGATAGCAAGAATGGCATACAGCCCAGTAACGCCAGTAATAATACCAGCAGCAGTAAGCAAGCTGGCTTCACTAATTAAGAGTGAGAAAACATGACGAGGCCTTGCTCCCATGGCACGCAAAATCGCCATTTCACGGCGGCGTTCCTGTAGGCTAGTTAATAGACTGCTTAACATACCTAACAACCCTGCAATCACGACAAAACCAGATACTGCCATTAGGGCTTGCTCTGCAACAGACATCATTCCCCATAACTCATGCAACGCAACGCCGGGCATAATGGCGCTAAGCGGCTCTTTGGGGTAGGTGTTAATTTGTCTTTGCAGGGCGAAAGTTTGAATACGAGATTTCAAACCAACGAGCATAGCGGTAATTTGTTTGGGCTGAAAGTCTCTGTTTTTGAGATCTTGTGCCTTGGGTGTCGGGCCCAAACGCGCACCACTTTCCCATCCGACGTGAATGGCTTCGATTGCTTCTAGTGATACATGGACGGTTTTGTCGACTGGTGTTCCTGTAGGTGCAAGGATACCGACAACTTTAAATGGCAGATTGTCATGACGGCTAAAGCCAACGTCGCTAATGCCGTGGGCAATGATGATTTCGCTACCGATATCATAACCAAGTTGTTTAGCGACATCAGAACCTAGCACGGTTTCAAATAAACCATTGAATTCTCTACCCTTGCTGAATGTTAGTGGTTGCTTACTTCCAAACTTGTAATGCTCAAAGTAACTGTGATTGGTTCCCATAACTCGGAAGCCTTTATGCGAGTCGCCAAGCGAGATTGGAATAGCCCAATCGACTGAACGATGATTGGCAAACTCTTGGTAGCTTTTCCAATCGATGTTGTTGGTCGCATTACCAATACGAAACACAGAATAGAGCAATAGGTTCACTTGCCCAGAGCGTCCACCAATAATGAGGTCAGTGCCTGAAATTGTATTGGCGAAGCTATCCTTGGCTTGAGTTCGGATACGCTCGACGCCCAATAGGAGTACCACTGAAATCGCAACGGTCATGATGGTTAGAATTGCCGTCGCTTTGCGGTTCATCAAGCTTTTCCAGGCGAGCTTTACAACAGCACTCATGATATGGCTCCTAGGCTAGATACTTGATTAATGTCGGGTAGATTGAGCGTGCGATCGAATAAGGGTTCGAGTGTTGGGTCGTGGCTAACGAATACCAGTGTGGCATTGGCTTGATTCGCTTGCTCCATAAGGAGCTCAATAAATGCTTTACGATTGTCATAGTCTAAAGCTGAGGTTGGTTCGTCAGCGATCACTAACTCTGGATGTCCTATCAGAGCTCGAGCCGCAGCCACACGTTGTTGTTGACCAATACTCAATTCAGAGACAGGGCGTGTATGAAGCTCGTTTGGCAAGTGCAGTCGTTCTAGTAGGGCCTGAGCCTGTTCATTTAACGTTTGAGATGAGACACCTAAATGGGCACGGTCACGTCGTATTTTACTGAACTGACATGGCAATAATACGTTTTCAAGTACGTTGAGGTACGGCAATAAATTGAACTGTTGAAAGATGTAGCCAATATGATTGGCGCGAAAGCGGTCTCTCTGACTGGCACTTAAACTAGCAAGGTCAGTATCGAGTACAGATAGAGAGCCTGAAGTTAATGTGTTAATCCCCGTCAACAAAGCGAGCAAGGTCGATTTACCGCAGCCACTTGGACCTTTGATAAACACATGCTCGCCTAGTGTAATGTGTAATTTGGGGATGTGGATGGTTGGGTTGGTTGAACCGGGCCAGAAAAATTGGGCATCCTCTAGCTCGACAACATTTGGTGTGGTTTCAGTCATATTAAATCACCAAAGCTGTGGCGTGTAAGTGGGTACTCACACGCCACTCGTGTTATTTGATTACGATTTGGGTGTTATCTTTGCTTAATTTAATTGCTGATTGCATGGTATCTGTGAATATATTGACGCTGATGGACTCTGTAGTTGGGAATTGGTTAAACCAATCGGTTTGGATTTGGCTAAGCTGATTAACTTGTTCGCAATTGAAGCGATATTGCACCGAAAATTCACCGTGACCGCCATGATTGTGCGCCTCATCATGATCGTCATGGTGGTCATGTTTATCATGATGTTCATTATGATCATGGTGTTCGTGTCCTTCATGATCGTCATGTGCATGGTCATCATGGTCGTGCTCACTATGATCATGTTCCTCATGAGTTTCGCTTAGGTTGTGGCTCACGTAAGCTTCTTCAACATTACAATCAGCTTGTGAGTTAATAGCGAACAATGCGTTGCTGTCTTCGAGTGTAGCGACGGCTTGTTTAAGCGCTTGCTCTTGTTGTGCGTTTTCTGGAGCATGTTCGAAACCCACAACATCAGCTCCAGGAGCTGTGATCTCTACTAACAGATCTTTGCCATCTTGGGCGATATTAAACTCGACGTGACCATGCACATGAGCACCATGCTGGCGGTATTCGTTTGCATTCGCTGCTGTCGATAAAGTGAGGCCAATAGCAAGGGCTAAAACGTGTTTTGATGACATTGTATTTTTCCTAATTTTACTGGCATTAACCAAAGGCGGTATTGCTCAGATTCGAGTTTCACTAAGTTATTGTTCCTGACACACTAGGTGCGGAAATGAACTCAATAATTTTGAGTGTGGAATAGTTTGGAAATTAAGCAAAATAAGGAGGGGCACGAGCAGCGCCAAGAACTTCTTCGCCGTACACGAGATGCAAAAAAACATGATGATGCTGGGCGCGCGTAAAAGTCGGTGTAGAGAGGGTAGGTTGTACCTTTGCTATACCGTGCTGAACACCAGAAAATAATTGGCAATGATGATGGGTATGATGGTCGGGCGTCAGATCGACTTGATGGAGTACAACCGCAAAGTTCCAAGCGATCAGCAACGCAACACTGAAAAATAAAGCAGTGCGATACCAATATCTTAGTGTTTTTTGCTGGTGGTGGTACATCTGAGCTCCTCTTACCGACTGTTATAATATAACACCCATAATGAATAAAAGTTCACTCTTTTGTTGGCTAGCAGAAAAATTTAACTCCACACATACGTGCCGAAAAATATTGGTAATACTCTCTGTGGAAGTGTCGCACTTATAAAGAGCAGAGTTGTCACTGCCCATGCTTCTAATCAAATTCATATAGCTCCTTACAACAAGAACAAGGAGCCATTCAATGAAGCTAGATGTTCTGTTTAATAAGCTCAATGACTTTTGTTATCTCATCTTGCTCAAGTGCGCCCTCTTTGACAAACAGAACTTTGCCCGTTTTGTCTTGAACAATAATGGCCGAGCTTTCTTCTTTCAGGTCCCAAGTATTAGCAACTACGCCATTTTCATCAAGAACCATGGATGACCAAGGAAACTCTTTTTTGCTGTCTTGAGCTGAAGACTTCACGAAAGAGCCTGTCCCCCAAATTGCATCATCTTGGTTGATGATAGTCGTCGTCTGGTAGCTTTCTTGTGGAAAATTTGCCGCTGTTATTGCCGACATTAAAGGGGCATTCATCTCTTTTGAACTGCTACGGCCTGCGATGGCTTGAATAACACGAACTTTGCCTTGCATATGTTGAGTTGCCCAGGGTTGGTATGCAACGCCTTCGCCTTGTAAAACAATCTCGCCGTAAGCGGCAACATTGACAGGAGGAACGCTTTTTCCTACTGACAAGTTGTGTGCAAAGGTCAAGCTTGGCGTTAAGGCCAGTAGTAGAGGTAGGAGAGTCTTAGTTTTCATATTGTTATATTCCGTACGAGGTTTGGAAGCTTCCAGTATATATCCAGATCTTAGAAATTTGTAGGACCATTGATAACATTTATTTAACGTATGGAGTGGTGTAATCTTGCGTTATATTTAGAATTTGCTAAAATGATTTCCGTCGCAAATTGCGCATTAAGATTGCAGAGGAAAAATAAGCAATCCGTGTTTTCTCAAAGGAATTGAGGTGAGTTATGCTACGTGAGTTTGCTGTATATCGACCATTACAAGTGGCCCGTTTTGTTAAAACGTTGTTCAAAGGTCAATTTTTTATTGTTGGGGTTGGCTGTTTTCAGTTCGACAATGGCAAAGTGTTACTACCTGACGTCAACGATCATAAAAGGCTCACCATCTTTAAAGAAGTCAACCAAGTGATAGCATCATTATCGGCTTAGTTAGCTTGGTACCCACTTAGATTTAGAAAAGAGCGACCATATCGGTCGCTCTTTTTGTTGCTGGTTAGGTTTATCCTTGGAGGCTTGGTGGGAAGCAAACTCCCGTTCCTCCGATGCCACAGTAACCATCAGGGTTTTTCGCCAAATATTGCTGGTGGTAGGTTTCCGCAAAGTAATACGGACCTGCTGGTTGTATTTCGGTGGTGATGTTCGCGCGCTGCTCTTCTTGCAGTGCTTGCTGATACAAGAGTTTCGATTTCTCTGCGCTCTCGAGCTGCTCCGTCGAATAAGTGTAAATTGCAGAACGATATTGAGTACCTAAGTCGTTACCTTGACGCATTCCCTGAGTTGGGTCGTGTTTTTCCCAAAAAACAGCCAGTAGCTTTTCTAATGAGATGACGCGTTCATCGAAAACGACTCGAACGACTTCTGTATGACCCGTTTTACCTGTACAGACCTCTTCATAGGTGGGATTGGGTGTGTACCCCCCAGCGTAACCGACCGAAGTAGATACAACGCCGTCGAGTTGCCAAAATACGCGCTCTGCGCCCCAAAAACAGCCCATTCCGAGCAAAATCTGCTGTTGGTGTGACGTCAGAGGCGCCTTTAGGTTAGATTTATTTACAAAATGATGATCGTCAATCTGCATTGGTAGATCTCTACCTGGCAAGGCATCTTCTATACTGATCAATGTTTGTTTGTTGAGCATGGTATTTGTCCTTCAATACGTGTCTTAAATTTGCGAACTTTTTCATTTCGTCTGTATCTGATGCTGTGATGACATAGACCGCGTTAAACCTATTAATATTACAGACTTAGAATCTAATTGGCGTTATCATTATTTACGTTTACTTAACCTCATTCAGCCATAAAAGCATGATAAAAAAAGCTCTCCCCACCATTGTTGGCCTATTTGCCTTTTCTCATGGTGCCTATGCCGATGTTTCTTTGACTTTGAAAGGCATTGATGGCGCTTTAGAAGAGAATGTCAGTGCGTATCTGTCATCTATTCCAGAGAAGGATTACTCCACTTCTCTGCGTTTTCAAGCGAGATTAGATCAAAGTATCACTGAAGCGCTTAACGCGCTTGGGTATTATCATGCAAAAATTTCATACTCTATTCCTGAAGCGAATGATGAGTTAATTGTGCTCATCAAGCCGGGCTTGCCAGTGAAAGTGAAAGTCATGGATGTGGTCATCACTGGAGAGGCCAAGGACGATGAAGAGTTTGCAAAACTTATTGAGCGCTCTCCGCTCAAAGTTGGCCAAGTTTTGAATCAAGGCCAATACGACAGCCTTAAGTCTGGTATTCGTAACTTGGCGCTTCAGCGTGGTTACTTCAATGGTGAGTTTACGCTAAGTCGATTAGAGGTTATCCCTGATCTGAACGAAGCTAATGTCCGTTTGCACTACAGCAGTGGAATACGTTTCAATTTTGGCGACGTTTCTTTTATTGGCAACCACATCTGGGAAGACCGTGTCGCATCACTACAGCCTTTTAAAGAAGGGGACCCATACAACGTTTCGAAGCTGGGCGAGTTTAACCAGAAGCTATCAAATACGGAGTGGTTTTCCTCAGTTTTTGTTGAGCCTGAATTGGATAGGCTTGATGATGGCCGAGACTTGCCAATTAAAGTGTCTTTATCTCCTGCTTCTAAGAATCAGATCGAGACGGGTATTGGTTACTCAACGGATGTCGGCGTTCGAGGAACGTTGAAGTGGAAGAAACCTTGGGTGAGCTCCCGAGGACACAGTTTCAACACCGCTTTATCCCTATCTAAGCCAGAGCAAACCGTGACTGCTTCTTACAAAATTCCTTTAGAAGATGTCGCTAACGATTATTATCAAGTTCAATATGGGCTTAAAAACCTAGACAACCGTGACACACAGAGTATCGAGTCTAACCTTGCAGTGGAACGTCATTGGTTAGCAGACGGTGGTTGGCATAATACCGTTTATGTTCGTCATTTGTACGAGAGCTTTACGCAAGGTTTACAAGATGATGAATTCAACTTCGTACTTCCAGGTGCGACATTTTCTCGGACTAGGGTTCGAGGGGGCAATATGCCAATGTGGGGAGACAAGCAAAGCATCACTATTGAGTATGGTGATACCGCTATGCTTTCTGAAACTAGAGTGCTCCGCTTAATTGGCTCGACTTCTTGGATTCGTGGTATTGGAGAGAATCATCGTGGTTTGTTCCGCTTAGAAGGTGGTGCGAATATTACCGATGAACTTGAAAAACTATCACCGTCGCTGCGTTTCTTCGCTGGTGGTGACAATAATATTCGTGGTTACGGCTATGAATCTATTTCACCTGTGGATGAGAGTGGTGCTTTGACGGGTGGTAAATACATTGTTAGCAGTACATTAGAATACCAATATCGTGTTTATGGAAACTGGTGGGCTGCAACGTTTTACGATATTGGTGATGCGTTTAATGAAACACCAGATTGGAAATCAGGCGCAGGTGTTGGTATCCGCTGGGCGTCTCCGGTGGGCCCTGTTAGTTTTGATTTTGCATGGGGGTTGGATGCAAAACCAGAACGAGAGTTTCGTATCCACTTCTCATTGGGGCCTGAGCTATGATCAAAATGATGTTTAAGTGGACCAAATGGCTGTCGCTCAGTTTGATTGGTCTATTGCTGTTGCTCATCATTATTGTCGCGACAGTTTTATTTACCCACCCAGGCCTCAAATTTGCCTTGTGGGGAGCCGAAAAAGCACTACCACAATTGCAGATTGAAAAAGTGCAGGGTTCATTGTTTCCTCGCTTCGAACTGCATAACGTCAGTTTTGTCGATGAGTCTTTGAATATCGACGCCAAAGTCGAGCGTTTAGCATTGGCAGTGAACTTCCGCTGTTTCTTTGACCCTAAGGTCTGTGTCGATGAGTTAAGACTGCAGGGGCTTGACTTTAAGATGCCAGAGCTACCGCCAGCAAGCGAGGAGCAAGAGAAAACACCACCACTGCGTTCTATCAGTACGCCAGTGCCAATTTTTGTTAATAAAGTCAGCTTTAATGACATCAATGTCAATGTGCTGGGCAATCAAATTGATTGGCAAACATTCTCGACCGCTTTGTCGATGCAGGGTGATCGTTTGGTGATCGCACCTACCGCGTTGAAAGACATTAATGTGGCTTTAGCACCAAGTGAGGCTGAACCTGAAGCGGCTGCCGAGGAGCCGAAAGAAACTGACGTTACGCCGCAAGATATTGTGTTACCCGAAGTATGGATTCCACTGACGGTTGAAGCGCGTCGTCTTGATATTCACAATTTCAAACTGGCGGGTGAAACGCCAGTGATCGTCAATCATCTTGGTTTGGTTGCAAGAGCAGGCGGTGAACGTGTTGATGTCAAAACGTTAGAGCTCGACATGCCAGAAGTGGAAGGCAAGTTGAGCACACAAGTGACGCTTTCTTCTGATTACCCTATCAAAGCGCAATTGGACGCGTTAGTGAAGCAAGCGGATGCGAAGGGACAAAAACTGTCGCTTTCGGTCTCGGGTTCGGTTGGTGATTTGTCACTAAATGCTACGCTTTCTGAGCTTGTACAAGCGGAGATCAAAGGTGATATTCAACCGCTTAAAACGCAGTTACCGTTTGATGTCGCGATTAAAAATGTACAGGCGCAATGGCCGCTATTTGGACAAAGCGATTACCAGGTTTCTGTACCAAGCTTGGCGGCAAAAGGCTCACTTGATGGCTACGAAGTCGCATTAGAAACCAAAGCTTCGGGCAAAGATATTCCCGCCGTTGATGTCGCACTAAACGGCAAAGGTACGCTAGAGCAAATTGACCTCGAAAGCCTTGTAGTGAAAACCTTAGGGGGCGAACTCTCTGGGAAAGTCATGGCCAATTGGGCCGCGCCAATCAACTGGCAAGCTGACTTGAACCTGAAAAACATTCAACCAGGTTTACAATGGAAAGAAGCTGAAGGGGATATCAGCGGTAACCTTTCGACTTCGGGGTCGTTAACAGAACAAGGCGGTTGGCAAGTCAGTTTGCCTAAGTTAGACATTGACGGCATTTTGCGAGGGTATCCGCTGAATGTTGAAGGGCAACTTGAAGCGTCTGATAAAAACGGCAAAGGCGAAGACATCCAACTTACCACTCAGGGTTTAGCGCTTTCTCATGGTCCAAACCAACTCAGTGCAAAGGGTAAGATCGATAAGCAAATTCTGATGGATGTTGAGGTTAACTTCCCTGATTTTGCGAAAAGTGTTCCGGATCTTGCAGGTAAAATGCAAGGTAAAGTCGCACTACGTGGTAGCTTGAAAGAACCAGACATCAATCTTGATCTCGCTTTAAATCAGATAAACTGGCAGCAACAGGCGAACGTAGAAACGATCACCTTAAAGGGTGATGTGAAGCCTCTGCCAGCACCAAAAGCGAACATAAGCCTTATTGCGAACAACATTACCTATGACGACATAAAAGTTGATAGTGCTGACCTTGAAGTCTCTGGGGATGAAAAACTGCATCAACTGACGCTCGATGTAGTGTCTGACCTGGTGTCGACCAGTTTAGAAATTGAAGGGACATTCCAGCAGAAACCAGAAATGATTTGGGATGGGGCGCTGCGCCGCTTGACGCTGAGCTCGCAACAAGGCCCGTGGGCGTTGCAAAAATCGACCGCGGTGAAGGTCAATATCGACAAACAGATCGCGAACGTTCAAGCGCATTGTTGGTTGCAAGCGGAGTCGAGCGTATGTCTAACCGAAGACATTAGTGTCGGTAAGAGTGGCCAGGCGAAGTTAGCCATCAATGATTTTGATTTTGACCAAATCAAACAATTCCTGCCGCCAGAAACCAAGCTGCAAGGCTCGGTTAATGCACAGGCTTTTGCTAAATGGGCACCAGAGAAAAAGCCTGAAGTAACCTTAAGTGTCAATATGCCAAAAGGCCAAGTTGAACAAGCGTTTGAACAGCCAATTAAAGTCGGTTGGGAAAGCTTCAACTTTAAAGCAGCATTAGCGAAAGACAAGCTTGATGCCGAGTGGCTATTTGATGTGAAAGATAACGGCGACTTGTCTGGTAAGGTTTCTTTACTGAATGTCTCGACTGAAAAGCCCACTATTGATGGTAAGGTTTCACTCTCTACGTTCCACTTGGATTTCTTGGCACCGTTGATTGGTGAGTACAGCTTGTTTAAAGCAAACATGAATACTGACCTAGCGATATCAGGTGACGTCATGCATCCGAAGGTGAACGGTCAGTTCTTGATTGACCAGATGAAGCTACAGGGTGAAGTCACACCGATAGATATAAACTCAGGGCAGGTCGTCATCAACTTTAAAGGCCATCAAGCGGACTTGGATGCCGGAATTTTAACCCCGGATGGTGAGTTGAACGTTACCGGTGATGCCGACTGGCAGGACTTACAGAACTGGCGCACTAAAGCGCGTGTATTTGCTAAAGAGCTCAATGTTGATTTGCCTCCAATGGTAAAAATCAAAGTGGAGCCTGACATGACAATAGATGTGACCCCTCAGCTTGCGAAAATTGAGGGTGATATTAATTTGCCATGGGGCAGAATTGTCGTCGAAGAGCTTCCACCAAGTGCGGTAGGTGTATCGAGTGATACCGTTATTCTCGATAAAAACTTGCAGCCAGTGGACGATGTGGCTGCGATGCCGTTTGATGTGGAAACGAACATCAACATTAAAATTGGTGATGACTTCCAACTTGCCGCTTTTGGTTTAAAAGGTGGGTTGAAAGGGAACCTAAACGTGACACAAAAAGACAAAGGTCCTTTCATCGTTGGTGAAGTGAATGTTGTCGACGGTTCTTATCGTTCGTTTGGTCAGGACTTATTGATTAAAGAAGGTAAGATTCTGATGAATGGTCCACCAGATCAACCTTACTTGTCTATCAAAGCGATTCGTAATCCAGACAATACCCAAGATGATGTCATTGCGGGGGTACAAGTGTCAGGCCCAGCATCTGATCCGAGTATAGAAATTTTCTCAGAGCCCGCGATGAACCAAGCCAATGCACTTTCTTATCTACTTCGTGGTCAAGATATTGATGGTGAAGCCGGTGGTAATGCAATGACGACTACCTTAATTGGTTTAAGCTTGGCGAAGAGTGGTCGTGTGGTTGGTGAAATCGGTGAAGCCTTTGGCGTACAGGATTTACAGCTGGACACTGCTGGGTCGGGCGATGATTCGCAAGTGACGGTGAGTGGTTATATTCTGCCAGGTTTGCAGGTGAAATATGGTGTCGGCATCTTTAATTCCCTAGGTGAGTTCACTGTGCGTTACCGATTGATGCAAGACTTGTATTTAGAAGCAGTATCTGGTGTAGATAGCGCCGTTGACCTACTCTATCAGTTTGAGTTCGATTAAAGTGCTTTAACCTAAGCATATACAGTCATGACTAAGGAGTGGTTATGCAGCATTTGATTTTTGTCTACGGCACGTTACGCAAGGGAGAGTACAACCATCAGTATTTGCGCTCGGCGCAGTTTCTTGGTTTACATGAAACGGATGCTCAATTTGCAATGTATGACTTAGGCCCTTATCCAGCGTTGTCTGTTGGGCAACGCTCGATTCAAGGTGAGGTGTACCTGATTGACAGTGAAACCTTATCTGAGCTAGATAGGTTAGAAGATGTGCCAGTGGAATATCGCCGAGAGAGCATCGTTACGCCTTTTGGCCAAGCTTGGATCTACTTATATCAAGATATTGAGCAGTTAACCGAAGAAATCGCTTCCGGAGATTGGTGTCAAAAGGTGTGAGCTATACTGACATTATCAATAGCAACGAGCTAAACACTAAGGAGTCACGATGAAAGCATTCGTAATTGGAGTAATGGCGTTGCTTCTTGCTGCATGCGCACAAACAACACTACCGACTTCGAATAATGTGACCGATTGGCAAGTGTTTGGTAAGCAGTCAGCTTTAGATGGATTACGGGAGTTATCTGAGGAGCGAATTGCGAAGCTGGATGATGTTAACCATGCGACGCCAGAACTGATAATGGCTTATCAAGCGGGTTACCAGCAAGGCAAGCAAGAGTATTGTGAGCAAAGTGCTTATATGCTCGGTGTTATCGGGCGTCCGTATTTTGGCATTTGTGATGATGTTGACCCCTTCTTTCAACATGACTACGACGCTGGACGAATGTCTTCAGCAGGCGCACCTATCTAGTTGACACAGGTAAGATGAAAGCAAAAGAGCTGCCCTAGAGCAGCTCTTTTTAATTTTGTATCAGCAGTGATGCTTATTTTTTCTGAGCTCGCTCGTAAGATTCTAGGATTTCAGCTTTAGCGGCAGCAACATCTGCCCACCCATCCACTTTCACCCATTTGCCTGCTTCAAGCTCTTTGTAACGCTCAAAGAATTGCGTGATCTGCGCTTTCAGTAGTTCTGGGATATCGTCCACATCTTGGATGTGCTCGTACTCTTTCGAGATTTTTGAGTGGGGAACCGCAAACACTTTTGCATCTTCACCCGATTCATCTGTCATCTTCAAAACGCCAACAGGACGGCAGCGAATGACTGAACCTGGCATGAGTGGGTATGGTGTTGGTACCAATACGTCGACTGGGTCGCCATCAAGAGACAGGGTATTGTTCACGTAGCCATAGTTGCATGGGTAGAACATTGGTGCAGACATGAAACGGTCGACAAATACAGCACCAGAGTCTTTATCTACTTCGTACTTGATTGGATCTGCATTTGCAGGAATTTCGATCACGACATAGATATCTTCAGGCAGCGACTTGCCTGCTGGTACATGGTTTAAGCTCATTAGAATATTCCTTTTCATTAACGATGAGTCACACAAAAGCGGCTTCATCTGATGATAAATTCGCGTTTCACTTTAGCGACAAAAACGCGGCAGGTAAACACCTGCCGCGTTGGACAAAGGTCTGAAATTATTCTTCGTCGCGGTGCAGTTCAAGGAACTCTTCAACTTTGCGAACCATGTTCTTCGAACCCACAAAGAAAGGTACACGCTGGTGCAACTCAGTAGGCTTGATGTCCATAATGCGATTCACGCCGTCCGATGCAATGCCGCCAGCTTGCTCAATGAGGAATGCCATAGGGTTACATTCGTAAAGCAGGCGTAGCTTGCCTTGCGGGTGGCTTTGTGTGCTTGGGTAAAGGTAGATACCGCCTTTCAGTAGGTTGCGGTGGAAATCAGCAACCAGCGAGCCAATGTAGCGAGAAGTGTATGGGCGACCGTCTTCTGGCACGTTTTCTTGGCAGTACTTGATGTACTTCTTCACCCCTTGAGGGAAACGAATGTAATTACCTTCGTTGATGGAGTAGATCTTACCATCATCAGGAATCATCATGTTTTCATGAGAAAGACAGAAGCTGCCGATAGATGGGTCGTAAGTAAAGCCGTTTACGCCGTTACCAGTTGTGTATACCAACATGGTGGAGGAGCCGTAAATCACGTAGCCCGCAGCCACTTGTTTGTGACCAGGTTGTAGGAAGTCTTCTTCAGTTGGTGGAGTACCGATTGGAGAAACACGACGGTAAATCGAGAAGATAGTACCAACAGAGACGTTCACATCGATGTTAGAAGAACCATCAAGTGGGTCCATCAATACTACATATTTGGCGTTTTGGTTGAGTTCTTTATTGAACGCAACTGCTTCGTCTTCTTCTTCACTGGCAACGCCACACACTTGATCACGAGCTTCAAGCGCGGCTTTGAACTTATCGTTCGCGTAAACATCGAGCTTTTGCTGATCTTCACCTTGGACATTTTCCGTGCCTACAGCACCAGTGATATCACCAAGACCCGCTGCGTTGATTTCGCGGTTAACGATTTTTGCAGCTAAACGAATGGAGGCTAAAAGGGATGATAGATCACCGTTAGCGTGGGGGAAATCCGCTTGTTTTTCGACAATGAACTCGCCTAGGGTGCGCAGTCCTGACATGGTTAATCCTTACATTTTCATTTCATTGGGGGTAGTGCGCAAGTGAGCATCTCTTTATGGATGTTAAACGATTGCGCTGGATGTAAGTTTAAGTCGCAGATCTTTTTAATGGTAATGAAGTAACTGTTTGAGATCTCAATTTATTTGTAGACTTGTTTGAGGGATTCATCAGTAAGCAAGAGGTTGTACAGTCTGTGTTCAACCTTGTCATATTTGTGAAAGGGACTGCAAGAAGAAGGCTAAAGTCACTCGCTTTTCAGGCGGTAATCGCGATAATGAAAGCATTAAAGAACGCATTACAAGGTTTAGTTTATGCACATTCATATCTTGGGTATCTGTGGCACATTTATGGGCGGCGCTGCGATTTTAGCGCGCCAATTAGGGCATAAAGTCACTGGTTCTGATGCCAACGTTTACCCACCGATGAGCACGTTGCTTGAGTCTCAAGGTATTGAAATTATTGAAGGCTTCGACCCGTCTCAACTCGACCCTCAACCAGACCTTGTTGTGATTGGTAATGCCATGAGCCGTGGCAACCCGTGTGTCGAGCATGTGCTCAACACTAACATGCGTTACACCTCTGGCCCGCAGTGGCTCAACGAGTTTTTGCTGCATGATCGGTGGGTATTGGCGGTATCGGGTACACATGGGAAAACGACCACGTCGAGCATGCTTGCTTGGATACTTGAAGATTGTGGTTATCAACCGGGTTTCTTAGTCGGTGGGGTACTCGGTAACTTCGGAGTGTCTGCTCGTTTGGGTGAAAGCATGTTTTTTGTCGTTGAAGCGGACGAATATGACAGTGCTTTTTTCGATAAGCGTTCTAAGTTTGTGCATTACCATCCTCGCACTTTAATCATGAATAATCTTGAGTTTGATCATGCCGACATCTTCGATGATCTAGAAGCGATCAAACGCCAATTCCATCATTTAGTGCGAACTGTACCGGGCAATGGATTGATCTTAGCGCCGAGGCAGGATCAAGCGTTAGCGGATGTATTAGAGCGTGGTTGCTGGACAGAAAAGCAGTTCTCTGGTGAGAATAGTGACTGGCAAGCGCACAAATTAGTGCTTGATGGCTCAAAATTTGACGTTGCGTTGCAAGACGAGAAGGTTGGTACCGTCGAATGGAATTTGGTGGGTGACCACAATGTGGATAATGCGCTGATGGCAATCGCTGCTGCACGACATGTTGGAGTCACTCCGGATCTTGCTTGCCAAGCATTAGGGCGTTTCATCAATACCAAGCGCCGTTTAGAGCTGAAAGGTGAAGAACAAGGTGTGACGGTTTACGATGATTTTGCGCATCACCCAACGGCAATTGAACTTACTGTCGGTGGTTTGCGTAACAAGGTAGGTGAAAAACGCATCCTTGCTGTGTTAGAGCCGCGTTCTGCCACCATGAAGCGTGGCGTACACAAAAACACACTTGCAGAGTCACTACACAGTGCAGATGAAGTCTTCTTGTTCCAGCCAGATAATATCGAGTGGTCTGTGCAAGACATTGCCGACCAATGCACACAGCCAGCGTTTGTCGATGCGGATATAGATAACTTTGTAGCCAAGATCGTCGAACGTGCGCGACCAGGTGACCAAATTCTAGTCATGAGTAACGGTGGCTTTGGTGGTATTCACGGAAAACTTCTTGAGCAGTTAAAACAAAAAGCCTGATTGATATGCAAAACAAAACACAACCCTCTCACAAAAAAGCCATCACGTTGGCATTAACGGGTGCTTCTGGTGCTCCCTACGGCCTTCGTCTTTTAGAATGCTTGGTTGCGGCGGATTATCATGTCTATGTTCTGATTTCTTCGGCGGCTCGTGTTGTGATGGCAACCGAGCATAATCTTAAGCTACCAAGTGGCCCAGAAGCGGCGCAGCAAGCATTAGTAGAGCACCTGAACTGCAATCCAAATAACATCACCGTTTGCGGTAAAGACGATTGGTTCTCGCCGGTTGCGTCTGGTTCTGCTGCACCCAAGCAAATGGTGGTTTGCCCATGCTCTGCGGGAAGCGTTGCGGCCATAGCACACGGTATGTCGGACAACTTGATCGAACGGGCCGCTGATGTAGTAATGAAAGAGCGCGGGCAGCTGTTGCTCGTGGTTCGCGAAACACCATTCTCAACGCTGCATCTGGAGAACATGCACAAACTGTCGCAAATGGGCGTCACCATCATGCCAGCGGCTCCGGGCTTCTATCATCAGCCAAAGAGCATTGAAGACTTAGTGGATTTTATGGTGGCGAGAATTCTCGACCACTTAGGTATTGAGCAAGGTTTGGTGCCTCGTTGGGGTTATGACCAGCGCTCGTGAGCTGATTGTGTAACCACTCAAATACCTTTACAATCCATCCAACTCATCGGGGAGCAAACCCATTTAGCATTGAGTCAATCAATGCATTGGGGCGCTGAGACCTAAGTGTTTAACTAGGGACCCGTATTACCTGAACCAGATAATGCTGGCGTAGGAATTGAGTCTGGATATTGGAAGTCCTTAATAGCCGCCTCAAACCCTGTGCCGCTCAACTTATTTCTCTGAAATACTCATGGAGAGCGAGCAGTGAAACCCACTCTAAATCTGATTGCCCTAGCTGCAATCACCTCTACTTCAGCGTTTGCCGCTGAAAACACATTAACCATCTATACCTACGACTCTTTTGCCGCAGATTGGGGGCCGGGTCCTAAAATCGAGCAAGCTTTTGAAGCAAAATGTGGCTGTGACGTTAACTTCGTAGCGTTGGACGATGGTGTGTCGATTCTGAATCGTCTTCGTCTTGAAGGCGGTAATAGCAAAGCGGACATCGTATTAGGTTTGGATAACAATCTGATGGCAGAAGCGAAGAAAACCGATCTGCTTGCCGAGCACAATGTGGATACGGCTAACACAGTGTTACCAAACGGTTGGAGTGACACGACGTTTGTACCGTACGATTACGGCTACTTCGCGTTTGTGTACAACAAAGAGAAACTAGCTAATCCGCCGAAAAGCATGAAAGAGCTGGTGGAAACGCGCGACGATCTGAAAGTGATTTACCAAGATCCGCGGACTTCAACGCCGGGCCAAGGCTTAATGCTATGGATGAAATCTATTTATGGCGACGATGTGACGCAAGCGTGGCAGAAGCTAGCGAGCAAAACCGTAACGGTCACGAAAGGTTGGTCTGAGGCGTATTCTATGTTCCTCAATGGTGAGTCCGATTTAGTGCTTTCTTACACCACTTCACCTGCGTACCACTTAATTGCGGAAAACGATTCGAAGTTTGCTACGGCGAATTTTGCTGAAGGCCACTACATGCAAGTTGAAGTAGCCGCCAAAGTGAAAGGGGCAAAAAATTCAGAACTTGCTGATCAATTTATGAGTTTCATTTTAAGTGATGAGTTCCAATCGGCGATGCCAACGGGTAACTGGATGTACCCAGTCACTGACGTTGAGTTACCTAAAGGTTTTGAAACTTTGAGTGTTCCAAGCAAGTCGTTGAGCTTTAGTGCTGATGAAGTGGCAAAAATGCGTAAGTCTTGGATTCGCGAATGGCAAAGCGCATTGACGTTTTAGCTGACGTTTCCATCCTCATCTGAATGAGATAGGTTTTACCTTTGAATTCTGTTCCAAAAATAGGTTTAGGGGTCGCGATGATCATCGCGACCTTTGTTATTTCTGCCCTAGGTGCTTTGATTGTTCAAGCCCCTTCACTTGATGTGCCTGTGGTATGGGGCGACCCGTACTATCAACATGTCACCAAGTTCAGTTTCTACCAAGCGTTTCTTTCCACATTGCTCAGTGTTGGCTTTGCCATTCCAGTAGCGCACGCACTTTCGCGTCGCCAATTTATTGGTAAATCATTACTGCTTAAGCTGTTTGCATCGACACTGGTTTTGCCGGTTTTGGTTGGTGTTTTTGGGCTGTTAGCGATTTATGGCAACAGTGGTTTGTTGGCGCAGTGGTTGCAAAGTTTCGACACTAAACTGCCATTCTCTATTTACGGTTTGAACGGCATTTTACTCGCCCATGTGTTCTTTAATTTACCTTACGCGGCACGATTGCTTCTGCAAGCCTTGGAGTCTATTCCTGCCGAGCAGCATAAGCTTTGCGCGCATCTTGGGATGAGCCATTGGGATAAGTTTCGCTGGGTAGAATGGCCGCGTTTAAGGCAGCAGCTTCCCCACGTTTGTGGGTTGGTGTTTATGTTGTGCTTTACCAGTTTTGCCACTGTAATGGCGTTGGGGGGCGGGCCAAAATCCACCACCATTGAATTGGCCATTTACCAAGCGATTAAGTTTGATTTTGATTTACAAGCTGGGGCGTTATTGGCGCTGTGGCAGATGCTGTTATGTGGACTGCTTGCTATTGGAGTGCAGAAGTTAACAAGGCCTGTTTCTATCAGTGCTGGAAGCACATCGGTACAGCAATATTTAACGAAGGATCATGGGTGGTCAAAAGCTTGGGATAGCTTTTGGATCATAGGTGCCTTTTTACTGGTAATACCGCCGTTATTGATGGTGTTACTGAGTGGCATCAACCAACAAGTTTGGACAGTATTAACCGATGAGCGTTTTTGGTCTGCGCTATTGAACTCCCTCAAAGTCGCCTGTGTCGCTAGCGCGCTTGCGGTCGCTGCAGGGGTGTCCATACTATTGACCAGTCGCCGTTGGCGGTTGCAGTACAAAAACACGCGAGCCGATCAGATTGAGTTAATCGGCACCATTATTTTGGTGACTCCAGGTCTGGTGATTAGCACCGGTTTATTCTTACTACTGCGCGCATTTACCGATGTTTTTAGCTTGGCATTTTTTGTCGTGATTTTGGTGAACGGTTTGATGGCTTTGCCTTACGTGATCAAAACGCTAGCGCAGCCAATGCTGCACATTGAACAACAGTATCAGTATGTATGTGCCAGCTTAGGCATGCGTGGCTGGCAACGGTTTAAAGTGGTGGAGTGGCAGGCGCTACGCAAGCCGTTTGCACATGCGTTTGCGATCAGCTTTATGTTTGCGATTGGCGATTTAAGTGCTATTGCGTTGTTTGGCGGACAAGAGTTCCGCACTTTACCTCTGTATTTATTCCAGCTGCTTGGCAGCTATCAGATGGACGCGGCTGCGGTGGTATCGGTGACCTTATTGTTGTTGAGTGTGGGCTGTTTTGCCTTGATTGAGAAAGTATTGAAAACGAAGGAGAGAGCGTAATGTTAGTGTTGGATGATGTGCAGTACACCTACCAACGTGAACTGTTTCGTTTTGACTTAACGATTGAGCAAGGACAGATTGTGTCGCTGATGGGACCAAGTGGGGCAGGGAAGTCAACCTTGCTGGCGTTGGTGGCAGGATTCATCCATCCTGACCGTGGTGATATTTGTGTTGATGGTGAGTCCATTGTGCGTAAAGAGCCTTATCTGCGTCCGTTCTCTATGTTGTTCCAAGAGCACAATTTGTTTGCTCACTTATCGGTGCGTGACAACATCGGTTTGGGCTTACACCCAGGGCTAAAGCTTACGGTGGACCAAAATCGTCAGATTGAACAAGCCGCGCAGCAAGTTGGTGTTGCAGAGTACCTCGACCGTTTGCCTGAGCATCTTTCTGGTGGCCAGCGTCAACGTGTTGCCTTAGCGCGTTGTTTTGTTCAGCCTCATCCCATGTGGCTATTGGATGAGCCGTTCTCGGCGCTTGATCCGGTGTTGCGTGAAGAGATGCTGAGCTTGGTAAAAAAACTCGCAGCAGAGCGGGGAATAACCGTATTGATGGTCACGCACCATTTAAGCGATGCCAAAGCGATTGCCAGCCACTTTGTGTTTGTGGCAGATGGTAAAGTGGAAGCCGCGGGTGATATGTCTGCATTGAGTGAACAGCATGCTAGTGAGAAGCTTGCGGCATTTATCCGAGCAGCATGCTAGTGCCTGATAGTTGCTAGGTTATGCTTCTCCGCAACACAAACCATGCCGAGGGCCAAATTCAAATTGAGATCTTAAGCTCATGATATGGTCAATCATTGCTTGTACACGCCGTGGGCGGTTTGCTCCAGGACGATAGACTAAATAAATAGGCATTGGTACCGTGTGCCATTGCGGTAACACTCTGACTAAGGTGCCACTTTCTAGCTCTTGCGTCATGTTCTGCACAGGTAAGTTAGCGATGCCTAGTCCTTTAAGTGCGCCTTTCAATATTGCTTCTACAGTTGTACTTGAGAAGTTACTGGTTATTGAAACATTGACGGTATTATCGTGTGAGATCAGCGTCCAAGGCCCTATTTCTGAAACATATTGATACCTCAAACAGTTGTGTTTTGTCAGATCTTCTGGCGTTTCAGGTACGCCGAACTCAGCTAAATACTCAGGGCTAGCAGCCAGGACTCGAGTGGTATAGCCTAATTTTTTTGCGATCAATCGATCATCAACGATCTGACCGACTCGAATTGCCATATCAAAGCCGTGTGAAAACAGATCAACAAAATCGTTCGATGCTTCTAACGCAATTTGTACTTTTGGCCATTGTTTTAAAAATGGCAAAAAGATGTGTTCCGCCATATACGCATCCAACGCTGGTGGCGCGGAAATACGCAGCCGGCCTTGGATCTGTTGTTCCATCTCCTGTACGTCATGGCCAATTGAGTGGAATTCCTCAACTAAGCTTGCAGCACGCTCTAAAACCATTTGGCCAGCTTCGGTGATCACTAACTTTCGGGTTGTGCGCTCTAGCAGTTTGGCTTCAAAGTGTTGTTCGAGTTTGGTTATGGCTTTACTAACAGTAGATTTTGGTAGGTTTAACTCTAGCGCGCACTTGGTTAAGCTCAGTAGTCGACAGCTTGTGACAAAGATAGAAAGCGTTCTAAAGTCAATTGTTTCTAAATTGCGAACAATCACTTTCAATTATCCATATTGTTTCAATATTAATCTGATTATAGTCTGGCTCCTCATCCTTAGCCATCAAGTTATTGTCATTTGAGGTAAACAACATGTCCAACTCTGTAGACTTATTTTCTCCTATCGAACTCGGTCAATTAGCATTAGATAACCGTGCCATTATGGCACCTTTAACGCGAGCTCGTGCTGGCGCAGACCATATTCCTAATGACCTTATGGTTGAATACTACGCTCAACGTGCGAGTGCCGGACTTATCATTGCTGAATGCACCATGGTGATGGAAGGTACGTCTGCTTTCATGGCAGAGCCGGGCATTTACAACGAAGAGCAAATCGCAGCTTGGAAAAAGGTAACGGATGCGGTTCATGAGAGAGGCGGTAAGATTGTACTGCAAATTTGGCATGCGGGACGAGCTTGTCATCCTGATCTGAATGAAGGAAAAACACCTGTAGCGGCGAGCGCATTGGCCATTCGTGATGAATTAGTCCATACCCCTTCGGGTAAGCAAGCATATACGGTACCACGAGCACTCGAAGTGGATGAGATAGCTTCCATTGTTGCGGCGTTTAAACAAGGTGCAGAAAACGCCAAGAAAGCCGGCTTTGATGGGGTCGAGATACATGGCGCCAATGGTTATCTTATTGATAACTTCCTTCGTGACGGCTCAAATTTACGTACCGATGAATACGGTGGCTCGGTTGAAAATCGTGCTCGATTTTTACTTGAGATAGTGAAAGAAGTCGTTGAGGTGTGGGGACCTGGAAGAGTCGGTCTGCGCACATCTCCGCTAAATGGATTTAATGACATGAAAGACAGTGATCCAGTTGGCTTGATGCGTTACTTAGCAGAGCAACTTAATTCTTTCGATCTTGCTTATTGGCACGTGATGCGTGCGGATCTGAAAGGCGTACAAAAAGCAGATGTTCTCAAGCCAGCACGCGAAAACTATAAAGGTCACTTAATGGCGAACGTGGGCTACAGTGCACAAGAAGCGGCAACAGCAATTGCAGAAAACAAAGTTGATGTGGTCGCATTTGGCGTTCCCTTTATCGCAAACCCAGATTTAGTTGAGCGATTTAAGAAAAATGCACCTCTTAATGAGGCGAAACCAGAACACTTTTATTTGGGTGGAGCAGAAGGTTATACCGATTACCCAGTGATGGCATAACCCTTACTTGTTTGACCCGTCCTGATATGGGTTGACACTTTTTAACTAAAACGCTCGATGTACTTCATCGGGCGTTTTGTATTTTAA
>NZ_JAWOVP010000016.1:0-81565 GCF_033339995.1 Vibrio sp. 1641
TGGGTGTTTTTTATTCTAAAAGGCGAGTTTTCACTACTATTCTACCTCCATACACCCTGTAATCGCCCTGAATAAGGAAAAAAGATGAGCTCAATGAGAAGCTACAAAGGTATAAAGCCTGAACTTGGTGAGCGTGTTTACGTTGACCCAACCTCTGTTTTAGTCGGTGATATCCGAATTGGCGATGATTCTAGCATTTGGCCATTGGTAGCAGCGCGAGGCGATGTAAACCACATTCACATTGGTGATCGAACGAATATTCAAGATGGCAGTGTTTTGCATGTCACCCATAAGAACGCCGAAAACCCAAACGGCTACCCATTGATTATTGGTAATGACGTTACGATTGGCCACAAAGTGATGCTGCACGGTTGTGAGATCCACGATCGTGTTTTGGTTGGTATGGGAGCTATTGTTTTAGATGCTGTTGTAATTGAGTCAGAGGTGATGGTCGGAGCAGGCAGTTTAGTGCCACCTGGGAAAGTATTAGAAAGTGGCTACTTATATGTTGGAAGCCCAGTAAAACAAGCTCGCCCTCTATCAGAAAAAGAACGAGCTTTCTTGCAAAAGTCTGCCAACAACTATGTGCAGAACAAAAACGACTACTTAAATGAAGTAAAAGACTTGAACTAAAACCCTGTTAACCGATGATGATATGGCCTTCTTCGTTGAAGGCTTCATCTTCTATTAGCTCTTCAGCCATTTCTTCTAGGTCGAATCGGTAATCAGTAAACACTTTAATTGCCGCTTGCTCAGTTTCAATCAGTGAACCACTGAGCTTTTCTAACTTTTGTTTCGTCACAAAGCACTCTATTAGTGCGCCTGATTGTTGCGCCGAAAAGTTTACCGATTGTGATACTTCATCCCATGATTGAATATCTGGGAATAAGATGGATTGATTCATCGCTTATTGACCTTCAAGGTTCTTTCTTAGTTCTCTGAGAATTTGTTTGGCACCAGGACGTAAGCCACGCCAGAGCATAAAGCTTTCCGCAGCCTGCCCAACTAACATTCCAAGACCGTCATACGCATGAGCGGCACCATTCTCTTTTGCCCATAAGTTAAAGCTCGTCACCCCTTTGCCATAAATCATGTCATAGCTTGTACTGTTAGCGGCAAAGATGGAGGATGAAATAGTCGGCAGTTCACCACTAAGAGAAGCGGATGTGGAGTTAATGATGACATCATACTCTTCATCAATACTTGCTATCTCTTTGGCGAGGATAGGACCGTGAGAGACAAACAGCTCTGCAAGCTCCTGTGCTTTACTAAAGGTACGGTTGGTAATGGTTAAAGAGGTCGGCTTTTGATCAAGTAGTGGCTTAATAACACCACGAGCTGCACCACCAGCGCCAATAATTAGGATTCGCGCGCCTTCCAATACAACCTGATGCTGAAGCAGATCTTGCACTAAACCTGCACCATCAGTGTTGTCACCGATGATTTCACCATCGTCTAACTTCTTGAGGGTATTTACCGCGCCTGCTAACTGAGCCCGTTCTGTCAATCGACTAGCAAATTGATAAGCATCTTCTTTAAATGGCATAGTGATGTTGCACCCCTTGCCACCTTCAGCAAAAAACACCTTCGCCGCGTCAATAAAACCATCAACAGGTGCACTTTCTGCGGTGTACACCAAAGATTGATTAGTTTGACGAGCAAACAAGGTGTGAATGAATGGCGACTTACTGTGTCCGATAGGATTACCAAACACGGCATAGCGATCGATTTGCTGGGTCATTTCCTTACCTTTGTTCCTTACTTAGATATAGAGAAAACAGGGCCACCTGATTACAGATGACCCTATCACTATCTATCTATATAGAAAAGGAGATTCCGTGCTTACCACTCTCGGGGCGTTAGGTATCGCTCGTAAAGTTCAGCTTCTGGCGATCCCGCTTCTGGCTCGTAGCAGTACTCCCAGCGAGCGAGCGGCGGCATTGACATCAGAATCGACTCAGTACGCCCACCACTTTGTAAACCAAATAAGGTACCACGATCATACACTAAGTTGAACTCTACGTAACGGCCGCGACGATATAGTTGGAATTCACGCTCACGCTCACCATACTCGATCTCTTTACGACGAGAAACGATCGGCAAGTAAGCCTGGCAATAGCCTTCACCGACTGCTTTGATGTAAGCAAAACACTTATCAAATTCCCACTGGTTTAGATCATCAAAGAACAAACCGCCAACACCGCGAGTTTCATTACGATGTGGTAGGAAGAAGTATTTGTCACACCATGCTTTATGCTCTTGGTAAACATCGTCACCAAATGGCGCACAAAGCAGTTTTGCAGTGTCGTGCCATGATTGGCAATCTTCTTCAAATGGATAGAACGGCGTTAGGTCAAAACCACCACCAAACCACCAAATTGGGTCTTCGCCATCTTTTTCTGCAATAAAGAAGCGGACATTGGCGTGTGAAGTCGGTACATAAGGGTTTTTAGGGTGAATAACCAAAGAAACACCCATCGCTTCAAAACGACGACCCGCTAGCTCTGGACGATGCGCTGTCGCAGATGCTGGCATTTCTTTCCCTTCCACATGCGAGAAGTTCACGCCTCCCTGCTCGAAAACAAGGCCATCACGCATAACACGTGAGCGCCCACCGCCACCAAGACGTTCGCCCGGTTCACGATGCCATGCATCCTCGACAAAGACGGCCTTTCCATCTTCTTGTTCTAACTGCTGACAAATGGAGTCCTGAAGTGACATCAAGAACTGCTTTACGGCGTGCTTATCGATCGCTGACATACGTTATTACCTATTACGTGAAACCTAATGATGGCTGGCTAGCAGGGTTAACCCTGTCTTAATATTTGTGAAGTTTTGGCGTCACGAATCTCGCTGGGTTTATCACGACCGCTGGTCTCGCCACGAAGAATGGCGACCAGCTTATCACCCAACTGCTCTTCGACTTCTTCCGTGGTCATACACGGTGGTAAGCCGGAAAGATTCGCGCTGGTAGAGGTTAACGGCTTTCCGAATGCATTACACATTTTTTGCACCAAAGGATGATCAGTCACACGAACCGCAATTGAATCAAACTGCCCTGAAACCCAGTTGGATACTTTATCGCTCGCTGGCATGATCCAAGTGTATGGGCCTGGCCAAGTGGCATGAACAGTCTGTAATTGTTCTTCAGTCAACTGAGATTCATCAATATAAGGCAAGAGCTGATCGTAACTTGCCGCGATGAGAATCAGCCCTTTTTCTACCGGACGCTGCTTGAGCTCTAATAGCTTTTGAATTGCTTCTGGGTTATCTGGATCACATCCGACACCAAAAACCCCTTCTGTTGGATAGGCAATCACTTCGCCTTGCTTGAGTGCGTTGAGCACTTGTTCAAAGTTATCCACCGATTACTTCCTATTTGTTTGACTGTGTTGTTTTCACTAAGTGTACAAATATTCATTCTCAGACACTAAAGCAATTTTTTTATAAAATGTATCAATAGCGCCAACAACAAGACGCAAACGTTTGCTTGAGATAAAAATCCCCGTATAATGCTCACAAATTTATAGCTCACCTAATTTTTGCAGCTTAAAGGAGTTTGAGATGAAAGTCGGTATCATCATGGGTTCTAAATCCGATTGGCCAACCATGAAACTAGCAGCGGACATGCTAGATCAATTTGGCGTGCCTTACGAAACAAAAGTCGTGTCAGCACACCGAACTCCTCAATTACTGGCTGACTACGCCAGTGGCGCAAAAGAACGCGGCATCAAAGTTATCATCGCAGGCGCAGGTGGTGCAGCCCACCTACCAGGTATGGCGGCGGCGTTTACTAGTTTGCCAGTGCTTGGGGTTCCCGTTCAGTCTCGTGCACTGAAAGGTATGGATTCACTGCTTTCTATTGTACAGATGCCAAAGGGAATTGCGGTTGGTACATTGGCGATTGGCGAAGCGGGCGCAGCAAACGCCGGTATCCTAGCTGCGCAAATCCTAGGCACTCATGATGAAAACATCATGGCGAAGGTAGAAGCATTCCGTAATGAGCAAACGGAAACAGTTCTCGCAAATCCAAACCCTGCAGAGGATTAATCAGATGCATGTACTGGTTCTTGGTGCGGGTCAGTTGGCTCGTATGATGTCTCTGGCTGGTGCGCCACTGAATATTCAAATTTCAGCTTACGATGTCAGCAGCGGTGATGTCGTTCACCCTTTAACTCAACAGGTACTTGGCCATGGCTTGGAAAATGCGATTACGCAAGTTGATGTGATTACTGCCGAGTTCGAGCATATTCCACATGACGTGCTCAAGGTTTGCGAAGCGAGCGGCAAGTTCCTACCAAGTACGCAAGCCATCAAAGCAGGTGGTGATCGCCGTATTGAAAAAGCACTGCTTGATGATGCTGGCGTGCGCAACGCGAAATACTACGTCATTGAAACTCGTGAAGACTTTGAGCGCGCAATTGAACACGTTGGTATGCCAATGGTTCTGAAAAGTGCATTGGGTGGCTACGATGGTAAAGGCCAATGGCGCTTAAAAGAAGCTTCTCAAGTCGACGACATTTGGACTGAGATGGCAGAGTGCATCGCGGCAACACCAACTCAAGCGATTGTTGCTGAAGAGTTTGTTCCTTTTAACCGCGAAGTATCACTGGTTGGTGCTCGAAGCAAAGATGGAAATGTGGAAGTGTACCCTCTGGCAGAGAATGTTCACACCAACGGTGTATTGAGTCTTTCTACTGCGATTGATGCGCCAGGGTTACAGGAACAAGCAAAGCAAATGTTCACGGCAGTCGCAGATAGCCTAGATTACGTTGGCGTATTAGCGCTTGAGTTCTTTGATGTCGATGGGGCACTTTTAGTGAATGAGATTGCTCCACGCGTGCACAACTCTGGTCACTGGACACAGCAAGGTGCAGAAACGTGTCAGTTTGAAAACCATCTGCGCGCAGTGTGCGGCTTACCATTAGGTAGTACGAAATTGGTTCGTGAAACCTCAATGATCAATATTCTTGGTGAAGACACACTACCAGATGCATTGTTATCAATGGATGGTTGCCACCTTCATTGGTATGGCAAAGAGAAACGTGCAGGTCGCAAGATGGGACACATCAACGTGTGTGGCGACTACCCAGGAGAATTGCACCGTAGGTTGTGCGCCCTGGCAGACATCTTAGACCCAATAGCTTTCCCAGCCGTGCAAGCGTTCGCTAAACAGTCTCAACACTAACGTTTGGCAGCAAAAAAACAAAAAAGGGTCGCACGATGCGACCCTTTTCAATTCATTTAACCTTGCTGGGTGTGCTGACACTTACGATTAGCACATTGCAATTTCACACCACTGGCAAGTTTCTTCTCCACCAACAGAGTAAAACCACACTCTTCGCATCGCCCCTTGACCGGAGCAAGGTTCACAGCAAATTTGCATTTAGGGTAGTTATCACACGCGTAGAATGTTTTGCCAAATCGGGTTTTACGCTCAACCAAATGTCCTTTGCCACATTCAGGGCAAGCGTGTTGTTCTTGTGACTGCGCCTCTGGCTCTGGTTGATTAATCGACTCAATATGATGACAAGCCGGGTAGTTACTACAACCGACAAACATGCCGTAGCGCCCTTGGCGGAGTACCAACTCATTGCCACACTCAGGACAAGGCACACCCAACTCTTTCACGATGTGCCCATCATTGCTGTGTAGCGGTTTAATGTAATCACAGCTTGGGTAATGGTTACAGCCGAGAAATGGGCCATGTTTTCCGTGCTTGAGAGCTAGCTCACCACCACATTTTGGACACGGCTCGTGTTCCAAAGCGTGTTCATGGGCAGAGAAAAGGGTGTTGTCGATTTTACTACTCATACTTACCGTTTCGTGAAAAACACACAAAAAGACAAGCTCGCGTTTATTCTAGCTAAACTCGAGCTTGCCCAGATGGTTAGTGAAGAATCCCTTGTTCCTTGGTGTACAACAGCTCTTCCATTAGCGTGTAAGCGTTTTCGTTACCAGGCACATTGAACAGCACCATCAGAATGATCCATTTGAGGTCTTCAAGCTCAAACTCACTCGTTTCTAATCCCATCACTCGGTCAATCACCATTTCGCGAGTTTCTGTGGTTAACACATTGATTTGCTCGAGAAACAATAGAAACCCTCGGCATTCCAAATCTAAACGCTGCATCTCTTTCGCTGTGTAGATACGAGTTGATGACGAAGCCATGCAAGTCGAGATTGCAGAAGAGGTGTCACTTTGCTGCAATGCGGCAAGCTCTTCTAACCAGACAAGGGCTTTGTAGATATCTTTTTGTTGGAAGCCTGCACGGAGCAATTCTTCTTCCAACTCGTCTTGTTCGACCTGTAACTCTGCATCGCTATGGATGTAGGTTTCGAATAGATACATCAGTATATCCATCATCATAGCTAGCCCCTCCCCTTTCGAATATAGCCACCTGAAACCGCAACGACATGCCCAGAGAGTTCTAACTCTAAGAGCTGCATCATGACTTCTTGGACAGGTATATTGGTCCTGTTTGCAAGAATATCAACCGGTGTAGCTTCACTTCCTACGTTAGCTAACAGCTGAGGAAATGGCAATTCTTCTTCATCATTTAACGTAGAAAATAAATCGGTACTCTGATTAATAGACCAATCAAGCAAGGACTGTATTTCATCTAAGACATCTTTCGTCTTTTCTACTAGGCAAGCGCCATGACGTATCAACTGGTTTCCACCGCAGGCATTGGGGGCATTGATTGACGCTGGCAGCGCAAATACTTCTCGACCTTGCTCAAGCGCGTAACGAGCTGTAATTAACGAGCCGCTCTTTTTCGCCGCCTCGACGACCAGTACACCAAGCGATAATCCACTAATAATACGATTACGACGCGGGAAGTTTTCTGGGCGCGGCTTGGCATTAGGCCGAAACTCAGACACCAAAGCCCCATGTTCAATAACACGTTGCGCTAAACCACGATGACGTGCCGGATAAATATTTTCTAAGCCAGATCCTAGCACCGCAATCGTCTTACCACCCGCTTGCAACGCACCATCATGCGCATGACCATCAATGCCTAAAGCGAGACCACTGGTGACAATAAAATCGTGCTGAACAAACTCTGCAGCAAACTGACGTGCATGCTGTAATCCATCAATACTCGCATTTCGACTTCCAACCATCGCGATTTGTGGCTGAGAAAGACAAGCAGGGTTTCCTTGAACAAAAAGTAGAGGTGGCGGTGCAACGATTTGTTTGAGCTGAGGTGGATAACACGGGTCAGTCAGTGTCAGGATATGATGATTTGTAGAAGCCTCAAGCCAGCTTAAACAAGCATCGACTTCTTTATCTGTTGAAGCCCAAGCTTGAATTTGCTTAGTTGTTAACCCAAGTTGTTGTAGCTGTTCAGGAGAGAAGTTTACGATGTTACGTGGCGTGTCTCTTGCCAGTAGCTTATTCATTTTGACGCCGCCAATGCCTGGTAAACAACTCAGTTTTAACCAGGCAGCGAGATCATCGTTATTTCGTCGATTCATCGATGGTTAATTCGTCCGCCAACGGTGACACCACCGAAATATCTTGGTTAATGGGTTTCGTACTGTTAGTGATCAGTGCCAAGCTAAAGTACTCATAAGGGCGAATGACCAGCAACTCACCAACTTTGCTTTGAGGCAAAGTAATTTTCTTATCAAGCACGCCAAACTCTTTCTTGAACTCATCGCCGTCTTTGTAAACTGGGTGCGCGTCTTCTTTTAAATCAAACACACTGCCTTGCTTCAGATTGTCTGACGTGCCTTTATCAATCACCACAACTTGGTTAGTTGAACTAAAGCGAATACCTTCGATATTACCTAGCAACTTTGCAGAACTGCCTTGTGGCGACGGCAGCGGATAGAACGTTGTTGTGAAGTCAGTATTCTCAACCGATTGATTTGGCAACGCGATATCGTTACGTAGGATTTCTTGCATTTGCGATGTAAGCTTCAAACCTGAATAATCACTCGAAGCTTCAACGAGCTCGCCTTTGGCAATCAAACGCAGCGCGGTAATCTCTTCGGACACATCGTCACGCGAAAAGGTAGCTACTGGTCGGTAAATAGCCCAACCTGTCGCGGTCTGATTGCCATTGATATACAGCACATCTTCTGCAGTCAGATACTTACTGCCTTTGCTGCTACCCATCACTTTTGCAGCATTGTTCAACGAATCTTTATCTAGCAACCGATCCGATTTAAGGTAAGGCATCACCAAACCTTCCGCAACGGTTGGTACGGCTTTCTTTTCTGTGATGCGAACTTTCGGGCTCAGCTTCTTAACCGGTTTTAGGCTCAACACGGGCTGACCGTTAATCCACACCAAAGACAGCTTGTCTCCGGGATAAATTAAATGAGGGTTATCGATTTCCGGGTTTACTTGCCATAAACGAGGCCACAACCACGGGCTATCTAAGTACATGGCCGAAATATCCCATAGCGTATCGCCCTTCACGACTACATACGTTTGTGGCGCATCATCTTTAACAGTCAGTGGGTTCGCATCCACATTTGCTACAGCGTTGAAAGAGAAAAGTAGCGGCAACGTAACACTGGCAACGTTGCGGAAAATTCGATTCATGACCCTCGTCCTTGGTCTATTAAGCAGGAACCAGAATGGAAATTGGTGCAAGGATGCTGTCATTTAGGCTATAAAATGTCTAGAATTGAGCCAACAAGGTTTGTGCTGTTTCGGCACAGTTCAATATTTCGAGTGAATATGTCTGTATTACAAGTATTAACATTCCCGGATGATCGCCTGCGCACAGTCGCAAAGCCTGTTGAAGCGGTGACCCCTGAGATTCAAAAAATCGTCGATGACATGATTGAAACCATGTACGACGAAGAAGGTATTGGCCTTGCTGCAACGCAGGTTGATATCCACAAACGTATCGTAGTGATTGATATTTCAGAAACTCGCGATGAGCCGATGGTGCTAATCAACCCTGAGATTCTGGAAAAGCGTGGCGAAGATGGCATCGAAGAAGGCTGTCTGTCGGTACCAGGTGCGCGCGCACTTGTGCCTCGCGCTGCAGAAGTTACCGTTAAAGCACTGGATCGTGATGGCAAAGAGTTCACCTTTGAAGCCGACGACCTGCTAGCGATTTGTGTTCAACACGAGCTTGATCACCTACAAGGTAAGCTGTTCGTGGATTACCTATCGCCACTGAAACGCAAACGCATTCAGGACAAGCTAGCGAAAATCAAACGCTTTAACGAGAAGCAGCAAAACGCTTAATCTCGAACCATACCAATTAGAAGGAAGTCTACCTTGAGTCAGTCTTTACGAATTGTCTTTGCAGGTACTCCGGATTTCGCCGCCCGTCACTTGGCGGCGTTGTTGTCTTCGGAGCATGAAGTCATCGCGGTTTACACAAACCCAGATCGTCCAGCGGGTCGTGGCAAAAAATTGGCTGCGCCACCGGTAAAACAACTGGCGCTAGAACACAATATCCCGGTTTACCAACCTGAAAGCTTTAAGTCCGACGAAGCGAAACAAGAACTTGCCGATCTGAACGCCGACCTCATGGTTGTCGTGGCGTACGGTATGCTGCTGCCACAAGCGGTTCTTGATACCCCTAAACTGGGTTGTATCAACGTACATGGTTCTATCCTACCTCGTTGGCGTGGTGCGGCTCCAATCCAACGCTCTATTTGGGCGGGCGATGCAGAAACTGGCGTAACCATCATGCAGATGGACATCGGTCTCGACACTGGTGATATGCTGAAGATTGCAACTCTGCCAATCGAAGCGACAGATACCAGCGCTTCAATGTACGAAAAATTGGCTGAGCTTGGTCCAGAAGCCCTGATTGACTGCCTAGCAGACATTGCTGCGGGTAAAGCAGTGCCAGTGAAGCAAGACGATGAGCTAGCGAACTATGCGAAAAAACTCAGCAAAGAAGAAGCACGCATCAACTGGAACGACGATGCGGCGCACATTGAGCGCTGCGTTCGTGCATTTAACCCATGGCCAATGAGCCACTTTGAGGCGGCAGAAAACAGCATCAAAGTATGGCAAAGCCGTGTGGCAGAGCAAACCAGTGACAAGCCAGCCGGCACCATCGTGCAAGCAGATAAAACCGGTATTTATGTTGCGACAGGCAACGGCGTACTGGTGCTAGAGCAACTGCAAGTTCCTGGCAAAAAAGCCATGTCAGTTCAGGATATTCTGAATTCGCGTGCGGCTTGGTTTGAAGTTGGCACTCTGCTGGTTTAAGCCATACTAGGGGTTATTATCCCCGATTATACGAACTTTTAGAGGGCAGAGATGCCCTCCTTTACTTTAAGGTACTCATCATGAATGTTCGCGCTGCGGCTGCTAACGTCCTGTATCTTGTCGTCGACAAGGGCCACTCACTTTCAAGCGCTCTTCCAGCGGCTCAACAAACGGTACGACCTCGTGACCACGCTCTGTTACAAGAGATCTGTTACGGTGCGCTACGTTACCTACCTCGCCTAGAAATGATCGCAAACCAATTGATGGATAAGCCGCTAAAAGGCAAACAACGTGTATTCCATCACCTAATTCTGGTTGGTATTTACCAACTGAGCTTCATGCGTATTCCTGCGCACGCAGCAGTCGGTGAAACGGTTGAAGGCACTAAAGAGCTGAAAGGTCCTCGTCTGCGTGGTTTGATTAACGCGGTATTGCGTAACTACCAGCGCAACCAAGAAGAACTCGACCAAATGGCCGTCAGCAACAACGCTGGCAAGTACGGTCACCCAAGCTGGTTACTAAAACTGCTGCAAGAGGCCTACCCAAAGCAATGGGAAAGTATTGTTGAAGCGAACAACCAAAAAGCACCAATGTGGCTGCGTGTGAACCATCAACACCACACTCGTGATGAATACCTTGCGCTGCTCAAAAATGAAAACATTGATAGCACGCCACACACAGAAGCAATGGACGCCATAAAATTGGCCGCACCATGTGACGTGATGAAGCTACCTGGTTTTGATAAAGGTTGGGTTTCGGTACAAGATGCGGCGGCGCAGCTTTCGATCAACTACCTAAAACCACAAGACGGCGAACGGATTTTAGATTGCTGTGCTGCGCCAGGTGGCAAGACTGCGCACATTCTAGAGCGCACGTCGGGCAGTGAAGTGGTCGCGATTGACTGCGACGACACACGCTTGAAACGTGTGCATGAAAACCTGAAGCGTCTCAACCTTCAGGCAAAAGTGGTTTGCGGTGATGCGCGTAATCCACAAGAATGGTGGCAAGGCGAGCAATTTGATCGCATTTTGCTGGATGCCCCATGTTCTGCGACTGGCGTGATTCGTCGTCACCCAGACATCAAATGGCTACGTCGTGCAGACGACATCGCCGCATTAGCAGAGCTGCAAAGTGAAATTTTTGATGCCATGTGGACGCAACTGAAGCCCGGCGGCACCATGGTTTACGCGACTTGTTCAATCATACCGCAAGAAAACGTGGAGCAAGTAAAAGCGTTTTTAGCACGTACCGCGGATGCGCAACTGCTGGATTCTGATCCCGACCAGCCTGGTCGTCAAATTCTACCAGGCGAAGAAGATATGGATGGTTTCTACTACGCAGTGCTAACTAAGACACACGCGTAACAGCATGCTAAATAGGGCGATTGAAGTGATTTCAATCGCCTTTTTCAGATACGAGAAAAGAGTATGAAGATCATTATTCTTGGTGCAGGTCAGGTTGGCGGCACACTGGCAGAAAACCTAGTGGGTGAAAACAACGACATCACCATCGTCGACAATAATGCCGACCGACTGCGTGAATTGCAGGACAAATACGACCTACGTGTGGTCAATGGCCATGCGAGCCATCCAGACGTGCTACACGAAGCTGGCGCGCAAGACGCCGATATGCTCGTCGCAGTAACCAACACTGATGAAACCAACATGGCCGCCTGTCAGGTCGCGTTCACTCTATTCAATACCCCAAACCGCGTTGCGCGTATTCGCTCTCCAGAATACTTGGCAGAAAAAGAAGCCCTGTTTAAATCTGGCGCTATTCCTGTTGATCACCTTATCGCACCAGAAGAACTCGTCACGAGCTACATCGAACGTCTGATCCAATACCCAGGCGCGCTGCAAGTGGTGAGTTTTGCTGAACAGAAAGTCAGCCTAGTGGCGGTGAAAGCTTACTATGGTGGCCCGTTGGTGGGTAACGCGCTGTCTGCTTTGCGTGAGCACATGCCGCACATCGATACCCGTGTGGCGGCGATTTTCCGTCAAGGCCGTCCGATTCGCCCACAAGGTACCACCATTATTGAAGCCGACGATGAAGTGTTCTTCGTTGCAGCAAGTAATCATATTCGCTCAGTGATGAGTGAGCTTCAGCGCCTAGAAAAACCGTACCGCCGCATCATGATTGTTGGAGGTGGTAACATTGGCGCAAGCTTGGCAAAACGCCTAGAGCAAACTTACAGCGTGAAGCTGATTGAGCGTAACTACCAGCGTGCAGAAAAGCTCTCTGAGCAACTAGAAAACACCATCGTGTTCTGCGGTGATGCGGCAGACCAAGAGCTTCTCTCGGAAGAGAACATCGACCAAGTCGACGTCTTCATCGCGCTGACCAACGAAGATGAAACCAACATCATGTCTGCAATGTTGGCAAAACGCATGGGCGCTAAAAAAGTGATGGTGCTGATCCAACGTGGCGCTTATGTAGACCTGGTACAAGGCGGCGTAATTGATGTAGCAATCTCACCTCAGCAAGCCACTATTTCAGCCTTGCTAACGCACGTTCGTCGCGCTGATATCGTAAACGTATCCTCACTTCGCCGCGGCGCTGCGGAAGCGATTGAAGCCGTCGCTCACGGTGATGAAAGTACATCTAAAGTGGTTGGACGTGCGATTGGAGATATAAAGCTTCCACCTGGGACCACCATTGGTGCTATCGTTCGTGGCGAAGAAGTTCTTATTGCCCACGACCGTACGGTCATCGAGCAGGATGACCATGTGGTGATGTTCCTGGTCAACAAAAAATACGTATCAGACGTCGAAGCGCTATTCCAGCCGAGTCCATTCTTCCTCTAGGATTTTCCTATGGTCAACTTACGTCCCGTACTGTTTGTTATCGGGCTGGTTTTATCCAAACTGGCCCTGTTTATGTACGTGCCGACTTTGGTCGCTTTCTTTACCGGTACGGGGGGGTTCCTCGATTTCGCCCAAGCCGTTGTGATCACGCACCTTGCCGCCTTCATCTGCCTAACGATAGGTCGAACCGCCAAGTTCAAACTCAGCGTACGCGATATGTTCCTCATCACCAGTTTGGTTTGGACCATCGCGAGTGCGTTTGCCGCCTTGCCATTTGTGTTTATCAACCACATCAGCTTCACCGACGCCTACTTCGAAACGATGTCGGGTATCACCACGACGGGCTCAACGGTGCTCAGTGGCCTAGACAACATGGCGCCGAGCATCTTGCTGTGGCGCTCTATTTTACAGTGGCTTGGTGGCATTGGTTTTATCGTGATGGCGGTAGCAGTGTTACCTATGCTGAATGTCGGTGGTATGAAGCTATTCCAAACCGAATCATCAGATTGGTCGGATAAAAGTAGTCCAAGAGCGAAAACGGTCGCCAAAAACATCGTAGCGGTTTATTTGATGCTAACAGGCTTATGTATTTTGGGCTACTTGGTCACCGGCATGAACCTGTTCGAAGCAATCAACCATGCCTTTACTACGCTATCGACGGGTGGATACTCTACATCTGATGGGTCAATGAACCACTTCTCTAATGGCGCACATTGGGTGGCCACTACCTTTATGTTCTTAGGTGGTTTGCCGTTTTTGCTCTTTATCGCCGCATTACGTAAACGCCGTATTGATGTGTTGGTTAACGACGCTCAAGTTAGAGGATTTGCGTACCTGTTCGTATTCTCTAGCTTAGTGATTTCAGCTTGGCTAGTGATTCGAGATGGGTACACCATTTTGGATGCCCTGCGAGTGTCGATGTTTAATATTGTCTCTGTCGTCACCACAACTGGCTTTGGCTTAGAAGACTTCACCGCATGGGGCGCATTACCCACTACTCTTTTCGCATTCTTAATGATGGCGGGAGCATGCTCAGGATCAACGTCTGGCGGGATCAAAATCTTCCGCTTCCAAATTGCAATGACGCTGCTAAACAAACAAATGATGAAGTTGATTCACCCTTCTGGGGTGTTTGTACAGCGTTATAACCAGCGACCGGTGAATGATGATATTGTTCGCTCAGTGGTGGCATTTGGCTTGATGTTTTTTATCACCATTATCTTTATCGCGGGTTGTTTAAGTGCTCTTGGCCTCGACCCTGTGACCAGTATTTCTGGCTCAATCACCGCCGTTGCCAATGTTGGCCCTGGTATGGGCAGTGTGATTGGCCCGACAGGCAACTTCGCGCCTCTGCCCGATACTGCCAAATGGCTCTTAAGCTTTGGGATGTTAATGGGCCGCTTGGAAATTCTGACTATTCTTGTACTGTTCTTTCCTGCGTTTTGGCGCCGCTAAGCAGACTCTAATTAAAAGGTATAACAATGAAAACATGGATTACTCTGGCGACCCTACTTGCCGCCTCATCCACATACGCCGCCGAGGTCATCACTTTAGCCGATGGTCGAGAAGTGAAGTTGAACGATGACTTTACCTGGGAGTACGTCATGAAAAAACCGGCGCAGCAAGCGACGGAGACACAAACAACAGCAAGCGTAGTTGAAACAATCGCAGCTCCTGCGATTGCGACAATTCCAGTGGTAACGAAAACCGTTGGCACGACCGTGGTGGTAAACGCCAAAAAGCCAACCATGCAGCTATCAGATTCAGGTGTGGATGTATTGATTGGTTCAGCAAGCTATCAAAGCGGTGAGCTTATTTTGCCTACATCAATCACTAACCAAAGCTCTCAATCTGTCATTCAAGTGGAAGTTGAGGTGCAAGTGTTTGATATGTCTGGTCAGCAACTGGCAAAAGAAAACGTGACGGTTTGGCAATCCATCAAGCGCATGGCGGATACCTACCTGCGACCACAGCAAGCGGAACAAGGTAAGAGCATTAAATTGGCTGTACCGCAATCACAGCAATACCAGTTTTCTGCCAAAGTGCTAGAGGTAAAAACTCGCTAATACGTGTTTAATATTCTTTGTTGAGCCTATCGGCTAGATAGGCTCAACAAAGTAATAAATAGCAAAGAAATGGCACACGCAGCCAGCCAAAACAAAGCCGTGCCAAATCGCATGGTTAAAGGGAATGCGCTTCGCAACGTAGAAAATCACGCCCAGTGAATACACAACTCCACCAGCAGCAAGCAGTGTAAGTCCGCCGACATCCAAGTTGATCGCCAACTGATAAATCACAATCAACGATAACCATCCCATCACCAAATACGTCATCAAAGAAAGCTTTTTAAATCGATAGACGAACGCAACTTTCATGATGATGCCGATCAACGCAATGCTCCAAATAACGATCATCAACCCAAATGCTAGAGGTGTTCTTAAGCTGACTAACAAGAAAGGGGTATAGCTGCCTGCTATCAAAAGATAAATAGCACAGTGGTCGAAGGTTTTTAGCCAACGTTTCGCTTTGGGATAAGGGATCGCATGATAGAGCGTCGAGGCCAAAAATAGCACGATAATACTCGCACCATAAATCGCCATACTGGTAAGCGTTAAAGTGTCAGCTTGATGGTCTATGGCTTTAACTAACAGCAGTATCAAGCCAACAATACCAAAAATCATCCCTATACCGTGGGTGATGGTATTGGCCAGTTCTTCACGTTGACTGTATTGAGGTTTCTGCAGTTCGGACATCAATGCGCCTATACTAGAGTTTGAAATTTGCTCTAGTATGGCACATTAGGCTTACACGTGTAAGCCTAAATTAAGACTCATGAACGGCAGTAGTTTGATCGAGATAATTGAGTACCAGTTCGCCAACTTGATCTGGCTTAGTCGTGGCAGGAATGGTCAGCTCTCGCTTGAGTTTGCCACTGCCCAGTAAGCTCGCGAGCATGCCACCTTGCCCCTTGCGTGTGCGGTCAACTTCAAACCACAACTTGAGCTCTTGCTCACTGCGGTGGGCAACAAATTCTAATTCGCGCCACACGCCGTGGTAAGGTCCGTCGGTTGGCACCAGTTCAAACTCTTGCACAAATGGTAGATCGAATCCTTTCACTTCCTCGCATTCCACCTGGCGAATTCGTAAACCTTGCGCTTCAAATGCAGATAGTACCGCATCCATCAGTGGATCAGGTCGAACGGTGAGGATGTCTTTATCAGTCGGATCCAAAGCAGCAGCAACGTCTAAACCAGTTTCTAACCATACTTTGGCATCACCAATGGTGACAGGCGTGTTCCAAGGCACATCGAGCTTAACATCGAAGGTACGCTCTTCGCCGGAATGGATGGTAAATGCGTAAGGGAGACTCCACTTAGCAAGCACATGAGTTTGAGGTACTCGGCGCATGCTGTGTCCTTCTCGCGCACCACGGTCATCAGGGGCTTCGGCGATGTAGCGGCAACAGAGTTTTAAATCAATGTTGTCGATCGCTTGTTCAGTCGCACCACCATATACATGGATAGACACATCCACACTTTGACCTGGGTATAGCACGTCTTGGTTTAAGATTGAGTCGACCTTCGCGCTCCCAATCCCAAAACTGGCAAGTGTCTTCTTCAAAAATGACATAGGCACCTCCTTCATCGAGATCTCATACTACTACTGCTGATCGAGGGATCAAACAAAAATTGCCTCGAACATCGCGACAAAATGACAAAATCTAAACAATTCAATTGCTCAACTATCGACCAATTATTACAAGGATGCTAATCTTACACTTGATATGCATGCATATCGGTATTCCTGACTCATTAACTGGATTGGCGAGAGCCAGAAGAGTGATTCTTCAATCTTGTTGGAGCCTAGCTCATAATGATTCAGGCCATTACATCGGCAATGGATATGCCTGACAGTTAGGTAAATTAATGCGCCCAACAACAGTCAGGTTCGCACACACTAATACTAGTGCAATGCGCCGCCGCAGTGGCTTTACTACTGCACCAAAGGCAAAGCAAGTTGCGCCAGCAATGACATTGGTTGAGAAGACAGCAATGATGTCGAGTGTTCCGGCCAAAGTTATCAAAGCAGCTTAATCAAAAGCGCGGCGCCAGCTGCGCTTTTTTCTTTGCACGCAACTCATAAAACTTCAAAGACTTAGAACAAACCACGGTGAAAGAGATCGTTTTTCCTATTTGGTCTTAGCAAAGCAATTTGGTACCTTTACTGCTAATTACACCTATAAATTCTGTGGAGAAAGAAATGAAGTGTCATCGCATTGAAGAGCTGCTTGAGCTACTAGAGCCTGAATGGCATAAAGATCAAGAGCTGAACCTCTTGCAGTTCATCGTTAAGCTGGCAAAAGAAGCAGGCTATAAAGGAAAGCTAGAAGATCTGACCGACGATGTACTGATCTACCACCTTAAAATGCGTAATAGCAGCAAAGATGAAATGATCCCTGGACTCAAAAAAGACCAAGAGGACGATTTTAAAACGGCGATCCTACGCGCTCGTGGCATCATCAAATAACTAGCTCAACAGCCAGTATTCTTTAAGCGACTCTCTCTGTGAGTCGCTTTTTATAACCAAAGTTTTTAGTCCCACAATTGGTTATAACTGTTCAGCCAATTATCAGGTTAACTGTACTGATTTTTGTTGTTAAACATTGACTGCGTTAAAGAAACGGAATTGTTATTGATTGTATAATCGCCGTTCATCAGTATTTACTAAAATAATTATGTTCGGTCATCTTTATGACGGAACGAGCAGCAATGTCATCGAGCGACATCAATAGAAATGACGCCGTACATTATAAAAGCCTAAGAAGGATGAGTGCATGAGTCAGGACAAGATCGATATCAAAGATGTGACTCCTAAAACCTATAATCCCAAAACCCATAAAGGAAACGGGGATCGGTTCAACCCAAGTAATCGCATCTATGTACGCGAAAGCAAAGGGACTTACCAGAAACTGCGTCGTTACGGTGGTTGGTTCTTACTACTTCTCTTCGCTTTGATACCGTGGATTCCTTACGGTGAACGTCAAGCGATCTTGCTTGATATTGGCAACCAGCAGTTCAACTTTTTCGGTACCACACTGTACCCACAAGATCTTACCCTACTCGCCTTGCTGTTTGTGATCGCGGCGTTTGGGTTGTTCTTTATTACCACCTTCTTAGGTCGGGTTTGGTGTGGCTATCTCTGCCCACAAACCGTCTGGACCTTCATGTATATCTGGTTTGAAGAGAAGCTCGAAGGTAGTGCCAATAAACGCCGTAAACAAGACTCCAATAAGCTGACGGCGAATTTAGCGATGCGTAAAGCCGTCAAACATATAGCTTGGTTTGCCATTGCACTCGCCACTGGTTTTACTTTTGTTGGCTACTTCGTGCCAATGAAGCAATTGGTTATCGACTTTTTCACCTTTAACGCCAACTTCTGGCCCGTCTTTTGGGTAATGTTCTTTGCCATTTGTACTTATGGTAATGCTGGTTGGATGCGTTCCATCATGTGTATTCACATGTGTCCTTACGCGCGCTTCCAGTCTGCCATGTTTGATAAAGACACCTTCATCGTTGGCTACGATGCAAAACGTGGGGAAAAACGTGGCCCACGTCCGCGCAAAGCCGATCCAAAGCAACTTGGTTTGGGTGATTGTATTGATTGTGACTTGTGTGTGCAGGTGTGCCCAACAGGTATCGATATTCGTGACGGCTTGCAGTATGAATGTATCAACTGTGGCGCCTGTATTGATGCGTGTGACAACACCATGGATCGCATGGGCTACGAGAAGGGCCTAATTAGTTACACCACCGAGCACCGCTTATCGGGTAAGAGTACCAAAGTCATGCGTCCGAAGCTGCTGGGCTATGGAGCTGTGCTACTGGTCATGGTCGGTCTTTTCTTTGCCCAAATTGCAGCGGTAGACCCAGCCGGTATGAGTGTTATTCGCGACCGTAACCAACTGTTCCGCGTTAATAGCTCGGGCGAAGTAGAAAACACCTACACCCTCAAGGTGATCAACAAAACTCAGCAAGTGCAAGAGTACTCGTTGGATGTTGAAGGGCTATCCGATGTAAGCTGGTATGGTAAGCAGACAATTCAGGTCCAGCCAGGTGAGGTATTGAACCTGCCAATGAGTCTTGGTGCCGATCCTGACAAGCTAAACTCTGCGATTACGACAATTCAGTTTATACTCACCGATAAGAGCAACGAATTCACCATTGAAGTGGAAAGCCGATTTATCAAGAAGCTATAACTTCGATGACTAATGGAAAAAGGCTCAGTAATGAGCCTTTTTGTTTATATGTCCCAAAGTATGTTTAACTTTGACGCCCTTACCCCAGACTTTATGTGGTACGCGTTAGAAAGCATCGGCGTTCGCGCAGAATCAGGCTTTCTTCCCCTCAATAGCTACGAAAACCGTGTTTATCAATTTACTGACGAAGAGCGTCGTCGTTATGTCGTCAAGTTTTACCGTCCTGAACGTTGGAGCAATGAACAGATCCAAGAGGAGCACGACTTTACTTTAGAGCTGATTGGCAATGAGATCCCCGTCGCACCACCTGTGCGCATCAACGGTGAAACCCTGCATCACTATCAAGGCTATGCTTTTGCGCTGTTTGATAGTGTGGGTGGTCGCCAATACGAGGTTGACAATTTAGATCAGCTCGAAGGTGTAGGGCGTTTCCTTGGCCGAATCCATAAAGTCGGCAGCCGCCAAGCCTTCCAACATCGTCCTACTATTGGCTTACAAGAATACCTGTATCAACCAAGAGAGATTCTGCAAAACGCCAATATGATTCCAATGCACTTGGAGAACAGCTTCTTCAATGACTTGGATATGCTGATCAAATCAATTGAAAGCCACTGGCAAGAAGGTTTCAATATGATTCGTTTGCATGGCGATTGCCACCCAGGCAATATTTTGTGGCGAGATGGCCCTATGTTTGTTGATTTGGATGACGCTCGTAACGGCCCTGCTGTGCAGGACTTATGGATGCTATTGAACGGTGAACGCCAAGACAAACTGATGCAGCTGGATATTGTTTTAGAAGCTTATCAAGAGTTTTGCGACTTTAACCCCGCAGAATTGAAACTAATTGAGCCACTTCGCGGTCTACGAATGGTGCACTATATGGCATGGCTAGCAAAACGTTGGCATGACCCTGCGTTTCCTCTCGCTTTTCCATGGTTTAATGAGCCAAAATACTGGGAAGGTCAGGTCCTTGCATTTAAAGAGCAGATCGCCGCTTTAGAAGAAGCACCGCTGTCTTTAATGCCTCAATGGTAAGTCAGGCCACAAATTCAAAAATGGAGATATTTCGATGAAAAAACTGTTCGCACTGTTTTCTATGCTGATGCTAAGCCTGTCGGCACATGCAGCGCAATTCAAAGAAGGTGAACATTACAAAGTATTGGATCTTGAGGCATCAAAAAAACCTCTTGTGACGGAGTTTTTCTCTTTCTACTGCCCGCACTGTAATAGCTTTGAACCGGTTATCCAGCAACTGAAAAAGCAGTTGCCAGAAGGTACTAAGCTATTAAAAAACCACGTTTCTTTCATGGGTGGCAACATGGGCCCATCAATGAGCAAAGCCTACGCAACGATGGTTGCACTAAAAGTGGAAGACAAAATGGTGCCAGTGATGTTTAACCGCATCCACAATCTAAAGAAAGCACCACGTAATGATGAAGAACTTCGTCAAATCTTCCTTGATGAAGGTGTAGACGCGAAAAAATTCGATTCTGCATTCAAAGGCTTCGCGGTTGATTCCATGGTTCGCCGTATGGACAAGCAATTTGAAAACAGCGGTCTAACCGGCGTTCCTGCGGTTATCGTTAACAACAAATACCTAGTTCAAGCACAAAGCATCAAAACGATGGATGAGTACTTCTCTCTGGTGAACTACTTGCTGACACTAAAATAAGCACATCGATATCAATCAAAAGGGGAGCACGTCGCTCCCCTTTTGTTTATTTGTAAATCTCTTGTAGTAACCGATCTTTTTCTTGCCACACATCACCCAACCATTGCTGAAATTGTCGCTTATAGGGTTTATCGTTAAAGTAATCACCGAGCACTCGTTCATCAACGGGTAACACATTCACACGCACAACCACCTTGCTCATGCGACCCATCAATAAATCCTTGAACGGTTTATGCGTATTTTCTGGGTACGCCAACGTAACGTCGATAATGCTCTCGAACTGTTCCCCCATCGCCGCTAACGTGTACGCAATCCCGCCCGATTTTGGTTGCAGCAAATATTGATAGTTTGCTTTACTCTTACGCTGCTTTTCTTCGGTAAATCGAGTTCCTTCGACATAGTTAACCACTGTGGTTGGACTGTGTTTGAACTTAGCGCACGAGCGACGTGTCGTCTCTAAATCTTGACCTCGCTTATGAGGGTTGCGGATCAGATACTCTCGCGAATAGCGACGCATAAATGGCATATCGAGCGCCCAACACGCCATCCCGATGAAAGGCACATACAGCAGTTGTTGCTTGAGGAAAAACTTCGGCATGGGAATACGGTCTTTAAACACGCAGCAAAGCACAACAATATCTGTCCAACTGAGATGGTTACTGATCAGCAGATACCACCCGTCTTTTTTAAGCGCTTCACCGCCCTGAACATCCCACTCAACACGGTTAGATACCGCCAGAATGCACGCATTAACGGTAGCCCATAACCACATCACCTTATTGGCACAAGCGGTCGCTATCGCTTTTAGCTTTACGCCAGGAAGCAATATTTTAAATACAGCGATAACACAAATTGCGAGTGAACAAACCGCAGAATTGAGAATCACAAAAGAAGCGTTAAAAAAAAATAACAAATATGCCAACATGATAGTCAAACAACAGTGATAATGTGTGAAGAATAAAACAGCGTGTAATTATACTGCGCCTTTGCCACATTGGAACATGCGTGGGAATGGTCAGATTTGTTACCGCAACCAATATGTGCACCACTCATTCGACAACAAGGAGATAACGAATGAAACCAAGGCTACTTCTCTTGCCTTTGGCCTTTGTCGTCAGTTCTGCTCAGGCTCAACTCGCTGAAACCGCAGGTTTTGGCGGTGAAATTTCGCTGAATGCCGGATTCATATCATCAGAATCCAATTTCAATACAGAAAATAGTAACACCATCGATTCTCTCGATAAGCGTGCCGATAGTGACAGTTCCGTTATCGCTGCACCGCTAGGGAGTGTGACATACACCTTTGGTAGCCGACTCAACCACCAAGTTTACGCCGGTACCACACGCTCAGATGTCGCGGTAGGTACACTCGCTTTTCAGTTGGGCTATCAACACGAGCTACAATCTGGCACCGTGCTCGATGTTTCCTATCTGCCGACGGTACTCAAAGGCGAAACTTGGCGCAACCCTTATCAAGTAGGAACCGCACGTAAAGAGACGGATGTTGACGGCAATGCATATCGCTTTCAGATCAAAGGGTTAATTGATAAGAACTTCAACCTTGATCTTGCTTATGCTGATAAAGACATCGAGCAGGAGGAAGTGACAGACCGCTCACTTGCTCGCGATGCTAACCTTTACTATGTCAAAGGCGACTATCGCATTCCACTCAACCAAACGTCTATGTTGCAACCCGCTTTCACCTACATCAATCAAGATGCCGACGGTAAGGCGGAATCATTTGATTCGTACGGGTTTGACATCAGCTGGTTTAAATTTATCAATCGCCATCGATTGGCTCTCACCGCGGGTTATGCATGGAAAGACTATCAAGGAGCTAGCCAAACTTTTGCTAAAACACGAAATGACGACACCATCAGCCTATTTGCGGCCTACGAATATCAAAACGTATTTGACTGGCAAGACTGGTCGTTCATTTCTTTAGCCGGCTATAGCCAAACTGACTCGAATATCACGTTTTATGAGGAGAAAGAGTACCTATTGTCGCTTGGTCTCAACTACACCTTCTAACGCCCTTCATCGCAACAAGGGGCTTACAACACTTGTTGCGATGACACTTTGCTGTCTATACCGCTTGCGCCGTAAGCTGTTTCAGTAAACGGTCCATCGCTCGATACCCAAGTGCCTCGGCCAAGTGCGTTCGTTCAATTTGCTCCGCCCCATCCAGATCGGCGATTGTTCGCGCCACTTTGATAATACGATGATACGCACGAATCGAAAGCCCTAAACGATGCAAAGCGGTTTCAAGAAACTCAGCATCACTCTTGTGCAAGGGACAAAACGCCTCAATTTCTCGACTACCTAGCAGTGCATTGACCTTACCACTGCGGTTTAGCATATTGTTACGCGCATCGCTCACACGCGCTTTTACGATAGCAGTCGGCTCACCGCGATCACCACCTTCTGCTAATGTCCCTTTGGGCAAAGCTGGGATTTCTAAAGACATATCAAAGCGATCTAACAGTGGTCCAGATAATCGACCAAGGTAGCGCAAAATAGCTTGTGGATTGGTGCGCGCTTGATTGCCTTCGTAATATCCTGTCGGGCTTGGGTTCAATGCTCCAACTAATTGGAAACGAGCCGGAAAGCGTGTTTTACCTTGCGCTCGAGAGATAATGATCTCGCCAGATTCGAGCGGTTCGCGTAACGAGTCCAGAACTTTACGATCAAATTCGGGCATTTCATCGAGAAACAATAACCCGTTGTGAGCTAAAGAGATCTCCCCTGGCCTAGGGACCGAACCACCGCCGACTAATGCCGCCATTGAACTTGAATGATGCGGAGAACGAAATGGACGCGACTTCCAGTTATGCTCATTAATTTCACTCTGAGTCAACGATGCCACCGAAGCGGTTTCCATTGCTTCTTCGTCACTCATTTCCGGTAATAAGTCACACAAACGCGAAGCCAACATCGTTTTTCCAGTACCTGGCGGGCCAAGGAAAAGTAAGTTGTGGTTTCCAGCGGCAGCAATCTCCAGTGCTCGCTTACCTTGTTGTTGGCCAATAATATCTTGTAAGTCTCGACCATGTTTTTCGATCGTTTTTCGCTTAGGCGTTTGAAAAAGATTCAGTCGATGTTGACCACAAAGCTCGGCACATACTTCCAGTAATGATTGGGCCGATTTATGTTGTTCCTTCCCCACCAGCGCCGCCTGATCGCCATTCACATGTGGGACGACCAAATGACGTTGAATCTTACTGGCTTCCAGCGCAGCAGGCAGCACACCTTTTACAGGTCTCAGACCACCAGATAGTGCTAACTCACCCACAAATTCGTAGTTTTTGAGCTTATCTGTCGCGATTTGCTCCGAAGCAGCCAAAATTCCCAATGCAATAGGAAGATCAAAACGTCCTCCCTCCTTGGGTAGATCTGCCGGAGCCAAGTTCACGGTGATCCGCTTAGCAGGAAATTGAAAGTTAGAATTAATGATCGCACTGCGTACGCGATCTTTGGACTCTTTTACCGTTGTCTCTGGCAAGCCTACTAAGGTAAACCCTGGCATGCCGTTGCTGATATGAACTTCTACACTAACCGATGGCGCTTGCACCCCGACGCTTGCTCGACTATGAATGATTGCCAGCCCCATACGTTCCTCAATTTTTTTGAACACTCTGTAAACAAATGTTTTATCTAGTTGGTTATGTTATATACCGCGTCCCAATTGAGAGTTAATGTGAAAAAAGAATGACTTTTTGCTTGTCATGCAGCGGAATTGTGTGATACCACTAATGACGCAAACAATTTCGTAGAACATTACACAACATTTTTTAACGAAAAAAGAACGACAGACAGATGAACCTTTTCGCTCATATCAACGCACTGCTAGCCCTGATTATCGTGGTCATTATTGGCACCGCGCGGGGTATTGTGGGCGAAAGGTAACCACAAATTACAAAAAACCCCCGCACTGAAAAGTCCGGGGGTTTTTTTACAACTACAAGTTGTCATCTGTCTAACCCTCGGACAGTTTAACGGGAAGAATGGGAGTGCACATGAAGTGCAATAAATATGGCAATCGCTACGAGCCACAACGTAGCAAAGGAGGTTTACGATGACTGGTGCACAACTTGTCGTAGCCGCTTTAAGACAGCAAGGCATCGAAACCGTTTTTGGCTACCCCGGCGGGGCCATCATGCCAATCTATGATGCTTTGTATGACGGTGGGGTGGAACACATCCTATGCCGTCACGAGCAAGGGGCCGCTATGGCTGCTATCGGGATGGCTCGTTCCACTCAAGACGTTGCTGTGTGCATGGCAACTTCCGGCCCAGGAGCCACTAACCTTGTTACCGGCCTTGCCGACGCTTTCCTTGACTCCGTACCTCTAGTTGCCATCACAGGCCAGGTTGCTAGCTCTCATATCGGTACCGATGCATTCCAAGAAATGGATGTGATCGGAATGTCCCTAGCCTGTACTAAGCACAGCTATCTCGTGACTGAAATTGAAGATCTAGCTCCGACACTTGCCGAAGCCTTTGAGGTCGCAAAAACCGGTCGTCCGGGTCCTGTCATTGTCGATATCGCCAAAGACGTTCAACTCGCTCAAGCACCCACAGACCTTCTTCCTCCATACATAGCACCAGCAATCGAAGATGTCAGCGCTGAAGATATCAAACGTGCGCAAGATGTGCTGGCAGCATCAACTCGCCCAGTGTTGTATGTTGGTGGTGGCGTGCAACTTGCGAAAGCAACCGATGCAGTACGCGAATTTCTTCGCTTAAACCCAATGCCTGCAGTTAGCACATTAAAAGGCCTCGGTACCATTGAACGCCATGATCCTCACTATCTTGGTATGTTGGGTATGCACGGCACCAAAGCCGCCAATCTAGTGGTTCAAGAAGCTGATCTATTGATCGTGGTTGGCGCGCGTTTTGATGACCGTGTGACGGGTAAGCTCGACACGTTTGCACCAAATGCGAAAGTGATTCACATCGACATTGATGCTGCGGAGATTCATAAACTGCGCCACGCCAACGCACCATTACGTGGCGACATCAACACCATTCTTCCTCAGCTAGAGCTGACTCAAGATATCTCACCGTGGGTTCATCACAGTGAAAGTCTGCGCAGCGGCTTTAAGTGGCGTTACGACCACCCAGGCGAGTTAATCTACGCACCGCTATTGCTTAAACAGCTGTCTGACATGATGCCAGATAGCTCAATTGTCTCGACCGACGTCGGTCAGCACCAGATGTGGGCAGCGCAACATATCCAGCCACGCGAACCACAAAATTTTATCACTTCTGCTGGCCTTGGCACCATGGGCTTTGGCTTGCCAGCGGCGATGGGTGCTGCAGTCGCACGTCCTGATGATCAGTCTATCCTTATTACAGGTGACGGTTCATTTATGATGAACGTTCAGGAATTGGGCACGCTGAAGCGTCGTCAGATTCCAGTGAAGATTGTCCTTCTTAATAACCAACGTCTTGGCATGGTTCGCCAATGGCAGTCATTATTCTTTGACGGTCGCCACAGTGAAACCATTCTTGATGACAACCCAGATTTCGTGATGTTAGCAAAAGCGTTCGATATCCCGGGCAAAACCATCACCAAGAAAGAAGAAGTCGAACCTGCTCTCAAAGAGATGCTAGCGAGTGAAACTTCTTACATGCTTCACGTTTTGATTGATGAAGAAGAAAACGTGTGGCCATTGGTGCCACCTGGCGCATCAAACAGTGATATGTTGGAAAATACATAGGAGACAATCGCATGGACAGATATTTACTCGACATCAAAGCCGATGACAAACCGGTACTGTTGGAGCGCGTTCTACGTGTGATTCGTCACCGAGGCTTCGTGATCAAACAAGTCGCTGCTACGCAAAACCACGAAAGCAAAGTAGCCAGCGTCGAGATCATCGTCGACAGCGATCGACCAATCTCGTTTTTGATCAATCAAATAGAGAAGTTGTGGGACGTTCGTAAGGTTGAGGTGCTAAAAATCCGCAACGATGAACTGCCAAATCACAACTTACAACAACACGTAAGTGCATAAGGAAGGCAACAAATGGCAACGAAAACTGCAGATTTCATTTGGTTTAATGGTGAGATGGTTACATGGGCAGAGGCGAACGTTCACGTTCTGACTCACGCAATGCACTATGGCACATCCGTGTTTGAAGGCGTGCGCTGTTACAACACACCAAAAGGCCCAATAGTCTTCCGTCACCGTGAGCATGCACAACGTTTAAAAGATTCCGCCAAGATTTACCGCTTTCCGATCCCTTTCTCTGTAGAGGAAATAATGGAAGCGACCCGCGAAACACTGCGCCAAAACAAACTCGACAGCGCTTACATTCGTCCATTGGGTTTTGTCGGTAATGTTGGCTTAGGCGTATGTCCACCAGTTGGCACTGAGATGGATCTAATCATTGCAGCATTTCCTTGGGGCTCTTACTTAGGCGAAGAAGCGCTAGAAAAAGGTGTCGATGCGATGATTTCAAGCTGGAACCGCGCTGCGCCAAACACCATCCCAACTGCGGCTAAAGCAGGCGGTAACTACCTATCTTCACTACTGGTTGGTGGTGAAGCGCGTCGTCACGGTTACGACGAAGGTATTGCGCTAAGCGTAGATGGTTACCTATCGGAAGGGGCTGGTGAAAACATCTTCGTTATCAAAGATGGCGTAATCACCACACCACCAGCAACTAGCGCGATTCTACCGGGCATCACTCGTGACTCGATCATGACAATTGCACGCGATAAAGGCTACGAAGTACGTGAAGCGAACATTGCTCGTGAAGCCCTTTACCTTGCCGATGAAGTCTTCATGACAGGTACAGCGGCTGAGATTGTACCAGTGGCAACCATCGACAAGATTGAAGTGGGAACTGGTAAGCGCGGCCCTATCACTAAAGAACTACAAGCAGCCTACTTTGGCCTATTTGACGGCACCACGGAAGATAAGTGGGGCTGGTTAGACTATGTGTACCCAGAACAGAAGTAAGAAGGATTAGGAAATGCCAAAATATAGATCAGCTACCACCACACATGGTCGTAACATGGCGGGTGCACGAGCACTGTGGCGTGCAACGGGTGTGAAAGAAGAAGACTTCGGTAAACCAATCATCGCCGTTGTAAACTCGTTTACTCAATTTGTTCCGGGTCACGTACACCTGAAAGACATGGGTCAGCTTGTAGCACGCGAAATCGAAAAAGCTGGCGGTATTGCGAAAGAATTCAACACCATCGCGGTTGATGATGGTATTGCAATGGGTCACGGCGGCATGCTGTACTCACTGCCTTCACGCGAACTTATCGCAGACTCTGTGGAGTACATGGTCAACGCGCACTGTGCCGATGCCATGGTATGTATCTCTAACTGTGACAAAATCACTCCGGGAATGTTGATGGCATCTATGCGTCTCAACATCCCTGTTATCTTTGTTTCTGGTGGTCCAATGGAAGCGGGTAAAACCAAGCTTTCTGATCAGATCATCAAACTAGACCTTGTAGATGCGATGATCCAAGGCGCGGATCCAAAAGTGTCTGATGAGCAAAGCGAGCAGATCGAACGCAGCGCATGTCCAACGTGTGGATCGTGTTCAGGCATGTTCACTGCAAACTCAATGAACTGTCTAACGGAAGCACTGGGTCTTTCTCAACCAGGTAACGGTTCTATGCTGGCAACGCACGCTGACCGTGAACAACTGTTCCTTAATGCAGGTCGTCGTATCGTTGAACTGACTCGTCGTTACTACGAGCAAGATGACGAATCAGCACTGCCGCGCAACATCGCTACGTTTGATGCGTTCGAAAACGCAATGGCACTGGACATCGCAATGGGCGGTTCAACCAACACCATTCTGCACCTACTTGCCGCGGCGCAAGAAGGTGAAGTGGATTTCGATATGGAAGATATCGATCGCCTATCACGTCAAGTACCACACCTATGTAAAGTGGCACCATCTACCCAGAAATATCACATGGAAGACGTACACCGCGCAGGTGGCGTCATGGCGATTCTTGGTGAGTTAGATCGTGCAGGTCTTCTACACAATGATGCGCGCACCGTGCTTGGCCTTTCGATGAAAGAGCAGCTGGCGAAATACGACATCATCCAAACTGAAGACGAAGAAGTACTTAAGTTCTACCGCGCAGGTCCTGCGGGTATTCGTACTACTCAAGCGTTCTCACAAGATTGCCGCTGGGATCGCCTTGATGACGACCGTGCGGAAGGTTGTATTCGTACTATCGATCATGCCTTTAGCCAAGAAGGTGGCCTAGCCGTTCTATCAGGCAACATCGCATTAGATGGTTGTATCGTTAAGACTGCTGGTGTGGATGAGAGCATTCATAAATTCACTGGCCCAGCCGTAGTTTTCGAAAGCCAAGAAGACGCCGTAGAAGGCATCTTGAGTGGCAAAGTAAAAGCAGGCGACGTGGTTGTTATCCGTTACGAAGGCCCTAAAGGTGGTCCGGGCATGCAAGAAATGCTTTACCCAACCACTTATCTAAAATCGATGGGCCTTGGCAAAGAGTGTGCACTTCTGACTGACGGCCGTTTCTCTGGCGGCACATCAGGTCTGTCAATCGGTCACGCCTCTCCTGAAGCAGCAAACGGCGGTGCAATTGGCCTGGTAAAAGAAGGCGATATGATCGCAATTGATATTCCAAACCGTTCAATTTCACTCCAAGTGTCTGAACAAGAACTTGCTGAGCGCCGTGCAAAACAAGACGAACTAGGCTGGAAACCAGTTGACCGCCAACGTGAAGTTTCCTTTGCACTCAAAGCGTACGCGAGTATGGCAACCAGTGCTGACAAGGGTGCAGTACGAGACAAGTCGAAGCTAGAGGGCTAGCAATGATGGAAGCTCAACCCGAAAAACAAGTGAACCAAACTGGCGCAGATTATCTGCGCCAAATCCTTCGCGCACCTGTTTATGAAGTAGCAACAGTGACGCCACTGCAAGAAATGCCTCGTTTATCTGCACGTATCGGGAATAACGTGCAGATCAAGCGTGAAGATCGCCAACCCGTACACTCGTTCAAATTGCGCGGTGCATACAACATGGTGGCGAGTTTATCTGAAGCGCAGAAAGCCGCTGGTGTCATTGCAGCATCGGCAGGTAACCACGCTCAAGGCATGGCGCTCTCTGGTACTAAGCTAGGCATCAAAACCACCATCGTGATGCCTAAAACCACACCAGACATCAAAGTCGATGCGGTACGTGGCTTCGGTGGCAATGTAGTGCTGCACGGCAGCAACTTTGATGAGGCAAAAGCGGAAGCGGAACGCCTTTCTGATCTGCATGGGTACACATTTGTCCCTCCTTTCGATCACCCACTGGTGATTGCAGGTCAAGGCACCATCGGCATGGAAATGCTGCAGCAAAATGGTCACCTTGATTACATCTTCGTCCCTGTCGGTGGTGGCGGTTTGGCTGCCGGTGTTGCGGTACTCGTGAAGCAGCTCATGCCAGAAATCAAAGTGATTGCGGTCGAGCCAGAAGATTCTTCATGCCTCAAAGCGGCATTGGATGCAGGTGAACCAGTAGTATTAGACCAGGTCAGCATGTTTGCCGATGGCGTTGCAGTAAAACGCATTGGTGAAGAGACGTTTCGTCTATGCCAAAAGTACATTGATGGCCATATTGCAGTCTCTAGCGATGAAATCTGCGCAGCAGTAAAAGACATCTTTGAAGACACTCGCGCCATTGCTGAGCCTTCGGGGGCGCTTGCTCTGGCGGGGCTGAAGAAGTTTGCTGAACAGAACAAGCTGAAAGACAAAAACCTAGGTACGGTATTGTCTGGCGCAAACACCAACTTCCACGGTCTGCGTTATGTTTCTGAACGCTGCGAGCTTGGTGAAAAACGTGAAGGTCTGCTTGCCGTCACCATCCCTGAGCGTCAAGGTGCTTTCTTTGAGTTCTGTAACCTCATTGGCGGCCGTGCCGTGACAGAGTTTAACTACCGCTACAACGATGACGCATTAGCAAATATCTTTGTCGGTGTGCGTTTGCAAGGCGGTCAGGAAGAGCTAGAACATATCATTCACGACTTACGTGATGGTGGCTACCCAGTGGTTGACCTGTCTGATGATGAAATGGCGAAACTGCACGTGCGCTACATGATTGGTGGTAAGCCGTCTAAGCCGCTTAAAGAGCGCCTCTACAGCTTTGAATTCCCAGAATATCCGGGAGCGCTACTCAAGTTCTTAAGCACACTCGGCACACACTGGAATATCAGTTTGTTCAACTACCGTAACCACGGCGCTGACTACGGACGTGTTTTATGTGGTTTCGAGTTAGATGAAAGCGATTTAGCTCAGTTTTCTGCACATTTACGTGAACTTGGCTATCAATGCAAAGACGAGACAGACAACCCATCGTATAAGTTTTTCTTGTCATAAAACGCCACATTTTAAACATATCAATGAAAACACCTCGCTAATGCGAGGTGTTTTTTATGACTGTAACCAATCTTTATGTAGCTGATTAGGCGACCCAAGATAGTCCACCATCCACTGGATCAATTTATGATTATCATCTTTGCGCCATACTAAGCAGCAGTGACTGAGCGGTTTATCATCCGGCATGACCTTCTCCACCAGCACACCATCATTGATTAAGGGTGTTGCAATATGACGTGGCATGTAACCCACGCCCACCCCATTTTTTAAACATTCAATCGCACTATACCAATTGGGCAATAATAATCGGCGCTGTTGCGGATAATGGCCAGTATGGCGTTTTGGCAGCACGTTCGAAGTATCATCAAGACAGATCGCCGGAAATTGACTCACAAACTCTTCAGTAAGCACTTGTTGTCGAACGCAAGGATGAGCGGGTGACATTACAAATGCCCAATCTAATACGCCCATATCTTTGACTTCAAAATCTCCCCCAACGGGAACCGCAGATGTCGCGCCAACGACAATGTCGGCTCGACCTTGTGCTATGGCTTCCCAAGAACCATTGAAGACCTCCATATTGATCTGCAATTCAGCAAATTCAAACTCGCGATAAAAATCTTCCACCAAAGGTTTGAGTTTTTCTAACTTCACCACGTTATCTAAGGTCAGCTTTAACGTGCTTTTCCATCCTTGAGCCGCTCGCCGCGTTTGTGCTTTCACCTCTTCCATTTGACGCAGCAAAGAGCGCGCCTCGGCCATAAAAAGTTCACCCGCTGGAGTTAGCTCGACTTTCCTTGGTAAACGTCGAAACAGCACCACATCTAAATCTTGCTCGACCTGCCTTACTCCATAGCTGATGGCTGAGGGGACTTTATGCAATACCTCAGCCGCAGCGGTGAAACTGCCTAAACGGGCAACCGTATCCAGCATTTCCAAAGACGCTTTAGAGAACATGATTTAACCTTTCAAAAAATTTGATTGATAACCAACAATTTTAGCGTTTTATTTTCTCAAAATCGAAAAATAGAATAATAAGGTAAATAAATCAGGGTTGGCGCCAACTGATGTTGATTAAAAAATGATTAAATAATTTGACTGGTTGAATCATGAAAATCTCAAAACTACAGCTCATTTATCTGGCAGCATTATCGATGCTTGGCTTCGTTGCTACCGATATGTATCTGCCAGCATTCAAAGCGATGGAAATCGACTTTGCAACAGGCCCTGAGCAAATTGCGCTCTCTTTAACGGTATTCCTCGTTGGTATGGCGATTGGCCAACTAATGTGGGGATTGGCATCCGATAAATTTGGCCATCGTAATACACTCGCAGCCGGGTTGGTGCTATTTACTATCGCGTCATTCGGTTTGGCTTTCTGTGATCAAGTATGGCAACTACTCACACTGCGCTTTATCCAAGCTATCGGTGTGTGTGCACCAGCCGTGATCTGGCAGGCTATGGTCATTAAGCGCTACTCAAGCAGTAGCCAACAAATTTTTGCGACAATCATGCCACTCGTCGCGCTATCACCAGCACTAGCACCTCAATTAGGGGTTGTGTTGGCAGATAACTTCGGCTGGCACAGTATCTTTATTACGCTAACACTAGTTGGCGTCTTTTTGGTCTTTGCGACCATGGCACAAAAAGACGAGAAAGCAGAAATCAAACAAACCAGTATGTCTGCCGACATCAAAGCGCTGCTGAGTTCTAAAAAATACCTTGGCAACGTGTTTATGTTTGCGACGGCTTCAGCTGCATTCTTTGCTTACCTAACTGGGATGCCAGAAATCATGGCGCAACTGGGCTACGAAGCAAAAGATATTGGTTTGAGCTTTATCCCACAAACCATCGCGTTTATGGCTGGTGGCTACTTAGGTAAAGTAGGCGTTCGAAAATTTGGTGATGAAAAGGTTCTGCGCCAACTGATTGGCCTATTTAGTGTCGCGGCATTAATGATTTTCATTGCTTCACAGTGGGAGCTGTCATCGATTTGGCCTATTCTTGCGCCATTCTGTTTGATTGCCGTTGCTAACGGCGCACTGTACCCAATCGTGGTAAACCGTGCACTGGCCAGCGCACAACAGAGCCCTGCAACAGCAGCAGGTCTGCAAAACAGCCTGCAAATCTGTGTAAGTAGCTTCTCAAGTGCATTAGTAGCCGCAATGGCAAGCCAAGCTCAGATGGTTACTGGCATCGCAATCATCATCTGTATGGGTGGGCTGTGGATGGGATACATTCTGTCGAATCGCGAATTATCCAAGCACTTTACGACTCCTGACAACGCCCGAGTCGTGAGTGAAGACGAACTTTAATCGTTCAGATAATAAAAAGAGCCGCGCAATGCGGCTCTTCTGTTTATAAGCTTTTCAACCCCCATTTCTTGGCAGTCTGCTTAAAAAAGCCTTGAGTCTTTTTCAACTCTACCCAGTGATTGATGTAATTAATCCATACTTGATCGTCTTGCGGCAACAACATAGCAATTGGGGTTGGTTTACGCGGTGCGGTCACTGGCACTATCGCCAACTGTTTAAACTTATCCACCAACGTCGCTGCTTCCACATTGGACGTCACCGATACATCGGCCCTGCGAGCTAGTAGTTCTTGGAAGTCGCGCGCTGGCGCTTCAATAACAATATGCTGAGCAGACGGGAAGAACTCTTTCACCATTTTTTCTTGTACCGTACCTAACGTCGCTGCGACTTTTACTTCTGGTTTATTAAAATCCGCCCAATCAGAAAATTTGGCGAGATCTTTCTTTTGCACCACAGGTACAAAGGCAAGGTAGAAATACGGCTGGCTGTATCCAGCTACTTTCGCGCGCGACATGTTCAGAGATGCGCTGCCAGTAATATCGTATTTGTTGGCGGTAATGCCATTAACTAGCGTCTTCCAATCCGTGGGCACATACTCCACTTTTACACCGAGATCTTTAGCAAGTTCTGTTGTTACATCGATATCGAAGCCACGATAACTGTTTGTCGCGGGGTCTTTCATCGTCATCGGATTCCAATCTCCCGTCGTTCCAACTCGGAGTACGCCATTGTCTAAAATGGATTGAAGACGGCTTTCAGCGTGAGCGACTTGAGTCGCAGCAAGCAAACACATTCCTAGCACTAGTAAAATCTTTCTCATTTTTATTCCCTTAAAAATAATGACCTTATACGGTTTAATAATTAACCTTTATTAGAGCTCTACTGATAACATAGCAGCAACAAAGGAAGTTTTTTAGTTAATTCAGGGAGTAAATGTGACGTTTCGAACTCTATGGCTGTTTTCACTGCTATTACTCACTGGTTGTTCAGATTATCAATGGGGCTGGTATGTACTTGACCCTTCGACGGATCAAGGGCTCACCAATCTAAAGTTTTTAATCGCTGGGTTTAATGACACCATTCAGGTATCACTCCTCAGTATGTTATTTGCGATGAGCTTGGGTCTGATCGTTGCGTTACCCGCTCTGTCGGACTCTGCCTCTCTGAAGTGGATAAACCGTATTTATGTCGAGGTGATCCGTTCAGTGCCAGTTTTAGTCTTACTACTTTGGGTGTATTACGGCATGCCTACGCTATTGGATGTCTCACTCAATCACTTTTGGGCGGGTGTTATTGCACTGACTATCGCTGAGAGTGCGTTTATGGCGGAAGTGTTTCGCGGTGGGATACAAGCTATCAGCCGTGGCCAGCATGAAGCAGCTGAGTCTTTGGGCTTAAGCTATTGGCAAAAGATGCGCCTGGTAATTCTTCCCCAAGCGTTTCGGCAAATTCTCCCACCACTGGGTAATCAATTTGTCTACATTCTCAAGATGAGTTCTTTAGTCAGCGTGATTGGTTTAAGCGATCTCACTCGCCGTGCTAATGAGCTGGTGGTGAATGAGTACTTACCCTTAGAGATTTATACCTTCCTCGTTTTGGAGTACTTGTTGCTCATCCTATTTGTATCTCAAGCCGTTCGTTGGCTCGAAAAACGTATTGCCATTCCTAGCTACTAGCGATGAAGCCTTAGCTAGAAACAACAAAGCCGCTCTTGTTGAGCGGCTTTGACAATATAGAGACAGAGTGTAGGTAATGCTTATTTCTGTTTTACAGGACGCTGCCAGCCAATAATTTTGCGCTCTTTGACGCGAGTAATTACTAACTCACCTTCTTCAACATCTTTTGTTAGTGTCGTGCCAGCACCGATGGTTGCGCCATCAGCGATAGTGACAGGCGCCACCAGCTGGCTATCAGAACCAACAAAAACATCATTACCGATGATGGTTTTAAACTTGTTCGCACCATCGTAGTTACAAGTGATAGTACCTGCACCGATGTTAGTACGTTGACCGATCTCTGCATCACCTAAGTAAGTTAGGTGGTTCGCTTTTGAACCTTCTCCGATGCGCGCATTTTTCACTTCAACGAAGTTACCCACATGGGAATCGTTACGCATTTCAGCACCAGGACGAAGGCGAGTAAATGGACCAACCGTACATTCTTCACCAACCGTTGCACCTTCAATCACACTGTAAGGGCGAACGATGGTGTTGTCGTCGATTTCACAATCTTTCAGTACACAACCCGCACCGATAACCACGTTATCACCCAGTGAAACTTTACCTTCGACGATAACATTCACGTCGATTTCACAGTCCATACCGCACTGTAACTCACCACGCAAATCAAAGCGTGCTGGATCGCGTAGCATGACACCTTGCTCTAGTAGCTTCTGAGCTTGCATTGACTGGAAAGCACGCTCTAGACGAGCAAGCTGTGCGCGGTCATTGACCCCTTCCACCTCAATGGCATTGACTGGGTGTACAGCCTCAACGGCACGACCTTCTTCGTGTGCAGCTGCAATAACGTCAGTTAGGTAATATTCGCCTTGTGCGTTGTTGTTGTTTAAGCCAGACAACCAACGCTTAAGATCCCCACCAGTCGCAACCATCACGCCAGTATTGATCTCTTTAATTTGTTTTTGTTCTTCTGTTGCATCTTTTTGCTCAACGATCGCCACAACAGGACCATTCTTACGGATAATACGACCGTAGCCTGTCGGGTTATCTAGAATCACTGTTAGTAGTGCAATACCGCCTGTTGGCTGTGCATCTAATAGGTTTTCAATCGTTTCAGCTGAAATCAGTGGAACATCACCGTAAAGCACGAGGATTTTTTCATCGTCTTCAAAGCGAGGAGATGCTTGATCAACCGCATGACCTGTCCCTAACTGCTCCGCTTGAAGCACCCAATTTACAGGCTCTTCTGCAAGAGTGGTTTGCATTTGATCACCACCGTGACCAAAGACCAAGTGGATGTTTTGTGCGCCAAGACCTGTACATGTATCGATAACATGTTTTGCCATTGGCTTGCCTGCCAAAGTGTGTAGCACTTTAGGCATGTTCGAATGCATACGGGTACCTTTACCCGCTGCAAGAATCACAGCACTGAATTTCATTGATAACCTATTGACGTTTTATGTTAATTGGCCGTTATTTTAAACAGCTCTTTTAAAATAGTTAATGGAGTAAGGTAAATTTCCAACTAAAATTAATCAAAAAGGCGACCAATTGGCCGCCTTTTTTCATGCAACGTTGCTAATTGAGCTTAGCGACGCTTTTTTGTCAGCTCGATAACTCGTAGCTGAGCAATGGCTTTAGCCAGTTCACTGGCCGCTTGTGCGAAGTCCATGTCACCATGCTGATTCTGGATTTGCTCCTCAGCGCGGCGTTTGGCTTCTTCTGCCTTCGCTGCGTCTAGCTCTTCACCACGGATAGCTGTATCAGCTAGTACAGTCGCTGTACCAGGCTGAATCTCTACCATACCACCAGAAACATAAATAATTTCTTCGTGGCCGTGCTGTTTCACAATACGCACCATACCAGGCTTGATAGCGGTCAGCAGCGGTGTGTGACCATGGAAAATACCAAGTTCACCTTCGCTACCGGTCACCTGAAACGTTTCAACACGACCAGAGAAGATTTTCTTCTCAGCGCTTACTACGTCTAGGTGAAAGGTTATTGCTGCCATATCGCCTCCTAGTTAGCCTTATAGCTTCTTCGCATTCTCAATAGCATCGTCGATGCTACCGCAGTACATAAATGCCTGCTCAGGAATGTCGTCGTATTCACCAGCTAGTAGACCTTTAAAGCCACGTAGAGTCTCTTTTAGAGGTACGTAAATACCAGGGTCACCTGTAAATACTTCTGCTACGTGGTAAGGCTGAGTTAGGAAACGCTCAATCTTACGTGCACGAGATACAACTTGCTTATCTTCTTCAGATAGCTCGTCCATACCTAGGATAGCAATGATATCTTTCAGCTCTTTGTAGCGCTGAAGAGTCTGCTGAACACCACGAGCAACTTCGTAGTGATCTTGACCTACTACTAGTGGATCAAGCATACGAGATGTTGAATCTAGCGGGTCGATCGCAGGGTATAGACCCATTGCAGCGATGTTACGGTTAAGTACAACCGTTGCATCCAAGTGCGCGAACGTTGTTGCTGGAGACGGGTCAGTCAAGTCATCCGCTGGTACGTATACCGCCTGTACAGACGTGATAGAACCTGATTTCGTTGACGTGATACGCTCCTGAAGTACACCCATCTCTTCTGCAAGAGTTGGCTGGTAACCTACCGCAGAAGGCATACGACCTAGTAGTGCTGATACCTCTGTACCTGCAAGTGTGTAACGGTAGATGTTATCAATGAACAGTAGTACGTCACGACCTTCGTCACGGAAACGCTCTGCCATTGTTAGACCAGTCAGTGCAACACGTAGACGGTTACCTGGTGGCTCGTTCATCTGACCGTAAACCATCGCTACTTTTGATTCTTCAGGCTTCTCAACGTTTACAACGCCCGCTTCCTGCATCTCGTAGTAGAAATCGTTACCTTCACGAGTACGCTCACCAACACCAGCAAATACTGATAGACCTGAGTGCTGTAGTGCGATGTTGTTGATAAGTTCCATCATGTTAACGGTCTTACCTACACCTGCACCACCGAATAGACCGATTTTACCACCCTTAGCGAATGGACAAATTAGGTCGATTACTTTAACGCCCGTTTCTAGAAGTGCAATTTCGTTTGATTGCTCTTCGTAGCTTGGTGCACTACGGTGGATAGAGTAAACCTCTTCCGCACCCACTTCACCACGCTCGTCAATCGCGTCACCTAGGACGTTCATGATACGACCTAGAGTTTTAGTACCTACTGGTACTGAAATTGGAGCGCCAGTGTTAACCACTTCTACTCCACGACGTAAACCATCAGAGCTACCCATTACGATACAACGAACTACGCCACCGCCTAGCTGTTGTTGAACTTCAAGAACTAGACGCTCTTTTGAGTCCGTTACGTTTAGAGCGTCATATACACTAGGTACATTGCTCTGTGGGAACTCTACGTCGACTACCGCACCGATGATCTGTACGATCTTACCTGTAGCCATCGTTAATCCTCTAAACTATTTCGTTTTACCTAAGCTTAAACCGCAGCTGCACCACCAACGATTTCTGATAGTTCTTGTGTAATCGCAGCCTGACGGGCTTTGTTGTACACAAGTTCCAAATCGTCAATCAAACTGGTTGCGTTATCCGTTGCAGCCTTCATCGCAATCATTCGAGCCGCTTGCTCACAAGCAAGGTTCTCAACCACACCTTGGTATACCTGAGACTCTACGTAACGCACTAATAGCGTATCCAGTAGAGGTTTTGGTTCAGGCTCATAGATGTAGTCCCATGAATGCTCACGCTGCATCTCTTCACTGTCCGATTTAGGCAAAGGTAGCAATTGATCGATCGTTGGTTGCTGAACCATAGTATTAACAAACTTGTTGAATACTACATATAGACGGTCCAGTTCACCTTCATCGTATTTCTTCAGCATTACGCCAACAGAGCCGATTAGGTCTTGTAGGCTTGGATTATCTCCAAGACCAGAAACCTGTGCCGCAACTTTTGCGCCACCATGTTTAAAGAAAGCTGTTGCTTTTGAGCCAACAACGGCTAGCTCAATCTCAGCACCTTTCTCTCTCCATGCTTGCATGTCTGTAACGGCTTTTTTGAACACGTTAATGTTCAAACCACCACACAGACCACGGTCTGTCGAAACGATGATGTAACCAACACGTTTAGCTTCACGCTCTTCTAGGTACGGATGACGGTACTCTAGGTTTGCGTTAGCCACATGACCGATCACTTTACGCATTGTTTCAGCGTATGGACGAGAAGCTTCCATTGCATCTTGAGAACGACGCATTTTTGAAGCTGCTACCATTTCCATCGCTTTCGTAATTTTCTGAGTGCTTTTAACACTACCGATTTTATTACGTATCTCTTTTGCGCCGGCCATCGTTACTCTCCGTTAGTTGGTGGCAGAAACTGCCACCGACCTAATTACCAAGTTTGGGTTGCTTTGAAGTCGTCAGTCAGTTTCTTCAACTGAGCTTCGATTTCATCGTTGTAAGCGCCAGACTTGTCGATCTCAGCTGCTAGTTCAGCGTATTGACCGCGAGCGTACGATAGTAGAGCCGCCTCGAAATCTAGAACTTTGTTAAGTTCTACATCATCAAGGTAACCGCGCTCTGCCGCGAAGATAGTTAGAGCTTGGTCAAATACAGACATTGGAGCGTACTGCTTCTGCTTCATTAGTTCTGTAACTTTTTGACCATGGTCTAGCTGTTTCTTCGTTGCGTCATCAAGGTCAGAAGAGAACTGAGCAAATGCCGCTAGTTCACGGTATGCAGCTAGTGCTGTACGGATACCACCTGATAGTTTCTTGATGATTTTCGTCTGAGCTGAACCACCTACACGAGATACTGAGATACCAGGGTCAACAGCAGGACGAACACCAGCGTTGAATAGCTCAGTTTGTAGGAAGATCTGACCATCGGTAATCGAGATTACGTTAGTCGGTACGAATGCTGAAACGTCACCTGCTTGAGTTTCGATGATAGGAAGAGCAGTCAAAGAACCAGTCTTACCTTTCACTTCACCGTTAGTGAAACGCTCTACGTACTCTTCGTTTACACGAGCTGCACGCTCTAGTAGACGCGAGTGTAAGTAGAATACGTCACCTGGGAATGCCTCACGGCCTGGTGGACGTTTAAGTAGTAGAGAGATCTGACGGTAAGCTACCGCTTGCTTAGATAGATCATCGTAAACAATCAGTGCGTCTTCACCGCGATCGCGGAAGTATTCACCCATCGCACAACCTGCGTAAGGCGCTAGGTATTGAAGCGCTGCAGATTCAGAAGCTGATGCAACTACAACGATAGTATTTTGTAGTGCGCCGTGCTCTTCTAGTTTGCGAACAACGTTAGCGATAGTCGATGCTTTCTGACCGATTGCTACGTAGATAGAGAAAATACCAGAGTCTTTCTGGTTGATGATCGCGTCGATCGCCAGTGCTGTTTTACCAATCTGACGGTCACCGATGATAAGCTCACGCTGACCACGACCGATTGGGATCATTGAGTCAACTGACTTATAACCAGTTTGCACAGGTTGGTCTACCGATTTACGGTCGATTACACCTGGTGCGATCACTTCTACAGGCGAAGTCATTTTCGCTTCGATTGGACCTTTACCATCGATAGGCTCACCCAGCGTATTTACTACGCGGCCTAGTAGTTCTGGACCAACTGGCACTTCAAGAATGCGGCCAGTACCTGTAACTTTCATGCCTTCCTTAAGGTCAGCATATGGGCCCATTACAACCGCACCAACCGAGTCACGCTCAAGGTTAAGTGCCAGTGCATAACGGCCACCCGGTAATTCAATCATTTCACCTTGCATCACGTCCGCTAGGCCGTGGATGCGGATGATACCATCGCTTACCGATACGATAGTACCCTCGTTGCGAGCTTCACTAACAACTTCGAAAGATTCGATACGTTGTTTGATCAGATCGCTAATTTCCGTGGAATTAAGTTGCATGCTCCAATCCCCATTAAGACTGCAATGCATCGCTCAGGCGGTTCAAACGACCACGCGCTGAGTCATCGATGACTAGGTCTCCGGCTCGAATAATAACCCCACCAAGTAGGGTCTCATCTACACTGCAATTCAGCTTCACTTTGCGTTCAAGACGCTTTTCAAGTTTGCTGCCAATGTTTGCAAGTTGTTCATCAGAAAGCTCTGTTGCTGAAATTACTTCAACATCAATTTCTTTCTCATGTTCTTTTTTCAGAGTAAAAAACTCCGTGCAAACATCAGGAAGGGCCGCTAAACGACCATTCTCAGCCATTACCTTCAAAAGGTTTTGACCGTGCGCATCAACTTGTTCGCCGCAAACTGCAACAAAAATTTCTGCCATTTTGTCAGCAGAAACCGAACCCGTTAGTAGTTCGTTCATTTGTTCGTTTTTGGCCACTTCAGCAGCAAAAGATAACATTTGGCCCCATTGGTCCAACTGGTCTTTCTCTAAAGCAAAGTCGAAGGCTGCTTTAGCATAGGGGCGTGCGATAGTAGTCAAATCAGACATATGCGCCCCCAGACTTAAAGTTTTGCAGTAATGTTGTCGAGAATATCTTTTTGCGCATCTTTATCGATAGAACGCTCAAGGATTTTCTCAGCACCAGCTACAGCCAGAGTAGCAACTTGTTTGCGCAGCTCATCGCGTGCACGATTGCGTTCAGCTTCAAGTTCTGCTTCTGCTTGCGCTAGGATTTTCTGGCGTTCTGCCTGAGCTTCCTCGCGAGCTTCATCAAGAATTTGAGACTTACGTTTGTTCGCTTGTTCGATGATCTCAGTTGCTGTGCGCTTCGCTTCTTTCAATTGATCAGAAGCGTTGGCTTGTGCTAGATCCAAGTCTTTCGCAGCACGTTCTGCTGCTTGAAGACCATCAGCAATTTTCTTCTGACGCTCTTCGATCGCTTGCATCAATGGTGGCCATACATACTTCATGCAGAACCACACAAATAGTGCGAACGAGATTGCTTGACCTAGCAGAGTTGCGTTTATGTTCACAACAGCTACCCCTCTATTTGGACTTAGTGTTAATCAGTGACAAGCGATAATCGCCCGTCCCGAGTTAAAGGTGATTAACCTAGTTGACCAACGAATGGGTTTGCGAAAGTGAATAGTAGCGCGATTACGATACCGATCATTGGAACCGCATCAAGTAGACCCGCGATGATGAACATCTTAACTTGTAGCATAGGAGCCATTTCTGGTTGACGTGCAGCACCTTCTAGGAATTTACCACCTAGCAGTGCGAAACCAATCGCTGTACCAAGAGAAGCAAGACCGACGATAATACCTACGGCGATTGCAGAAAAGCTCAGTAAAGTTTCCATTACTATCTCCAATTTATAGTTGTTGGCTTAGTGCCCAAATAAAAAGCTTTAAAAAAATTAATGATCAGGATCTTCGTGTGCCATTGACAGGTAAACAATTGTCAACATCATGAATACGAAGGCTTGAATCGTAATAACCAAGATATGGAAGATTGCCCACGGTAGTGAACCCATCCATTGTAAGTACCATGGTAGCATTGCCGCACAAAGAATGAATACAACCTCACCCGCGAACATGTTACCGAATAGACGCATACCAAGTGATAGAGGTTTCGCTAATAGCGATACCACTTCAATTAGTAGGTTAAACGGAATCATCAGTGGGTGATTGAATGGATGTAGTGCAAGTTCTTTTGCGAATCCACCTAGACCTTTTACTTTGATGCTGTAGTAAATCATCAATGCAAAAACGCCTAGAGCCATAGCCATGGTGATATTCACATCAGCAGACGGTACAACCTTAAGGTAAGGAATACCTAGCCAATGCTCTGCTGGGTATGGTAAGAAGTCGATAGGAACTAAGTCCATCACGTTCATCAAAAATACCCAACAAAAGATAGTCAGTGCTAAAGGCGCGATCAGTGGGTTGCGTCCATGGAACGTGTCTTTGACGTTATCGGCGACAAATTCAACGATCATTTCTACAGCACACTGAAGCTTACCCGGTACACCCGCTGTTGTTCTCTTTGCTACTTTGTAAAAAATTCCGAGGAAAATTAAACCAGTAAACCAAGAAAAAAACAGGCTATCGATATGTACGTTCCAGAAACTTGTCTCCGACCCTACTAAACCCAACTTGTATAGCGATAGGTTAGAAAGGTGGTGGGCAATGTAACCGGACGATGTTAGCGCTTCACCTGGCGCAGCCATAACTCATCCTATTTTTTGTTGTTAATGAATAGCACTGGTGCACAGATATTAATACCTAGTACCAGCAAATAGGTTAGTTTGAGGGGAACAAGTTCCACCTGCATATACATGTAGGCAACATAGAACAGTGCAACCGTGATGAGAATTTTCAGTACTTCACCCGTATAGAAGGAAGCAGCGATGCGCTTGGCAGCGCGAGCTCCACTAAACATGAAAGCACACAGCGCGAATACTGCATTGGCAACAACAAAAATGCCTCCGCCAATCAGCGCTGAAAATCCCCAGTCAGGATTTATGGCTACCGCCATTCCTGCTGCCACAAAAATAACCGCGCCAGACTGGATCATTAACAATTGCCTTGCGAGCTCTCGTCCTGGTCTAGCTAACGCAGCTACCATGTATTCGTACCTCTAGTAATATCCACTTCGCACTTAACTCTCTGTGCTGGGAAATTGGCGAAAATTATACGTTCAGTTCAACGTAAAGCAATTCGATTGCATCAAAAACTTACAGTTTTGTTTACAAAACGACAACTTTCGCACAAAATTCGATTAATTAGATTAATTGACCTAAATCAATTATCTCATCTAGGCCTCAAGCTTGGCAATTAGTTGGTCCAATTTGTGAGGCTCATCAAGACTTATCGTCAATTTCGCTTTTCCGTTTGCAGAACGGGTAAGAGAAACTTTTGCATCAAGCAGCTGACTCAATTTATGCGACATTTGCTCGGCTTCGGTATCCTCTTGTTGCCCTTTTTGCTCATTTTGTGGGGCTAAGCACTTTTTTACTAACTGTTCGGTTTGGCGAACAGTCATTTGCTTCTTAGCCACTTGTTGAGCTACTTCGACTTGCTGTTCGCCTTCTAACGCTAACAGAGCTCGAGCATGACCCATTTCCAATTTTTTATCTGCAACCAGACCTTTTACATCAACTTCCAACTGATTCAGACGTAATAGGTTACTCACCGTCGTTCTTGATTTACCAATCACATCGGCCACTTGCTGATGTGTCAGCGTGAATTCATCTTGTAGACGCTCAAGCGCTTGGGCTTCCTCAATCACATTCAAGTCTTCACGTTGAATGTTTTCAATCAACGCCATGGCGATGGCGGCACGATCTTCAACTTTTTTCACCAAACACGGCACGCGTTTTAAACCCGCCTGCCTTGCAGCACGCCAGCGGCGCTCACCTGCGATGATCTCAAACTGACCATTTTCGACCTGGCGAACCACGATTGGTTGAATAATGCCTTGTGATTGAATCGAAGCCGCTAGTTCTTCTAGCGCTTCAGGCGCCATATCTTTACGCGGTTGGTATACGCCCGGCTGCAATTGACCAATCGCTAAATCGGTTAACTCACCGTCTGCCGATAATTCTTGGCTATGCGATGCAATATGCTGTTTTTCACGAGCAAACGAACTGGTCGACAATAACGCATCCAGTCCTTTTCCGAGACCACGCTTAGACATGGGATTGAATTCCTTAGGTTAGAGTTAAACTGGGATTTCTTCGCGGCGGAGCATTTCGCCCGCTAGAGCAAGATACGCTTTGGCACCTGCGGAGTACTTATCGTAGTACATTGCAGGCTTACCGTGACTTGGTGCTTCAGCCAAACGAACATTACGCGGAATGACAGTACGGTAAACTTTATTCCCAAAGTGTTTTTTAAGTTGATCGGATACTTCATTCGATAAGCGGTTGCGTGGGTCGTACATGGTACGCAATAAACCTTCGATTTTGAGGTTTTCATTCACGACAGCCGCTAACTTGCTGATTGTATCCATAAGAGCAGTTAAACCTTCTAACGCAAAGTATTCACATTGCATCGGCACCAGCACAGAGTCAGCTGCCGCCATCGCATTGATTGTAAGAAGGTTTAGAGAAGGAGGACAATCAATAAAGATGAAATCATAGTTATCGCGAACTGACGACAATGCATTTTTTAGACGCACTTCACGAGCGAAAACTTCCATCAATTTGATTTCTGCCGCGGTCACGTCTCCGTTCGCCGCGATCAAATCATACTTCCCTGTTGTTTGGGTACAAACGACTTGATCGAACGGTGTATCTTCAACCAAAAGATCGTATGCAGTGGCGTCGACCATATACTTATCCACGCCACTGGCCATCGTAGCATTGCCTTGCGGGTCGAGATCGATCACCAAAACCTTGCGCTTTGTTGCCGCCATCGAAGCCGCTAAGTTAATGCACGTTGTTGTTTTGCCGACCCCACCTTTCTGGTTGGCGATTGCTACAATTTTACCCACGATTACCTCGCTAATTTTCCTTGCGCGATAAGATTACTAGATGACGATCACCTTCCAACTCAGGAACAGCCAAAGATATGATCTCTGTCACACTGCACCATTCAGGAAGCTGATCCATTTCATCTTTAGGGTGCTGTCCTTTCAGCGCTAGAAACACCCCGTGCTCTTGTTTCGGCAAATGGTGGCACCATTCCACCATGTCTGTCATTGAAGCAAAAGCTCGACTCAAAACGCCATCAAATTTTTCTTCAGGCTGGAATTCTTCGACGCGACTTTGAATTGGTGTCACGTTTTTCAGCCCTAATGTGTGCACAACTTGCTTGATAAAACGGATGCGTTTGCCAAGACTGTCGAGCAAAAAGAAGGTTTTCTCAGGGTTCATGATTGCCAAAGGGATGCCCGGTAACCCCGGACCAGTACCAACATCAATGAAGCGCTCACCGGGCAGGTGTGCGCTTACAACGATACTATCAAGAATATGTTTCACTAACATATCAAGCGGATCACGTACCGATGTTAAATTGTATGCTTTGTTCCATTTGTCGAGCAGTTCGACATAACCAACTAACTGCTCTCGTTGCTGTTCTGACACTTCCAAATCGGTTTTCGCGATCAGTGAATCCAGCTTTGTTCGCAATGCGCTCATTATTCTTCCTCACCTTTCTTCAGCAAACCATGCTTTTTCAAGTGAACAAGTAGAATAGAAATTGCAGCAGGCGTAATACCAGAAATGCGTGATGCAATACCGATGCTCTCTGGTTTGGCCTCGCTCAGTTTAGCAACGACTTCGTTTGATAAACCTTTTACATCGCGGTAATCCAAATCAGCAGGTAACTTGGTATTTTCGTGACGCAGTGATTTTTCGATCTCTTCCTGCTGACGCTTGATGTAACCATCGTATTTCACTTGAATTTCAACTTGCTCAGCCGCTTGCTGATCTTCAAGAGCAGGAGCAAACGCTTCAAGTTGCGTCAGTTGCGAATAAGTGATCTCTGGACGACGCAGAAGATCCTCACCACTCGCTTCACGGGCCATTGGGGTTTTCAGCAGCTTGTTCAACTCATCAACACCCTCTGACTTCGGATTCATCCACGTTGCTTTCAAACGCTGACGCTCCGTTTCCATATTGTTGATTTTCTCGTTAAAGCGAGCCCAACGAACATCATCAATCAAGCCTAGCTCGCGCGCTTTTTCCGTTAAACGTAAATCGGCGTTATCTTCACGAAGTAGCAGGCGGTATTCCGCACGAGAAGTGAACATGCGGTACGGCTCTTTGGTACCCATGGTCGATAAGTCATCAATCAACACGCCCATGTAAGCTTGGTCACGACGTGGGCTCCAGCCTTCTTTGTCTTGGCTAAACAAGCTTGCGTTTAGGCCCGCCATCAAGCCTTGCGCTGCGGCTTCTTCGTAGCCAGTCGTACCATTAATCTGGCCAGCAAAGAACAAACCATGGATGAACTTCGTCTCGTACGTTTGCTTCAAATCACGTGGATCGAAGAAATCATATTCAATCGCATAACCTGGGCGAACGATGTGTGCATTTTCAAACCCTTTCATTGAGCGCACGATTTGTACTTGCACATCAAATGGCAAGCTGGTCGAGATACCATTAGGGTATAACTCGTGCGTGGTTAGGCCTTCTGGCTCAATGAAGATTTGGTGGCTGTTTTTGTCAGCGAAACGCATCACTTTGTCTTCAATAGACGGACAGTAACGAGGACCAATACCTTCAATCACACCTGCGTACATTGGACTGCGATCCAAGTTACTGCGGATCACATCGTGAGTTTGTTCATTGGTGTGGGTGATGAAACATGGAATCTGACGCGGATGCTGTTCACGTTTGCCCATGAACGAGAATACAGGCGTTGGGTTATCACCGTGCTGAGCTTCTAGCACTGAAAAATCAACAGTACGAGCATCAATGCGCGGTGGAGTACCTGTTTTTAAACGATCCACACGGAACGGCAGTTCACGCAGTCGATCCGCTAATGCGATCGATGGTGGATCCCCGGCACGACCACCAGACGAGCTTTCCATACCTATGTGGATCTTACCACCAAGGAAGGTACCCACGGTTAGCACAACGGCTTTCGCATGGAAGCGAAGTCCCATTTGAGTTACCACACCAACTGCGCGATCTTGTTCAACAATCAGATCATCAACTGATTGCTGGAACAACGTTAAGTTAGGCGCATTTTCTAATGCATTACGAACGTACGCTTTGTACAGAGCGCGATCGGCTTGAGCTCGAGTTGCTCGTACTGCAGGACCTTTGGAGGCATTTAGTGTACGAAACTGAATACCTGCATGGTCGATGGCTTCAGCCATCAAACCGCCCATAGCATCTACTTCTTTTACTAAGTGACCTTTACCAATACCACCGATCGCCGGATTACAAGACATCTGGCCTAATGTATCGATGTTATGGGTAAGGAGAAGCGTTTTTTGTCCTGTGCGTGCAGATGCGAGCGCGGCTTCCGTTCCTGCGTGTCCGCCACCGACAACAATGACGTCAAAGTTTTCGTGATAAAGCATGAACTGACCTCAGGTATTCAAAGGGATTTAATGGACAGATAAAGGAGCCGTATTTTACCTGCTTTATGCCAGAGAGAAAAACGTTTTCTCGTTTTATCCGTTTTAAGCTTCAAGATAAATATATATAAGATCTATATATATGATCTTTTATTAGATCTACTATTAGGATCGACCGTTTCTGTGGATAACCTAAAAATGATCAACAAGATCATGGATCTTCTTTGGATCATATCTTGTGATCATGATTGGATCAGATCGAGGATTACCTGGGATCAAAAGTGGTGGTTATACACAGGGGGTAAAATTGATCAAAGTTGTTATTGGGATAACTAAAGGAAAATCACTGGATCTTATTGTAGTTATCCACAGTCTGTTTGGTTGGTTTTTGAGCGGTTAAACAAAATAATTTGGTGGGAGTTATTCACATGGGAGAAAACAGAGCCGAATTTCGACTCTGTTGAAGGGAAAGTCGTGAGTTTAAAAACGTTCGATATTCTCTTTTAACCACATCTCTGCGGCGTCTTCTGGCACATCATGGCTCAGTACATCGATTTTAAAGCAATCTGCGAGAGGGGTTGCACCAATATCCTCTAATAAATCATAAGCGTGTTGACCAGCGGCACAGAACGTATCGTAGCTAGAGTCACCAATCGCAATCACCGCAAATTTTACATCAGTCATTTTTGGCGGTGTATTTTGTAATGCTGCGATAAAAGGTTGGATATTATCAGGATACTCACCAGCTCCATGTGTAGAGGTGATCACCAACCACGTACCTTGATTTTCGATATCACTGAGGGAAGGCTGGTTGTGGATCGTTGTTTCAAATCCATTCTCGTTGAGTAGATCACTCAGGTGATCCCCTACGTATTCTGCGCCACCTAACGTGCTGCCTGTAATAATGTGGATCATACTTCTTCCTTATTGAATGCGACGGCTAAAGCTCATGGATGGCTTGCCGTACAAAAAGAAACGCGGTGTGAGTTAAGCTCAGCACCGCGCGTTCGATTATTTACTTCCCGATACAGAATGAAGAGAAGATTCGTCCCAGTAAGTCGTCAGAACTGAACTCACCGGTAATCTCATTGAGATGTTGTTGGGTGATGCGTAGCTCTTCAGCCAATATTTCACCAGCCATATAGCCTTCAAGCTGCTCCTGGCCTATTTGAAGGTGCTGTGCGGCACGTTCTAATGCATCGAGATGACGACGACGAGCCATAAACCCACCTTCACTGTTGCCAGAGAAGCCCATACACTCCTTGAGATGATCGCGCAGAGCTTCAACCCCTGAACCAGTCTTCGCTGACAAACGGATAAGGGTAGGGTTATTGACGTGGCAGATCCCCATATCTTCACCCGTTTGATCCGCTTTATTACGGATCACCGTTATGCCAATGTTGTCTGGTAGGCGATCCACAAAATCTGGCCAGATATCTTTCGGATCGGTGGCATCGGTTGTTGTGCCATCTACCATGAACAACACGCGGTCTGCTTGGGCTATTTCATCCCACGCACGTTCGATACCGATTTTCTCTACTTCATCGGAAGCATCACGCAAACCTGCTGTATCAATGATGTGTAGTGGCATGCCATCAATATGGATGTGCTCACGCAGTACATCACGCGTGGTTCCTGCGATGTCGGTTACGATTGCAGACTCTTTACCCGATAGTGCGTTCAGCAGGCTTGATTTGCCCGCATTTGGACGACCCGCAATCACGACTTTCATCCCTTCACGCATAATAGCGCCTTGGTTAGCTTCTTTGCGCACCGCATCTAGGTTGTCGATGATGGCTTGTAGGTCACCAGCCACTTTACCGTCGGCCAAAAAGTCGATCTCTTCTTCAGGGAAGTCGATGGCTGCTTCAACATAGATACGCAAATGAATCAGCGACTCAACTAAGGTATTAATGCGGCCTGAAAATGCGCCCTGTAAGGATTGCAGTGCCGATTTTGCTGCTTCTTCAGAACTGGCATCAATGAGGTCTGCGATCGCCTCGGCTTGAGCGAGGTCGAGTTTATCGTTCAGAAATGCGCGTTCAGAGAACTCACCAGGGCGAGCAGCTCGAATACCATCTATACCTAGAATGCGTTTTATCAGCATATCCATCACGACAGGGCCGCCATGGCCTTGCAGCTCAAGTACGTCTTCACCGGTAAATGAATGCGGGTTAGGGAAGTACAGTGCGATGCCCTGATCAAGCACAGTGCCATCTTCTGACTTAAACGGCAGGTACTCTGCGTAGCGGGGCTTTAGTGTTTTGCCAGTGACTTCTAACGCCACTTGGTTGGCTTTAGGGCCAGAAACTCGAATAATACCGACACCGCCACGACCAGGCGCGGTCGCTTGAGCGACAATCGTATCTGTAGTCATAATTTTGCCTTTTGAGCTGGGCTATAGGGAAGATACCTAGGGAGCCATCACAATTAATTAGCTGAATTGTAATCAGCCAAAAACAAAAAGGCGACCTTTTGGCCGCCTTTCTCAATCATTTCCTAAAAGGTTACTTGCTGTGTAAGCCTTTTTTCTCTAATCCTTTGTAGATCAGAGTTTGCTGGATAAGCGTTACGATGTTCGACACCAACCAGTACAGAACGAGACCTGATGGGAAGAACAAGAAGAAGAAGGTAAACATAACCGGCATAAAGGTCATGATCTTCTGCTGCATTGGATCCGTTACCGTTGTCGGGCTCATCTTCTGGATTAGGAACATAGACGCACCCATCAGTAGAGGCAGGATGTAGTAAGGGTCCTGCGCTGAAAGGTCATGAATCCAACCGAAGAATGGTGAGTGACGTAGCTCTACCGATTCCATTAGCGCCCAGTATAGTGCGATGAAAATAGGCATCTGTAGGATAAGAGGTAGACAACCACCTAGTGGGTTCACTTTCTCTTTCTTGTACAGTTCCATCATTTCTTGGCTCATGCGCTGACGGTCATCACCGATACGCTCACGCATTGCTTGCAGCTTAGGCTGTAGCATGCGCATTTTCGCCATAGACGTGTATTGCGCTTTTGTTAGTGGGTACATTGCACCACGAACGATGAAGGTCAGACAGATGATTGCCACACCCCAGTTACCAACAAAGCTCTGGATGAATGAAAGCAACATATGAAGAGGCTTCGCAATGAACCATAACCAGCCGTAGTCCACTACTAGGTCTAGGTTAGGTGCCACTTCTGCCATTTCATCTTGCAGTTTTGGACCAACCCAAAGTGTTGCTTCAAACTTAGCCTGATCGCCTGTTGCGATAGTTTTGTTTGGCATACGAACGCCGATGTCGCCTAGGTTGCCAATTACACGAGTGTATAGGTTAGTACCTGGTTCGTTACGTGGGATCCAAGCTGCGGCAAAGTAGTGCTGAATCATTGCTGCCCAACCTTGGCCATCGGCTAGGTTAAGAGACAGGTTGCGATCCTGCATATCATCAAAGCTGTACTTCTTGTAACGCGTATCTTCTGTTGAGTATGCGCCACCACGGTAAGTAGGCATTGTGATGCTACCACCATCGTCCATTAGGTTTTGACGTAGGTGAGCGTACATACCAAATGTTGCGTTGTTGCCTGAGTTGTTCACTACATCGTATTCAACATTAAGCGCGTAGCTGCCGCGTTTAAAGATGTAAGTTTTGGTGTATTCGATGCCGTTTGCAGTGAATGTCATCGGAACGCGAAGTTCATCTTGACCGTCAGCCATTGTGAAGCTGTCTGCACTTACGTTGTAGTGAGGGCGATTTGTGCTGCTCAAGTCGATACCTTGAGGACCCACTAGACCGCTTTGAGCGATAAATTGGTGACCTTGAGCGTCTTTAAGCAGAACAAAGGAATCTGATGAATCTAACTCAGCAGAGTATTCGTTAAGGTTGGCATGTACCACATCGCCACCAACGGTGTCGATCGACAGAGTTAAAACATCAGTCGTTACTGTGATAGTTTTTGCAGAAGCTTGCTGTTGACCAGGAACTGGGTCAAGTTCATCAGCAAAAGATGGTGCAGGTAGAGTGCTGCTTGATTGAGCCTGTTCAACTGCTTGAGGTTCTGGATTCTTTGCAACTTGCCATTGTTGAAACAGCAAAAAAGAAACCAGGGCCAAACCGATGAGCAGGATATTACGTTGAGAATCCATCGTTAGTTATCTCTGTCTTGTTTTTGGACTGGTGGAACGGGGTCATACCCCCCTTCATTCAAAGGGTGGCATTTTAATAGACGTTTGCCTGATAACCAACATCCTTTTACAAAACCGTGAGCTCTCAAAGCTTCTAGCGCGTAAGTGGAACAGGTTGGTGTGAACCGGCAACGAGGACCAATCAAAGGGCTGATAAACCAGCGATACAGATAAACGAGCCCAATGGCTATCCACGTGAAGGGCGAGACAGGCGTTGCCATAGCTTATCAAACAACTTAAAAATTTCCTCATTGCTTAAATCTTGCGCGCTTTTTTTCGCAATCACAACAAAATCTTTGTTTGGAAGCTGATGTTGATTGTTACGAAAGCTTTCACGAGCCAAACGCTTAAATCGGTTACGACCGACAGCCGTTTTGATTTGCTTTTTGGGAACCGCTAAACCTAATCGTGGGTGAGAAAGTTTGTTATTGCGAGCAATGATGGTGAAATGAGGCGAGCCAGCTCGATGAGCTTGCTGGAAGACGTTTTGATAATGCTCGGGAGTTAACAAACGTAACTCCCGATTAAACGCGTACGTGTTCAAAATAAACTAGCGATTATTTTGATAGGCGCGCACGGCCTTTTGCACGACGTGCGTTGATAACTTTACGACCGTTCTTAGTTGCCATGCGAGCACGGAAGCCGTGAGTACGCTTGCGCTTTAGAACTGTAGGTTGAAAAGTGCGTTTCATGATAATTACCTTTACTGATCAGTAGTTTTAGGTTCTTGTTAAACCCGGCGTGGGTATTTGCTTTCTTATATAAAGAAGCTCTTTATATAGAGAAGGACAACCGACGCCTCTCAACAAAGAGGCGGAATTGTAATCACACTCACATAATGTGTCAATGACTCAATGAGTACGAAATTCCGGCCGGGCGATTATACGTAGTGTGAGTAAAATCTCAAGGATCAATCGATCCTGATGCTTGATCGTTACTCTATTCCTACTTGGTTAAGGAATTTTTTCAAACGAGGATCTTGTGGATTATCGAAGATATCCTGTGGAGAACCTTGCTCTACGATATTGCCTTCCGCCATGAAGATCACTCTATCAGCGACTTCTTTCGCGAATTGCATCTCGTGCGTCACCACCAGCATGGTTTGATGCTGATTAGCTAACTTCTTCATTAATGAGAGAACTTCACCGACCCATTCAGGATCCAGCGCAGAAGTTGGTTCGTCAAATAACAGCAGTTCTGGTTGCAGCGCCATCGCTCGGCCGATACCCACACGTTGTTGTTGGCCGCCAGACAATGCCGCTGGATAACTATCGCCTTTATCCCCAAGGCCGATGTCATCCAGAATTTGTTGCGCTCGTTTGAGAGCATCGGCTTTTTTCCAGCCTCGAACGGTCACTAGACCTTCGGCAATGTTCTGGCGCGCATTCATGTGGGCAAACAGGGCATAGTTTTGGAACACAAAGCCAGTTCGACGACGCAGCGCTAATACTTCGGCTTTAGTGTGTTTTTGAGTATCAACGGAGATGTCATCTATCGTGATACGACCTTCATCTGCCTGCTCTAGAAAGTTCACCGTACGCAGCAAGGTTGATTTACCCGTACCACTTGAGCCGATAATCACGATGATCTCACCTTGCTTAATATCGAGGTCGATGCCTTTCAGCACTTCAGTCTCACCAAAACGTTTGTGAATATTTTCTAACTTAATCATCGTACGTACGCCTTATTCAGTTTTGCTTCTGCCCAGATTTGTACGCGAGTCAGAATCACCACCACGCCCCAGTAAATAAGAGCAACCGCAAGGAAAGCTTCAAAGAAACGGAAACTTGATGAGGCTTCCATCTGTGCTTTCGCCATGATTTCGGCCACACCAAGCGTGAAGGCGAGAGACGTTGACTTGATCATATCGATGAAATAGTTCATCAATGAAGGCAGTGCGACACGCGTTGCTTGAGGTAAAATCACTCGGCGCATTGCTTGGGATGTCGTCATACCGACCGATAAGCTCGCTTCCATTTGGCTGCGATCAATACCAATAATGGCGGCACGAATACTTTCCGCCATATAAGCGGCAAAGTGCAGCGTTAAACCGATAACCGCTGCTGAAAAGGCGTCGATACCGACCATCAATGGAAAAATTTGCGGTAAGCCGTAGTAAAGCAGGAAAAGCTGAACCAACAGTGGGGTGCCACGGAAGAAGCTGATGTACAGTTGGCTTAATTGATCCAGAACTGGCAGTTTAAATACGCGAATATTGGCTAAAATGACGGATAAAATCAGCGAAAACACCAATCCCCATGTCGCCATTTCCATGGTTGTGCCAAGATATTTCAGCAATATCGGCAACAGTTCCAACATGTAATTAAAGTCAAATCCCATACGGCTTACCTAAAGGCTAGAGAAAAGAAAAGGTGGAAAACAAGTTCCACCTTTACGTAAGTTTATTTTAGTCCGAGAGTGATACCACTTTGCGGCCTAAAGTACAAAGAGTTCTTATTTCGTGATGTCAGCGCCAAACCACTTCACGGAAATTTTCTCTACTGTACCATCTGCGCGCATCTCAGCCAGTGCTTTGTTTACTTCTTCTTGCAGTTTACGACCTTTCTCGTTGTCAACGAAAGGCCATGCGTTTTGAATGGTCTCAAACGGTTCGCCTGCCAATTCCAGAGGAAGGCCAGTTTTCTTAATCAGCTCTAACGCAGAAAGACGATCCATTACAAATGCATCTGCTCGACCGAGCGCCACGTCATGTTCGATACCTGTGTCGTACGTTTTAATGTTGATCTTGCCGTCTTTGTCGTATTGACGCAGCAGTTGCTCAAAGTTAGAGCCTAGGTTCACCGCAACGGTTTTGCCCGCAAGATCGTCAACACCTTTGATGCTGTCGTTGCCTTTACGCACGGTAATTTGTGCGCCATCTACAACGTAAGGGTCAGCAAATAGGTATTTAGCTTTACGCTCATCAGTCATGGTGATTTGGTTGGAGATCGTATCGATACGACCCGTTTCTAAAAGACCAAATAAACCAGAGAAGTTGGCTGTTACGTATTCGATTTTGTAATCGTTACGTTTACCGATTTCATCCCACATGTCGACTTCAAAGCCTTGTAGCTTGTCTTGCTTTACAAAAGTAAACGGGAAGTAGCGACCTGACATACCAACTTTGACTTCAGTAGCGGCTTGTACGGTTGCTGCCGACAGTGCAATGGCTGCAACGGCAACCTTAATCCAGTTTTTCATAATACATCTCCATAATTTTATGGTTGGAAATACTACTGTTAGTTAGCTCAATTAAATAAATAACCAAGAGCAATAACCTAGACCTGTGAGTTATTAGATAATAGAAGAAGAATGTTAAATGTGACGAAAATGCGAACTGAACCTAGCGAAATGATCGACAAAATCAGCATTGGGAATAAAATAATACACAGACTTATCACCAATCGCTCGATCTTGTGAATTTTGCCCAATTGTGGATCGTTGTGTGGGCAAATTTGGGGCAAGGTGTGTTGATCTCATCAAGTTTGCAGAAATAATTGTGAATAACTTGGATCTTATTCACTGGATCGTCGATCAATCGCTGGCGATCTTGGTTATCAACAGGTAAAATTGCCAGTCTTTTCCGATAATTCAATTACTCAGTGGGGGCACCGTGTCATCTTCGCTTTGGCTGCAATGTTTGCAGCAGCTTCAAGAAGAGCTACCAGCTACAGAATTCAGCATGTGGGTTCGTCCGCTACAAGCGGAGCTCAATGACAATACTCTCACTCTATTCGCGCCAAACCGCTTTGTGTTGGACTGGGTGCGTGATAAGTATCTGAACAATATTACTCGCTTACTGCAGGAATACTGCGGTGGCGATATTCCTAACTTACGTTTTGAAGTGGGGAGCCGACCTGTCTCTGCACCAAAACCAGCGCCGACACGTACGCCTGCAGATGTGGCTGCCGAGTCATCTGCACCTGCGCAATTACAGGCGCGTAAGCCAGTACACAAAACCTGGGATGACGACGCTCAAGCGATTGCGGCTATCAATCACCGCTCAAACATGAACCCAAAACACAAGTTCGACAACTTTGTTGAAGGTAAGTCGAACCAACTGGGTTTGGCTGCGGCGCGTCAGGTATCGGATAACCCAGGTGCAGCTTACAACCCACTATTCCTATACGGCGGCACGGGTTTGGGTAAAACCCACTTATTGCATGCGGTGGGTAACGCGATTGTGGATAACAACCCGAACGCAAAAGTGGTCTACATGCACTCAGAACGTTTTGTGCAAGACATGGTGAAAGCGCTGCAAAACAATGCGATTGAAGAATTCAAACGCTACTACCGCAGTGTGGATGCACTCCTTATCGATGACATCCAATTCTTTGCTAATAAAGAACGTTCGCAAGAAGAATTCTTCCATACCTTCAACGCACTATTGGAAGGTAATCAGCAGATCATTCTAACGTCTGACCGTTATCCTAAAGAAATTAATGGCGTTGAAGATCGTCTTAAATCTCGCTTTGGTTGGGGTCTTACTGTTGCGATCGAGCCGCCTGAGCTTGAAACGCGTGTGGCGATCTTGATGAAAAAAGCTGAAGATCACCAAATCCACCTTGCTGATGAAGTGGCATTCTTCATTGCCAAGCGTCTGCGTTCGAACGTTCGTGAGCTAGAAGGTGCATTGAACCGTGTTATCGCGAACGCGAACTTTACTGGTCGTCCAATCACGATTGATTTTGTGCGTGAAGCGCTGCGCGATCTGCTTGCTCTACAAGAGAAGCTGGTGACGATCGATAACATTCAAAAGACCGTGGCGGAATACTACAAGATTAAAGTGGCGGACTTGCTGTCTAAGCGTCGTTCTCGTTCTGTAGCGCGTCCTCGTCAGCTGGCTATGGCGTTAGCAAAAGAGCTAACCAACCACAGTTTGCCTGAAATTGGCGATGCGTTTGGGGGCCGCGATCATACGACCGTACTTCATGCTTGTCGCAAGATTGAGCAGCTGCGTGAAGAGAGCCACGACATTAAAGAAGATTACTCTAACTTGATTCGCACCCTGTCTTCGTAATCGGTTAGAATAACGGTATTCTAAGCAAATCATTTATTGAGCTGACAGCGTAAAGAGCCAAGCATGAAATTTACCATTGAACGTAGTCATTTAATCAAACCGCTACAGCAGGTTTCGGGCGCTTTAGGTGGCCGACCAACTCTGCCAATCCTGGGTAACCTACTTCTTAAAGTAGAAGAGAACGTATTGTCGATGACGGCAACCGATCTTGAAGTAGAGTTAGTAAGCAAAGTGACGCTAGAAGGTGATTTTGAAGCGGGCAGCATTACCGTTCCTTCGCGTAAGTTTCTCGATATCTGCCGTGGTTTACCGGACGATGCGATCATCACATTTGTATTAGAAGGTGATCGCGTACAAGTTCGCTCTGGTCGCAGCCGTTTCTCGTTGGCAACGCTTCCTGCGAACGATTTCCCTAATATTGAAGATTGGCAAAGCGAAGTGGAAGTATCACTGAGCCAAGCTGATTTACGTACGCTGATCGACAAAACTCAGTTCTCGATGGCGAATCAAGACGTTCGTTACTACCTCAACGGCATGTTGTTTGAAATTGACGGCACCACGCTACGCAGCGTGGCGACGGACGGCCACCGTATGGCGGTATCGCAAACTCAGCTAGGTGCGGACTTTGCGCAGAAGCAAATCATCGTGCCACGCAAAGGTGTGCAAGAATTAGTAAAGTTGATGGATGCGCCAGAGCAGCCCGTAGTACTTCAGATCGGTAGCTCCAATGTTCGTGCTGAGGTGAATAACTTTACTTTTACCTCTAAGTTGGTTGATGGTCGTTTCCCTGATTACCGCCGTGTATTGCCTCAGAGCACCAATAAGACCCTAATAGCAAGTTGTGACGAGTTGCGCCAAGCCTTCTCTCGTGCTGCGATTCTTTCCAACGAAAAATTCCGTGGCGTGCGTGTGAATCTGGCTGATACTGAAATGCGCATTACTGCCAATAACCCAGAGCAAGAAGAAGCAGAAGAAATGCTAGACGTGACCTTTGAAGGTGACGCTATCGAGATCGGCTTCAACGTTAGCTACGTGCTTGATGTGCTTAATACACTGCGTTGCGATAACGTGCGTGTGTCGATGTCAGATGCGAACGCAAGTGCGTTGATTGAAAACGCAGACGACGACAGTGCCATGTACGTGGTGATGCCAATTCGTCTATAAGCCATCTGAATGCCACTTTCTCGCCTCATCATTCAGCAGTTTCGAAACATTAAAGCCTGTGATATTGAGTTATCAGCAGGCTTTAACTTTCTTATCGGGCCGAACGGCAGCGGTAAAACCAGTGTCTTAGAAGCGGTTTATCTGCTCGGGCATGGCCGCTCATTCAAGAGCTCTCTCACCGGACGAGTGATACAAAATGAGTGTGACGAACTGTTTGTTCATGGTCGTTTTTTGAACTCGGATCAATTTGAGCTACCTATCGGCATTAATAAGCAGCGTGATGGCTCAACAGAGGTTAAAATAGGCGGTCAATCTGGACAAAAATTAGCGCAGTTGGCACAAGTTCTGCCTCTGCAGTTGATACACCCAGAAGGGTTTGATTTACTGACAGATGGCCCTAAACATCGTCGTGCGTTTATTGATTGGGGCGTGTTTCATACCGAGCCCGCTTTTTATCAAGCATGGGGAAGGTTCAAGCGCCTGAACAAGCAGCGCAACGCGTTGTTGAAAACCGCCAATAGTTATCGTGAGCTCAGTTATTGGGATCAGGAAATGGCAGGATTGGCTGAAAACATCAGCCAATGGCGAGCAAGTTACATCGAGCAGATGAAAACTGTCGCAGAAACTATCTGTCAGACATTTTTGCCAGAATTTGAGATCCAATTGAAGTATTATCGTGGCTGGGATAAAGACACTCCATACCACGAGATACTAGAAAAGAATTTTGAGCGTGATCAGGCATTGGGATACACCTTTAGTGGCCCAAACAAAGCTGATTTGCGCATTAAAGTGAACGGAACGCCCGTTGAAGATGTTCTGTCACGCGGTCAATTAAAACTCATGGTGTGTGCATTGCGTGTAGCGCAAGGGCAACACCTGACAGAGATGGCCGGTAAACAATGCATTTACCTAATTGATGACTTCGCGTCGGAATTAGATAGCCAACGTCGCAAGCGTCTTGCTGACTGCTTAAAAGAGACGGGCGCACAAGTATTTGTAAGCTCTATCACTGAAAGCCAAATCGCCGATATGTTGGACGATAACGGTAAATTGTTTCATGTGGAACATGGCAGGATAGAGTCAAACTAGAAGAGAGAAACTCATGTCTGAAAATTACGATTCATCGAGTATTAAGGTACTGAAGGGTCTGGATGCGGTACGTAAGCGTCCAGGAATGTACATCGGCGATACGGACGACGGCACCGGCCTTCACCACATGGTTTTCGAGGTGGTGGATAACTCAATTGATGAAGCGTTGGCAGGTCACTGTAAAGACATCGTTGTGACAATTCATGAGGATAACTCGGTTTCCGTTAGCGATGATGGTCGTGGCATTCCAACAGAAATCCACTCAGAGGAAAATGTCTCTGCAGCAGAAGTAATCATGACGGTTCTTCACGCGGGTGGTAAGTTCGACGATAACTCATACAAAGTATCGGGTGGTCTTCACGGGGTAGGTGTTTCAGTAGTAAACGCACTATCAGAGAAAGTTGAGCTAACGATTCATCGTGGTGGCCATATCCATACGCAAACCTACCGCCATGGTGAGCCTCAAGCGCCACTAGCCGTTGTGGGTGATACGGATAAAACCGGTACACAAATTCGTTTCTGGCCAAGTGCCGAAACGTTCTCTAACACTGAGTTCCACTATGACATTCTGGCGAAACGCCTGCGTGAACTGTCATTCCTGAACTCTGGTGTGTCGATCAAATTGGTTGATGAACGTGAAGCGGACAAACATGATCACTTCATGTATGAAGGTGGTATTCAAGCGTTCGTTGATCACCTAAACACCAACAAAACGCCAATCATCGAAAAAATCTTCCACTTTAACTCTGAGCGTGAAGACGGCATTTCAGTTGAAGTGGCGATGCAATGGAACGATGGTTTCCAAGAGAACATCTTTTGCTTTACCAACAATATCCCACAGCGTGATGGTGGTACTCACCTTGCTGGTTTCCGTGCTGCGCTAACACGTACATTGAACAGCTTTATGGATAAAGAAGGTTTCTCGAAGAAAGCGAAAACAGCGACTTCAGGCGACGATGCGCGTGAAGGTCTAACTGCGGTTGTTTCGGTGAAAGTGCCTGATCCTAAGTTCTCAAGCCAAACAAAAGACAAACTAGTTTCTTCTGAAGTGAAATCAGCTGTTGAGTCTGCAATGGGTGAAAAACTGTCTGAGTTCCTGATTGAGAACCCGACAGAAGCGAAGATGGTTTGTTCGAAAATCATCGATGCAGCACGTGCTCGTGAAGCAGCGCGTAAAGCTCGTGAAATGACGCGCCGTAAAGGTGCACTAGACCTAGCTGGCCTTCCAGGTAAACTTGCAGACTGTCAGGAAAAAGATCCGGCACTCTCTGAACTATACATAGTGGAGGGTGATTCGGCAGGCGGCTCCGCAAAACAAGGCCGTAACCGTAAGAACCAAGCGATCCTACCGCTAAAAGGTAAGATTCTTAACGTAGAAAAAGCACGTTTCGACAAGATGCTATCTTCTCAAGAAGTAGCAACACTGATCACCGCACTAGGTTGTGGTATCGGTCGTGACGAGTACAACCCGGACAAGCTTCGTTACCACAACATCATCATCATGACCGATGCCGATGTCGATGGTTCGCACATCCGTACGCTACTGTTGACCTTCTTCTATCGTCAAATGCCAGAGCTTATCGAGCGTGGCTATGTGTACATCGCTCAGCCACCACTATACAAAGTGAAAAAAGGCAAACAAGAGCAGTACATCAAAGATGAAGAAGCGATGAACCAATACCAAGTATCATTGGCTCTGGACAATGCATCGCTACACGTAAACGCAGAAGCACCAGCATTGGCTGGTGAAGCACTAGAGAAGCTTGTTCAACAGTACAATGCGGGTATTAAACTGGCGGAACGTATGAGCCGTCGTTACCCAAGTGCTTTGGTAAACGAGTTGATTTACACTCCTCGCCTAACGCCAGAGCAATGCCATGACGCATCAGTTGTGGAAGCGTGGACGAAGCAGCTTATTGAACAGCTGAATGCGAAAGAAGTGGGTGCAAGCCAGTACAGCTACGAAGTTGAGCAGCACGAAGAGCTAGGCTTAAACTTGCCTAAGATTGTGGTTCGTACTCACGGCGTGACGCACGAACATGCAATTAGCATCGACTTCCTAAACTCGAAAGAGTACGGCAAGTTGGCTGATCTATCAGAAGCACTTGATGGACTTCTGGAAGAAGGCGCGTACATCAAACGTGGTGAGCGTACTATGCCAGTGGCAAACTTTGCAGAAGCGCTTGACTGGTTAGTGAAAGAGTCAATGCGTGGCTTAAGCCGTCAGCGCTACAAAGGTCTAGGTGAGATGAACCCAGACCAACTTTGGGAAACCACCATGGACCCAGAAACTCGTCGTATGATGCAGGTAACGATTGAAGATGCGGTAGGTGCAGATCAACTGTTCACTACGCTAATGGGTGACCAAGTAGAACCTCGTCGTAACTTCATCGAAGAGAACGCACTGAAAGTAGCGAACCTAGACGTATAACGACACTGTTCGTGATCGTAAAAAGCAGCGAGAAATCGCTGCTTTTTTTGTTGTACCACCAGCTAAAATCGCCACTTTCTGCTAAAGCGGATGTTTTTCTGGTACTAACTGCCAACAACCCGATCAAGCCTGCCATTTTATATCTGTTTTCTTTTTTTCTCGCCATTTTGTTCGCTTGAGCGCTTTTGCTTTCTTTTTTCTGCTCGCTATAGTGCTGAAGAGCTGATGATTAAGGAGACTAAGAAAATGGTGATGACTTTCCTGAACTAAGCCGGAAGTGATGCACTTCCGGTTCAATGCACTGAATTTATTTGTAAGACAAGGCATTAAGAAGGAAATAATCATGTTTGAACGCTGGTTCTCAGCGTACTGCTTGGCGCTGCGAACTTGGTGGTTAACCAGTCGCTTTTTAACCTATCAATCACCACTAAGGTTGTTATCGCTATTTGAAACCTGCGAGCAACAAGCCCATTGCCGTAACCGAACTCGTATTGCGGTTGGGGACACGGTTCGCTTAGTGGATGTTGAACGCGCCTATCAATATCGCATGACGTTAGTCAGCTCGCGCAAGGGGCAGCCGATGACAGGTATGCTCGCGGTCGATTCTTATTTGGGATCTCGACTGTTAGGTCGAGCTAAAAATGATGCGCTCGAAGTGGAAATTTTTAATCAGCGACGCTGCTTTGTGATTACTGAAATTGTTCATCACTCGCAGCCACCAGCTCAGAAAATGCTGTGTGGTTGTCTGTTGTGCCAATAAATAGAGGTGAAGTCATGAGTAAGAAAGAAAAGAAACAACCGCAGTTGAGTCTAAAAGAAAAGCGCAAACTAAAGCAGGAAAAGGCGGCAGAAAAGGGCGTTGTAAAAGCGCGTAAATCCTCCCGCAAGTAAAGTGTAGATTGAGCCCTCCAGAACGGTGGGCTTTTTATCACTGATCGTGAAGTGATGAGGAACTAAGCTGTTCAAGGGGATAGTGGATGCTTTAAAAATTTTTTATTTTTTCCCTTGAAAGTCATTTTTGACGACCTTATATCTAGTTGTGAAGAGGGTGACTGGCTTGCTAGAGACTAGAAGACCAGCCCTCTGAAATCGCTAAAACGAGATCGCTCAGAAGAGGATATGGCGTTTTAGCACACAACTTAAACCTTTAGATTCAATATCATGTCTCCGAGCCAAACCAAGGCCAGTGGAATGATAAGAATCTCTTAGTTCGGCGTTGGTTTTTGCATAAACACGCCAGTAGGATGAAACTCATCTGAACTAAGACTATTGCTTAATTAAGAGGATAGATTTATGCGTAATGTAGATTTCTCACCACTATACCGTAATGCAATTGGCTTTGATCGTCTGCTAAACCTGATGGAAGCGAATACAGCGAAAAATACTTCTGGCGGTTACCCTCCATACAACATTGAGCAAAAAGACGAGCACAACTACCGTATTACTATGGCCGTTGCTGGCTTTGCTGAAGAACAGCTCGATCTGACTCAAAACGAAAACATGTTGATTGTGAAGGGCGAACGTAAAGCCGAAGAAGGCAAAAACTACGTTTACCAAGGTATTGCAGAACGTGATTTTGAACGTAAATTCCAGCTAGCGGATTACGTAAAAGTCGTGGGTGCATCAATGGAAAACGGTCTACTTCATATCGATTTAGTTCGTGAAATCCCTGAAGCCATGCAACCACGTAAGATTGCTATCGGTGGTAACAACCTGATTGAGAACAACTAATCAGTTAACCACCCAGTTATAGAATGAGAAAGAGCGCCATATGGGCGCTCTTTTTAGTTTGGGGTTTTCAAATCCGCTATTTTAAAGCCGTAATTTCAAAGAGAAGAACGGCTGAGTTCAATCCATCTATTTACCTTCGCGGTAAGCCTTTTCCACTTCTTCAGCGATAATCGCAATGCCTTTTTGCATCATCTCATCATCTTGAACGTAGTTCATACGCAGGCATTGGTGCGCGTGATCCCACTCGTCTTGCTGACCAATAAAGAAATATTCACCAGGGACAATCAATACGCCACGCGCTTTCAAGCGTTGGTACAGTTCCATTGTTGTGATTGGCAGTTCATCAAACCATAACCACAAGAAGATAGCGCCTTCCGGCTTGTGGATGCGGAATCGCTCATCGGTAATTGCTTGTTGGAGCAGTTCAACCGCACGTTGTGATTTTTGCTTGTAGAACGGCTTAATCACCTCTGAACTCAGTTTAAGCAGATCGCCTTTGCCAATTATATGGTTTGCCAGCGCTGGACCAACACTGCCCGGCGCTAGGCTGATGATGCCGTTCATATTGGTTAATGCTTGAGTGATTTCTTCACTCGCAATCACAATCCCACAACGCACGCCCGGCAAGCCAAGTTTAGATAGGCTCATGCACAGGATGGTGTTTTCATTCCAGAACGGCTCGACATCTTCAAAGATGATGTTCGGGAAAGGTAGACCGTAGGCGTTATCGATAATCAGTGGGATGTTGTTCTCACGTGCTAGCTTGTCCAGTTTACGTACTTCTTCGTCTGTCAGTACGTTACCCGTTGGATTGGTTGGGCGAGACGCGCAGATTGCCGCAACAGAGTCATCGACGGTGAGCTGCTCAAAATCGACGTGGTATTTAAACAGACCGTTATCTAACAGCTCGATCTCTGGGTGGTATGAGACAAAGATATCTTCATCAATGCCTGCATCACCATAACCGATGTACTCAGGCGCGATAGGCAGTAGCACCTTCTTGTGCGAACCGTCTGGCTGTTTACCTGCCAACAAGTTGAACAAGTAGAAGAAGCCACTTTGGCTACCGTTAGTTAGGCTGATGTTTTTCTCAGAAATATCCCAGCCATAAGTTTCACGGAATAACTGAGCCAACGCTTTAACGAACGCGTCTTTGCCTTGCGGACCATCATAGTTGGCGAGGGCGGCGACGAGCTCTCCACTGGCGAGCATTTCCTCACTGGCTTGGCGAAAGTAATCGAGCATGGCAGGAATGGCGGCTGGGTTACCTCCACCGAGCATGATGGCACCTGGTGTGCGCAGACCATCATTCAAATCGTCCATTAACTGCGTGATACCTGAATACTGATTAAATTTTTCACCAAACTTTGAGAACTGCATGCTGACTTATACCTAATTCATTGTGATTGCTTTGTGTATGTTTATGCCGATGTTTTATCGGCTTATCGAGTAATCCTTGACCTTACCTCAATGTGTAATTAACGCAAAGTGTGAATTAAGCCGAAAAAGAAAAAAGTGCGTCATCAGACCAGAGGGACGAGACTAAATGGCAAAAAGAACAATAAAAAAGGGAAGCTTATGCTTCCCTTGCTGGTGGAGAGAGTGTGATTTACTCACCGGTGTAAACAATCAGTACCTTGTCGTCTTGGTATTGGCGTTCGAACGCGTAGTAACCTTCTTGATTGCGAGTGATGTGCTTACCTTGAGCAACCGCTGGGTGGCGTTTACGGAATTCACCCAATTTTTGCCAATGTTGCAGCAGATCTTCACGCTCGCCATGAATCTTATCCCATGGCATATCTGAGCGTGTGCCTTGGTGGGCGTCTGAACCAGTAATGCCAAAATCACGAGCTATCTCATCACCGTAATAGATCTGTACTGCACCCGGAGCCAGCATCAGAGCATTTGCCGCACGTGCTTGGTCATCAAAGCTGCGGCTGCGAGCTGACCAAAACAGTTGTGTATCGTGTGAAGACAGGTAGCTCAACACATTGAACTCAGGATCGGTATTGATGCGCTCTGCATAGCGGCGGTAATCATTATCAAGTTGAGCGAAACACTTCAGCGCTTTTGGTGCCACATCAGATTGGAACTCGAAGTTGATGATGGAATCGAAGCCGTTATCGAAATACGGGCTCTTCACTACGCTGTGTGCCCACACTTCACCTGTCATCCAAAATGGCAGGTCATCTAGTGCTTTGTCTGGATTGTTTTGCTTCCACTGGGCAAGCGCTTGAGTGGTGCTGGCTTTCAACTCTGCCCACGCTTCCATTTCAACGTGTTTAGCGGTGTCGACACGGAAGCCGTCAATGCCATAGTCGCGCACCCAATCGGATAACCAGGTAATCAGGTGTTCACGTGGAGTTTGCAGCTCATCTTGCGCATTGGTGTCTTTATTGTGGAAGAAGTTTGGTAATCCGGTTTTTTGAGTTGATTCGGTTTTTAGATCCGGTAGGTAGTTCAAAGACATGGTGATGTCGTTGTAGCCCGGAGCATCGTAGTCACCAATGTCAGTGCGAATCCAGTCTTTGCCCCACCATTTATCCCACGCTTCGCTATTACTGTATTTGATGTAGTCGTTGAAGCTGTGCCAGCTTTGTCCTGATTTTGGCTGCCAGTCGGTCCATTTTTCACCAAGGACTTCTTTGGCTTCTTGGTCATCAAGGTAAAGCTGACCAAATCCGAATTCCTGCATGTCTGCTAATGTCGCATAACCTGTGTGGTTCATGACCACATCCCAAATCACGCGGATGCCTTTCTTATGGGCGGTATCGACGAAGGTTCTGAGTTCGTCTTCGGTGCCCATGTTCGCATCAAGCTTGGTCCAATCTTGGTGATAGTAGCCGTGGTAGCCGTAGTGCTTAAAGTCGCCTTTATCGCCGCCGCCAACCCAGCCGTGGATTTGTTCCAGTGGTGAGGTTATCCAGATAGCATTCACACCAAGTGATTCGATGTAATCGAGTTTTTTCGTCAGACCCGCTAAGTCACCACCGTGGAAGGTACCAATCTCATATTTTCCGTCTTTGCTGCGACCGTAGCTGTTGTCGTTGTCTGGGTTGCCATTGTAGAAGCGGTCGGTCATGACGAAGTACACCGTCGCATTGTCCCAACTGAACGGTTTGTCGGCTTGCTGTTCAACTTCTTCTAGCAGCAATAGACCTTGGCTCATAGGACCCGGTTGCATGGTGACACTGCCATTGGCGACAGTGGTTTCTTGTTCGGTTAAGGCATCACGAACGACAGTGCCATCATTAAAAGTTTGAGCAACGTTGATGGTTTTTGGCGTGTCAGTTGCGACAGGGCAAGAGTAGGTGATGTCCTGACTTTGTTTTGGTTTAATTTTTACCGTCAGTTCGTTGGTGGTTGGATTGAGCGTAAATTGATAGGTATTGGCTTTGAAGATGCGCAGCGGCATTTGTGCATCAGTGGCGCAATTATCCATTTTTAATGGACGATTGAACTTGATGCGATCTTCTTCTGCTAGGGCAAAGCTACTGCCACAAGTTTGCTTGCTGTCAGCAATGGTAAAGCTATAACTGCCTTTTTCGAGTCTTTGCTCGGCGACAAGTAAGCCTTGTGAGTTTTCCTCAAAAACAGCGGTGTCATCACCAACGCTTAATACGATGGCATTTTCTGGAATCTGGCTGCAGGCGCTCAGTAGACCGATAGAGAGTGCGAGAATTGTTTTTTTCATTGTGTCCTTCCCCCGAATAAACAGTTCAGTTATAGCAAAACTGTGCCTCTACAATCCGAGCTCTACACCAACAAGTTAAACGCGTCTCACCCTACAAATTTTAGTCTTGTTCACAAAATGAATAATAAGCGTCACCGTCATCGGTTTGAAGGCAACAAAAAAGGGAAGCATCTGCTTCCCTTTTACTTATTTCTTAATCACTTCTAAGAGTAATGAATTACTTTTGAAGCAAAGAAATGTCTGCGATCTGTAGGAACAGGTTACGTAGGTTGTTCAGTAGTGTCAGACGGTTCTTCTTAAGTGCTTCGTCGTCTGCCATTACCATTACGTTATCAAAGAACGCATCAACTGGTTCACGTAGGTCTGCTAGCTTGCTTAGGGCTTCTTGGTAGTTACCTGTAGCAAATGCTGGCTCTAGCGCTTCTGTCATTACTTCAACGCTTTCTGCTAGTGCTTTCTCTGCGTCTTCTTGTAGAAGTGCTAGGTCGATGTCTGCTGCTAGTTCGCCGTCGAATTTCGCTAGGATGTTACCTACGCGTTTGTTCGCTGCTGCTAGAGACTCTGCTGCTTCTAGTTCACGGAAGTGAGAAACCGCTTTAACACGTTGGTCGAAGTCTGCTGGTTTCGTCGGGCGACGCGCTAGAACCGCTTGAATGATGTCTACGCTGAAACCTTCGTCTTGGTACCAAGCACGGAAACGACCAAGCATGAACTCGATAACGTCTTGTTCAACGTTGTCGTTGGTTAGGCGGTCGCCAAACAGTGACTTCGCTTTTGCTACTAGGTCAACAAGATCTAGGTTGTAGCCGTATTCAACGATGATACGTAGTACACCTAGAGATGCGCGGCGTAGTGCGAATGGGTCGCTGCCTTTAGGTGCTTGACCAATACCGAAGATACCTACGATAGTGTCTAGCTTGTCTGCCATTGCAACTGCAGTTGAAACACCGTTTGATGGCAGTTCATCACCTGCGAAACGAGGCATGTATTGCTCGTTCAGTGCTACTGCAACTTCTTCTGCTTCACCGTCGTGGCGAGCATAGTGCATACCCATAACACCTTGAGTATCCGTGAATTCGAATACCATTGAGGTCATTAGGTCACATTTTGCTAATAGACCAGCACGCTTTGATTTCTCAACGTCAGCACCGATTTGCTCAGCAATGTAGCCAGCAAGCTCTGTGATGCGGTCTGTTTTGTCTTTGATCGTACCCAGTTGCTTTTGGAAGATCGCTTGCTCTAGTTCAGGCAGACGGTCGATAAGCGGACGCTTACGGTCTGTGTTGAAGAAGAATTCTGCGTCAGCAAGACGAGGGCGAACCACTTTCTCGTTACCTTCGATTACGTAACGAGGTTCTTTTGATTCGATGTTCGATACGAAGATGAAGTTAGGTAGTAGCTTCTTGTTTTCGTCGTAAACAGGGAAGTATTTTTGGTCACCTTTCATGGTGTAAACCAACGCTTCAGAAGGCACTTTTAGGAACTCTTCTTCAAACTTCGCTGTTAGTACCACTGGCCATTCAACCAGAGACGTTACTTCTTCTACTAGGTCATCTTCTAGATCAGCAATACCGCCAACCGCTGCTGCCGCTTTTTGTGCGTCAGCTAGGATGATTGCTTTGCGCGCTTCGTAATCTGCCATTACTTTACCGCGCTCTTCTAGGATCGCAGGGTATTGCTCAGCAGAATCGATAGTGAACTCTTGCTCACCCATGAAGCGGTGACCACGGATAGTGCGGTCTGAAGCGACACCAAGGATCTCGCCTTCGATTAGGTCGCTGCCCATTAGCATGGTTAGCGTCTTAACTGGACGGATAAATTGAGTCGTTTTGTTACCCCAGCGCATTGGTTTTGCGATAGGTAGGTTTGCTAGTGCTTTCGCTGCAAGTTCAACTACGATCTCAGACGTTGGCTGACCTTTCACTTCTTGTTTGAACAGTAGCCATTCACCTTTGTCTGTAACCATGCGCTCTGCTTGGTCAACCGTGATGCCACAACCGCGTGCCCAACCTTGAGCCGCTTTTGTTGGGTTGCCTTCCGCGTCAAACGCTGCAGAAACCGCAGGACCACGTTTTTCAACAACTTTGTCAGACTGGCTGTCTGCCAGTGCTGCTACTTTAAGTGCAAGACGACGAGGTGCCGCGAACCATTTCACGCCTTCGTGAGCAAGCTCAGCGCCTTTTAGTTCTGCTTCGAAGTTTGCTGCGAATGCTTCTGCTAGAGTGCGAAGTTGCGTTGGTGGTAGCTCTTCTGTACCTAGCTCGATTAGAAATTCTTTTGCCATGTTACTCTACCCCTTACGCTTGTTCTTTCTTACACATTGGGAAGCCAAGAGCTTCACGCGATGCGTAGTATGCTTCTGCAACTGCTTTCGTCAGGTTGCGGATGCGTAGGATGTAACGTTGGCGTTCAGTTACTGAGATCGCTTTACGTGCGTCTAGTAGGTTGAATGCGTGACCGGCTTTTAGAATGCGCTCGTAAGCAGGTAGTGGCAGTGGCTTTTCAAGCTCAAGCAGCTCTTTACACTCTTTCTCGCACTGTTCGAAGAAACCAAATAGGAATTCCACGTCTGCGTGCTCGAAGTTGTAAGTCGATTGCTCTACTTCATTTTGGTGGAAGATATCACCGTAAGTCACTTTGCTGCCATCTGGTGCGATGTTCCAAACTAGGTCGTAAACAGAGTCTACTTCTTGGATGTACATTGCTAGACGTTCGATACCGTAAGTGATCTCACCAGTTACTGGCTTACACTCAAGACCACCAACTTGCTGGAAGTAAGTAAACTGGGTCACTTCCATGCCGTTTAGCCAAACTTCCCAGCCCAGACCCCATGCGCCTAGTGTTGGGTTTTCCCAGTTGTCTTCTACGAAACGGATGTCGTGTACAAGAGGGTCAATACCAAGAACTTCAAGGGAGCCAAGGTACAACTCTTGAATATTGTCAGGCGATGGTTTTAGCGCTACTTGGAATTGGTAGTAGTGCTGAAGACGGTTAGGGTTTTCACCGTAACGGCCATCAGTAGGACGACGTGAAGGTTGTACGTAAGCTGTCGACATTGGCTCTGGGCCAAGCGCTCGTAGACAGGTCATTGGGTGAGAGGTACCCGCACCCACTTCCATATCTAGCGGTTGAACAATGGTACAACCATTTTGAGCCCAATAATCCTGCAGCGCGAGGATCATTCCCTGGAAGGTTTTGATATCGTATTTTTGCATAAGTCAGGTTCGCGCGATTCTCTTGTTACTCGTTAATTCGTCATCTATGCCGAGTTTTTCAACTCTAACAACGGCGATAAAGAGTAATTACGGTTGAATAAATTAACAATCTAGTATAACCAGATATTGAGCATGGGAGTAGAGCTAATCTTGATTAATTCGTGGGCGATTTTCTCCTTTAATGAATTTTTACCGCGTTATCTGCTGTATTTTTCCTAAAAGGGAGTTTTTGCCTGCTTTGGCTCTTGAGAAGCGCAACAAAGGTGGCTAGAATTGCGCCTGTCTTTGGGGAGTAGCTTACCTGATGAAGTTTCTGTTTCATCTGGTTCGTCCGTCAACATAATTGGTGCAAAATCACCATGGCGTTCGAGACTTGAAGCCTTTCAAGTTTAGCAAGACCTTAGACAAATCATCACGAACCGGGGTAGGGGCGTGAGGTTTGTCTTCGGTTAAAAATAATAATCCCTGCCCCAATGAGCATGTCGTGAGCGTTTTAGCTATTTCAATTACTACTGTAGCGTTAGCAGAAATTGGCGATAAGACCCAATTGCTATCTCTATTACTCGCAAGTCGTTACCGAAAACCAATCCCAATTATTGCAGCAATCTTTTTGGCAACTATTGCCAACCACGCTTTGGCTGCATGGTTAGGTGTGGTTGTCGCAGACTATCTATCACCTGAGATTTTAAAGTGGGTGCTGGTGGTCAGTTTTGTCGCGATGGCGGCTTGGGTTCTGATCCCGGACAAACTGGATGATGACGAACAGATTTCTAATCGAGGCCCATTTATTGCCAGCTTTATCGCGTTCTTCGTTGCGGAGATAGGCGATAAAACTCAGATCGCCACTTCCATCTTAGGGGCGCAATACGCGGATGCGTTAAGTTTGGTGATTATCGGTACCACAATCGGTATGCTGCTGGCGAATGTTCCTGTGGTCCTGATTGGTAAATTGTCGGCCGACAAGATGCCTTTAGGGCTGATCCGTAAAATCACCGCATTTTTGTTTATTGCTCTGGCAATAGGGGCTGCACTGTTCTGATTTTTTGCACTTGAAATGATGTGAGTTATCAATCATTAGTGGCGTGCTGCGCGAGTTCAAACTCTGACTCTAAATCGTTCCGTTGCGTGACGGATGACATATAAGTGTCATACTTGTCATGGTAGTTTAATGGTGTGAATGATAGCGAGAGGGCAAGTTTATGCTTACACGTTACATGGGGATGTCCCCGAAGAGTCAGAGTTATTTATTCACTTTTGGTTTAGCGCTGTGTTTACTAGCGATGGTGCTAACTGATATGTGGTTACCGATTGTAGCAGGATCGTTCGTTCTTACTGGATTGACAGTAGAAGCGTGGATTCGTGTCGCTCACATCATTCCTATGCATGAAGAGATGCGGGCAATGAAGAAACAACTTAACAAGCTCCAATCAGAAGTTCGCACACTCGAATACGACGAATAAACAAACGGCAGCCAATATTGGCTGCCGTTTTTAGTTCGACCAGATTATTCCAATCCTTTCTTGATCAGGTACTGATACGGAACTTGCTCCGTTTGTGCCGCAACTAATTGGTGGTCCATAAAGCGGCAGAAACTCGGAATGTCTCGAGTTGTGGATGGATCGTCTGCTTTGACCAGCAAAATCTCACCATCTTGCATGTTGCGAATTGTCTTCCTGACCATCATCACTGGCTCTGGGCAGCGCAGTCCTTCCGCCTCTAATGTCTTGTTTGCCAGTTCAGGATTAAAGCTCATAGTGTGATTCTCGTAACTAACTGAGCGTTGAATTTTACTTTCGTTGAAAAAATATTCAATAACCACTTGGCAAACCGAATTTTTTGTTTTACCTTAAATTAACAATTTGGTAACAACTGGCAAGGGAGAGGCAATGTTAACAGCGTTAGACAGACTTACGATTTACTCAGTGCTGTGTTTTATCTCGTTTTGTGCATTGGTACTCAGGACGCCAGCTGACACCTCTTTGACGCCTCTAGTAGGCATGGTTGCCACTATTATTGGGATTTGGATCGAGATGCGCAGATGGTCTGGCGCATCTGAGCAAGAAAATTAGCGCTTCTTGCTTGGATCAGAATGCTTTTAATAACGCTCACCTATTTTTACCGACACTTCATTCCGACACTATCCCCATTTTTCTTGGGCTTCCCCGCTGAAAGGCGGGATTTTTTTTGCCTAAAGAGTACAATTTACCCAAACACATACAAAATAAGTGGCTAATTCGTGGAACTGGAAGACATCTATCGCCGAGATTTAAATTTACTGGTTGCGTTGCGAGTACTGATAGAAGAAAACAGTGTCAGTAAGGCGGCAACACGTCTGAACTTGAGTCAATCGGCAATGAGTCGTGTGCTTGGTCGTCTACGCGACTTATTGGGAGACCCGCTGTTTACTCGTCAGGGACAGCATTTGATCCCAACTCAGAAAGCGTTAGAGATCGATCGCTCATTGGGCGAACCATTAGAGTCTTTACGTCAGTTGTTATCTCCGGTTGAGTTTGACCCATTGCAATGCGTACAGACTTTCAACATCGTGACCACCGACTATGCCATGCAAACGATCTTACCGTTCGCTTTGCCGAGAATTTACCAAGAAGCGCCAAACGTGTCTTTCAACTTCTTACCACTGCAACACGACCGTTTATCAGATCAGCTCACTTATGAAGGTGCAGACTTAGCGATTTGTCGCCCGACAGGCCCGGTGGAGCCTCTACGCAGTGAAGTGTTGGGGCGAGTGGGGGTGCTGTGTATGCTTTCAAAACAGCATCCATTAGCGAATAAAGAAATGAGCTTGGATGATTATCTGAGTCATCCACATGCCATGATCGCCATCAGTGATGGTGTTAAGGCACTGATCGAACAAGCTTTGATGGAGAAACCTAAGCGTAAAATGGTCCTGCGGGCGTACCATTTAGAAGCCGCATTGGCGATCATGGATACCTTGCCAATTATCATCACAGTGCCAGCGGATTTGGCGTATCTGGTTGCCGAGCGTTATGACTTGGTGGTGAAACCGTTACCATTCCAATTCACGCCGTTTGAATACTCGATGATTTGGCATGCGCGTTGCGAGCATTCTCCCGCTCAAGAATGGTTAAGAACGATTGTGCGTGAAGAGTGTAGTCGTCTGATAGCTAAACGTATCGAAGATATGGGACTGAACTGCTAACAAAAAAGAGCCAGCAATGCCGGCTCTTCGTCTGTTTACACTGAGTCAGTGTTTATAGCTTGATAACCACACGACCCGTTACTTGACCGTTGGTGATGTCTTCTGCATATTTCGGTGCTTCAGCAAGAGCAACTTCAGTACACGCTTGCTCGAAGTAGCTGTCTGGTAGTAGCTCTACCAGCTTTTCCCATGCAGCGATACGTTTCTCTGTTGGGCACATTACTGAGTCCACACCTTGTAGGCGAACATTACGTAGGATGAACGGCATCACTGTGGTTGGTAGATCAAAACCACCTGCAAGACCACAAGCTGCAACTGCACTGTTGTAATCCATTTGCGCCAATACTTTTGCTAGTACTTTGCTGCCTACAGTATCAACCGCACCTGCCCATACTTGTTTTTCAAGCGGACGTGCTGGTTCTTCAAATTCAGTACGGTCGATGATGCGGCTAGCACCTAGTTTTTCAAGTAGCGGGCCATTTTTCTCTACACGACCTGTCACTGCAGCAACTTTGTAGCCAAGCTGTGCTAGAAGCGTTACTGCGACTGAGCCTACACCGCCACTTGCGCCAGTTACTAGGATTTCGCCATTTTCAGGTTTGATGCCTGCATCAAGCAGTGCTTGAACACACAGCATACCAGTGAAGCCAGCAGTACCAACCATCATTGCTTTCTTGCTGTCTAGACCTTTTGGTAGTGGTACTAGCCAATCTGCTTTTAGACGAGCACGCTGAGACATACCACCCCAGTGGTTTTCACCCACGCCCCAGCCAGTAAGGACAACTTTGTCACCAGCTTGGTAGCGGTCGTCTTCTGAGCTTACTACCGTACCTGCTAGGTCAATACCTGGCACCATCGGGAAGTTACGGATGATTTTACCTTTACCTGTGATCGCAAGACCGTCTTTGTAGTTTAACGATGAGTAATCAACGTCAATCAGAACGTCGCCTTCAGGCAGTTGTGTTTCATCGATTTGCTCGATGTTAGCGATAGTACGTTTGTCTTCTTGATTTAGAACTAGAGCATTAAACATAAGGTTCTCCGATTGTGCGGTAGCATGACTCTGGGTCACATGCAGCAAGATATCAACTGGTCTAAGTGTATGTCTTCTTTGTCTATGAATAAAATGAAACTTGAGCATTTAATGTATGCTCTTCATGCATGTTTGATGTAAAACAAAAAGGGCGACATCAATTGTCGCCCTTAAGTGTAATACTAAAAATTTTATTATTAGTTCATTTGCTTATGATTGTTGGCTCGATCACTACAACAACGTCTTGAACTGTTATGGTCGTTCAAATACTGTCGCAATGCCCTGACCCAAACCGATACACATGGTGGCCAGACCGTATTTCGCGTCTTTCGCTTCCATTAGGTTGATCAACGTTGTTGAGATACGTGAACCAGAACAGCCGAGTGGATGACCCAATGCTATCGCACCACCGTTAAGGTTGACCTTCTCATCCATAACATCAAGCAGGCCTAAGTCTTTAGCACACGGCAGAGACTGCGCGGCAAATGCTTCGTTTAGCTCAACCACATCCATGTCTTCAATTGAAAGACCGGCACGCTTGAGCGCTTTTTTCGTCGCAGGTACAGGACCGTAACCCATAATAGAAGGATCGCAGCCCGCAATGGCCATGCCTTTAATACGTGCACGAATCTTCAAGCCAAGCTCATTGGCTTTCTCTTCGCTCATGATCAACATCGCTGATGCACCATCGGACAGAGCCGATGATGTACCGGCTGTTACTGTACCGTTTGCTGGGTCGAACACTGGGCGAAGTTGAGATAGACCTTCAACGGATGTTTCAGGGCGAATCACTTCGTCGTAATCCAGAGTGAACAGTGTGCCGTCTGCTGCGTGGCCTTCAATTGGTAGAATTTCGTTTTTAAAACGACCCTCTACGGTTGCTGCGTGCGCACGAGCGTGAGAGCGAGCGGCAAACTCGTCTTGTTGCTCACGGCTAATACCATGTAATTTACCAAGCATTTCAGCCGTTAAGCCCATCATGCCCGCAGCTTTTGCTACGTTCTTTGACATACCTGGGTGAAAGTCTACACCGTGGTTCATTGGCACATGCCCCATGTGCTCAACACCACCAATTAGGCAGATTTCAGCATCGCCAGTCATGATGGCACGTGTACCATCGTGAAGCGCTTGCATTGATGAGCCACACAAGCGGTTCACCGTCACGGCGCCAATTTCAATCGGCAGACCAGCAAGCAGCGCCGCATTACGTGCAACGTTAAAGCCTTGCTCTAGTGTTTGCTGTACACAGCCCCAGTAGATGTCTTCAATCTCGCTTGGGTTCACTTGTGGGTTACGCGCAAGAATGCCTGTCATTAGGCGCGCAGATAGATCTTCTGCTCGTGTATGACGGAAAGCACCACCTTTAGAGCGACCCATTGGAGTACGTAGACAATCGACTACGACAACGTTTCTTGTTTGATTAGTCATTTTAGAATCCCTCCTCAGATAGAACCTTGCTGTTGTGCACCGTAAAAGCTTTCACCTTTCGCCGCCATATCAATCAGCATTTGCGGTACTTGGTACATCGCACCTAGCTCGGCATGTTGTTTTGCCATTTCAACGTATTCAGCAATACCCACGCTGTCTAGATAGCGGAATACGCCACCGCGGAATGGAGGGAAACCAAGACCATAAACCAATGCCATATCTGCTTCCTGCGGAGTCGCGATGATGCCTTCTTGTAGGCACAGCACCACTTCGTTGATCATTGGAATCATCATACGTTGAATGATGGTCTGATCGTCAAAGTCCTGCTTATCGGCACAAACGTCAGCAAGTACCGGTAAGATCGCTTCGGAGAAGGTTTTCTTCGGCTTACCTTTTTTATCTATGGTGTAGCTGTAGAAGCCATTACCATTTTTCTGACCATATTTGTCTGCTTCGAACAGTGCATCAATCGCATCACGACCTTGTTTACCCATACGCTCAGGGAAACCGTCAGCCATCACAGCTTGTGCGTGGTGCGCGGTATCAATGCCGACTACGTCAAGCAAGTACGCCGGTCCCATCGGCCAGCCAAACTTACGCTCCATGACTTTGTCGATTTTCGTAAAGTCAGCACCATCACGAAGTAGCATGCTGAAGCCGCCAAAGTATGGGAACAATACGCGGTTAACGAAGAACCCTGGGCAGTCATTAACGACAATTGGTGATTTGCCCATTTTCGCAGCATACGCCACAACACGATTGATGGTTTCATCAGAGGTGTGCTCACCACGGATGATCTCAACAAGAGGCATACGATGCACTGGGTTGAAGAAGTGCATACCACAGAAGTTTTCTGGGCGTTTTAGTGATTTTGCCAATAGGTTGATAGGAATCGTTGAGGTGTTTGAGGTGATAACGGTGTCGTCACCGACATGGGATTCAACTTCACTTAAAACTGCTGCTTTTACTTTCGGGTTTTCAACTACAGCTTCAACAATCACATCAGAGTTTTCAATACCTGCGTAATGTAAGCTCGGTGTGATTGACGCTAAAATACCCGCCATCTTAAAGCCATCAATGCGACCGCGAGATAAGCGTTTATTCAGCAGCTTAGATGCTTCAGTCATGCCTAGGTCGAGCGACGCTTGCGCGATGTCTTTCATTAAGACTGGCACACCTTTTAGCGCTGATTGGTAAGCAATGCCGCCACCCATGATACCTGCACCTAATACGGCTGCACGTTGCGTGTCTTTACTTGCTGACTTCGCTGCTTTTTTCGCAATGCCTTTGATGTATTGATCATTAAGGAATAGGCCAACGAGTGATTTTGCTTCTTCCGATTTAGCCAATTTCACGAAGTGCTTACGTTCAATGTCTAACGCTTCATTACGTGCAAAGCGAGCACCTTCTTCAATCGTGATAACGGCTGTCATTGGGGCAGGGTAGTGAGGACCTGCTTTTTGTGCCACCAGACCCTTCGCCATGGTGAAGCTCATCATTGATTCAAGCTTACTCAGCGTTAGCGGAGATGTTTTCTGTGCTCGGCGTGCTTGCCAGTCAAGTTTCTCGTTAATTGCAGAGTTAAGAGTTTGTAGTGCTGATTCGTATAAAGCATCAGTCTCTACAACTGCATCGAGTAAGCCAATTTTCAATGCTTCATCAGCTCGGCATGCTTTACCTTGGGTGATGATTTCCATTGCGCTGTCTGCGCCAGTAACGCGAGGTAAGCGTACACAACCACCAAAGCCAGGCATGATTCCCAGTTTCGTTTCTGGTAGGCCGATGCTGGTGGTTTTGTCACCAATACGCATGTCTGTTGCTAGCACACATTCACAACCGCCACCAAGAGCGTGGCCTTTGATCACTGAGATGGTCGGAACGGGTAAGTCTTCTAATTTGTTAAAGATGCTATTAGCAAATTGCAGCCATTGGTCGAGCTCGGCATCCGTTTTAGCAAACAGACCTAAAAACTCGGTAATGTCTGCGCCTACAATGAATGCGTCTTTATCTGAAGTGAGCAACAACCCCTTGAGGCCTTGATGGGCAATGAGCGCATCAAGAGCTTTATCTAGCGATTCCAATGTCGCTAGGTCGAGTTTGTTGACGGATTTTGGAGAGCAGAAGCTTAGCTCTGCAATACCATCTTGTATTTCCTTTACCTGTAGGGTTTCGGCTTGGTAAATCATTGTCTATCTCCATGACATACAATCGTGGATTGTCTGTATACCTATTTCAACGACGCCGTGTACCTCGGCAGATAGGTATCGAGGAAGTCGTTTTATTTTTGTTCTGGTTTGACCAGTAAAGTTAGTTTGGATCGTGGATTGTTTAATTTCAATACATTTTTTAAACAAGTGTTTAACATTGTGCGCTGTGGCAGATCTTATGCGACGGGTAAATCACACTCGTGATAGACTTCAGGCAAATAGACCTGAATCCATAATCCTATGAATGACAAGCCTTATCTGATTCCAGCAGAGCCCGCTCAATTTGAAGAAGAAATTAAAAAGAGCGTCTTCATTACTTATTTGGCACACACGCCAAGTATCGAAGCTGCAAAAGCATTTGTTGATCAAATCAAAGCTAAACACGCTGATGCTAGACATAACTGTTGGGGCTTTGTTGCTGGTCGCCCGGAAGATTCAATGAAATGGGGCTTTAGTGATGATGGGGAGCCGTCCGGAACTGCAGGCAAACCGATCCTGGCGCAGCTGTCTGGATCTGGTGTGGGGGAGATCACGGCTGTGGTTACGCGATACTCTGGTGGAATCAAGTTAGGTACAGGCGGCTTGGTTAAAGCGTATGGGGGTGGGGTACAACAAGCGCTCAAGCTGCTTCAAACTATTGAGAAAAAAATAACCACAAAGCTCAGACTAACGTTAGACTATGGGTTTATGCCGATCGCACAATCAATCATGCCGCAATTTGGTGCGATAGAAGTCGAGGCTGAATACAGCGATCAGGTCGTATTAATGGTGGAAATTGAGCTTCGAGAAGTGAGCGCGTTTACCCAAGCAATCATCAATAAAAGCGGAGCAAAGGCAATTGTCACTCCGCTAGACGGACAATAATGAAAAACAGGAAGCAACAGGGACAGCTTCGCTAGTCAATTTATCCATGCAATTTCGTTCAATTATTCGAATCGTCGGGCTACTGCTCGCACTCTTTAGTGTCACTATGCTTGCGCCAGCACTCGTTGCTCTGATCTATCGAGATGGTGCTGGTGTGCCTTTTGTCACGACATTTTTTGTTCTGCTGTTTTGTGGGGCCGTTTGTTGGTACCCAAACCGCAGGTATAAGCACGAGCTTAAAGCTCGAGATGGCTTTCTTATTGTCGTCTTATTCTGGACAGTACTTGGCAGTGCAGGCTCGATCCCCTTTCTCATTGCTGACAACCCGAACGTCTCAGTGACAGATGCGTTTTTTGAATCGTTTTCTGCTCTCACGACGACCGGGGCGACCGTTATTGTTGGTTTGGATGAGTTACCTAAAGCGATTCTATTCTATCGACAGTTACTTCAGTGGTTCGGCGGTATGGGAATTATCGTATTAGCGGTGGCGATTTTGCCAGTACTTGGCATCGGTGGTATGCAGCTTTACCGCGCCGAGATCCCTGGTCCAGTCAAGGATACTAAAGTGACGCCACGCATAGCAGAAACTGCTAAGGCGCTTTGGTACATCTATTTGAGCCTGACTATCGCCTGTGCTTCGGCTTTTTGGTTAGCTGGTATGACGCCATTTGACGCCATCAGTCACAGCTTTTCCACCATTGCTATTGGCGGCTTTTCTACCCACGATGCCAGCATCGGATACTTTGATAGTTACGCGATTAACCTGATTACGGTGGTTTTTCTGCTTATATCTGCATGTAATTACACACTGCACTTTGCTGCATTTGCATCAGGTGGCGTACATCCCAAGTATTACTGGAAAGATCCTGAGTTTCGCGCCTTCTTGTTTATTCAAGTGCTGCTATTTATCATTTGCTTTCTATTATTACTGAAACATCACTCTTACACATCGACATACGATGCTTTCGATCAGGCTCTGTTCCAAACCGTATCAATATCCACAACAGCGGGCTTTACGACAACAGGTTTTGCGGATTGGCCGCTCTTCTTACCTGTGCTGTTATTGTTCTCTTCCTTTATAGGTGGTTGTGCTGGTTCAACAGGCGGCGGCATGAAAGTGATCCGTATCCTGCTTCTTACCTTACAAGGTGCGCGTGAACTAAAACGTTTAGTCCATCCACGCGCGGTTTACACCATCAAAGTAGGTGGCAGTGCCCTACCGCAACGTGTTGTCGATGCGGTTTGGGGTTTCTTCTCCGCATACGCATTGGTATTTGTGGTTTGTATGTTGGGGTTGATTGCAACAGGAATGGATGAGCTCAGTGCGTTCTCGGCGGTGGCTGCGACTCTAAACAACCTCGGTCCTGGCTTGGGAGAAGTGGCGCTTCACTTTGGTGATGTTAACGACAAAGCAAAATGGGTATTAATAGTTTCTATGCTGTTTGGTCGTTTGGAAATCTTTACCTTACTTATTCTACTTACGCCGACGTTTTGGCGTAGCTAAGGGGAAATCGTGGCAAAAGCATTATTTCTATACTCTTCCCGCGAAGGGCAGACTAAAAAAATTCTCCACTATATAGATGAACAACTTCCAGATTTCGATTGTGAGCTGGTGGATTTACATAATGTCGAGACGATTGACTTCAGCCAATACGACAGAGTATTGATAGGCGCCTCTATTCGCTATGGCCATCTTAATAAAAAGCTATACCAGTTTATTGAGCGAAACCTCAATCAATTGGAGCAAAATAAAGTGGCATTTTTCTGCGTAAACCTAACCGCTCGTAAAGAGGACCAAGGAAAGGATACACCTGAAGGTAGTGCCTACATTCGCAAGTTCCTAATTAAGTCGCCTTGGAAACCAACGCTAATCGGTGTTTTTGCTGGTGCACTTTATTACCCACGTTATAGCTGGTTCGACAGAACTATGATTAGGTTCATTATGTCGATGACGGGTGGCGAAACCGATACGACCAAAGAGGTGGAGTACACCAATTGGGAAAAAGTGGCTCTTTTCGCAGATAAATTTAGAGAACTGTAGAAATAACGTGCTCTTTTGACCGCTTTTGATGCAAATTTATCCG
>NZ_JAWOVP010000017.1:0-66488 GCF_033339995.1 Vibrio sp. 1641
GGGTTCGAGTCCCGTCCACTCCGCCACTTATATTAAGCCTCAGTCGAAAGACTGAGGCTTTTTTCGTTTTGGTTACCCGACTTACCTTAAACCCACTTTCATATTGAAACCTTGCATCGAGAGGCCGGCTTCCCTCTGGCGATGCTTTCTAAGCCCTGTTATGAGTGAAGTGGAACGCAGTTTTGTGTGGTTTCTGCAGTCTCGAGCGCTACTTTTGAGCCCCTGTGCTTAACTTACCAAAGCTTCCTTTATTATTACCTAGAGAATTTATTCACTAGGTTATGTTATTTTCGGGGGAGATTTCTCTGCTTTAGATGTTTTGATTTAGCCATAGGCGCTTATTAATATAAACTCAGCGCATTTAAAACTTTCCAAACATGGATTTTGTTTTGTCGATCTATTTAAGCCAGTGTCTTAAAGTATATTCGCTACTTCTTCCCTCTAACCCTCTCCAACCTTCAAAGCCACCACTACGTACGTATAACGTGAGCGGTATAGGTGCTTTCATAGCTGTGTTTGCTGAGTAAGCAGTTCACCTGGCACATTGACTGAGGAAAAGTCTTCTTTCTGTGGACCTTCGTGTAAGTCACGATAGTTTTAATAATTATCTGGTACTTTTTATTCTAAAGGTGTACGCTTCACATCGAATATTTTTTCGACAGTAAATCATGTTATATCTCTTGTTTAAAAGCTTTGTAAGAAGGCTGAACTCCATGCAAAAAACGCGATGAAGTGTTGCTCGGAGTCTTAAATTAATCTTCATCAGGTGTTTTATGTGTGGGTAGCTTCGCTGAAGTTATACGCAGGAGCTTGTACACCTGATAAAAGAGAAGAGATGGCCGGTGATATTTCATCATCGGCCTTTTTGTATCTGTTAAGCAGCTACAAAGCATTACCCAGTATTGAAATAAGGGCCGGTATTGATCACCGGCCCTTTTTTATTTGGTTGAAAACATGAGTATTTTACAAGTTAAAAATTTGTCTTATCAGATAGCTGATAAGACGTTATACAACAACGTGACCTTTCGTATTAACGTGGGAGAGAAAATAGGTATCACCGGAGCGAATGGTGTTGGAAAAAGCACCTTATTGAAACTGCTTTTCGGTGAATTATCTGCAGATAAGGGCTGCATTGAATGGTTACCAAACCTTGAGGTGGGGTATTTAGAACAACATTTTAAGATCGATAATGTGCTGACAGTTCATGAGTGTTTAAAGGGCTCTTTTGAGAGTTTATACGCTGCAGAGCAAAAGCTTTGGACTTTGTATCATGCGATGACCGAGTCTCACTCTACATCTCTTTTAAGCCAAGTCGCTCGGCTACAGGCATATTTAGAAGATGAAGACTTCTATGCAATTAATACCAAAATTGAACGAGTTGCTGTAGGTCTTGGTATTTATCAATTTGGCTTAGATACACCGCTTATCTCGCTAAGTGGCGGTCAAAGGCACAAAGTCCTTTTAGGCAGGTTGTTACTTCGCAACCCCGATGTGTTAATTCTTGATGAGCCGACAAACTATCTTGATGCTCCGCACATTGAATGGCTAGTCACGTTTCTCAATGATTACATTGGTACCGTTTTACTGGTTTCTCATGATGTTGATTTTCTTAATCAAGTAGCGACCAGTATTTGTGATATTGATTATCAAACGGTTCGAAAATACAGCGGTACTTATGTCAAAGCAATGCAGCAAAAGCAGCACGACGGTGCTTTATTAGAAAAGCAATATAAGGCTCAGCAAAGTGAAATTCGAAAGTTAGAGCAATTTATTGCCCAAAATGGTGCAGGAGTTAACGCCAGTCTTGCTAAAGGGCGTAAGAAGAGACTGGATAAAATCGAACGTATTCAACTGAATCATGTAGAGAAAGTATCGACGTTTGACTTTGCTTACCAGCCCATTGAGCAACCGAATGTGGTTGAGGCAAAAGCGTTGATGATCGGTTATCAGCAGCCTCTGCTTCCAGTATTTGATATCACGTTAGCGCGCGGGGAAAAGTTGGTTGTTGCTGGCTTTAACGGCGTGGGTAAGTCGACCTTACTTAAAACCCTGATGGGGAAGATCGAGCCACTCTCTGGTGAGGTGGTATTGGCAAAAGGTGCAATGATTGGTTATTTTTCTCAAGATTTGTCTTGGCGCCATCCTCAGAACACGCCTGAACAGGAGCTGTGCTCTTGTGCGCCAACAATCTCAAGCAAAGAGTCACGCAAGCTATTAGCTCGCTTTGGGATCACGGGGGATAAGACGCAGCGCCACTTAGATACATTGAGCGGTGGTGAGCAAACTCGGGTGAAACTGTGTTGTTTATCGGTTCAGAAATGCAATGTTTTGCTGTTGGACGAACCAACAACACATTTGGATAGCAGCAGCAAAAATGCGCTTAAAGAGGCTCTCCAGCGCTTTTCCGGTAGCGTGATTGTGGTATCTCATGAGAAGGCATTTTTGCAATCTTGGCCTGATAGAGTTTTAGATATTTCGTTGCTCACTTGTGCTGAATCGAAAACAGAACAGGAGGTGGAGCTATGATGCAGTCCATGATCCTATTTCTCGTTGCTTTTCTTGTTGGTGCTGATGAGTTGATGCTTGGATCTATTCTTGAACCCATCGGAAATGATTTAAGTGTTCAACCGAGTCAGGTGACCTTATTTATTACGGCATATAGTTTAGCCATAGCAATTTGCGCTCCTTACTTGGGCCGTTTATCAGACCGAGTTGGGCGTATTCGTATCATGGTGCCTGCTTGCTTTGTATTTGGGGTTGCGTCTATTACGACGGGCATAGTTCATGATTTTGAACTTGCTATTGCAACTCGAGTGATCACTGGTATTGCAAGTGCAGGCATGTTACCAATTGCATTCGCGTTAGCGGGAGACGCGAAGGGTAATAGAGCGATGCGTCAAATTGTGATGGTTCAGGCGGGATTAACGCTAGGTATGATAACTAGCCCTGCGATCGGAGCATTGTTGACCCAGCTTTTATCATGGCGTGCCGCTTTTATTATTTTGGGCGTTGCGGCTCTTCTTGTCAGTGCTATGAGCGTAGTGTTCATGAATGACCAGCATGATGAGTCCCAAATGTCAGATGCTCTGCCACCTATAACAGGTGTAATTCATGTTCCTGGCGCGTTGAGGGCGATTTTAGCGATGTGTTTAGGTCTAGGGGGAGGTATTGGTGTATTTAACCTGATAGGCCTTCATATTCGAGATACCAGCGATTTGGCGCTCGGTTGGGTGGGCGCTATTTATGCAGCTCTAGGGATCGTGAGTGTGGTTGGAAATATGTGCGTGGCAAGAGCTTCTCGCTGGCTTGGTAGCTCTCGAGCCGTTATGCGAGTGGCCTTAATGGTGTGCATACCTTGTAGTGCATGGGTGTTCTCAAATGAGATGAGTACGGTGACCGCTTATCTTCCAGCTCTAGTGCTCTGGTCTCTCGCTGGAGGGGTTGGTTCTCCGGCATTACAAGCACATATCGCAAGCTTATCTGATGAATATCGAGGTGTGTTAATGTCTTTTGGAATGAGTATGATGCACTTTGGTGTCGCGATTTGGTCTGCCTTGGCGGGCTTCGCGTATTCTGTAGGCAATGAATGGGTCGCTTTCGTGGCTTTGCTATTGTTTGGCTCAGCAGTAGTTATCTTAAAGCCAGTTGGTAATACTGAACAAAGTGAGCGTTATTCGTAGTGTTTTAGTAGATAAAGAAAAGCCGTTACCTAAAAAGGTAACGGCTTGTTCCAAATACTTTTTGAAAAACGGTCTTAGTTCATGCCGTATTTCTTAAGTTTCTTGCGAAGAGTACCGCGGTTGATACCCATCATAGTTGCTGCGCGAGTTTGGTTACCGCGAGTGTACTGCATGATAGTATCTAGTAGTGGCTGTTCAACTTCAGCTAGAACTAATTCGTATAGTTCTGTTACTTCCTGGCCGTTTAGTTGAGCAAGGTAGTTTTTAAGAGACGCTTTAACAGAGTCACGTAAAGGCTTCTGAGTAATCTGGTCTTGTGACGTTACTGTAGTTACTGTTAATGCTTCTGAAGTCAGATTTTGTTCGAACATATTCGGTCTAGCTCTTCTCTTAATTATGATGCAACGTTATCAAAATAACCTTCTAACGCCTCAATTTGCAGCGGAGCTGCGTCGATAGCGTTGAAGGTACGGCGAAACTCACTTGCCTGTTCATGCTCTTTCAGGTACCACCCAACGTGCTTGCGCGCGATACGTGGACCTAAGAACTCCCCATAAAATTCATGCAGAGCATTTACATGACCAAGCATAATGGTTTTCACTTCCTCAGTTGGAAGTTCCTCCATTGTGGTGCCGTTTTCCAAATAGTGATGGATTTCCTGGAAAATCCAAGGACGACCCTGGGCAGGGCGTCCAATCATTAAAGCGTCCGCACCGGTGTACTCCAGTACAAATTTGGCTTTCTCCGGGCTATCGATATCACCGTTCGCGATAACCGGAATTGAAATCGCCTCTTTTACCGCTTTAATGCTGTCATATTCGGCCTCACCTTTGTACATACATGCTTTCGTTCTGCCATGCAGAGCAAGAGCTTGTATGCCGCAGTTTTCGGCTAATTTAGCGATCTGGACACAGTTCTTGTTGTCTGTATCCCAGCCAGTTCGAGTCTTTAACGTTACAGGAACGTCCACTGCATTCACGACCGCTTTCAAAATCTCTTCGATAATGTTTGGGTATTGAAGCAGAGCAGAGCCCGCTAGCTTCTTATTCACTTTTTTTGCCGGGCAGCCCATGTTGATGTCGATGATTTGTGCACCGTTCTCAACACTGAATTGAGCTGCGTCCGCCATAAGCTGTGGATCGGAACCTGCAATCTGTACAGAGCGAATGCCCGATTCGCCCTCGTGTACCATGCGCTGTTTCGACTTTGACGTTCCCCATAGTTTTGGGTTAGCGGACATCATTTCACTGACGGCCATTCCCGCACCATAGCGAAGACACAACTCGCGAAACGGTCTATCCGTTACACCAGCCATAGGGGCTACGATTAGATTGTTCTTAAGTTGATAGTTTCCGATTTTCAAAACGTCATCACAGTTCTGTACCAGCAAGGGCGCGCATTTTACGCATTTTTTCACTGCGTGAAAAGACTAATATTTGAGCATTTACAAATTGTTTTTGTAAATTGTATGAATTTCAAACAATTAGCTCTGAAAACCTTGTCTAGCCTTGCTTACGACCAGAGATGCGACACCATTCACTTTGCTCAACAATCGGGTCAATGTGAAGCTCGTCACGGTAATAGTTCGCAACATCTTCAGCTTGAGTGTCTAATACGCCGGACATAGCGAGGTCGCCATTTGGCTTAACTAGCCCTTTGATGATAGGTGCAAGTTCACGTAAAGGTCCCGCAAGGATGTTGGCCACAACGACGTCAGCGACGAGACCTTCTGGTTGATTTTGCGGTAAGTAAACTTCTAGTTTGTCTGCAACGCCATTACGCTCAGCATTGTCTTTTGAAGCAAGCAGGGCTTGAGGATCAATGTCGATCCCTATCACTTTTTCAGCGCCCAGTTTGATCGCTGCGATCGCAAGAATACCTGAGCCACAACCGAAGTCGATAACGGTCTTACCGCTTAAGTCCATGCTTTCTAGCCACTCAAGACAAAGTGCTGTTGTAGGGTGAGTACCCGTACCGAATGCAAGGCCTGGATCCAACATAACATTAACAGCGTCAGGATCTGGAATGTCGCGCCAGCTTGGACAAATCCATAAGCGTTCACCAAATTTCATTGGGTGGAAGTTTTCCATCCATTCGCGTTCCCAGTCTTTATCTTCAAGCTGTTCTACTTTGTAAGCAAAATTGTCAGCCAGCATGTTGCTCGCTTTAACTTGGTCGATGATGAAGTTAGTGTCTGCTTCTGCATCATACAGTGCCAGAATATCAGTATCGCCCCATAAGCGAGTTTCGCCAGGTAGAGGTTCGAATACAGGTGTATCCTGCGCGTCTAAGAATGTAACAGACAGCGCGCCAGTCTCTTCCATTAGCATATCGCCGATTTGCTCAGCGTTTTCATTGGTCGCGTTGAGTTTGATTTGAATCCAAGGCATTGGTTTTTGCTCTTAAAGTGAATGAAGTGGCGCAGAGTTTACCAGAACTCTACGATTTGTTTGAGTATATACCCAAATAAGCCGATTTATATGTTGAGCCCTTTGCGTACATATAAAACAAAAATGCCCACGGGAGTGGGCATTTTTTAAGACGTTTGCTTAGGCTTATTGTAAGCCAAGCTTCTTCTCTAGGTAGTGGATGTTTGCACCACCGTGTTGGAAGTTTTCGTCATTCATAATGGAGAATTGCAGTGGCACGTTAGTTTTGATGCCTTCGATGATCATCTCACCCAGTGCGTTTTTCATACGTGCAATCGCTACATCACGGTTCTCACCGTAAGTGATCAGTTTACCAATCATTGAATCGTAATGAGGTGGTACTGTGTAGCCTGTGTAGATATGAGATTCCCAACGTACACCCATACCGCCAGGAGCGTGGAAACGCTCGATCTTACCCGGAGATGGTAGGAAGCGCTCAGGGTCTTCTGCGTTGATACGACACTCAATCGCATGGCCACGGATCTTAATATCATCTTGAGTGAATGACAGAGGCTGACCCGCTGCAACACGAAGCTGTTCTTTGATTAGGTCGATGCCAGTAACCATCTCTGTTACTGGGTGCTCTACCTGAATACGAGTGTTCATTTCGATGAAGTAGAACTCACCGTTCTCGTATAGGAATTCAAACGTACCTGCGCCGCGGTAACCGATCTCGATACATGCACGAGTACAGCGTTCACCGATGTACTTACGCATTTCTTCTGTGATACCAGGTGCTGGAGCTTCTTCCACTACTTTTTGGTGACGACGTTGCATTGAACAGTCACGCTCACCAAGGTGGATTGCGCCGCCTTGACCGTCAGCAATAACCTGAACTTCAACGTGACGAGGGTTTTCTAGGAATTTCTCCATGTAAACCATGTCATTGTTGAACGCCGCTTTTGCTTCAGCACGTGTCATTGCAATGGCTTGGATAAGGTCTTTCTCTGCGCGAACAACACGCATACCACGACCGCCGCCGCCGCCAGATGCTTTGATGATTACTGGGTAACCAATGCGCTTAGCAAATGCTTTGTTTTTCTCTTCGTCATTGTCTAGAGGGCCGTCAGAACCCGGTACACAAGGAACGCCTGCTTTCTTCATTGCATTGATAGCAGATACTTTATCGCCCATTAGGCGGATAGTGTCTGCCTTTGGACCAACGAAGATGAAACCACTGCGCTCAACTTGCTCTGCGAAGTCTGCGTTCTCAGACAGGAAGCCGTAACCTGGGTGGATAGCCACAGCACCAGTCACTTCTGCTGCAGAAATGATGCGTGGAATGTTTAGGTAGCTGTCGATACCACGAGCAGGGCCGATACATACGGTTTCGTCTGCGAGTAGTACGTGCTTAAGATCGCGGTCAGCTGTCGAGTGAACAGCGACGGTCTTAATACCTAATTCTTTACAAGCGCGAAGAATACGAAGTGCAATTTCACCTCGGTTCGCGATGACTACTTTGTCTAGCATAAGGCAAGCCCCGCTTATTCGATTACAACAAGAGGTTGGTCGAATTCAACTGGTTGGCCGTCTTCAGCTAGGATTGCTGTAACAACGCCAGATTTGTCCGCTTCGATTTGGTTCATCATTTTCATTGCTTCAACAATACATAGAGTATCGCCAGCATTTACTTTCTGACCCACTTCTACGAATGCTTTAGAGTCTGGGCTTGGAGAGCGGTAGAAAGTACCAACCATTGGAGAAAGAACTTGGTGACCTGCAGGTGTTGCTGCTGGAGCTTCTGCTGCTGGCGCTTCCGCTACTGGTGCCGCTGCTACTGGAGCAGGTGCCGCCGCTGGAGCTGCTGCGTAGTGAATTGGTGCTTGAGGGGCTGCAGTGCCATGACGGCTGATGCGCACTGACTCTTCACCTTCAGAGATCTCTAGCTCAGCAATGCCAGACTCTTCAACTAACTCAATTAGCTTCTTGATTTTACGAATATCCATCTTTTCTTTCTCTTTTATCTTGTGATTAAGACAACCCTCGTAGGGTTGCAGAGTGTTAGGGTTACTTTGCCTGTAGCTTATTGATCGCTGCAGACAGAGCAAATTCATAACCTTGTGCGCCTAAACCGCAAATCACACCCTCTGCTTTATCTGACAGATAAGAGTGATGACGGAATGGTTCACGTGCGTGCACATTTGATAAGTGCACCTCAATAAATGGGATGGCGACGCCAAGTAATGCATCTCGCAGCGCCACACTAGTATGAGTGAAAGCCGCTGGATTGATGATGATGAAGTCAATCTTGCCATAGGCAGCGTGAATGGCTTCAATCAGTTCGTACTCACGATTTGATTGTAGGTGTTCCAGTTCTACCCCAGCGTTATGGGCTTGCTCTGTAAGAGTATCCACAACTTGAGCTAAGGTACTGTGACCATAGTGTGTCGGTTCGCGCAGACCCAATAGATTAAGATTTGGTCCGTTTAGAACAAGAATCCGTGACTTTGCAGACATTGTGTTGCTATCTTCCCTTATCGTGAGTGGAACGTTTATATTCCCAAATATACGATAGTTCAGCACGATTTTTTTGTTAAAACCGAGCAAATTTTAAAAAATCGACCAAGATTATAGCTAATTCATAGCAATTAGCAGCAATTTACTGGTCTAATCTCCTAATAGCCACTCTCGTTTCTGTAACCAAGTTAACAAAAACAACATAATTGCCATATTTTTTGTGTGGCCAATTTGTGCACTAAAGCAAAAAACCGCCATGAGTGATGGCGGTTTTTAAAGTGCTTTTAAAACAGTTGGTTGAATTTATGCCAATTCTGCTTTCTCTGCGATAAGTTTATCTACAACGCTCGGATCGGCAAGCGTTGATGTGTCTCCGAGGTTGCTGGTATCACCCGTTGCAATTTTACGCAGGATTCGACGCATGATCTTACCAGAACGAGTCTTCGGTAAGGAATCCGTCCAGTGCAGTACATCTGGTGTTGCAATTGGACCAATCTCTTTACGCACCCAATCTTTCACTTCTTTGTGTAGCTCTGCTGACGGGAATTCACCATCGTTCAAGGTAATGTAAGCGTAGATAGCTTGGCCTTTGATATCATGCGGAATGCCCACAATAGCGGCCTCAGCAATTTTATGATGTGCGACAAGAGCCGATTCTATTTCAGCGGTACCCATGCGGTGACCCGACACGTTTAGTACGTCATCAACACGGCCCGTGATCCAGTAGTAACCGTCTTCGTCACGACGAGCCCCATCACTAGTAAAGTACATTCCCTTGAAGGTTGAGAAGTAGGTCTGTTCAAAGCGCTCGTGGTCGCCATAAACAGTACGCATCTGACCTGGCCATGAATCAAGGATCACCAAGTTACCTTCTGCTGCGGTTTCTTCAATGATGTTGCCCATGTTATCAACCAGTGCAGGTTGGACTCCGAAGAATGGTCGAGTTGCTGAGCCTGGTTTTAAATCTGTTGCACCTGGTAGTGGTGCAATTAAGATACCGCCGGTCTCTGTTTGCCACCAAGTATCAACGATAGGCGAGCTCTCGTTACCAATCGTTTTGTAGTACCACTCCCACGCTTCAGGGTTGATAGGCTCACCTACTGAACCCATCACACGTAAGCTTGAACGAGATGTCCCTGCTACCGCTTCGTTACCTTTTGCCATTAGTGCACGAATAGCGGTTGGCGCAGTGTAGAGAATGTTCACTTGGTGCTTATCAACCACTTCACTCATACGAGCCGTGCTTGGGTAGTTTGGAACACCTTCAAACAGAATGGTTTTGGCCCCGTTCGCTAGTGGACCATAAATTAGGTAAGTATGGCCTGTAATCCAGCCCACATCCGCGGTACACCAGAAGGTTTCACCTGGTTGATAATCGAAGACATATTTAAAGGTCATTGCCGCGTAGACGAGGTAACCGCCTGTAGTATGTAGTACGCCTTTAGGTTTACCTGTCGAGCCAGATGTGTAGAGGATGAACAGCGGGTCTTCGGCTTTCATCTCTTCTGGTGGGCAAACGTCAGAAACGTTGGCTGTTGCTTCGTGCCACCAAACATCACGGTGTTCATGCCATTCAACATCACCACCTGTACGTTTAAGCACGACGACTTTATTGATGGTTTTTACGTCTGGGTTGGTTAGTGCTTCATCCACGTTCTTTTTCAGTGGAACAGCGCGTCCGCCACGTACGCCTTCGTCTGCGGTGATCACGACTTTAGCGTCAGAGTCGATGATACGGCCGGATAGTGCTTCTGGTGAGAAACCGCCAAATACTACGGTGTGAACCGCACCAATACGGGTACAAGCGAGCATAGCCACAGCGGCTTCTGGCACCATTGGCATGTATAGACACACCACGTCTCCCTTGCGTACGCCTTGCTCTTTCAATGCGTTGGAGAATTTACACACTTCTTTGTGCAGTTCGTTGAAAGTGAGTGTTTTGTCGTCGGCTGGATCATCGCCTTCCCAAATGATGGCGACGTCGTCCCCGTGTTCTGCAAGATGACGGTCAATACAGTTAGCCGAGACGTTCAGTGTGCCATCTTCAAACCAGCGAATATCAACATGGCCAGTGTCGAAAGAAGTGCTTTTTACTTTGGTGAAAGGTTTGATCCAATCAACGATTTTGCCGTGTTCGTTCCAGAAGCCCTCTGGATCGGTTACCGACTGCTGATACATGGCTAAGTAAGTATCATTATCCGCGTGTGTATGAGTTTTAATATTTTCTTTTACCGGATAAACGTGGGCTTCGCTCATGGCTTCTCTCCTTGTGCCTTATTTCTCGGCCTTACACCAATCTAGATAAGATTTTGAATATATTTTTGTAGGGCTGTTTTTTGGTTCTAAATAACTTGGTCGTGGTAATGACGACGTTGTGCTTATAACTGTCAGTCACCGCGCGTATTTCCACAATTAGACTTTAGGATGAGAGTGATAGAAGCGCCGGGAAATCGCTGAAACAAAAGTATTTCTGGGAGCTAGGTCAACTGATTTTTATGTATACGGTGCGGTTAGGTTGGGTAAATCGCCTTTCGTTAAGCGGACAAAGACCAAAGCGGCAGAAATCGCGTCTTGCAAGGCGTCGTGTTTGTCTTGGATAGGAAGTTCGAGGTGTTTACAAATGGCATCCAGACTTAAGTCGAAATAGGCATTCGGCAAATGTCGTTCCAACTTATCGTGATAAATCTGACTGACCTCGATAAGTGGGTTAGGAAGTGGGAAGCCAAGTTGCCGCAGACAAGCAAGGTCTAAGATCTTTTTATCGTAACGAATGTGATAGCCCACAAGTGGTCGGTTGCCGATAAAGTCGAGCAGCTCGAGCAGCGCCTCTTTTTCACTGATGCCATCGACTAAGTCTTGGTGGCGAATTCGATGGATCTTGACCGAGCCTGAGTCGAGCGATTGCGGCGCGCGTAAGCGGACTTCAAATGGTTGACTGGTGATGATGCGGTTGTCGATGATCTTGGTGGCTGCAATAGTCACCAGCTCGGCGCGATTTGGGTCAAGGCTGGTGGTTTCGCAGTCAAGAGAGACGTATTCTGTTTTATCTGGCGTGCAAAACAGCGACTGATAAGGCGAACCTTTCAGTTTGTAGTGCCAGTATTTGCGTTGTAACCAGTTCATTGCTTACGCCTCTGTGATTTATGAAAATCAGGGTTAATCACGAATTTGATAATGGAAGCCTAAAAATTGCTTAAATTTCTTCACCACATGTAAGCTGTGGCGAAGCAAATCACGCTCAGTTCTATCCAGTTGTTTAATATCAATGTTATTCAACGCTTCTTGCTTTTTGAGTTGCTGATTAAGACGAAGTTTAAAGAACAATTTAAGTGCTTCGTTGAGATTATCTGCCGTTTCGGATTCTAAGATGCGCTTATTTCTCAGAGCTTCAATGCGTTCAAACGTGTTCTTCTCTTCAATGGCATACTCCAAAGACAAGGCGCGAATGCCGTGTACAATTGGGAAAATACCGCCGCGTTTAATGTCCAATCCGTCTTTAGCACTTTTTACGTTGCCAAATAGAGTTAGGGGCACCGAAAACTGCAAGGCAGGGCGAGTAAAGTCAGACAATATCAACATGCGATCTTTCATTGTGTCACGAAGATGTGCCGCAATTGGGGCCAGCAGCTCGCAATTCCCAGCAACAGCATGGGCGTCACTGAAAATGGCTAAGTCCATGATTTGTTCTGGTTCGGCTTTAGCTATCCAGTGGTTTAGGGTGCTTATCCATTCTTGCTGTGTTTTGACCCATTTCGGGTTGTTAACCATCACTTTACCAGGGCAAAGTGGATAACCGAGCTGTTGTAGGGTGTGTGTGAAGGATCGCATCACTTGTTCGCAATGAGGCCATTCCAGACCATCTTGAATAATCAGGGCATTGTCTTGATCGGTTTTGAGAATTTGCTCTCCTCGGCCTTCAGAGCCGAGTACGATCAAGCAACAATGGTCGTGCAAGGCTGGTGGTATTATTAACTCGAACGCTTTCTCGATAATTTGCTCGTTTACGGCTGAGATCAGCTCCATGATGAAGCGAGTGCGGATGCCGTTTTTCAATAAGCTCTCGACCAATTGACGTTGGCGGTTTGAGGCCAAAGCGAGCTCTTCCACGCTGCTTGCTCGAGCAATACTGAGCGTTAACACGTGAGAGTGGGTTGAGAACGCGCTAAGAATTTGGGTCATATCCAGCATGCCAACGGCTCTGTTACCTTCACATACCATGAGGCGTTTCATTCTGTTTCTGGTCATTGTGATCATGGCGTTGAATAGAAAGTCACCATCATCAACGTGATAAACAGGAAAGCTCGCGATCTCACCCACTGGTGTGTCGAGCGCGCAACCATCCAACATCACAGAATGCAGCATATTAGTACGAGTCACTATTGCGTACGGGTGGGCTGATGGCCATTTTTCCAATCGTGGATCATCGCCATGGAGTTGAACCAATGCAGCGTCAATCCTATTTTCTTTTAAGGAACGTGTTACCTCGTTAATTGGTGTATTTGGTTCGAGGATCATCGGTGGGTGATAAATGCTGCGGTCAACTTTAGTGAGAATAAACTCCGCTAAGTTTTGCTGTTGATGGGCTGCTTCGATGAGCTCTTGCCGTTTCGATAAATTGTTATCGAAATAGGCTGCAAACTGGCCATTTTCGTTGTAAAGGGCAAGGAAAATTTCTTTCGGCAGTAGGTAAGAGAGCGTGTCCTCAAGCGCGATGTAGTGATGACGTACCTTGTCTTCAAGTAACGAGCGTACATCGAACATATCGTCGTTGGCATAATGTGCGAACACTTCCTGTTGATCGTTGGAGCGCTCTTCTACCGCGCCTTTGATCAGAATATGTAAGTGGGGGTTCTTCTGTCCGCAGGATAAAATAACATCTCGAGCTCGATAGTAGGCGACGTCCAGAGACGATCGCAGTCGCGTTTGTTGTGCTTCAGTTAAGCGATCGAACGGTGGAGATTGCATGTTAAATTTGTCAGGCATGAGAACACCCAATAATGATGGAAGGAACACTCTCTAAGTCTGACAAATTTCTTACCGGAAGCCAGACGACTTTGGTCTAAATTACGATGTTTTCGCTTGAAGATGCCAAATGTCGCAAAGTTAGTATTCCATCGAGGAAACGATAAGTTTCTTATTCTTCCCTTTTTATAATACGCATGGCGATCCATAATTCCCGGCTCGAACGTTGGTGTTCCCGTTTTAGGATATTAGTAATGTTGAAACCTTCTCCGTATGGCTGGATTTCCCAGTACTTTCTCGGATTCTTCTTTGCGTATGGCGTGTATCTGCCATTTTGGTCACTTTGGTTTAAGGAGCAGGGCGTATCTTCGACAGATATCGGTTTGCTGGTCGGGTTAGGCCTTGCGACACGTTGTGTTGCCAATATCGTGATCACCCCACGAGTACACAAAGTCGAACATCTTATGCCTGCTTTACGTTGGTTGAGTTTCGCTGCCCTCCTTTTTGTTGGATTTCACTTTTTTACGGGTGGTAGCTTTTGGTTAATGGCACTAGCGACAGTGTTGTTCAATCTTTGTTGTGGACCGATTATTCCGTTGTCGGACGCGATGGCAAATTACTACGCTCGCCTGAAAATGCTCGATTATGGCCGCACGCGGCTATGGGGTTCGATCGCCTTTATCGCAGGCTCGACGGCAGTGGGCTACCTGGTGGCTGAATTTGGCTCCGATATGATTTTGTACACTGCGATGTTCGGCGTGTTTATCTCGTTGCTGTTTGCTATGCGACCGACTAACCCAATGCCTGTAACGCACGGTGGGCAAAGCGGAGAACGTCCAAAGCTGACCGCTCTTTTGACCGACAAGCCGATACTAAAATTCTTAGTGTTGGTGTCACTAATTCAGGGCAGTCATGCGGCTTACTACGGCTTTAGTGCGATTCACTGGAAGGCCGCTGGTCACTCGGAAGATGTCATTGGCTACTTATGGAGCTTGGGGGTGGCCGCAGAAGTGGCAGTGTTTGCACTGAGTAAGCGTTTATTCGTAGGTTGGTCAATACGCGCGCTGTTTATTGCTGCTGCCGTTGGTGTAATGATGCGTTGGGGTATTACGGCGTCGACAACATCAATTATTGCTTTGGTGGTTGTTCAACTATTGCATGGTGTGACTTTCGCTACCGCGCACATTGCCGCGATCCAATATATCCAAAACTCCGAAGAAAATAAGATCGTAGCGTTGCAAGCGTTGTATAACGCGATTCCGTTGGGCGCATTTATCGCGTTAATGACCGTATTGAGTGGCTGGGGTTATGAGCACTGGGGACCTCTTGTGTTCTGGGGCATGGCCGCGATGGGGTTATTGGCTCTGTTCATCAAGCTTGATTCGCAAGACCCACATCAGGTGGTTGATGTATCAGACAAGCCACTTGAAACACAGAATTAGACTTATGTAACAAAGGTTAAAAACTAAGCTTTGTCTCCGTTATCAAAGCAGTGTTAAATGAAACCTCTCCCTCATGGAGAGGTTTTTTTATTCTCTTGCTTTAAAAGTAGCAAGAAAGGCAAGAAAGGATATCGGATGCAAGGATGGCTGGTGGTTCCCGTTTCTTTAGCGTATTTGGGAGCTTTATTTATCATCGCGTGGTACGGCGATATTCAGAAAAGGTGGCTAGCGCGCTGGCGGCCTTGGATTTATAGCCTTTCCATTGCGGTGTACTGTACATCATGGACCTTCTACGGCACGGTCGGGCAGGCCAGCAGTAATCCTTGGTCTTTCTTGCCCATCTATATTGCTCCCATTTTAGTGTTTACCATCGGATGGCGCGTTTTAGCTCGGCTTATTTTGATTGCTAAACGGGAACACATCACGTCGATTGCTGACTTTATCGGAGCACGCTACGGTAAATCCCAAGGTTTGGCCGTGGTTGTTACGCTCATAGCGGTTGCGGGAATTTTGCCGTACATCGCTTTACAGCTGCGTGGTATCACTATGGGGCTTGAAATTATTGCTCCGGAGCTGGCTACTGATTTTGGTTATCAAAACGGTAGCGTGTCGTGGTTTGTTGTGGTCGCATTGGCGATTTTTACGATGCTATTCGGTACCCGCCACATTGATAACACGGAACACCATCGTGGGATGATGATGGCAATTGCCTTCGAATCCATTATCAAACTGCTGGCTTTTTTAGTGGTTGGTGTCTTCATTGTTTGGTTGGCGATGAACACCGAGAATTTGAGCTTAATTGATGTTGCCGCACAGACGTATCAGTCACCAAATATCCCGACTATATTGATTCATACTGTACTCACGATGCTGGCGATCGTTTGCCTTCCGCGACAATTCCATACGATGGTGGTGGAAAATGAACGTGCTCAAGATTTGCATGTGGCTCGTTGGTTGTTCCCCATTTATCTGATCTTAATGGGGATTTTTGTTTTACCTATTGCGTGGGTAGGGCAAGGTCTCTTGAGTGGCGCTTCGCCTGATACTTATGTCATCAGTGTGCCGATGTCGGTAGGGGCGAGTGAAATCGCCTTGCTTGCGTTTCTAGGCGGTACTTCAGCGGCAAGTGGCATGGTTATCGTATCGACGATTGCCTTAGCGATCATGGTCTCGAATGACTTGGTTATGCCATTGCTATTGCGTCGCATGCGACTGACGCAGCGTAACCATCACCATTTTTCTGAATTATTACTGCGGATCCGCCGTGGTTTGATTTTAGTTTTGTTGATTGGCGCGTGGTGTTTCTATCAAGCGTTGGACACCATTCATTCACTTTCTGCTATCGGCTTTCTCTCGTTCGCGGCTATCACGCAATTCGCTCCTGCGCTGGTTGGCGGTATGTATTGGCGTCAAGGGAATAAGAAAGGTGTGTATGTCGGCCTCGCGGTGGGTTTTGCTACCTGGCTGATTACGTTAATGAGCCAAACAGACATGCTTGCCGGAGACGCCAGCAATAACTTCCTGATCTGGTTGATTACGCCACCAGAGGTATTGGCTAGTTTTGATATCGCGATTTCAGATTGGGGGATGATCCTCAGTGTGGTCGCTAATGCAGTGTGTTTTGTTGTGGTTTCTATGGCTACCCGACCAAGCCTAAGTGAGCGCTTACAATCGGCATCATTCGTTGGTACACCGTTGCCTGAAAGCGAAAATATGAGTCTGTACCAGAGCCGCGTTACGGTTGCAGAACTGGAAATGCTAGCGTCCAGATTTGTAGGACGAACGCGAGTTAAAGCGGCGTTTCAAGCCTACTGGAGCCAGCAACGAGAAGAGTTGATGCCGAATCAACAAGCGCCATCTTCTCTGATTCGGCATACGGAGCGTGTGCTAGCAGGGGTATTTGGTGCATCTTCTGCTAAGTTAGTACTTACTTCCGCTCTGCAAGGTAGAAACATGCAGCTTGAAGAGGTGGCGACTATCGTCGATGAAGCCTCTGAACTGTACGATTTTAGTCGGGGTTTACTCCAAGGCGCGATTGAGCATATTGGACAAGGTATTGCGGTCGTCGATAAGCAACTACGCTTGGTAGCGTGGAACCAACGCTATTTAGAACTCTTTGAATTTCCGCCAGGCCTGATTCAAGTAGGTCGACCGATTGCGGATGTGATTCGGCACAATGCAGAGCAGGGGTTGTGTGGCCCTGGTGACCCTGATGACCACGTCCGTCGCCGTGTTTATCACCTTGAGCAAGGGACTCGGCACACCTCTTCTCGGGTTCGTCCCGATGGTCGCGTGATAGAGGTGCAAGGTAACCCAATGCCAGGTGGTGGCTTTGTGATGAGCTTTACCGACATCACCGTATTCCGTGATGCAGAGCAAGCACTGAAAGACGCCAACGAGACATTGGAAGAAAGGGTACGTCTGCGGACTCGAGAATTAGAACAACTTAACAAGCAGCTGGTGGAAGCGACGCAGCGCTCGGATTTGGAATCGAAGTCCAAATCACGGTTCTTGGCGGCAGTAAGCCATGACTTGATGCAACCGCTCAACGCGGCGCGTCTATTCGCTTCTTCACTGTCGGAAGTCGCCAAAGACAGTGAAGCCAAAAAGCTGTCGGCACACATTGAAAGTGCTTTAGAGGCTGCCGAAGACTTAATTGGAGATTTGCTGGATATCTCGCGTTTGGAATCGGGCAAGTTGGAAGTCAACGTGCATGGCTTTGCGTTAAATGATGTGTTATCGAATTTGAATGCTGAGTTTAGTGCGTTAGCCAAACAGCAAGGTATAGAGTTCACCATGATTCCGTCCTCACTCATGGTTAAGTCGGATCCCAAACTGCTGCGCCGTGTGGTGCAAAACTTCCTGACCAATGCGTTTCGTTACAACCCGAATGGCAAAGTCGCACTCGGTGTTCGCCGTGTGAAAGGGCGAGTGCGTATTGATGTATGGGATAATGGAGTGGGGATTGAAGAAGAGAAGCAGCAAGAGATTTTTGAAGAGTTTAATCGCGGAACTCAAGTTCGTTCCGACCAAGGTCTCGGGCTTGGTTTGGCGATTTCGAAAGGAATTGCTCAGGTACTTGGGCATGAAATTTCGATGCGCTCTTGGGTTGGAAAAGGCAGTGTTTTTTCCATCACCCTAGATAAAGCTGATCATGTTCAGCCTCATCCAGTTCACGTGGCAATGAGTAAGCAATCTGAACTTGGTCATCTGAGAATCCTTTGTGTCGATAATGAGCCTGACATTCTAGTCGGCATGGAAAACTTACTTTCCCGATGGGGTTGCGATACACGAGTTGCGATTGATTTAGTTGAAAGTCTACAAGCGCTTGAGGATGGTTGGATTCCGGATGTAATTTTCTCCGATTACCGACTTGATGATGGTCGTACTGGTTTAGAAGTGCTACAGCAATGCCGCCTGAGATTAGGCCACAGCTTCGAAGGCGTCATCATCAGTGCAGATCGTACCGATGATATGCTTGATGGCATCAAAGCAAATGGGTTCAGCTTTATTGCTAAGCCAGTTAAGCCGCTTAAGTTGCGTTCGGTGCTCAATCGAGTCGCTTAGGATTGGAGTGTTTGAAAAATCGCTATAAAAGAGACCTCCGAATGGAGGTCTCGATGTTTGTAATCTTAGTTGATAGGCTGAGTTTGCCGTTTATTCTGCGACGCCGCCTTGGGTCAGTTTGGCTGGATTAAGCAATCGCTCTAGTGTGGCTCTATCCAAATCAGTTTCTTCTTCCGCGACATCAATAATCGCGCGTCCCTGTTTGTAGGCTTTTTTCGCGACTTCTGCCGCTTTTAGGTAACCAATGACCGGGTTGAGAGCCGTGACCAAAATTGGGTTTTTGGCGAGTGCTACATCCAAGTTATCTTGGCGAACTTCAAACGTCGCAATGGCTTTGTCAGCTAAAGCGGTTGCGCTGTTAGAGAGTAACTCGACGCTCTCCAATACGTTATGAGCAATAACTGGCAGCATGACGTTAAGCTGGAAGTTGCCCGCTTGGCCTGCGACGGTAATGGTGGTGTCATTACCAATGACTTGCGCTGATGCCATAGCTGCGGCTTCTGGGATCACAGGATTTACTTTGCCAGGCATGATGGAAGAACCCGGTTGCAAGCCTTGTAATTCAATTTCACCTAAACCAGCCAATGGGCCTGAATTCATCCAACGAAGATCGTTTGCGATCTTCATGATCGCAACTGCTGCTGTTTTGAGCTGTCCCGACAGAGCGACGATCGCATCTTGACTGCTTAAATTGAAAAAGAAGTTATCACTGGCCGTGAACTGAATACGAGTTGACTGGGTTAGGTTGCTAGCGAATAAGTCTGCAAAGCGTGGATCAGCATTGATCCCCGTTCCAACCGCCGTACCACCTTGGGCTAAGGCTTTTACAGCAGGAAGAGCTTGTTCAATCGCTTGTTTTGCATGCTCGATTTGGAACTGCCAACCGCCAAGTTCTTGAGCAAAGGTAATTGGCATCGCGTCCATTAAGTGGGTGCGACCGGTTTTTACAACATCTTTCAATGCTTGCTGTTTAGACTCTAGTGTTTGGCTGAGGTGTGACAGGGCCGGGAAGAGCTGTTTTTCGATGGCTAATGCTGCGCTAACTTGAATGGCCGTTGGTACCACATCGTTGCTGCTTTGCCCCATGTTGACGTGATCATTAGGGCTGACAGTGCCGCCTAGATGCTGGGAGGCCAGTGTTGCAATTACTTCATTCGCATTCATATTTGAGCTAGTGCCTGATCCCGTTTGGAACACGTCAATTGGGAATTGCTCAATATGATTGCCTTCGATAATTGCTTGAGCTGCGTCAGCAATCGCGTTGGCAATATCTCCCTCAAGCAGCCCTAGCTGTGCGTTGGTGAGTGCCGCAGTCTGCTTGATGTGTGCTAACGCTTTGATAAAACCAGATGGCATTTTATGTTGACTGAATGAGAAGTTATCGACGGCGCGTTGAGTCTGGGCTTGGTAGAGAGCATCTGCAGGGACCGTTACTTCGCCCATACTGTCAGTTTCTATGCGGAATTCGGTGCTCATGGTAGGGATCCTTTTGGTTAATCGAGTGAGATTTGAATCAGGCGTAATTGTTGTTGTAGTGCGAGAAATTTCACGTCGCCTTGTTCAAACTGGTAGTAATAGCGTTTGAGGCAAAATAATGGCGTATGGATAGAATCGAGACAGACACGACGGAAGATACGACTGCGAGTTGAGTCTTGAATTGCGTCTAGTAAATGGAAATAAACCTGACGTAAAAACAGCTCACACAACAATAGATTTTCTTCATCGGCATCGTGTTCATAACAGGAAGACAACACCATTCCCCAATGAATATAGTCATGAATCACGTCTGGCTCAAAGCCATGTGGTGCGGCGAGAAGGAATCTATCTTGGGCTTTAAAAAATGCGTTAAAGATGTCCCGTTTGTTGTCCATAACCACCTCTCATTAAATGTAATGATAATTATTATCAATTAACTTGTGAGTTGGCAACCCTTTTTACAGTAAGAGGTTGTTGAAGAAAGACTTACGGAAACAAAAGCCGACGCAAAGGCGTCGGCTGAGTAGGAGTTCATTTATGCTGAGTGAAACTAAGTCACTGTCATTTGAAGACCAGTGAATTAGCTTGTCAGCGTTATTCAGTAAATAAGGTTTCGTACTTCACAAATGCGGTTTGCGTTTCACCATAATACAGTGTGCCGCCTGATTGAATGACGACTCTTAACCAGCTTTCTGCAGATGCAGGCTTTGGTAAGGTGATGTACCAGCTTTGGCCTGCTTGATCGGCGGGCTTCATATCAATCGGTTGAGCGTTTTTCTCTTTGTCACTCACAATAGAAACTTTAACCCCTTCGAGTGGGTAAGCGGCGTTGAGTGACAATTCTAAGTTATTTTTAGTGAGTTTTTCCGAGCGAAATTTCACTTTAAAATCGCCATTTTCCATATCACACAGACCGCTGGTGTAACGACAATTAGACTTACTCGCGAGTTTGTAAGTTTCCCCTTCTTGCGCCGCGTGGGGCTTCTCGCTGAGGGCCATATCGGTACCGAAGTAAGCGATCAAAGAGAGAACTGGCGCAATCAGTAGAGCGAGAATAAAGTGCTTGTTTTTGAACATCTTGGCTTCCTTGCAACGACATACTGCGAATATGGTAACTGAAAAGTGAGAATAAAAAAGCCCCGGACGGCTGGTTCCAAACGGGGCTTTTGTGGTTTTGATTAGTTTTTAGTGATCCACTGCACTACCAGCACCTACTGGCACGCGAACGTGTTCGACTAGGTCTTTTACTTCTTGTGGCGTTTCTGCTGTTACTTTGGAGACAGCGAATGCGACGATGAAGTTAAATAGTGCGCCAATAGCACCAAACGCGTTTGGCTCAATACCCAGGAACCAGTTTGTTCCCCAGCTTTCTAGATATTTCCAATCAGCAACGAAAAGGATGCCTTTGTGTTGGAATACGTAGAACAGCGTAATACTGATACCTGCAATCATACCGGCGATTGCGCCTTCTTTGTTGATGCTCTTGCTGAAGATGCCCATCATCAATGCAGGGAAGATGGATGAAGCGGCAAGACCAAAGGCGAGTGCTACCGTACCTGCGGCAAATCCAGGCGGATTTAAACCGAGATAGCCTGCGGCTGCTATCGCTACTGCCATTGATATTCGACTAGCAAGTAGCTCTTTTTTCTCGGATATGTTCGGATTGATAACCCCTTTGATTAAGTCATGGGAAATAGCTGAAGAAATGGCGAGTAGTAAACCTGCTGCGGTAGATAGTGCAGCTGCAAGACCACCTGCTGCCACAAGTGCGATCACCCAGTTTGGTAGTTTAGCGATCTCTGGGTTAGCCAATACCATGATGTCGTTATCAACGCGCAGTTCGTTGGTGGACGCATCTGAAGTGTATTGGATATTGCCATCGCCATTTTTATCGTCAAAACCGAGTAGTCCAGTTGTTTCCCAGTTTTTGAACCACGCAGGACGCTCGTCATACGCTAGGTGCTGACCCGGAGCTGGATTTACCGTATTCATTAGGTTGAGGCGAGCCATCGCTGATACCGCTGGTGCAGTAGTGTAAAGGATTGCGATGAAGATCAGAGCCCAGCCTGCTGATGTACGTGCGTCGCGAACCTTCGGCACCGTAAAGAAACGGATAATTACGTGTGGTAGACCGGCAGTACCAATCATCAGTGACATGGTGTAGACAAACATATTAAGTGTGTCGCCACGTACTTGGGTCGTGTATTCACTGAATCCGAGTTCGGTCACAACTTGGTCAAGCCGATCGAGTAGATAGACATCGGTACCAGCCATGGTACTCCCCAGACCAATTTGTGGGATTGGGTTACCAGTGAGTTGCAGAGAGATAAAGATTGCAGGGATAGTGTAAGCAAGAATGAGTACGCAATATTGAGCAATCTGCGTGTAAGTGATGCCTTTCATGCCGCCAAGAACCGCGTACATGAAAACGATACACATACCAATTAATAGGCCAGTGGAGTAGTCCACTTCTAAGAAGCGACCAAACGCAACACCTACGCCTTTCATCTGACCGATAACATAAGTCACTGATGCGATGATAAGACAAACAACCGCTACGATACGTGCGGTATTGGAGTAAAAGCGTTCACCAACAAACTCTGGCACCGTAAACTTCCCAAATTTGCGTAGGTAAGGTGCTAGCAACAGCGCAAGCAGAACGTAACCACCAGTCCAACCCATTAGAAATACTGAGCCGCCATAGCCCATGAAGGCAATTAAGCCTGCCATTGAGATAAACGACGCTGCGGACATCCAATCGGCTGCGGTTGCCATACCGTTTGCAATCGGGTTTACACCGCCACCAGCAACATAAAACTCTTTGGTTGAGCCGGCGCGAGCCCAAATAGCAATCCCGATGTACAGGATGAACGTGGCGCCAACGACCAGGTAGGTAATAGTTTTCAAATCCATCTGAGTGACTCCTTATTCGTCCACGCCGAATTCACGGTCAATTTGGCGCATCTTCCATGCGTAATAGAAAATAATTCCTAGGAAGGCATAGATGGAGCCTTGTTGAGCAAACCAGAAACCGAGTTTGTAACCGCCTAGTTGAAATTGATTTAGTACGTCGACAAATAAAATGCCGCAGCCGAAAGACACGACGAACCAGATGACCATTAGGCCGATCATGAGCTTCACGTTTTTGTCCCAATAGGCTTTGGCTCTTTCTTCGCTTTCAAATGCCATTGCCGTCTCCTTACGATTGGTATTGTTGTTAATGAAATGTTTCAATGTGTACATTAGCAAGGTGTTGGCAATAACTCTTTTCAACTTTAGTCGGGGTGTTAAAAATGAAGAATCCCCATGCTATGGGCTTTTGCAGCGAACAAAGGGGTAAAATGTTATGTTAATAAACTGTTAAGTTAGCCAAAGGTCTAAAGGTTGATTGGATAAACAAGCATGATTAAGACTGGCCATTAATCTTTTCTTCATTGAACTTGGAGATGCTGTGTAAATATTGGTGGTGATCTTGTGGCTCTTAAAGAGAGAAGGCGTAGATAAGAAAGCTCTCAAGTAATTTATTTACATAAAGTTTTCGCATCAAATCACCGTTTTAACGCACAATAAAGTAATATAACTGAGTCATTCTCGTACAACCTCGCATTTTGAGACGGTGTAAAGGGGAGGCAGATTAGGGCATTACCTCATTAACGAAGTAGCCTTGCTCATCACAATTATTATCGTTTTTCATTAAGGGAGGGTGAGAATGGACGCAGACACCATTAACAGTTTTTTTCTAATAGGTGCGTTGTTAATCGCACTTAGCGTTCTTTTAAGCCCAGTGTCTTCTAAGTTGGGGATCCCAATTCTTTTGGTATTTTTAGCCGTTGGAATGCTGGCGGGGGAAGACGGCTTAGGCGGCATTTTATTCGATAACTTTTCCATCGCTTATTTGGTTAGTAACCTCGCATTAGCCATCATTTTGCTTGATGGTGGGATGAGAACGCGGGTCGCCAGCTTTAGGGTTGCGTTATGGCCCTCGGTCTCTTTGGCGACATTTGGCGTTGCGATCACCACCATTTTGACCGGGCTGATGGCAACGTGGTTATTCGACTTAGATTTATTGCAAGGCATATTGGTTGGTGCGATTGTTGGTTCCACCGATGCTGCCGCGGTCTTCTCTCTACTCAAAGGTCGTAGCCTGAACGAACGTGTTGGTTCAACGCTGGAAATTGAATCCGGCACCAATGACCCTATGGCGGTGTTTCTGACCGTAACTCTGATTGCTATTTTAGCGAACCCTGGCGCAGATTTAAGTGCGGGCTTTTTGGCGTTCAGTTTTCTTAAGCAGTTTGGTATCGGCGCGTTACTTGGCTTCGCTGGTGGTTGGATCTTATGGAAAGTTATCAATCGCAATCAATTACCAGATGGGCTGTATTCTATTTTAACGGTCAGTGGTGGCTTGCTTATTTTCGCTTTATCTAACACTTTGGGTGGCAGTGGTATTTTGTCGATTTACCTTGTTGGTCTTTTATTAGGTAACCGTCCAACACGCAGCCGACACTCTATTCTTCATGTTTTAGATGGTATGACGTGGCTAGCTCAAATTGGTATGTTCTTGGTGCTTGGCTTGTTGGTTACACCATCTAATTTACTCTCTATTGCGTTGCCAGGTCTTGCGCTTGCCTTCGGGATGATTTTGTTTGCCCGACCAATCTCAGTTTGGATTGGTTTACTGCCATTCAAGAGTTTCACGCCACGTGAAAAGTGGTTTGTCTCTTGGGTAGGACTGCGTGGTGCTGTACCTATCATCCTCGCGGTATTTCCGATGATGGCAGGGTTGCCAGATGCTCAACTGTACTTCAATTTGGCATTCTTTGTAGTAATGGTGTCTTTGATAGTACAAGGGGGCACGTTGACTAAGGCGATGTCTCTTGCAAAGGTCGAGCTACCTTCTAAGCCTGAGCCAATTTCGCGTACGGGTGTAGAGATTTACCCGACCAGTGAGTGGGAGCTTTTTATCTATAGACTTAAAGCAGATAAATGGTGCATTGGTGAGCCATTACGTAGTCTTTCGATGCCGGAAGGAACGCGTATCGCCGCTGTATTTCGCAGTAAAGAGCTATTGCACCCATCCGGCAGTACGCGTCTTGAGGAAGATGATACCTTGTGTGTATTAGCTCAAGAAAAGGATTTAGATGCACTGAGCTTACTGTTTAGTGAAGCCCCAGAGAAAGCGTCGCTAGCGCGATTCTTCGGTGACTTCTTCCTCGATATTGAAGTGAAGCTTGCCGATATTGCCGTGATGTATGGTTTGAATCTGGGGGATGAACCGCTGGATAAAAGTTTGAGAAACCTTGTCGAAGAGCAATTAGGTAGCACGCCAGTATTGGGAGACCATTTCGAGTGGCAAGGTTTGCATTGGATCGTCGCTGATGTTGTTGATCAGCAGGTCACTAAAGTCGGTATCCGATTGCCAAACGAAAAAAGTAAGTCTGACGATAAGACGTCAATCTAGTCGCTCATTTCCGTCAGCATAATCACGGCTTGCGTGCGGTTCTTTACACCGAGCTTACGGAAAATCGCTGTCATGTGCGCTTTTATGGTGGCTTCTGAAACATTCAATTCGTAAGCGATTTGCTTGTTCAGCAAGCCATCGGACAACATTCCCAACACTTTATATTGCTGCGGTGTTAGCGCAGCAATCTTTTCCGCTAAGTCATTACATGCCGCGTTATTGGTGATCAACCCTTCAGGGAAGTATGGGTCGCCATTCAGCACTTGATTGAGCGCGTTCACTAATTCGCGCATGTCGCTGGACTTGGGAATAAAACCAAATGCACCATGGCTTTTCACCTGCGTCACGATCGCCGGCTCTTCACTCGCTGAAACGACGACGATAGGTAAATCTGGATGCTCTGCTCGCAAATGAATCAAGCCAGACATACCATTTGCTCCTGGCATTTTGAGGTCCAATAGCACTAAATCTGGCTCTTCCTCTCGTTCTAACAAAGCCAGAAGTGCGTCGAGTGAGTCCGCTTCCAGCAAATTTGCACCACTAATAGCCATGTGGATAGATTGAAACAAGGCATTCCGGAAGAGTGGGTGATCATCTGCAATAATGATGGTGTAGGTCGAATCCATGACGTTAAACACTTTTGACTATTTCGTTAAATTTATTATTGTCCAGCTTTGAGAGAGTGGACAATATTTATTCGCTAAAAGTCTGAACCAAATCGACTTTTATTAGGAAAATTGCATATAAACGCAATGTTCTTATTCAAATCTGAGCAATAAAAAACGCCAGTGGACATCACTGGCGTTTGAATATCTGGTTATCAGAACTGCTTGATATGCTCTAAGAAAGGCTCGGCTTGCATAAAGCCCGTCAAACGAGCGTTTGAAACGTGTTCACCACTGGCATCCCAAAACTCAATTGTTGGTAAACCAAGCACACTCATGTGCTTCAGTAGTTTGATGTCTTGCACTTGGTTTTTGGTCACGTCCGCTTGCAGAAGAATGAAGTCTTGCAGTTTGGCTTCGACGCTTGGGTCATGGAAGGTGTACTTTTCAAACTCTTTACATGCTACACACCAATCGGCGTAGAAATCGAGCATGACGGGTTTACCTGCCGCTTTCGCAAGTGCCAGTTGTTCTTCAAGATCCGCCACGTTAGCAATGCGAGTAAAGCTAACAGTGGCTTGCTGAGTTTGTGTTGTGCTGTTGCCAAACCAGTAATTTAAGATAGGTTGTGCTGAGGCTAGCAAACCTAAGACGGCGATTATGCCCACGGCACTTTGTTTCCAGCCACCAAACTCTAGACTGTTTTTGATGTGGTATAGCCAACCAAAAGCAGCAATACCCAGTGCTGACCACAGAATCGTTGACCACATTTCTGGCATGATGCGTTCTAGTAAGAAGATAGGTGCGGCAAGCAGAATAAAGCCGAAGAGTGTTTTCACTCGGTCCATCCAACCACCTGCTTTTGGTAGCAGTTTGTTGCCGAAGACTGCAACAAGAATAAGCGGAATACCCATGCCCATCGCCAGCGCGTATAACGCGATACCACCCGTCAGCAAATCGCCGCTTTGTGCCACGTAAAGTAGCGCACCAGACAGAGGTGCCGTGGTACAAGGAGAACAAACCAGTCCAGAAATCGCCCCCATGGCAAACACGCCAGCACTGCTACCACCTTGCTGCTTGTTACTTAAGTTATTCAGCCACGTTTGCACGCTGCTTGGTAGCTGTAATGAGTACAGACCAAACATAGAAAAAGCGAGTGTGATGAACAGTACGCTCAAGCCAATCAGCACATAAGGGTGCTGCATTGCCGCTTGGAACTGCATACCTGCAGATGCCACCACAAGGCCGAGTAGAGTGTAAGTCAGCGCCATGCCTTGCACGTAGACGAATGACAAGCCTAGCGCACGGCGTTGGCTTAGTTTGCCACTGCCAAGCACTATGCTGGTCAGAATTGGGTACATAGGCAGCACACAAGGTGTAAACGCCAAGCCCACACCAAGCGCCAAGAACAGAAGTGGTGTCCACCAGTTATCAGCAAGGTTGGCTGCAAGGCTATCTTGCTGTGTTACTGGCGCTGATGATGTGTCACCAGACGTAGATGATTGCGCCGCTGGTGGCGTTGCTGTTGGTGTCTGTTCTGCTTTTGATGCAGTTGTCGCCGTTGTTGAATCTGAGTTCGACGAAGTAAACGCGCTGATAGGAATCACGCGAGTTTCTGGCGGGTAACAGAAGCCTGCTTTCGCACAACCTTGGTATTGCACGACTACGCGAGCACCGTCTTGCCAATCATGCATTGGTACATTAACGAAGAGAGGTTGAGTATAGATATGCACGTCACCAAAGAATTCATCTTTATGCGGTGTGCCGTCTTCCATTTGCAGTTCGCCTAGCGATACTTTCTCACCAGCTACAGACAAGCGCTCTTGATATAGGTAGTACCCGTCACGTACCTGCCAATCGAGCATCAATTTGTCATCTTGCTGGTAGAAGTTAAATGGAAACGCCTGATCAACAGGAACAAAACTGTCGCTGCTGCTACCAAAACTGTTGTTCTGGCTACTGTTAAACTGGTCTTTGCCAAATAAAGCTAAAGACGGAGTGGAAAAGGTAATGAGCCCTAAGAGTAAAACGGAAAGTAATGCGCGCATAAAAGAGTCAATTCATCTTAGATAATTGCCGTTAGTGTAACTCAATCAGACCCGGAGGCGAGTCAATAAGTTTCATGAAAATGAAGATTTATTGAGCATAAATCAAGACAACAGGCAATAAAAAAGGGAGCCGAAGCTCCCCGAGTAAGACTCTGTTTCTACTAGATCAGTAGACCACCGAATGCGAAGCCAAGTGCTACCGCAGAAGCGATGGTTACCACACCAGGTACAAAGAATGGGTGGTTGAATACGTACTTACCGATACGAGTTGAACCCGTGTCGTCCATCTCAACCGCGGCAAGTAGCGTTGGGTAAGTTGGCAGCACGAATAGCGCACTTACTGCTGCGAAAGATGCAACTGCGGTAAGTGGTGCGACACCGATTGCTAGTGCTGCTGGCATCAGCGCAACAGTGGTTGCACCTTGTGAGTAAAGCAGCATTGAAGCGAAGAATAGAACAAGTGCTAGCATCCATGGGTAGTCTGCTAGTAGCGCACCAGCCACTTCTTTGATGCCGTCAACGTGCGCGTTAACGAACGTAGAACCTAGCCATGCCACACCAAGAACACACACACACGCTGTCATACCAGAGCGGAATGTTGCTGCTGCTGGGATTTTGCCAGCATCGATTTTACAGCTCATTACGATAGCTGCCGCAGCTGCTAGCATTACCGTCATGATAGCTTCGTTACGGCCTAGAGCAGGGTTCTCGATAAGACCCACAGAGCCAGAAATTGCTGCTGCGTAACACACGACAAATGCGATTGCGCCTAGGAAGATGAAGGTTGCTTTCTTCGCTGTTGGTAGGATTTCGCGTTTTGCTTCTGTATTTAGCTTGATTAAGCCTTTTTCTAGACGCTCTTGGTATTCAGCATCGTCTTTTAGCTCACAGCCCATGAAGTTCGCCACGAACGCACCGATCATGCACGCGATGAACGTCGTTGGGATACAGATTGCTAGTAGTGTTAGGTAGTCAACGCCAAATGGGTGCAGCATTGCCGCGAACGCTACAACAGCCGCTGAGATTGGTGATGCGGTGATAGCGATTTGCGATGCTACGACCGCGATAGACAGTGGACGAGAAGGGCGCACGCCTTGGCCTTTCGCTACTTCTGCAATCACTGGCAAAGTAGAGAATGCCGTGTGGCCAGTACCCGCCATTAATGTCATTAGGTAAGTTACGATAGGCGCATAAAAGGTGATGCGCTCAGGATGCTTGCGCAAAAAGTTTTCAGCAACTTGCACCATCCAGTCTAAACCACCCGCTACCTGCATTGCTGCGATAGCGGTGATTACAGACATGATGATCAAAATTACGTCAACGGGAATGTAAGCTTGGCTTGTTGGTACGCCCAAGATCAAAGACAACGCAATGACCCCAGCACCACCGGCAAAACCAATGCCGATACCACCGATTCTTGCCCCCAAATAGATGAAGAGCAGAACCACGAAGAGTTCGACCATGACCATATTGATACCTCTTTAGTTTTTTATTTGATTCTGATTTTTTGAACACTCAGGAACAGGAGTAAATGCTCAGAGAATGAGAACCTAGTGGTTTAGCGGCAATAAAAGCATATAAAAAATGTGGTTAACCGTATGAGAGCCTAAAAAAGGGGCCTGAGTGGCCCCCTTCGGATTCGTTATTACTCGTAACGTTTTGCTTTGTAAGTAGGATGCATGAAGTTTTCTACTGACAAGATTTCATCAAGCTCCTCTGCTGTAAGCAGACCGCGCTCTAGCACGACTTCACGAACACTCTTACCAGTTTCTGCACAAATCTTACCTACGATGTCACCTTCGTGGTGGCCGATGTATGGGTTTAGGTAAGTGACGATACCGATAGAGTTGTAAACGTAGTTTTCGCAAACTTCTTTGTTCACAGTGATGCCGTCGATACATTTATCACGTAGGTTCACACACGCGTTGTGTAGTAGAGAGATAGACTCAAACACACTTTGTGCGATCACAGGTTCCATTACGTTTAGCTGTAGCTGACCGCCTTCTGCTGCGAAAGAAACCGTGTTGTCGTTACCGAGAACTTTGAAGCAAACTTGGTTTACTACTTCTGGGATAACTGGGTTTACTTTAGCTGGCATGATTGAAGAGCCTGCTTGCATTTCAGGTAGGTTCAATTCATTTAGACCCGCACGAGGACCAGAAGAAAGTAGACGAAGGTCGTTACAGATCTTCGATAGTTTCACTGCTAGGCGTTTTAGCGCGCCGTGAGTCATTACGTATGCACCACAGTCAGACGTTGCTTCGATAAGGTCTTCTGCTGCAACAACGTCAAGGCCTGTTACTTCCGCTAGGTGTTTTACTGCAAGCGCTTGGTAGCCAGTTGGTGTATTTAGACCAGTACCGATTGCGGTTGCGCCTAGGTTGATTTCTAGGAGGAGTTTAGATGTGTAATCTAGAGCACGAATCTCTTCGTTTAGTGTTACCGCCCATGCATGGAACTCTTGACCTACTGTCATTGGTACTGCGTCTTGAAGCTGAGTACGGCCCATTTTCAGTACATCTTTAAACTCAACGGCTTTTAGTTCGAATGCGCCTTTTAGGTACTCAATTGCTTCCATTAGCTTGTGTACGCTGTTGTATACCGCAATACGGAAACCTGTTGGGTACGCACAGTTGGTTGATTGGCTCTTGTTTACATGGTCATTTGGGTTAACAAATTCGTATTGGCCTTTCTCTTTACCCATCAACTCAAGCGCAACGTTTGCGATCACTTCGTTCGTGTTCATGTTAACTGAAGTGCCTGCACCGCCTTGGAATACGTCTGATGGGAACTGATCCATGCACTTGCCAGTTTCTAGGATCAAATCACACGCTTCGATGATGTAGTTTGCAACGTCTTTTGGAATAGCGCCAAGTTCTTTGTTTGCCAACGCGGCTGCTTTTTTGGTCATTACCATGCCGCGTACAAATTCTGGTACGTCAGAGATGGTCATATTAGAGATGTTGAAGTTCTCGATCGCACGTAGCGTATGAATACCGTAGTACGCATCTGCAGGGACATGACGTTGACCTAATAGATCTTCTTCAATACGAGTGGCTGGGTTTGCTGTTTTTGGAGCATCAGATAGGGTAGCCATAGCAGGATCCTTAGATGATAATTCTGATAATAAAGTTATTTATTAGCCATTTCTGCAATCTAGAATCCATTCATCAGAATTTTTGGCTGGAAAATCCGTCCTGACTTATGTGGCACATGATACTGCACCTAGCGCATAAAAATAGTAACTAGATCACCTTTTTCGTTTTTAATGAGTCAATAATTTGCAAAGTATGAACGGGTTATTAATAACCCTTTATGGGTACTCGATTTTCCTCGACAAACATGAGTTTTTAGAGTTCGAAATTAGCACTTTAAAAGCACGAAAAAATCGGTACGCAATTGAATGAAACGCGCTCCCGCTACTTTGTCTAAAAGAGAAGGAGACCAGTATGAACACGCTTTTTTACAACGATTCGTTTGAGCTTAGTCTGCTTTTACCATTACACTGAATTAAACAAAGGAGGGCGTGTGTTTCCTATCTTATTATTAGCGTTTATTTTTGTTCCGATCATTGAAATCGGCTTATTTATTCAGGTGGGCGGCTTTTTAGGTTTATGGCCGACCATTGCACTAGTCTTAATCACGGCATTTGTTGGTGCATCGTTGGTTCGTAGCCAAGGTATACAAACACTGATGTCAGTACAGGGGCGTCTTGAACAAGGTGAAATTCCAGCCCAGCAAATTTTTGAAGGCGTAATGCTAGCGGTGGCTGGCGTGCTACTGTTAACCCCGGGCTTTATGACCGATGCCCTTGGTATGTTGGTATTGCTTCCTGCGCCACGCGCCGCGATAGCTAAATACTTGATGAGCAAAATGGTGGTGAAAACCATGCATGGCGGTGGCTTCCAAGGTGGTTTCTCTAACCAGGGGCCATTTGAGCAAGACCCGTTCCGTCGTGACCCATTTGATTCCCAGTCAGATAATGGCAATACCTTCGAAGGGGAATACGAGCGTAAAGACGATGATGATCGCAACAAGCTCAGCTGATTGAGTTAGTCAGCAAAGAAAACAAAAGGGCGCACCAAGCGCCCTTTTCTGTATTTGGAATTCGTGCCGCTTACAATGCGCCTTCAAAGCCCATTTGACGCCATGCTTCAAAAGCAATGATCGCAACGGCATTCGAAAGGTTTAGGCTGCGCGCATCTGGCATCATTGGAATGCGAATACGCTGCTCCATTGGCAAGCTATCGATGATTTCAGCAGGCAAACCACGAGTTTCTGGACCAAACATCAAAACATCACCCGTTTGGTATTGTGCATCAACGTGGTGACCTGTGGTTTTGGTGGTGCAGGCAAACAATCGGTAGTTACCTTGCTTCTCTTTCTCTAAATATTCTAAGAACGCTTGATAGTTTTTATGACGCGTTACGCGAGCTAAATCATGGTAATCCAAACCAGCGCGGCGGACTTTTTTCTCTTCAAGATCGAAACCCAGAGGTTCAATTAAGTGAAGGTTTGCACCGCAGTTGGCGCATAGTCGAATGATGTTGCCGGTGTTCGGCGCGATTTCTGGTTCGTATAAAGCGATATCAAACATGGTATTGAAATAGAGTTGGTCAAAGAGAGGGGCAGTATATACCCAAGTCACCGAAATATGCGAGATTCAAGCAAGATTGACCTGGGTATGAAAGCAGGCATTAGCGCGGATGTTAATACCGTAAGTAGCGATGCTCTTTATAAGAGAGCGTGAGCATAGTTTTCTTCAACTGCTCGCCAGTTGACGACGTTCCACCACGCATCAATATATTCTGGGCGACGGTTTTGGTAGCTGATGTAATACGCGTGCTCCCACACGTCTAATGCGAGGATTGGTTCACCGCGCACATCCACTACGTCCATCAGAGGGTTATCTTGATTGCTGGTGGACGTAATGTGAATCTCACCATCTTTTACGATCAGCCATGCAAAGCCAGACCCAAAGGTATTGATGGCTGCTTGGGCAAACGCCTCTTTAAATTGCGCAAAGCTACCAAATTTATCGTTAATTGCTTGAGCAAGCGCGCCTTGAGGCTCTCCGCCACCGTTTGGTGACATGCAATTCCAATAAATGATGTGGTTGTAATAGCCGCCACCATTATTACGTACTGCTGGACTGAGCTTAGAGATATTGTCAAAGATCTCGTCTAATGACTGAGTTTCGAGCTCGCTCCCTTCAACGGCATTTACAAACTTATCAAAGTACGTCTTGTGGTGTTTGCTGTAATGCACTTCCATGGTTTTCGCGTCGATGTACGGCTCTAGTGAATCGTACGGGTAAGGCAGAGCGGGAAATGTATGTGACATAGTAAATCCTCCTTAACTGGAAAATTTACTTTAATGCTAACGATAATTATTATCAACTTTGATCTTTGTAAGGGTATTCTAAGAAGCCTCGCCAATTTCTAAAGTGAGGGTGGGGCTGTGAATCACTCACTCTAGAAATATGGTGCGAATTATTGTTAGTTCATCAAATTGAGACTAACAATTGATCGGTAAGGTGATACTCATACGCAATCCGCCTAAAGGACTTCGGCTGGCTGCGATCGTGCCACTGTGCTGGCGAATGGCACTTTCGGTAATGGTTAGGCCGAGACCTGTGCCGCCAGAGTGGCGATCGCGTGCCGTGGAAACGCGATAGAACGGGCGAAAAATCGCGGCCAGTTCCTCTTCTGGTACACCTTCTCCATTATCGTCAACCGTGATACGAAGCGTATCGTCATCGGCTTTGATGTCGATTTGTACCTCATCTTTTCCGTAGTAAATGGCGTTACGAACGATATTTTCCACCGCACTCATCAGTAGTTTAGGGTTACCGGAAATATTGCGCTTAGGTAATTCTGAATAGTGTAGCTGTTTGCCCATTTGCTCTGCTTCAAACTGCGCATCTTTAATGATTTCTTCCCATAAACTTTCTAGTGGCTGTGTTTCGCGAGTCATATGACTGTTCGCCTGCATGCGAGAAAGCTCTAATAGTTCGCTGATCATCTGTTCCAAGCGCTGCGCTTCGGTATCGATACGAGTCAGTTCTGGGCTTTCGCCTTGTTTACGCGTCGCTAATGCGCTTGCCATGCGCAGACGAGTTAAAGGTGAGCGCAGCTCGTGAGAGATATCGGATAGCAAACGTTGTTGTCCTGAAATCATTTGATTAACCGCTTCGACCATCTGGTTGAAGCTGCTACCTGCTTGACGAAACTCCGCCGTGCCTTTTTCTAAATTTGGGTCTGTGACAAATTCACCTTTCGCCACACGTTGAGCAGCGGCTTCAAGACGACGTGCAGGCTGACTCAAAGCCCAAGCAAGCCATAACAGCAATGGTGTACTAACCAACATGACCGCAAGCAAGAGCTGGAATGGGTGATCAAACAGACGCAGGAGTAGAGGTGGTGGCTCATTCCACTTGAAGCCCACGTACATCAAGATATCGGAATCTGCCAAAGTGATAGGAATTGGGCCCGCAATCATGTATCGACCATACAGCTTCTGCTTTGGATTATTGTAATCTTCGATACTGGTGACAAAGTTTTGCATGGCACGCAATTGAAAATTGCTGCGTTTTTCTGTCGTAAGAACATTACCGCTGTAGTCAGAAAAAAACACTCGTGGGCGAGGGTCGTGCTTGCCGTGGCGGTTGCCCTCGATACGAAAAAGTATGCGGCCTAAATCAGTTTGCTGGCTGTATTTTTGTTGGATTGAGTCACGCGTTTCTACCATACGTTTGTAGTGTTCTTCTGGAATATCGCGAGCTTTGCGTGGGTCCAAATGTGGCAGTGATAGCACGGCTATCAATACTAATAACATGGTGAACCAAAAAATGGCAAAGATGCGTCCATACAGGCTATTGATGTTTGGCAGTTTGATGCGTGATAGGCGCATTAATCCTCCTCAAGCAGCATGTAGCCACGACCACGCAGGGTTTTAATTCGCGGCTTGCCATTGCTTTGATCTGGTAATTTTTTACGTAAGTTCGAGACATGCATATCGATAGCGCGATCAAAAGCAGCGAGTCGTTTACCAAGCACATCTAAGCTCAGTGTCTCTTTGGTCAGCACTTGTCCTGGGTTTTGTACGAAGTGGGTGAGTAGCGCAAACTCGGTTGCCGTGAGATCGAGTAGCTGTTGCTCACAGTACGCTTCTTGCTTACCGGGATAGAGGCGGATTTCTTGATACTCAATGCAATCGCTGTTTTTGGTATTTTTTTGTGTGCTGCTAGTGCGGCGTAAAATCGCGCGGATACGCGCTAACAGCTCTCGGTCACTAAAAGGTTTTGGTAAATAATCATCCGCGCCCAGTTCCAAGCCGATCACGCGATCAATTTCTTCCCCTTTAGCGGTCAGCATCAAGACGGGAGTTTCCCAATTTTCACGTAAGCGTTTCAGCGTTTCCATGCCATTGAGTTTTGGCATCATGACATCCAACAAAATCAAATCAATCTTATCATTGACCGCGGCTAAGCCGGCTTCACCGTCATTTGCTTCGCTGACGTCAAACCCTTCGAAACTGAGTACTTCTTTTAATAAGCTGGTTAGCTCGATATCGTCATCGATTAAAAGAATGTTTGCCATGGGGGCACCTATAGTAAGTTACCGATAGCCTAATATTACATTGGAATGATGCGCAACGAAGAGGAGAAAAATCACTCTTTACGATTCTTTACGCTCCCTATACGTCGCTTTACCTAGTAGGTCGTATTCTATACTCAAGCGCTGTGAGAACAGCTCAGAAGAACCACTCACCTGTGTAAGGAATCGTATTATGAAGTCTGCAAAAAAACTTGTGTTAGCTGCTGTTGTTCTACCTCTTACTCTTGGCGCCGCAAGCGCATTCGCTTACGGTGGTAAAAACCATCATAAAGGTCCTCGTGACGAATGCGGCATGGGTATGGACCGAGGTGTCATGCGTCAACTAGACCTGACTGATGCACAAAAAGATCAGCTAAAAGAAATGCGTGAAGCAAACAAAGCAGAAATGAAAGCAAAATTCGCTGATGGCAAAGAAGCACGTATGGCTGAGCGTCAAGCGCATCACGCAAAAGTACAATCGCTTTTGCTGGCGGATAACTTTGATGAAGCTCAAGCTAGCGAATTAGCAAAAGAGATGGTTGAGCGCCAAACGGAACGTCGCGTGCAAATGCTAGAAAGAAAGCACCAAATGCTTAGTGTATTAACACCTGAGCAGAAAGCGAAATTTGTTGAGCTACAAAATGAACGTATGCAAGAGTGTGGCGACAGAATGCACAAGCGCATGGAAAAGTCGCGCAATAATTAAGTCATGAATTGATGTTATATAAAGAGGCAGCCATTGGTTGCCTCTTTTTGATCTGGTTATTTCATGGTCATTCAATATACTCAACGTATGGTTTTAGTTAACTCTTTGATTATGAAACAGCAATACGCACGTTTAGTTACGACCGCCGCTTGGACTGCAACCATTGTGGCGACGCTTCTTCTGATAGTAAAAGTCATCACGTGGTGGGTAACCGGCTCAGTGAGCTTATTGGCGTCATTGATTGACTCCATGTTAGATATCGCGGCTTCGGTTGTGAATCTTGTGGTGGTTCGTTACGCCTTACAACCGGCAGACCGCGAACATACGTTTGGACATGGTAAAGCTGAGTCCTTAGCGGCCCTAGCCCAAGCAATGTTTATTTCGGGCTCGGCAGTATTTTTGATTCTTAACGGGATTGACCGATTTTTCCGCCCACATGCTTTACACGCACCGGAGTTAGGTGTGTATGTATCGCTGTTTGCGATTGTGGTCACACTTGGCTTGGTGATGTTCCAAAAACATGTGGTTCGCGTGACGGGGAGCCAAGCAATAGCGGCGGATTCTCTGCATTATCAGACTGACTTGTATATGAATGCTGCGATCATGGTTGCTCTGGGGCTCAGTTATTTTGGAGTGACTCAAGCGGATGCTGTGTTTGCGATTGGTATTGGTGTCTTCATTCTTTATAGCGCTTTCAAAATGGTCAGCGAAGCGATTCAAACCTTACTTGATAGAAAGTTGCCCGATGAAGAGCTTGAGCAAATTAACCAAGCTTGTTTGAGCGTAAAAGGGGTATTGGGCGTGCATCAGTTACGAACGCGAATGTCAGGACCGACGCGCTTTATCCAGTTGCATTTAGAGCTAGACGATAACTTAAGATTAATTGAGGCGCATTACATTGCTGATAAAGTGGAAGATAATTTATTGGCTCTGTTTCCTGATGCGGATGTATTGATCCATCAAGATCCATTGTCTGTCGTTTTCGGACCAGAGAAAGAGCAGAAAGCACAAGATTGGTAGGCTTGAAAAATCCATCAGTGCCCGACGACAAACAGGTACTTATTGACTATCTTTCCATCAATACTTATTAAGATTCGTGATCCTGATATGAATCAACAAAGTTTCATAGAGAAACTGTAATACTCTTACATAAGTAGAAAAGTTACATAAAAAAGTGCGTTTTCATTGGTAATCCTGTAGAGGAAATGTAACATAACGCACAGTTCTGGATTATGCAGGTTGCTTGGTAACAAGGGGCCTAAAAGAAAATTAAATAATTGATTACCAAAGATCGAGGGTGAGCATGATTAAGAAGATCGGTGTTTTAACAAGTGGCGGTGACGCACCTGGTATGAACGCTGCGATACGCGGCGTAGTACGTACAGCACTATCCGAAGGATTGGAAGTATTCGGTGTGTACGACGGCTACCTAGGCCTATACGAAGGCCGCATCGAGAAGCTAGATCGTTCTAGCGTTTCAGATGTGATCAACAAAGGTGGTACGTTCCTAGGTTCTGCACGTTTCCCTGAATTTAAACAAGTGGAAGTTCGTGAAAAAGCGATTGAGAACCTGAAAAAACATGGTATCGATGCACTAGTGGTAATCGGTGGTGATGGTTCGTACATGGGTGCGAAGAAACTGACTGAAATGGGTTACCCATGTATCGGTCTTCCGGGCACAATCGACAACGATATCGCAGGTACGGATTACACTGTGGGCTACCTAAGTGCACTAAACACCGTTATCGATGCAATCGACCGTCTACGTGATACTTCTTCATCTCACCAACGCATTTCAATTGTAGAAATCATGGGCCGTCACTGTGGTGATTTGACTCTGATGTCTGCAATTGCGGGCGGTTGTGAATACATCATCACTCCGGAAACTGGTCTAGACAAAGACAAGCTGATCAGCAACATCCAAGATGGTATCGCTAAAGGTAAGAAACACGCGATCATCGCGCTTACTGAGCTAATGATGGATGCTAATGAACTAGCACGTGACATCGAAGCCGCGACAGGTCGTGAAACTCGTGCAACAGTACTTGGTCACATCCAACGTGGTGGTCGTCCAACTGCATTTGACCGCGTCCTAGCATCTCGTATGGGTAACTACGCTGTTCACCTATTGATCGAAGGTCATGGTGGTCGTTGTGTAGGTATCGTGAAAGAGCAACTTGTTCACCACGATATCATCGACGCAATCGAAAACATGAAGCGTCCAGTACGCAACGATCTATACAAAGTTGCTGAAGAACTGTTCTAAGCAAGCTTGAAATAGATAAACAAAACCGCGGCTTTCCGCGGTTTTTTTGTATTTGAGAATCAACAAAAAGAAACTAGCGATAGACGAGTGTTAAGACACGCTGCTCTGCTCTATGAGCGTTAATTTTCGCTCGCGCAGCGCAAACAAGTAGCCCAGTAGCCCACCCAACGTATTCCCAACCGCGATACCGATAAACAAGCCTTCAATGCTGTAGATTTGGCTCCCGACCCACGCCGAAGGCAAGGTAAAAATGAACAGCCGCATAAAGCTCCACTGGAATGCACGCAATGGCTTGTGCATCGCATTCAAACCACTGACTAACATCATTACGATGCCTTGGAAGCCATAACTAAATGGCACCACCAGTAAATAATGCCAAAGCAGGTTTTTCACCGCATCTTCCTGAGAAAACAGCGCAGCCAGAGGAATGCTCAGCGGTACCATCATCAAGAAGATAAACCCTTGGAATACCACTGCAAAACGCATGCTAATAAATAAACCGGAAAAGGCTCGTTGCGGTTGTTTGGCTCCTAAATTTTGTGCCATAAACGGTGTGAGGGCAGAGGTCAGCGACATCAATACTAAAATCAATATGGACTCAATACGCTGCGCTGCCCCGTAAGCAGCAACCGCCGCTGTACCGTGGTTGGATAACAGCATCATCAGAATGGCACCGGACAACGGATTCATCGCGTTTGATAGCGCTGCAGGGGTACCAATTTTTAGTGTCTGTTGCCAGTCTTGTTTCAGCAAAGCCCATTGGGGTTGAGCAAGCAATTTTTCCCGTTTAATTAGCACATAGAATGAGCCACACAAAGCACCTAACCAGCTAAAGGCACTTGCTATGGCTGCGCCTTGAATGCCAAGTTCCGGAAAAGGGCCATAACCGAAAATCAACAATGGATCGAGCATGCCATTAATCAAACCAGCCAACATCATGACTTTTGCTGGTGTTTTTGTGTCGCCAGTAGCTCGGATAGCACTGTTGCCCGCCATTGGGATCACTAGCAGAGGAATGGCGAGATACCAGACCTGCATATACTGCTCAATAAGAGGGGTGAGATCATCAGACGCACCAAGAAAACGAAACAATGGCGCAATGGTGGTAAAGCCAATAGAAGACGCGATAGCCACAAGTAACACGGCTAATAACAAACCGTGGGTGGTGAACCGTGCAGCTTGTGGTGCATGACCTTGCCCAAGCAAGCGACCAATATTGGTCGATAGTCCCATCCCAATCCCCATCGTAATGCAGTTAACCGCAAAGGTTACAGGGAAGGTATAGCTGATAGCCGCTAGCGCTTGAGTGCCAAGCAACGAGATAAAAAACGTGTCCACCAAGTTAAACATCAAAATTGCGATCATGCCCATGGTCATGGGTACGGTCATTTTCCGCAGCGTTTCAGGAATGGGTGCGGTCAACAAACCATGCTTATCGGTCGCTTGGGGTTCCAGCTTGTTATTTTCCTGCATGTGTGACAACTATCTGGTGAGCAAACTGCAAGGATACAAGAAAGCGAGATGCCGAGCGAGTGAGCATTTCTAACGCAAACCGTTGCCTAGTTGTTCGTTATTTTAACTAAGTCACAAAAATTTTGTGCCACCCCCTTGGGATCGCTGCTTCGACCCCTTATATAGGGATCACGTGTCTGGGGCTACAGTCCCTAAGGACAATTATCAAATAAACATGGAAATTTTCAGGAGAGACGACCGATGAACATTCGTCCATTACATGACCGAGTTATCGTTGAACGTAAAGAAGTTGAATCTAAGTCTGCTGGTGGCATCGTTCTGACTGGTTCTGCTGCAGAAAAATCGACTCGCGGTGTTGTTCTAGCTGTGGGTAAAGGCCGCATCCTAGAAAACGGCACCGTACTGCCACTAGACGTTAAAGTCGGTGATACCGTTATCTTCGCTGAAGGTTACGGTACAAAAACTGAAAAAATCGACGGTAAAGAAGTGCTTGTCATGTCTGAAAACGACATCATGGCGATCGTTGAATAATAGCAATCATTGAGTAATTTTTTGCTCAGATTCAATTACGAAATTACACACAAAGAATTTTAGAAAGGAAATCAAAGATGGCTGCTAAAGACGTTAAATTTGGTAATGACGCACGAGTTAAAATGCTGGAAGGTGTAAACGTTCTGGCTGACGCAGTAAAAGTAACACTGGGTCCTAAAGGACGTAATGTCGTTCTAGACAAATCTTTTGGTGCACCGACTATCACTAAAGATGGTGTATCAGTAGCGCGTGAAATCGAGCTGGAAGATAAATTCCAGAACATGGGCGCACAAATGGTTAAAGAAGTTGCGTCTAAAGCAAACGACGCAGCGGGTGACGGTACAACAACAGCAACGGTACTAGCACAATCTATCGTTAACGAAGGTCTAAAAGCAGTCGCAGCGGGCATGAACCCAATGGATCTTAAGCGTGGTATCGACAAAGCTGTTGCTGCGGCAGTTGAGCAACTAAAAGAGCTTTCTGTTGAATGTAACGACACAAAAGCGATCGCGCAGGTTGGTACTATCTCTGCAAACTCAGACGCAAGCGTAGGTAATATCATTGCAGAAGCAATGGAGCGTGTGGGTCGTGATGGCGTTATCACGGTTGAAGAAGGTCAGGCGCTACAAGACGAGTTAGACGTAGTAGAAGGTATGCAGTTCGACCGCGGTTACCTGTCTCCTTACTTCATCAACAACCAAGAATCAGGCAGTGTTGATCTAGAAAACCCATTCATTCTTCTTGTTGATAAGAAGATCTCAAACATTCGTGAGCTTCTTCCAACGCTAGAAGCTGTCGCGAAAGCATCTCGTCCACTGCTTATCATTGCAGAAGATGTAGAAGGCGAAGCGCTAGCAACATTGGTTGTGAACAACATGCGTGGCATCGTAAAAGTTGCAGCTGTGAAAGCACCTGGTTTCGGTGACCGCCGTAAAGCAATGCTACAAGACATCGCTATCCTAACTGGCGGTACTGTGATTTCTGAAGAGATCGGTCTAGAGCTAGAAAAAGTTGCACTAGAAGATCTAGGTCAAGCGAAGCGTGTTTCTATCACGAAAGAAAACACGACTATCATCGATGGTATCGGTGAAGAAGAGATGATCTCTGGCCGTGTTGCTCAGATTCGTCAACAAATCGAAGACGCAACTTCAGACTACGACAAAGAGAAACTACAAGAGCGCGTAGCTAAACTGGCTGGCGGTGTTGCAGTAATCAAAGTTGGTGCTGCGACTGAAGTTGAAATGAAAGAGAAGAAAGACCGTGTAGAAGATGCGCTAGCCGCAACTCGCGCAGCGGTTGAAGAAGGTGTTGTTGCTGGTGGTGGTGTTGCACTTATCCGCGCGGCATCTAAGATTGCTCACCTAACGGGTGACAACGAAGAACAAAACGTTGGTATCCGCGTTGCACTACGTGCAATGGAAGCGCCAATCCGTCAAATCACGAAGAACGCAGGTGAGGAAGACTCAGTTGTTGCGAACAACGTGAAAGCGGGTGAAGGTAGCTACGGCTACAACGCGGCAACAGGCGAATACGGCGACATGCTAGAAATGGGTATCCTAGATCCAACGAAAGTTACTCGTTCTGCACTACAATTCGCAGCATCGGTTGCAGGTCTGATGATCACTACTGAAGCGATGGTTACTGACCTACCGCAAAAAGACGCGCCAGCGATGCCTGACATGGGCGGCATGGGTGGCATGGGCGGTATGGGCGGCATGATGTAAGCCAGCTTATCTCATCGCTCTAAGGGAGCCCTTATAGCGGAAAGATAACCGACCAAACCTTTAAAAGTCGAGGCAGATGCCTCGACTTTTTTTATGCGTGTCACCTGAGAAACATGACGTTCTGGAGTGGCTTATCATGAGATTTTTGAGCGTAAAAAGCGCCATTTCAGAAGCAAAAAATCGAAGAGAAATATTTTTTCTTTTGAGTCAGATGGTTAAATCTGACCTATTGCTAACACTTTTTGAACGGGGACAGAGCAAAATCTGAACATTACACTATGTTGTAAATTGTTGCTTCCCATCATGGAGATGAAAATGAAAAAGCTTATGACGTCATTGGCGGTTGCAGCCGCTATCGCATCACCTGTTGCTTTTGCCGACAGTACACCTGTGATGTTCTCTACTATCGATAACACAAACGCACCTTCGAATTCTTCAGTTGGTGGTGTTCGTTTAGCTGTGTTGCATGGACAGGTAAATGAGGTTAAAGGTGTCGACTTTTCACTGCTTGGTATGTCAGAAACGGATCGTACGACAGGTGTGAACTTCGGTCTGTTTTTTGGCGCAGCAAAAGTAAATCAAGAAATGAAAGGCGCGTCTTTAGGTTTAGTTAACTGGAACCAAGGTCAGACGACGGGTGTTAACTTGGGTGCTGTTAACATTACGAACAACGTAAAAGGCTTGAACTGGAGCGCGGTGAACTATTCTGAAGGCTACACCATGGCGGATGTGGGCTTAGCGAGTATCTCTAAGAAGTCTAATTTCCAGTTTGGTTTCTTCAACATGACCGATCAAATCGATGGCGTGCAAATTGGTCTTTTGAACTGTGCGGATAACGGTTTCTTCAAGTGTTTCCCACTCATCAACTTTGCTAAGTAATCCCTGAGAAAGTCAGAATCTTTATATACAGAAAGCCCTCGATGTTCGTCGAGGGCTCTTTAATTACTGATGAGATGAAGTGAGTTTCTCGGAGCGTTAACTATTTAATTAATCGTGATGAAGTTTTGCGTTGTTGAATTCTTTGATGAACACCGCGGCGTAATGCTTTGATGTGGTTTTCTGCTTTATCCACACCTAACAACACGGTTAGTGTCAGGAGAGTAATAACCACCGACTGCGTTAAATAACCCAAACCTATCATCAAACCTAAACCTGCTAGCACCCATATTACAGCCGCGGATGTTACGCCATGGATTTTTCCATCAAGTGTCATCATAACGCCAGCGCCTAAGAAGCCGACGCCAGTAATGATCTGACCAAGCACTCGTGCTTGATCAAGTGTATTTGGCGATAACGACACTGCCATCGACATAAACAGGTAGGTGCCTGAAATAATTAATATTGCTGTGCGAATGCCAACCGGTTTACCACGAGTTTGGCGCTCTATACCGATCATGAGCCCATTAATGGCGCAGCATAGTAGGGCAGGCCAACTGAATGGGCCAAGATCGAAAATTTGTTCGAATGCTGTATGCATCTTGACCTCCAAAAGTGCGGAGTATGCATAGACTTACCGTGCAAAGCGAACAAAAATAATCAATCTAGACGACAAATTTAATTGAGCGTCAGAGCTTACTCTAAATGCAAATCCAACGGCGTTTTACTTGGCCTGCCACCAATTTCTCGTGTGAGTTTTGGTACCAGATAACCCGATACACGCGTGATGAGTCCGCGCATAATAGCTTTCGCTTCTTCGTCCGAAATAAAGTAGTGCGCTGCGCCTTGCACCTTATCAAGAACGTGGAGGTAATAAGGCAAGATACCCGCGTCAAATAAGGCCTCACTTAACGCCACTTGAGCTTCTACCGAATCATTCACGCCTTTCAGCAGAACGCCTTGGTTTAGAAGCGTAACGCCCGCTCTTTTGAGCTTGAACATCTGTTCAGCAAATTCGTCATTGATTTCGTTGGCATGGTTGATGTGAGTGACGAGGATGATTTGTAACCTTGATGCTTGCAGCAGTTGGCATAGTTCATCAGTGACTCGAGCTGGAATCACCACAGGTAAACGGCTATGAATACGCAGACGTTTGATGTGAGGAATATGAGCAATGTGCTCTAAAAGCCAATAAATCTCATCGTCTTTTGCCATTAATGGATCACCACCTGAGAAGATGACTTCGTTCAACTCTGGTTGTTGTGCCATGTACTCTAAGCACTTGGTCCAGGCTTGTTTCCCGCTTTTGTTCTCTTGATAAGGGAAGTGACGACGAAAACAGTAACGGCAATTTACCGCGCAGCCACCTTTGACAATCATCAGGGCGCGGTTGCGATACTTGTGTAGCAGGCCAGGGACTTCATTGTCCTGCTCTTCCAATGGATCATTGGAGTAACCCGGATGCACCTCAAATTCGTCGCTCAGTGGTAAAACCTGACGTAAAAGAGGGTCTTTAGGGTTGCCTTTCTCCATCCTATCGACAAAACTTTGCGGTACACGCTGTGCAAACAGCTTGCGCGCGGCAAACCCGTCTTGCCACGGTGAAGGATCAATTTCCAGTATTTCGAGCAATTTTGCAGGATCAGAGATCCCATTCGCCAACTGTTTGAGCCAGTTTTGCTCAACAGATTCGACTTTTCGGGTTATTATGTGCGGCATTGAATTTAGCTCTAAGAATGTAAGAGGAAAAAATGGCTACAGTTAGCACCAATGAATTTAAAGGCGGTCTTAAGTTAATGCTTGATAACGAGCCTTGTGTAATTCTGGAAAACGAATACGTTAAACCAGGTAAAGGCCAAGCGTTCAACCGTGTTAAAATTCGTAAACTTCTTTCTGGTAAAGTGCTAGAGAAAACATTCAAGTCTGGTGACACTTGTGAAGTGGCAGACGTAATGGATATCGACCTAGATTATCTATATTCAGACGGCGAATTCTACCACTTTATGAACAGTGAAACGTTTGAACAGATCGCAGCGGATGCAAAAGCGGTAGGTGAAAACGCTAAGTGGTTGGTAGAAAACAACACTTGTATGATCACTCTTTGGAACGGTAACCCAATTACTGTTACTCCACCAAACTTCGTTGAGCTAGAAGTTGTAGACACAGACCCAGGCCTGAAAGGTGATACTCAAGGTACTGGCGGTAAACCAGCGACGCTATCAACTGGCGCTGTTGTTCGTGTTCCTCTGTTCATCTCAATTGGTGAAGTGATTCGCGTAGATACTCGTACTGCTGAATACGTAGGTCGTGTGAAGTAAGCACTTTATATGATTGTTAGAAAGGTCGCTTCGGCGGCCTTTTTTATTGCCTGTGATTCTTCTCTTTTAATCCCTCTGCGTAAAACATCGATATCCTCCGCAAATTTTTGATGATTTTGTATTATTCGTAAAAATCTTATTTATTCCATGAATCTGTCGATTATTCCTTAATGTAACATTTTGATACATTAGTACTTGTTGCTGAGTTGCATAGCAATCTGATTTTTATCGATTTAACTCAGTAACAATCCAAAAAAGGAGAACAAAATGGAAAGCAGAGGTTTAGGAAGGGGTTTAAAGGTGGAAGAAAGACGTCAGTTACTACATAAAGGATTAAAAGCAGCCGTATTTGGCGTACCGCTGTTGGCAATAGGCTTAACGATTAATAGCTCGGTGCTGATGACCGATGCGGGTTACAGCTACGTGCATCAGAATAATATTACTGGTGAGTTGGATGTGTTTACTGAACCTGGCATTCATTTTCGTATGCCATTTCTGTCCAAAATCACCAAGTATGACCAAGTGATCACCGTGTCATTCGGTAACAGCAAGGGCGAAGATTTTTATCAACGTCTTGATGCGATTCAGGTTCGATTTGCCGACACCTATATTGGTCAGATCCCCGTAACATTCCGCTTTAAGCTCAGTAATGACCCTGAAGCGGTGAAGAAGATGCATAAAGAGTTCCGCAACAACAGTAACTTGATCGATGCGCTGCTTGTAAAGAACGCACGTAACGTAACGGTGATTACCGCAACCCAATACACGGGTGAAGAGTTTTTCCAAGGTGGTTTGAACCAGTTCAAATCGAAACTTGGCGATCAGTTACGAGAGGGGATTTATCTAACAGAGCGACGTCAGGTTGAAGTGGAAGAGTTGGATCTTGCGCCTGTTGGGGCGAATCAAGCTAATCCGAACCAATTACAGCGCACCAATCAACTGGTATGGAAAACTGTGCCAGTCGTAGACAAAACCGGGCAACCAATTCGTCAAGACAATCCGTTACAACAATACGGTATTCAAGTGACGCAGGTGACCATTGGTGACCCGCAGCCAGAAAAGCAATTAGATCAGCTATTGGCAGATAAAAAGCGTTTAGTGGCGGATCGTATTCGCGCGATTCAGGAACAAGAAACGTCGAAAGCACAGGCAGAGACCGAGCAGTTACGCAAAGAGATTCAACGAACACGTGAGGTGCAAGACGCCCAGCGTGGTAAAGAACTCGCAATTATTGCTCAACAAAAAGAAGTGGAAGTGGCGCGTCAGATTGCAGAGCGTGAAATCGTTGAAGTGGAAAAAACCAAACGACTTGCTGAAGTAGAGAAGGAGAAAGAGCTAGCTATCGCAGAGGCTAACTTAGCGATTCAAAAAGCGAACGCACTTTCTGCTGAGTTTGAAGCGAAAGCGATATTAGCGAAAGGTCGCGCAGAATCTGAAGTCCTAAAAGGTAAGTATGCGGCGTTAGGAGCAAACCGTGAAGTTTACTTGGCAGAATTGAATCGAGACGTAGCGAACTCGCTGTACAACAATTTGCAAAACTTCCAAGTTCAGATGCCACAAAATTACATTGGTGGAAGTGACGAAACGGGCTTGAAAACAAACCTAGATGTGATTACTGGCTTTGGTGCTCTGGGTCTTATGGACCAGACAAAGAAGGTCGCACAGCAATAAGATCATGGGTGGTCAAAAGCTTAAAAAGCAAAAAGATCATAGGTAACCCAAAGCAATAAAAAAGCTGGCATTTAGCCAGCTTTTTCTTTTTTTGGTCAGTCTCTTAAATCATGAAGATAAAGATAACTGCTAGTGCAGTGATGAGGCCTGCAAATGCATAGCATGCAATTTTACCAATCACACCAGTGTGGAACTTAAGGTCGTGCATGCCGTGGTGTACACGGTGCATTGCATGCCACATTGGCAATGCTAGCGTGCCAATGATGAATAGCGCACCGATGATGCTGGTTGCGAATGCGGAGACACGCTCGTAGCTCATCGCTTCTGCATCAATCACGCCTAGTGGGACCAAGATGCCCAGCACCAATACCGTGATTGGCGTGATCATCGCGAACCAAGTACCACCTGCGCCAAACAGACCCCACCAGATTGGCTCATCAGAACGTTTTGGTGATGTGTTTACACTATAATTCGGTTTCATTGCTCAGCTCCTTACACCACGATGAGAACGATCAGTGAGATAAACGCAACAGCGGCCCACTGAGTCAATACGATGATCTTCTTGTCCACTGGTTTGCCTTTCAAACGAATTGGCATTACTTGTGGCATCATGCTGAAGAAAGTTTGAGCGTGGAATAGGCTACCGAGTAGTGCAACGATGTTGATTGCGACTACGATTGGGTTCGCCATGAATGCTAACCAACCTTGCCATGCTTCAGGACCTTTCACCAAGCAACCTAAACCGAAAGTTAGGAACAGAGTGAATAGGATTAACGGAAGCACCGTAGCTTCGCGTAGCATGTAGAAGCGGTAGAAAGGATGGTTCTTCCACCAAGTGCGTTTTACTTCACGAACGTAAGGTTTACGATTGCTCATCCTTATGCCTCCACTTTCTTTGGTGAACCATCAGGTTTCAACATAGCAATCACGAAGTCCATAGAAGACTCCACTTTGCCTTGGTTTACTGCCGCTGCTGGGTCAACGTTCTTCGGACAAACTTCAGAACAGTAACCAACAAACGTACAACCCCAAGCACCGTTTTCACCGTTGATAAGCTTCATGCGCTCATCTTTACCGTTGTCACGGCTGTCTAGGTTGTAGCGGTGGGCTAGCGTTAGTGCAGCAGGACCGATGAACTCTGGGTTAAGACCAAACTGAGGACATGCTGCATAGCACAGACCACAGTTGATACAGCCAGCGAATTGCTTGTATTTCGCCATCTGTTCTGGCGTTTGCAAGTTCGTACCGTCTTCTGGTTTACGATCGTTACCAATGATGTATGGTTTGATTGCTTCTAGGCGCTCGATGAATGGCGTCATATCAACAATCAAGTCTTTCTCGATTGGGAAGTTCGCTAGAGGCTCGATAGTCACACCGTCTGGGTAGTCACGTAGGAAGCTCTTACAAGCAAGTTTCGGTACGTTGTTCACCATGATGCCGCAAGAACCACAGATCGCCATACGGCAAGACCAACGGTAAGACAGATCTTTGTCTAGGTGATCTTTGATGTAGCCAAGTGCGTCAAGCACAGACATGGTTTCATCGAATGGTACTTCGAATGTTTGCTTGTATGGTTCTGCATCTTTTTCTGGGTCGTAACGCAGGATGTCTACTTTTTGAATGCGATTTGCTGACATTATGCTTGCTCCTCTGCGTTCTTCTCTTCAGCCGCGGCTTTTTCTGCTGCTTCACCGTATAGACGAGCTTTTGGTTGTGACTTAGTGATGGTCACATTGCTGTAATCGATACTTGGTGCTGACTCTGGCTTGTAGAAAGCAAGTGAGTGTTTTAGGAAGTTCACGTCATCACGTTCTGTACAACCGTCGTCTAGACGTTGGTGCGCACCGCGAGATTCTTTACGTAGAATCGCAGAGTGAACCATCGCTTCTGCGACTTCTAGGCCGTAACCCACTTCGATTGCGTATAGAAGGTCAGTGTTGAACACTTTACCTTTGTCTTTGATGCTGATGCGTTTGTAGCGTTCTTTCAACTCAGTGATCTTGTCGATAGTCGCTTGCATCAAATCTTCTTGGCGGTAGATACCACAACCCGCTTCCATGGTGTGACCCATTTCCGTGCGGATTTCTGCCCAGTTTTCGTCGCCTTCTTGGTTCATTAGGTTAGCGATGCGTTCTTCAACCGCTTTTACTTGCGCGTCAATTGCCGCGTCGTTCCAGCCTTTGAATTCTGCCGCACGTTTCACGGCGTTTTCACCCGCTACGCGGCCAAATACCACGAACTCAGCCAGTGAGTTAGACCCTAAACGGTTTGCACCGTGAAGACCAACAGACGCACATTCACCCACCGCGAATAGGCCTTTAATGCGAGTTTCACATCCGCCGTCCGTTTCAATACCACCCATGGTGTAGTGAACGGTTGGACGAATTGGAATTGGCTCTTTTGCAGGGTCCACGTTTACATAAGCTTTTGCTAGCTCACAGATGAACGGTAGACGTTCTTGTAGGTACTCTTCACCAAGGTGGCGAAGGTCTAGGTGCACCACGTCACCCAGTGGGTGTTTGATGGTGTTGCCTTTCTGTTGTTCGTGCCAGAAAGCTTGAGAAACTTTGTCACGAGGACCCAGTTCCATGTATTTGTTCTTCGGTTGGCCAACTGGAGTTTCAGGGCCCATGCCGTAATCTTGTAGGTAACGGTAGCCATTCTTGTTAACGATGATACCGCCTTCACCACGACAACCTTCCGTCATCAGGATACCTGTACCAGGAAGACCTGTTGGGTGGTATTGAACGAATTCCATATCACGTAGAGGAACGCCGTGACGGTAAGCCATTGCCATACCATCGCCCGTTACGATACCGCCGTTGGTGTTACAGTGGTAAACACGGCCCGCGCCACCTGTTGCTAGAACAACCGATTTTGCTTTGATAGTAACAAGCTCGCCTTCAGACATGTGAATAGCAATCAGACCTTGAACTTCGCCTTCATCAACAAGTAGATCCACCACAAAGTACTCATCAAAACGTTTGATGTTGCTGTACTTCATTGATGTCTGGAATAGCGTATGAAGCATGTGGAAGCCAGTTTTGTCTGCAGCGAACCAAGTACGTTCAACCTTCATACCACCAAAGCGGCGTACGTTGACTTCACCGTTCTCTTTACGACTCCATGGGCAACCCCATTGCTCCATTTGGATCATTTCGCGAGTCGCGTTCTCTACAAAGTATTCAACAACATCCTGTTCACATAGCCAGTCACCACCGCCAACAGTGTCGTTGAAGTGGTTGTCTAAGCTATCTTCATCCTTGATAACTGCTGCTGAGCCACCCTCTGCAGCGACCGTGTGGGAGCGCATTGGATAAACTTTAGAAATCAGAGCGACTTCTAAGTCTGGGTTTGCTTCAGCCGCTGCAATAGCAGTACGAAGACCAGCGCCGCCTGCGCCGATGACTGCGATATCTGTGGTGATAATTTGCACAGTTATCCTCCAGTGTGTGATTGCGGAAATCCGCTTGTTATTGTCATTACGAGGCGCTCTTTAAAAAGAACTCCCCAAAAGTAGTAGGGTTAGTGTAGATGAGCCACATGGCAGAAAAATTGATGTAATTGGGTTTTTGCTTCGGTAATGCACTTAAGGGCATAGAATTTATAGGTTATGTGACTGCTATCACGGCATCGAGGTTTTGGCCCTCAAGCATTAACATTAGGGATGTTAAGCCTGTGTTGCGTGACATTAACCGCATGGATAATAGGATTTTAACTGAGTGTTTTTTGTTCTGCGGCACGAGTAATGCTTGCCTCAAATTGGCGAGCTCATTAGTAAAAAGAAGAAGGGATATTCCTCTCTTCTTGAAGAGTAAAAAGCATGTAGAATGAGACTTTCCTCGCTGAATTAAAGTTTGAGAGATTTGTTATGCAAACCAACTGGCAACCTACTGCTTCCATTGACCAACTTCGTCAACGTGCGACGTTAATCGCGTCGATTCGACAATTCTTCGCTGACCGACAGGTGATGGAAGTCGATACGCCAGCCATGAGTCACGCAACCGTGACTGACATTCATTTGCATACTTTCCAAACCGAGTTTGTTGGCCCAGGCTATGCCGATGGCAGTAAGCTGTTTTTTATGACCAGCCCAGAATTCCATATGAAGCGCCTTTTGGCTGCGGGTAGCGGTTGTATTTATCAAATCAACAAAGCATTTCGTAATGAAGAGAATGGTCGCTACCACAACCCTGAATTCACGATGTTGGAGTGGTATCGCGTTGGCTTTGACCATCATAAATTGATGGATGAAATGGATGACCTGTTGCAGCTGGTATTGAAGTGTGGCGCAGCGCAGCGCATGACGTATCAGCAAGCCTTCATTGATGTGTTGGGTGTGTGTCCACTGGAAGGCTCGATGGCTGAGCTGAAAGCGGCGGCAAGCAAGCTGGGTTTGAGTGACATTGCTGAGCCAGAAGAAGATCGCGATACGCTGCTGCAACTACTATTTAGCGTGGGAGTAGAAAACAAAATTGGTCAGGACGTGCCGGCTTTTGTGTACGACTTCCCTGCATCACAGGCGGCGCTTGCGAAAATCAATCCTCAAGATCATCGCGTCGCGGATCGTTTTGAAGTGTACTTTAAGGGGATAGAGCTGGCGAACGGATTTCATGAACTGGATAACCCGAAAGAGCAATTAGCGCGCTTTGAACAAGATAACGCAAAGCGTATCGAAATGGGTTTAAAACCACAGCCGATCGATTATCATCTGATCTCTGCACTGGAAGCAGGGTTGCCAGATTGTGCAGGGGTCGCGTTGGGTATCGATCGTTTGATCATGCTGGCGCTAGGCTGTGACCACATTGATCAAGTGACGGCCTTTCCATTTCCAATTGCATAAGGACGTCCAATGAACCTGACGGCTGCACGTTTCGTCATCTTTAGCTACGCCATATTGATCGCTTTTTTATCTCTGAGTTCAGGTGAACTGCAAGACTGGGGCAATATCGCGTATCTCGACAAAATGCAGCACGCTATGGCGTATAGCGGCTTTGCGTTTTTAGGTTGTTTTTGTGTGTGGCGTTGGCGTCAACGTTGGGCGGTGGCGATTAGTATTTTGCTATTCAGCGCCGTTATTGAGTGGTTGCAAGGGTATGTAGGGCGACAAACTTCTTGGTTAGACCTTGTCGCCAACTCAACTGGCATCTTAACTGGTCTGTTATGTTACCGTATTTGGAGCCTCTATCGACCTAGGTTGGTGAAGTCGCTATACTCGATTCGTTAATGAAGAGGGAACACGATAACAATGAAAACGCGCGACAAAATCGTCTACGCGGCACTGGAGTTGTTCAACCAACATGGTGAGCGCAACATCACCACCAATCACATTGCCGATCACATCGAAATTAGCCCTGGTAATCTGTATTACCACTTCCGCAATAAGCAAGAAATCGTTCGTGAGATCTTTGCGCTTTATTCAGCAGAACTTTTAGAAAGATTTACCCCTATTCAAGGTTCGCAAGAGAGCCTGACAATGCTGAAGAGCTACCTAGACTCTATTTTTACCTTGATGTGGAAATACCGCTTTTTCTACGCAAACTTACCAGAAATCTTGTCACGAGATGAACAGCTACACGAACAGTACATCGATGTGCAAGAGAAGCTGCAAGCGAACCTCATTGCTATTATGCAAGAGTTCGTAACGATGAAGCTGTTGAATGTCGATCAACAACAGTTGAAGTCATTGGTATGTACATTGCACTTGATTGCGTGTAGTTGGTTGGCGTATCAATCCGCGATGGCTTCAAAAACCAACATTACCGAGCAAATGGTGAAGCAAGGGATGTTGCAGATGCTTAATGTCGTTAAGCCATTAGCAACTGAGCAGGGCTTAGATCAGCTACTGTTATTAGAAGATGCGGTTAGCAATCTACACAGTTAAACGTCAAACTGCTTAATATTTCGAGAGTCACTCTCATTTTCGAGTCGTGGCTCGAGTTGACTTGTCAAATATGCCACGCACAATAGTCCCATACGCTAAAAACCCTTGCAGGGATAAGATTCTCGATAAAGGAACTATCGCCCCATGAATTACGACATTTTTAATGGTGATGCTGATGGCATCATTGCTCTTCTACAATTGCGTTTGGCTGATCCTGTCGATGCCCAGTTAATAACCGGTGTAAAGCGCGACATCAAGCTGGTGGAAAAAGTAGACGTGCAAGCGGGTGATGAGCTGACCGTGTTAGACATTTCGATGGAAAAGAACATGGCAGGTCTAGAGCAAGCTTTGGCTCAAGGCGCGCACGTCTTTTACGCCGATCATCACAAAGCGGGCGACATTCCTCAGCATGGTAATTTGGATGCGCACATCGATCTCGATGCCAACATGTGCACGGCGTTGATTGTCGATAAGTTGCTTGATGGGCGTTTTCATGACTGGGCGATTACGGCGGCTTATGGCGATAACATGATTGCTAAAGCCGATGAGTTAGCGAATAACGCGGGCTTGTCGCAGCAACAGAAAGAGCAGCTAAAAGAGCTGGGTACTTTAATTAACTACAACGGCTACGGATCGAAGGTCGAAGATTTACACTTTCATCCTGCGGAGCTGTACCGAGCTTTGCTGAAGTACACGTCGCCATTTGAAGCTATTGAAGATAAGGCCTCGCCATACTACCAATTGCAATCGGCTTACCAACAAGACATGGAGGCGGCTCTCGCAGTGCCTGCCATGCATGAGAGTGGTAAGCTGAAGTTGTTTGAGTTACCAAACACGGCGGCATCACGCCGAATCAGTGGTGTTTATGGCAACTGGCTGGCAAACCAAAACCCTGACTCTGCGCATGCGGTACTTACTGAAAATGCAGATGGGACTTATACGGTTTCACTTCGTGCCCCGTTAAACAATAAACAAGGTGCCGTGGCCGTGTGTGGTCAGTTCCCGACAGGTGGGGGGCGAGAGGCGGCGGCAGGAATCAACGCGTTAAGCAAAGATGATGTGCATGCTTTTATTGATGCGGTAGAAACCTACTACGCATAGCATTTTCCAAAATATGAATGCAAAAAAGGAGCCGAGTGGCTCCTTTTTTATTATAAGTCGATGAGTCAGATAATCAGCGTTTTAACCAAGATTTCGGATTCTGCGCTTCACTATTACGACGAATTTCAAAGTACAGCGATGGCCTGTCTTGACCACCCGTATCACCCGCGAGAGCAATCACTTCGCCGGCGGTGACTCGATCGCCTTCTTTTTTAGTTAACGCTTGGTTGTAACCATAGAGGGTCATGTCACCTTTTCCGTGGTCGAGCAGTACCACTAAACCGTATCCGCGCAGATACTCAGCAAATACGACAGTACCAGGATAAACGGCTTTCACTTGTTGACCATAGTTGGCAGACAACACCATACCCTTCCAGTTTACCTGCCCAGTTTGTCGCGTACCAAAGTTGTGTAACACACTGCCTTTGAGTGGCCAAGGCAACTTACCGCGCTGTTTGCCGAGTCCGTCCATTGGCACCGCATTACGCTTCGCTGCTTTGGCGATCTCTGCTTTTAAACGGGTTTCGTTGCGTTGCAGCTCGGCTAAGTAGCGTTTGTCATTCTTGATACTGCTCTGAATTTTATTCAGGGTTTGCTTACGCTTGGATTGTGTACTCGCTAGCGCTGTACGTTTTTCGGATTGCTGCTTGAGCAGAGTCTCGATTTGCTCTTTTTCTAGCTCGAGCTGGTTTTTGTTGTGCGCTAATTCTTGGGTTATTTTGGTGATCGCATCAATCACTTCAGCACGTGCTTTAGCTAAATGCTGGAAGTATTGGCTCATGCGGTCTTCTTCCACACCTTGATTTAACAAGTGACCATTGGCCTTCGCTCGCTCGGTTACGTAATACGTTTGCAGCAGCTGTTTGAGTTCTTCTTCTTGCTCTTGACGCTGTGCTTCTTGCAAGGCAATTTTCTCTTCTAGATTTTCTATGTTTTTGTCTGCTTGTGCGAGGTTAGACTTGGTTTGTCGTATTTCACGCTCAAGCTTAGAAATTCCAAGCTCTTGATCTTTTAATGATTTCTGTAACTCATTGAGCTGCTTTTCTTGGGAAGAGAGCGATTTGCGCTGACGGCTTATCTCACTGGATACGCCTTTGAGCTCTTGCTGACTCACAGCAGAGGAGGTAATGGGATAAGTGGCAGATAAAGCACAAGTTAATAAAATAGCCGAGCGTAGAACAGGGTGATTTTGTTTTCGCACTTGAGAGTTACCTACCACGTTGTTGTCAAAAAGGTTTGTTGACGATTAAATACCATCTCCATGGATAAAGCTTTGCGACTTGCCGTTAAAGCCTTGATCCATATCGAGAGAGGGTTTGTCCGTTTTTGGACGTCCGACGATTTTTGCAGGCACGCCAGCCACCGTTGTGTGAGGAGGCACGGCTTGCAATACCACAGAGCAAGATCCGATTTTCGCGCCTTCACCGACTTCGATATTGCCAAGAATCTTTGCACCAGCTCCGATCATCACACCCTCGCGAATTTTCGGGTGACGATCACCGCATTCTTTACCAGTACCACCAAGGGTGACATCTTGCAGTATAGACACGTCGTTTTCGACCACGGCAGTTTCACCAATCACGATGCCTGTTGCATGGTCGAGCATGATGCCACTACCAATGCGCGCTGCAGGGTGGATATCGACCTGACATGCTACCGAAATCTGATTTTGTAGGTAAGTCGCAAGAGCGTGACGACCTTGCTTCCATAGCCAGTTTGCTACTCGGTAGCCTTGCAGTGCGTGATAGCCTTTTAGGTACAGCAATGGCATTGAGTACATTGAAACAGCAGGGTCGCGATTGACCGTGGCACAAATATCACAAGCCGCGCCGTCAGTGATGGTTGGATCAGCCGCAAAGGCTTCTTCAACCACTTCACGCACAGCCATCGCTGGCATGGAAGCGGTGTTCAATTTGTTAGCCAGAATATAACTCAGAGCGGCACACAAACTTTCATGCTTGATAATGGTGGCATGATAGAAGCTCGCCAGCATAGGCTCTTGTTCTGACATTTCACGGGCTTCTGAGACAATTTTGTTCCAGACTTTTTGTTTTTCGCAGTGTTTCATTCTCAATATCCAGAGTGGTTCTTCCGTGACCCGACAACTTCAATTTTTCTCAGATGAGCTGCAAAGGGCGGTAGATTGCTACTTTCCTTCGGCTTTTTTGTCACGAGCAAGTAAATCTTGCGCTGCTAAGCGCGCATCTTTTCCTTGATACAATACTTGATAAATTTGATCAACTATCGGCATCTCAACACCCATACGTTGAGAAAGTAGCCATACTTCTTTTGTATTGCGGTAACCTTCAACCACTTGACCAATTTCTTCTTGAGCCGTATCAACGTCTTTACCTTGGCCTAATGCCAAGCCAAAGCGTCGGTTACGTGATTGGTTATCGGTACATGTCAGGACAAGATCGCCTAAACCCGCCATGCCCATAAAGGTTTCTGGCTGTGCACCCAGCGCAGCACCAAGGCGACTCATTTCAGCCAAGCCACGAGTAATTAATGCAGTACGGGCATTGGCGCCAAAACCGATACCATCAGACATACCCGCACCAATCGCAATAACGTTTTTCACAGCGCCACCCAATTGCATACCAATAAAGTCACTATTGGCATATACGCGGAAGGTTTTGCTACAGTGGATTTTTTCTTGTAGATCCGCAACAAATTCAGAATCTGGAGACGCAACAGAGATTGCAGTCGGCATACCCATTGCGAGCTCTTTCGCAAACGTTGGGCCAGACAATACTGCTAGTGAGTAGTTTTCACCGATAATGTCATAAGCGACGTCTTTCAGTAGGCGCCCCGTTTCAGGTTCAAGCCCTTTGGTTGCCCAACAGATGCGAGAGTCTTCGCGCAAGAATGGTTTACAGCTGTTTAGCACGATGCCAAAGACATGGCTTGGAACCACAACCAACAAATCTCGGCTTGCTTGAACGGCTTTTTCTAAATCCGATTCAATGATCAAGCTTTCAGGGAAATCAACACCTGGTAAAAAGGCATGGTTAGCTCGGTCTGCTTCTAGGCGAGCCATGTGCTCTGGCTCGTGTCCCCAAAGGACAACGTTCGCGCCGTTACGAGCGAGTGAGATTGCCAAAGAGGTGCCGTATGAGCCTGCGCCAATCACAGTCATTGCGATGTCTTTACCGTAAGCATTGTTTGTATTTGCTTGTGTCATGCTACCGCCTAATTGTCTTGCTACTAGTAGAATCTAGTTCCTAATCGTCAAATTTTACGCCTTCTGGCGATTAGGAACTAGGAACTTTTGTCAGAAATAAAAAATGCACATTGCATCGGATGGTAGACGCTCTGTGCATTTTATTTGATTCGGTGACGTCAGCACTGTGGCTATTCGTCACTTATAAAACGTGAATTACGCTTCAGCTTCGCCTTGTTGAGCTTGCTGTTGTAGGTAGTTCATGAATAGCGCGTCAAAGTTTACTGGCGCTAGGTTCAGTTGAGGGAACGTACCTTTAACGACTAGGCTTGAGATAGTTTCACGAGCGTATGGGAATAGGATGTTCGGGCAGAATGCGCCTAGGCAATGTGCAAGTTGACCAGCTTCCATTTGTTCAGCAGTGAAGATACCACCTTGTTGAACTTCACATAGGAACGCAGTCTCTTCTTCGTTCTTCACAGTAACGGTTAGGCGTAGAACAACTTCGTAAACGCCTTCACCAAGCTCACGGCTTTGAGTGTCTAGGTCTAGTTTAACGTCTGGGTTCCACTCTTTCTGGAAAATTACTGGAGAGTTCGGCGCTTCAAAAGAAACGTCTTTTAGGAAGATGCGTTGAATTGCGAAGTTTTGTTGTGCGTCTTGAGGTGCTGCTTCAGCCATTTTTTAATCCTTAAATCAATATTTGTTGAGCCTAGAAACGTCTAAGCTCAGAAAACTGGTATGTCCTGAGACTAACTGAGCCAATCTACCTTGACTAGATGAAGCGTGTATTACGTGCAAAGCGTCACAACTTAGTGCTCCAACTGCTTTCAATTTGCTCAGTTTTTTGTTCGCGAGGCTTGGTAAAAGCGCGTTTAAACGCGAACTTTCGTTCTTGCCACGTTCCTACTTCTTACCGCGAACTAACGGCAGGTTCGCTTCGTTCCACGCAATCAAACCATTTTTTAGTAGGCTCACGTTTTCGAAGCCAGCTTTTACTAGTAGGTTTGCGCTTTCTTGAGCGGTCTGTCCTGTCTTACATACAACAATGATTGGGTCTGATTTGTGGTTTTCAAGACTACCCAAGTTACCCGCTTTGATGTCTGACGGTAAAATGTGAAGTGAGTCGGTGATATGACCTTTTTTGAACTCGTCTTTGGTACGGATATCCACTACAACGCCGTTTTCACGGTTCATAAGATGAGTCAGTTGGTTTACGTTGATTTCTTTGTATGCGGCTGTCGCTGATTTCACGATGTTCATGATAAAGGCGACAAGAAGACCTACCCAAACCAAAGATAGAATCATGTTCTGTTGGAAAAATTCAATGTACTCTTGCATGTCTTGAGCTCTTACGCTGTTGGCGGAAAAATAAAGCAGGAGTATAGCGAGGTTACGGCTCTTAGGCGAGAGGGTTAAAATTTTCTAACGAATAATTGAGATCTCTATAAACCCTTTATGCCCTTACTATCCGTACATTTTGCTCTGGTAGCTTGATTGCTTTTGCCTATTGGACTTATCGGTTTAAGTGACTTCTGTTTTACTGAGAAAAGAGAACAATAGGTATTAACCCATCTTGTTTGATGTTGCTTTAAATTAGCGCTGTTTCAAGTGCAAAAATAAGAATGAGAAGCGTAAGAAAACCGAACTTAGACTGGGGTGTACAAAGCGTATTAGAAATGACTATGCTTGTGGAACACGATTGTCGGCACTGACTCGTTGTTCGCTTAACTTGTAAGATAGCAACAATAAATCGCAAACATTATTTGATCTTAACCTACAGTTTTGGTTAAAAAGTGTAGTAAAATTACGCTAGTTTTGTTTCAAGGTTAGATAGGGCAGCGAGGCCCTACGCCAAAAGTTACTTAAATTTGATGAGGTCATCACTATGTCAGCTAAGAAGCCATTGGCTCTAGTTATCCTTGACGGTTACGGTTACCGTGAAGACACAGCAAGTAACGCAATTGCGAATGCGAAAACACCAGTAATGGATGCTCTGATTGCGAATAACCCACACACATTAATCTCTGCTTCAGGCATGGATGTTGGCCTTCCTGATGGTCAAATGGGTAACTCTGAAGTTGGTCACACTAACATTGGTGCAGGCCGCGTTGTATACCAAGACCTGACTCGTATCACTAAATCAATTGCTGATGGTGAGTTCGAACAAACGCCTGCGCTAGTTGAAGCAATCGACTCTGCTGTGAAAGCTGAAAAAGCAGTACACATCATGGGCCTGATGTCTCCAGGCGGTGTTCACTCTCACGAAGACCACATTTACGCAGCAGTTGAAATGGCAGCGGCGCGTGGCGCAGAGAAAATCTACCTACACTGCTTCCTAGACGGCCGTGACACACCACCACGTAGTGCTGAAAACTCACTACAACGTTTCCAAGACCTATTTGCGAAACTAGGTAAAGGCCGCGTTGCTTCTCTAGTAGGTCGTTACTACGCAATGGACCGTGACAACAACTGGGATCGCGTCCAAGTTGCTTACGATCTTCTAACTCAAGCTAAAGCTGAGTTCACAGCAGAAACGGCAGTTGCAGGTCTAGAAGCGGCTTACGCTCGTGAAGAAAACGACGAATTCGTTAAAGCAACAGCTATCAAAGCAGAAGGTCAAGAAGACGCAATCATGCAAGATGGTGATGCGGTTATCTTCATGAACTACCGTGCTGACCGTGCACGTCAAATCACTCGTGCATTCGTTCCTGCATTTGACGGCTTTGAGCGTGCAGTATTCCCAGCAATCAACTTTGTGATGCTGACTCAATACGCGGCTGATATCCCTCTAGCTATCGCATTCCCACCTGCGTCTCTAGAAAACACTTACGGTGAGTGGCTATCTAAACAAGGTCAAACTCAGCTACGTATCTCTGAAACAGAGAAATACGCACACGTGACTTTCTTCTTCAACGGTGGTGTTGAGAACGAATTCGAAGGCGAAGAGCGTCAATTGGTTGCTTCACCAAAAGTTGCAACGTACGACATGCAGCCTGAAATGAGCTCTCCAGAACTAACAGATAAGATGGTTGCGGCTATCAAGTCTGGTAAGTTCGATACCATCATCTGTAACTACCCGAACGCAGATATGGTTGGTCACACTGGCGTTTATGAAGCGGCTGAGAAAGCAATCGAAGCTCTAGATGAAAGTGTGGGTAAAGTGGTTGAAGCAATCAAAGAAGTTGGCGGTCAACTATTGATCACTGCGGACCACGGTAATGCAGAAATGATGATCGACCCTGAAACTGGCGGCATCCACACTGCTCATACTAACCTACCAGTACCTCTAATCTATGTAGGTGACAAAGCGGTTGAATTCAAAGAAGGCGGTAAACTGTCTGACCTTGCACCAACCATGCTTTCTCTAGCTGGTCTAGAAATCCCAGCAGAAATGACGGGTGAAGTACTAGTTAAATAATTAACTAACGGCTCCGAATGACAAAAGCTCGAGTTTAAACTCGGGCTTTTTTGTATCTGGCAGTAAGGGCTGGTCTGTAAGGTTACTGAACCAAAATGCCAGCACCAATCACAGCTAGGGCTGCGCCCAACCATGCAAATCGGTTTGGTCGGCGTTTAGTGTAAATCCAGAGCAGTGGTAGCAACATAATTGGCGTGGTTGAAGATAGAAGTGCAACCATACCTACATTTCCTTCTTGCAGTGCGTATAAGATTAGCGTCATGCCGACGGCCATCGCCAAGAAACCATTAAGGGCAGTAATACCAAATACGCGCCAAGTAATGTGTTGCGTCGAGCGAGCGACTTTGACCCCTAGAACTAACAACATGCTGTGGGCGAAAAAGGCACTGATCATTCGAATAGCAGAAGCCGCAACTGGGTCAATACTGGTTTGCATTACTGGCTTGGCGATAATGCCTCCCAATGCTTGGCACATTGCTGCGGTTAAGCCAAGTCCAATACCTACCCAGATGTTACCTTTAATGTCTTCCAAGACGTTATTCACTTGACCTCTTCGGCCAAAGAATATCGCCATCACCACGCCGCTAAATACCAATGATGCGCCCAGTAGTTCTATTGTGGTCATGACTTCGCTAAATAAGAAGTAGCCCAAGATGGCAGAGAACACGGCGTGGCAAGAGAAGAGTAACCCGGCTTGTCTTGGCCCCATACGATTCAAACACGCGAATAGAGCGGTATCGCCAATAAAAATACCAATCAGTCCTGAGGCCATCATTGGCGTTACATGTTCCCAAGAAACCGTTAACCAGCCGCCAGTTATCCAGGCCATTGTTGATAAGATCACGGCTGTGCAGCCCATACGCCAGCGGCTGTAAGAAAATGCGCCTAGGTGTTGTGCAGGAATGACCGAAATTAGGCTAGAAACTGCCCACAGAAAAGCGGCGCATAAAGCAAGCCATTCGTAACCCATGATGTGTCGACGTCCTTGTAGAGTAGAGGAGTCTTAATATGCACGAAATTTATGGGATGTAAAAGCCGCTCTGTAAGGGCAGTAGCTGGAGAGCAGCTCCATGACAACACGCTTTTTCATGGAGCTCTTCGATTAAAACAGTACCAAAACTGCGCCATACACGATAATTAGACCAATCAAACCGAGAATCAGGCCTACTTTCGCCATGTCTTTGCTCTCGATGAGGCCTGTTGAATAAGCCAAAGAGTTTGGTGGTGTAGAAACCGGTAAGATCATGCCAAGTGATGCGGAGAAGGCGACGACAACCAGTAAACCTTGTAGGCCACCAACCGCAATAAGGCTTGGCATGGATGTACCAATAGCGGCAGCAATAGGCATCAATAAGTTTGCCGTTGCGGTATTAGACATAAAGTTCGCCATTAACCAGCACACTACCGATAGGGCTAAAACAACGGCAAATGGTGATAGCAGGCTGTAATCAATAGCGTGCGCTAATGCTTCGGCTAAGCCTGTTTTGTCTAAGGCAATACCAATTGCTATACCACCGGCAACCAGCCATAAAACATCCCAGTTAATTAGCTTGAGCTCTTCTTTTCCCATAATGCCCGTTAACGTGAACACTGCTAGTGGGATAATCGCGACAACATATGTATTCATGCCATGCACTTTCGTTGTCATCCAAAGCAAAATGGTTAGTGCAAAAGTGATGTAGACGACGATCGCACGCCAGCTCTTTTTGAATGTACCATCTAGCTTTAGTTTCATTTCTGGTTCGCTAGACGGAAACAGCTTTTGCAACAAGAACCAAGCTACAGTGAGTTGTACCAACACAAAGGGTAGACCCATTGTCATCCACGATAGGAAGTCTATCGCGTTTTCTCCAGTGAGATATTGAAGCGCTATCGCATTAGGTGGCGTGCCTATCGGAGTCGCAATGCCGCCTGTATTCGCGGCAATTGGAATACACAACACCAGTGCTTTAATCCCTAAATCCCCTTTAGGTGCTGAAGCGACGATGGGGCCAAGCAGGGCTAGCATCATCACGGTCGTGGCAGTATTGGACATAAACATTGAAAAAACGGCGGTAATTAACATCAAGCCCAGCATGATGAACTTAGGTTGTGTGCCGAATGGTTTTAGTAGCACTCGGGCGAGGTTGTTGTCGAGCTCGTATTTGGAAGCCGCAATCGCGAGAGCAAAACCACCCATAAAAAGAATAATGATCGGTGAAGAGAAGGCCGAGAAAATATCGGTGTAAGCAATTAACTCTCCTAAATCATGCCCCGCTGGTGGATTGCGAAATAGATGCAAACCTTTATCCGATATCATGATCAGTTCAAGAGCGATAATAAGAATGGACGTAGCAAAAACGGGAACCGGCTCGAGAACCCAAAGTAGGGCAGCAAGAAGAAAAATAGCCAACAGGCGATGCTGAATTAAAGTGAGATCGTCAATAGGAATAGCATCAATCGGCATCATCAAAACACCGAGCGGAATTAAAAAGCACACCAGCAATTTCGCCAACGTGTTTACACTCATCTTTGGCATTGGCTGCCCCTCTAAATATTCATTCTAAGCGCAGGATAATTGATTGTGGAATGAGGGTCTTAGAGGCAGGTATGAGTTTGAGAAATAGAGGCTAAATTTCGAACGGAGTTTTGCTTTTTATCAATAAAAAGAGCCCTTAATAAAGGGCTCTTTAACGGTGTTTTACTTATTTTTTCAAGGCGTAAGGTGTGCCCATAACGGTTGGCTTACCGTTTTCCATGCTTGCGTCAAACTCAATCGCGTCTTTGGCAAACAGGTTAATAACAGTAGAACCCAGTTTGAAGCGGCCCATCTCTTCGCCTTTTTTCAAGATCACGGCCTTGTCACCCTCTGCTGGGTAATCCCATTTGTAGACAGTGTTTCCACGAGGCGGAGTGATCGTGCCAGCCCATACTTGCTCAATGCTGCCAACAATTGTCGCACCAACAAGCACCTGTGCCATTGGACCAAACTCAGTATCGAAGATACACACCACACGCTCGTTACGTGCAAATAGGTTCGGTACGTTTTCTGCTGTCAGAGGGTTTACTGAGAACAGGTCACCTGGTACGTAAATCATTTGGCGCAGAGTGCCGTCACATGGCATGTGTACACGGTGGTAATCGCGCGGAGATAGATACAATGTGGCAAAAGAACCATCTTTAAATTCGTCCGCTAAATTCGCGTCACCGCCCAGCAATTCTTGTGCTGAGAAGTGATGACCTTTTGCTTGGATAAGTTGACCATCTTCAATAGGGCCAAACTGGCTAACACAAGCGTCGGCTGGATGAGTGATGACGTTTTCGCCTTCAGAAATTGGGCGTGCGCCTTCTTTTAGCTCACGAACGAAAAACTCGTTGAACGTTTTAAAATGCTTAGGATCTGAGTGCTTTGCCTCATCCATATTCACATTGTATTGTTTGATAAACCAACGAATAACTGCTGTTGTTAGACCGCCAGCTTTTGCTGAAGCCAGTTTACCCATTAGGCGAGTGAGGCCGTGTTGTGGGATCCAGTACTGCAGTCCAACTTTAAACTTGTCCATCTTTAATTCCGATACTTCTGTTAGATTCGCGCTTTAGGGCGCGTGATGTTACTGAAATTTAATTTGCTTGTCAGTATTAGGTGAAGACTTTTTACACAGTTACAGCCTTAACTCAATTACAGATCGGCTTTTTTATTACGTGAATACTGACGATTTGCTTTGTTTTCAACCATGCTTTCCAAAATGCGATGATAGTTTTCAAAGCGAGTTTCGTTAATTTCCCCGTTCTCGACAGCTTCACGTAGAAGGCAGCCTGGGTCATCATTGTGTTTACAATCTCGGAACTTGCAACCACCTAAATATGGTCGAAATTCAATGAATGCTTTTGTTACTTCTTCTGCTTCCAAATGCCAAAGACCAAATTCACGTACTCCAGGTGAGTCGATCAAATCGCCACCCGTTGGAATGTGGTATAAACGTGCAGCCGTCGTGGTGTGTTGGCCCAAGCCAGAGTTCTCAGAGACTTCGCCTTCTTCCACTTCGCTCTCTAGTTCCGGCATTAACGCGTTGACTAAGCTGGATTTCCCTACGCCTGATTGACCAACAAAGATATTAATTCGGTCACGCAGCAGGGTTTCTAGTTCAGCAATGCCTTCTCCAGACTTCTTGCTGACCAGAAGCACTTTATAGCCAATACGTTCATATTCTTTGAGCCATTCTTCATACATTGCACGATCATCGGCTTCTAGAAGGTCGACCTTATTTAAGACCAACAATGGCGCAATATTCAGTGTTTCTGATGCAACGAGATAGCGGTCAATAATATTTAGCGATAGCTCTGGTAATACCGAAGAGACAATGACCATTTGATCAATATTGGCTGCAACGGGTTTTAGGCCATCGTAATAATCTGGACGAGTGAGCACTGAAGAGCGAGGTTCTACCGCTTCAACAACACCAGAGATGCCCGCCATAGACTCCAATCCTTCGCGCCATAAAACACGATCGCCAGATACTAGAGACTCAATACCACGGCGGAGGTTACAGCGTTGAATTTCGCCTGTTTCAAGGTCTTCAATGTCCGCGTGCTGACCAAAACGAGTGATCACGAGACCTTGCTTGCTGGCGCCTAGCATGTTTTCATCCCACTGGATGGACTCTTCTTGCTTCTTCAAACGCTTTTGTTGGTTGCTACGTACGCGTCGCACCTGACCTTTGGTTAACTTTTTCTTCTTTGCCACAATTCTGTACTTTATGTGAATTTACTCAAATGGTTGAGCCGTACTCTTGGCTCCGTGTATGAGTATCGTGTTTCTCGTATTTTGAGGTATAGTACCTCTTTTATCGATAAACAAATAGGCGGCGTAACCATGTCCTTTAGCGATCAAAACCTAATTTGGGTTGATTTAGAGATGACAGGGCTTGATCCTGAAACGCACAAAATCATCGAAATTGCTTCTATTGTCACGGATAGCGAACTAAATATTTTGGCTGAAGGTCCAGTGTTAGCGATTCATCAGCCGGAAGAAGAACTGGCGAAAATGGACGACTGGTGTACTAATACGCATACGGCAAGCGGTTTGGTGGAGCGCGTTCGAAACAGTCAAATCTCAGAACAAGACGCAGTCGCGCAAACCATTGAATTTTTAGAAAAATGGGTGCCAAAAGGGGCGTCGCCAATATGTGGTAACAGCATTGGGCAGGATCGTCGCTTTTTATACAAGCATATGCCTGAGTTGGAAGAGTTCTTCCATTACCGATATGTTGACGTTAGTACTCTTAAAGAACTAGCACGTCGCTGGCAACCTGAGGTGCTAAATGGGTTTACAAAACAGGGAACACATTTGGCCTTAGACGACATTCGTGAGTCCATCGCAGAACTTAAGTACTATCGAGGTACTATTTTCAAGATTTAACTGTTAAGGTTGCGATCCAAATTGTTGTAATTTATATCGCTTTTGATTGCTTTTTCGTCGTTCAGTAAAAAAATAAAGTTTTTTTGAAGGAAGGACTTGCATCACAAAAAAATGCTCTTATAATTCGCAGCCCTAAACAGCGGAAACGTTGTTGATGCGACACTAGCTCAGTTGGTAGAGCGCAACCTTGCCAAGGTTGAGGTCACGAGTTCGAACCTCGTGTGTCGCTCC
>NZ_JAWOVP010000018.1:0-59615 GCF_033339995.1 Vibrio sp. 1641
TCGCGAAATTTCGCAGTCGCGACGCCAGAGACCGAGGGTTAGATCATGCCTAGCATTCACCTTCCGGCCGCCCGCTAGCGGACCCTGGTCAGGTTCCGCGAAGGTGGGCGCAGACATGCTGGGCTCGTCAGGATCAAACTGCACTATGAGGCGGCGGTTCATACCGCGCCAGGGGAGCGAATGGACAGCGAGGAGCCTCCGAACGTTCGGGTCGCCTGCTCGGGTGATATCGACGAGGTTGTGCGGCTGATGCACGACGCTGCGGCGTGGATGTCCGCCAAGGGAACGCCCGCCTGGGACGTCGCGCGGATCGACCGGACATTCGCGGAGACCTTCGTCCTGAGATCCGAGCTCCTAGTCGCGAGTTGCAGCGACGGCATCGTCGGCTGTTGCACCTTGTCGGCCGAGGATCCCGAGTTCTGGCCCGACGCCCTCAAGGGGGAGGCCGCATATCTGCACAAGCTCGCGGTGCGACGGACACATGCGGGCCGGGGTGTCAGCTCCGCGCTGATCGAGGCTTGCCGCCATGCCGCGCGAACGCAGGGGTGCGCCAAGCTGCGGCTCGACTGCCACCCGAACCTGCGTGGCCTATACGAGCGGCTCGGATTCACCCACGTCGACACTTTCAATCCCGGCTGGGATCCAACCTTCATCGCAGAACGCCTAGAACTCGAAATCTAACGTCCGTTCGGGCATCGAGGTCCATGTCGGGGTGGGACGGGCCCGTGGCTTCAAGATCACTTGCAGTCCGACCGCGATGTCTTGGTTGCGCGAGAGGTTGTCGATATCCTCCACTTCCATCATCAACCCTGGATAATGCCGCCGCCGTCATCGCCGCCGACGCCCGTGCCGGGCTTTTCGGGCCTGTCAGGCTTGCTCGGCCTTCAGCCTGCCTGGGCGAGATCTCCGGCGGACGGATTAACGGCGGAGCTTCGCCGCCTTTCGTGCGTGTGAAGGCCGAAGATAGTTCTCTCAAAAACATCCGTTTATGAGAGATACCAAATGTCATTTTCAGAAGACGACTGCACCAGTTGATTGGGCGTAATGGCTGTTGTGCAGCCAGCTCCTGACAGTTCAATATCAGAAGTGATCTGCACCAATCTCGACTATGCTCAATACTCGTGTGGGCTCTGTTGCAAAAATCGTGAAGCTTGAGCATGCTTGGCGGAGATTGGACGGACGGAACGATGACGGATTTCAAGTGGCGCCATTTCCAGGGTGATGTGATCCTGTGGGCGGTGCGCTGGTATTGTCGCTATCCGATCAGCTATCGCGACCTTGAGGAAATGCTGGCGGAACGCGGCATTTCGGTCGACCATACGACGATCTATCGCTGGGTCCAGTGCTACGCCCCGGAGATGGAGAAGCGGCTGCGCTGGTTCTGGCGGCGTGGCTTTGATCCGAGCTGGCGCCTGGATGAAACCTACGTCAAGGTGCGGGGCAAGTGGACCTACCTGTACCGGGCAGTCGACAAGCGGGGCGACACGATCGATTTCTACCTGTCGCCGACCCGCAGCGCCAAGGCAGCGAAGCGGTTCCTGGGCAAGGCCCTGCGAGGCCTGAAGCACTGGGAAAAGCCTGCCACGCTCAATACCGACAAAGCGCCGAGCTATGGTGCAGCGATCACCGAATTGAAGCGCGAAGGAAAGCTGGACCGGGAGACGGCCCACCGGCAGGTGAAGTATCTCAATAACGTGATCGAGGCCGATCACGGAAAGCTCAAGATACTGATCAAGCCGGTGCGCGGTTTCAAATCGATCCCCACGGCCTATGCCACGATCAAGGGATTCGAAGTCATGCGAGCCCTGCGCAAAGGACAGGCTCGCCCCTGGTGCCTGCAGCCCGGCATCAGGGGCGAGGTGCGCCTTGTGGAGAGAGCTTTTGGCATTGGGCCCTCGGCGCTGACGGAGGCCATGGGCATGCTCAACCACCATTTCGCAGCAGCCGCCTGATCGGCGCAGAGCGACAGCCTACCTCTGACTGCCGCCAATCTTTGCAACAGAGCCCGCCGTGCTAGTCTGCTCGGTGATGGTGGAGTGAAGCCAACCCGCAATCGGGTTATGAATCTGCATCGCGATTCGCAATCAGCTGTCTCTTGAGCATGTCGAACTCCTGCGATGTTATCTCGCCGTGCTCGTGCTGCTACACCAACTTGTCCAACTCATCCGCCACACCGCTCCCCACCACCTGCGATGGCCAGGTTGTTTGCTGGGCGCATTGGCGGAGTATCGTCTCGACCCGGGACACCCACACCGGCACAACCTTACGGGAGTGATTCACTGTCAAAGAATCGGCCCGGTGCTCTGACGCAAGTATCGGGATGGTCACCATTTGTAAGCCGTAGACCTGAGTGGTGATCAAGACTTCGATACCACCGACCGTACCGGTACTAATCGACGACGGTCGTGTTCGTCGCCTGCCGCAGGGACTCTGCACACCTCCGTTTACGCATGTGCCTGGAGGAGTTGGAAATCGTCGTGTTCGGGAAACATTAAACACAGGATGGCAGCGATCTGAGCCAGCACATGATCAGCTAGCTCACCATCCGGATCGACGGCCCACTGCATCGTCGCGCCAGCGATGACCGAGTGCAGGAGCAACTCAGCTGCCGCAGGAGCACCTGGGGGCAGTCGCTTGCGGATCCCCTCCACCACCGCGCGGTTCCGCTGGATCGCAAGCGTGCGTAGCTCCGGCACCTGGAGCTCGTACCAGGAGATGAGATAGTTCACCGAGAAGTCGTTGCGAGTGTTCATGCTCCGAACGAGCACCTGCAAAAATTCCCAGAGCCCTTGCGGCCCTGCGCCTATCGGTATCGCATTCAGGTAATGCCGCACCTGCTCGACGCCGCGCTCCATCATCCTCACCAGCAGCGTATCGCGGTTGGTGAAGCGCTGGATTAACGCTGCGCGGGAGAGCCCCACCTCCTTTGCTACTCCGCTGAGCGTGAACTCTATGGGACCGCAACGCTTCAGCACTACGGTGGCGGCCTCGAGTACCTCGTCATCGGACTTGAGCTTGGGGCGGGGCATCAGTGTTCACCTTCTGTATGGGTTGGGGCGGAGGCTGTGGCTGCCGCCGCCATTGTAGCAAATTGAAGACGGAGCGAGAGTAGAGCCACGAGCCCCGCAAACACGGCCGATACAACGAGGCCAGGGAGCGGACCAGCAAGGTCGACAAACGCGCCGGCCGCAAGCATAACCATGGGCGAGGCTGACAGCATCACCGCCGAGACCGTGCCGAGTACCCGGCCGAGAAGTTCTGGCGGCGTGCGGTTGTAGATGGCAGCGTTGAGAATGGGAGAGACTGAGCCGGTCAGCAGTCCCACGAGCGCGCCCAACAACATCAGCACCGGCACGCCTGGCAACTGTGAAAGCAGAAGCGAGCCCACCGCAGAGCCACAAAATGCCACCGCCAGCCAGTTCTGCGCTGATATCCGGGCGCCGACCGACGCATGAATGGCAATGCCAAGGAGACCACCAGCCCCCATCATTGAGGAGAACAGCCCGAGCTCTGCTACTTGGCGTCCTGCATCTACAAACAGCGCAGGCATGATGACGCTGCCGTTGGCGCCAACGATGCCCACGAAGATCATCACTATACCAAAGAGAGGGCGCAGCAGGGGTTCGCTCCAGAGAAAAGCGACGCCGGCGCGCATGGAGAGAGTCGCCGTCGTGGTCATCGTCCGAGCGGCACGCGCGGGAAGCACCCACGCGCCGAGCAGACCTGCAAGGACGGAGCAGAACGCCGTCAGCCCGAGCGTTGGCGCAGCGCCAAGCAGGCCGATTGCGGCCCCCCCAAGGGCCGGGCCACCTAGAATCGCGACGTTCCCGATCACCGCTTTCAGTGACGAGACGCGCTCAACGGAGAGCCCGGCGACGTGGCCGAGTTTGGGCAGCTCACTGTCCTGCGCGGCCATACCGGGTGCGTCGAACGCGGCACCGAGCACCACGCAAGCGATCAGCCCAGTGTTCGAGAGGGCGCCAACGGCATCGAGCAGTGGGATGCTCGCCATGGCCACGCCGCCCACCACACCCGAGATCAATGCGACGGGCGCGCGCCCGAACCGATCGACGAGGCCACCACCAACCCACGCGCCGATGATGGTCGCGATGACGCTGCTAGCGGCCGTGGCGCCCGCCCAGGCCGCGCTCTTTGTATGAGACAGGACGAACCATGGAAGCGCGAGGGCCGCCACCGCGTTGCCGATCCGGAAGAGAAAGGTCGCCGCGAACAGCGTCGCGAGCGGGCTATATCGACGTTCGCTCATTCCGCTGCGGCGAGCTGCGCCTTCGCCGCAGCGAGGTACTCTTCGTTACCCGAGTCGAGGGCGAAGAGTGCGTAGGTGACCGCCCCGAACGCAAGGCGCTCCGCGATGTGGTGGGCGAGCCGCGGCCACACCCGGCCACCGGCCGCTTCATACGTGAGGAGGAGCTTCGCGAGCCCCTCTTCACCAAAGACCATAAGGTGCGCGGCCATGTCGATGGCAGGGTCATCAACGCGGGCCTCGCTCCAGTCGATCATCCCGCTGACGCGCTCCGTGTTGTCGATGAGCACATGGCCCACGTAGAGATCGCCATGCACCACCACGGAGAAATCTGGCCACGACGAATCGTCGTCGAGCCAGCGCTGCCACCGGTGGAGGCGCTTGTCGTTCACCACGAACTCGCGTCGGACGCGGTCAACGTCGTCGGCCACCTTCTGACGGGCCTGCGTCGGTGTACGGATGAGCATCCCCGCATCCACGGCGGCGGAAATGGGGACGGCATGCAGGGCGGCGAGCGCGGTCGCGAAGCTCTCCGCGAAGACCTCCGAGTCCTGCGGCACGACCCAGTCGGGCGTGGACGAACCAGGCTGGATGACCATCGCAGTCGAGTCTTCGAGCATGGGATAGGCAACGAGCTCGGCGTTGGCCACGCGCCAGTCCGGCACCGCGAACGGCAGGCGATTCTTGAGCATTGCCAGCACCCGCGCCTCTGGTTCGACCTTCGCGCTTACCTCGGCTCGGCGCGGGATGCGCAGCACCCACCGACGTCCATCGTCGACGGTGGCGATCACGATCCTATAGTCGAGCCCAAGCTCATTGACAGTCAGCGGGCCATGGAGCTTGAGCCCATGTCGGGCTGCAAGTGCGTACAGTTGGAAGGTATCGGCGGTCGTGACTACGGTCATGATTCACTCCTGAGGGCTTGACGGGTTTAGCCACCTAAATATAACAGTCACGTCGGTTATATTCAATCCTCATGCGAATCGGGGTACGACCCACAGCCCCCTCAGTACAGGTCCATCGTCACACCCGAGATCGTTGGGGTCCAGCTCCCAGTGGTTCGGAGCAACGGGCGGCAGGGCAATGATCCGAAAATTACCCCTTCCTTTGCGTCACCACAGCTTGCACCAACTGACCCTGAATTAAAAAATTGAAAAACTAACTTTTGGGTGTTGACTTAAAGCAAACCAAGCATATGCTAACCAATAGTTAGCAAATTGATTTCGCACGATGGACAACCCCAGCCGGAGGACCAGCACAACACTGGCAGCGGTGGCAACAAACCGCTTGGGGAAATAACACCGGCAACCGGGCTGACTAACCTCCCCGCTCTCCCTTGGCAAGGCTGGAATGCATGCCGACCAAGGTGAATGGAAATTAAGGCAGTGACCGGCTGACAGCTGGAAAGACAGCACAGTTGAAGTGATAGCGAACACAGCGAGTGGCGGGTCTGACTCCCCAGCCACCCACCCGGTGAAAGGCCGGGACACAACCGGGATTGCATTGCAGGTGAGCCAAGGCCCATGGGGTACCGCACGAGAGACCCGGAGACCAATGCAATCCACGGTTGTGGTGAATGGGAAGGTCTTTGCGCCAACCGGCATTCGTAGGGATGCCCCCTAGACCTCGGCCGGTGTCAGACCCGGCCACCACAACCAACCGATATGACCACCCCAAGGAGGTGATCACATCTCCCACCGCAGGGTTAAGCGGATGCCTGGTCCCGCTGTGAAGCGCCACCCAGGCCCTCGCCGAGAGGCGACCGTTTCGAATGGTAGGTCTGCCCGTGAGGGCGCACCGGTACCGACAGCAAGAACGGCTGACTCACTGTGAAGTGCTCAAGCCACCACCACAGGTGCAATGCATGTGGTTACAGCTCTCTCCTGGCCCCGTCAACGGGGCCTTTATCCCACAAGCGATAGCGGCCCGACAGCGGGTCACGGACTCCTATTGCCTGTCGTTTGTGTGATGAGACCAGTTTCTGGAAGAACGGAGGCATCCATGCACCCACGCGAGTTCATTGCCAAGCACATCAAGGCAACGCTGGAGAAGGAGGAATTTCCCCCTCATGCGGTCTCGCTGGGGGTGAAAGAAGCCACCTTCTTTTTCGACCGAACACCCAGCTTCGCAAAGGGGAAAGTGTTCGATGAGTGCCTCAAGGCGGCCCGTGCAGTAGCCAGGGTCGCGAAGAAGGCCAAGCCATGATCCGGGGAGCGGGTCATATCTCAACAAAGGGGCGAATAGAGAAAACGGAATCTATGGTCACTCCCGTTTTTGCAACACCGATTTTGACGACAAGTTGGCTTGCTTGAATCTATCCGGCGTCTGAATGGGATTTTATTCCCGCGCCTCGATGAGTTCCGCGCCTGATGAACCTCCAGAAAATATACGGCTTCAATGAGCCTTTCCGTTTTACAGGTTCCTCAACAGGCCGGTGGGCCGTTAGTATCATCAATATCAGTATTCGCAAAACCAGATGAATGATTGTTTAAACTGGTGTATTTCTGCCTTTATGCTTCGTAAGTTTGCTGTCGCGCCGTCAGTGCCCAGGCTATTCTGGCCAGCTTGTTTGCCAGAGCACAGGTGACGACAAAGTTGCTTTTCCGACACAACAACTCCCTGACCCAGTCGGCCAACTTGCCAGACTGGTGTTCCAGTTTTTGTATGAATACCCTGGCACACTGAACCAACAAAGTTCGGATCTTTTTGTTGCCCCGCTTGCTAATCCCTAACAATGTCGTCCGACCTCCCGTGCTGTACTGTCGGGGTACCAGCCCTGTTGCCGCCGCAAAGTCACGGCTGCTGGCGTACTGCTTCCCGTCGCCAATCTCAGTTGAAATAGTACTGGCAGTCAGCGTTCCAACGCAGGGAATACTCAGCAAGCGCTGTCCAACCTCATCTTCGTCCAACTTTCGTTTCAACTGAGATTCCAGATCTTTAATCTGCTCAACAAGATAGTGATAATGCTGTTGTAATTTCAGCAGTAACTGGCTGAGATAAAGAGGCAAACTACTGTCCTCAAGAAGGGTACTCAGTCGACTAATAACGGCAGCACCTCGCGGAACGCTGATACCAAATTCCAGCAGAAAAGCATGCATCTGATTAGTTGTTTTCACCTTATCCTGAACCAGGGATTCACGGACACGATGCAGAGCTCGCATTGCCTGCTGAGATTCGGTTCTGGGCTGCACGAAACGCATAGATGGACGTGATGCTGCTTCACAGATAGCTTCAGCATCAACGAAGTCATTTTTGTTGCTTTTAACGAATGGGCGGACAAATTGCGGTGATATCAGCTTTGGAAAATGCCCTAACTCTGCCAGCTTGCGTGCCATAAAGTGAGAACCGCCACAGGCTTCCATCGCGATGGTTGTTGCCGGGCATGTCGCCAGAAATTCGATTAGCTTTGGTCGGGTGAATTTTTTACGGTAAACGGCCTTCCCACGATGATCCTGACAATGAATATGGAAAGAGTTCTTACCCAGATCGATACCAATAAGCGCAATGTTTTCCATGATGGTTCTCCGAATGAAAGCCTGTCCTCAGCATAGTACTGGGAAGGAGGGAGTGACCATCTCATTAAAAATCGTACGTTAAGGTTTTCCGGGCAGCCTTAGCGGCCGAAACTTCCCGTCCTCCAGCCTGCGGCTCTGCCGCCAGACATAATCGCCGGTCAGGTTGATGTGCTCCCACCCCAGCGGCGACAGGTATTGCAGCAGCTCGCTATCCACCGACTTCCCCGCTTCGCTCATCGCCTGGGTGGCGCGTTCCAAGTACACCGTGTTCCACAGCACGATGGCGGCCGTCACCAGGTTGAGACCGCTGGCCCGGTAGCGCTGCTGCTCGAAGCTCCGATCCCTGATTTCGCCGAGGCGGTTGAAGAACACCGCCCTGGCCAGGGAGTTGCGCGCCTCGCCCTTGTTCAGTCCGGCATGCACGCGGCGACGTAGCTCTACGCTTTGCAGCCAGTCGAGGATGAACAGTGTGCGCTCAATCCGGCCCAGTTCGCGCAAGGCCACGGCCAGACCGTTCTGGCGCGGGTAGCTGCCGAGCTTGCGCAGCATCAGCGAGGCAGTGACGGTGCCCTGCTTGATCGAGCTGGCCAGGCGCAGGATGTCGTCCCAGTGGGCGCGGACATGCTTGATGTTCAGGGTGCCGCCAACCATTGGGCGCAATGTCGGGTAGTCCTGGACGCTATTCGGAACATACAGCTTGGTTTCGCCGAGGTCGCGGATGCGCGGTGCGAAGCGGAAGCCCAGCAGGTGCATCAGGGCGAAGACGTGATCGGTGAAGCCAGCCGTGTCGGTGTAGTGCTCCTCAATCCGTAGGTCGGACTCGTGGTACAGCAAGCCGTCAAGCACATAGGTGGAATCGCGCACGCCGACATTCACCACGCGGGTGCTGAACGGTGCGTACTGGTCGGAAATATGGGTGTAGAACAGCCGCCCCGGCTCGCTGCCGTACTTCGGGTTGACGTGCCCGGTGCTTTCACCCCGACCGCCCGCCCGGAAGCGCTGGCCATCGGAAGAAGAGGTCGTTCCGTCGCCCCAGTGAGCGGCGAAGGTATGACGGTACTGGTGGTTGACCAGCTCGGCTAGGGCCGCCGAGTAGGTTTCGTCTCGGATGTGCCAGGCTTGCAGCCAGGATAGCTTGGCGTAGGTCAGGCCGGGGCTCGACTCGGCCATCTTGGTCAGCCCGAGGTTGATCGCATCGCCCAGGATCGCTGACAGCAGCAATGTCCGGTCTTTGGCCTCGGCACCGTCCTTCAGGTGGGTGAAGTGGCGGCTGAAGCCCGTCCAGTCGTCCACGTCCATCAGCAGTTCGGTGATCTTGATGCGCGGCAGCAACTGGCTGGTCTGGTCGATCAGCGCCTGCGCGGTATTGGGCACCGCGGAATCCAGTGGGGTGATCTTCAGCCCCGACTCGGTGAGGATGGCATCGGGCAGCTCGTTGTCCTTGGCCAGGCGGGTGACGGTGGCCAGCTGCTCGTCCAGCAGCTGCAAGCGCTCTTCCAGGTACTGGTTGCTGTTCGGGTTGATCGCCAGGGGCAGAGCCTGCGCATGCTTGAGCGCGGCGAACCTCTCTGCCGGCAGCAGGTAGTCGTCAAAGTCGCGGAACTGCCGCGAGCCCTTGACCCAGATGTCGCCGGATCGCAGCGCGTTCTTCAGCTCGGACAGGGCGCAGATTTCGTAAAAGCGCCGGTCGAGGCCTTCCGGGGTTATCACTAGCGGCTTCCAGCGCGGCTTGATGAAGGCGGTGGGCGCATCGGCCGGCACCTTGCGCAGGTTGTCGGCGTTCATCTCGCGCAGGGCCTGCACGGCCGCCAGCACGCCTTGCGCAGCCGGGGCGGCGCGCAGTTCCAGCACCTCCAACAAGGCCGGCGTATAGCGGCGCAGGGTGGCGAAGTTCTCGCCAACCAGGTGCAGATGGTCGAAGCCCTCCGGCCGGGCCAGCAGCTCGGCCTCGCTGACGCTCTCGGTGAACTCGTCCCAGGGAATCACCGCCTCGATGGCGGCGTAGGGATCGCTGCCGCTTTCCTTGGCCTCCAGCAGGGCCTGGCCGATCTTGGAGTACAGGCGCACCTTGTCGTTGATCGCCTTGCCTTGCTTCTGGAACTGCTGCTGATGCTTGTTCTTGGCGCTGCTAAACAGCTTGACCAGGATGCGGTCGTGCAGATCGACCAGCTCATCAATCACGGTCGCCGTACTCTCCAGCACCACGGCGGCCAGGGTCGCGTAGCGCCGCTGCGGCTCAAACTTACCGAGGTCTTTGGGCGTCATCTGCCCACCCTCGCGGGCCAGCTTGAGCAGGCGGTTCTGGTGGATGTGCCGGCCCAGAGCTTCGGGCAAATCCACCAGCTGAAATGTCTTCAGCCGCTCGATGTGTTCGAGCATGTGCCGGGAGTTCGGTTTTAGTGGGGCCTGCCGCAACCAGGTCAACCAGGTGATGCTGCTGCCGGCCTTGAGCTTCAACAGCTCGTCCAGCTTGGCCCGATGCGAGTCCGTGAGTGGTTCGACGAGGGCGCGGTAGACCCGGCGATTGGCCCGCGCAATGGCTTCCGAGCAGGCCCGGTCAATCACGCTCAGCGCCGGCAGGATGCGCCGCTTCTGCCGCAGACTCTCCAGCGCCTGGCCGGCCAGCAGCAAACCCTTATCGGTCTGCTGGGCCAACTCGGTCAGCTCGCGCACCAGGGCGCGGAAGTCGGACAGGCCGAACGGGGCCAGTTGTAGGTAGGTGCGCAGTTCCTGGGCGTGCTCGCGGCGAGTCACGTCGCGTTCGCCGTACTTCGCCCAGCTCGCCGGGTCGGCCTGAACTTGCTTGGCCACCCACTGGATGACCGGCTCGGGCAGCTCACTGTCAGTACCCAGTGCGTAGCCGGGGTAGCGCAGCAGGCAGAGCTGCACCGCAAAGCCCAGGCGGTTGGCGTCGCCGCGCCGCTGGCGGATCAGCGACAGGTCGGAGTCGTTGAAGGTGTAGTAGCGGATCAGGTCATCCTGGCTTTCTGGCAGCGCAAGCAAGGTGTCTCGCTCAGTGGCCGAGAGAATCGAGCGACGCGGCATGGTTCAGTCGTCCGTGCGAAGGTACTGGTAGAGGGTTTCACGGCTGATGCCGAACTCGCGGGCGAGCTGAGCCTTCGGCTCGCCCGCAGCGGCCCGCTGCCGCAACGTGATGGCTTGCTCGTCGGAGAGGGCTTTCTTGCGGCCCCGGTAGGCACCGCGCTGCTTGGCCAGGGCGATGCCCTCGCGCTGCCGCTCGCGGATCAGGGCGCGCTCGAACTCGGCAAAGGCACCCATGACCGACAACATGAGGTTGGCCATGGGAGAGTCCTCGCCGGTGAACACCAACCCCTCCTTCAAGAACTCGATGCGTACACCGCGCTTGGTCAGCTTTTGCACCAGACGGCGCAGATCGTCGAGGTTGCGCGCCAGGCGATCCATGCTGTGCACCACCACGGTATCGCCTTCGCGGACGAATCCGAGCATAGCCTCCAGTTGCGGGCGCTGGGTGTCCTTGCCTGAGGCCTTGTCGGTGAACAGCTTGCCGATCTCGACCTGCTCAAGTTGGCGTTCCGGGTTCTGGTCATAACTGCTGACTCGGACGTAACCGATGCGTTGTCCCTGCAAGATGCCTCCATAGGCTGGATGGGCGGTAGGGCTTACGTTGGTTTTTGGTTCCATTGCGCCCGAAGCCTTGAATTTGTCAGGCTGAAATCTATGACCTTGGCAAGCATGTGTCAAAGAATGTGAAAGCGGACTCTATTCTGACGGCGCGGTGCGGCCTTGCCTGACATCCAGTTAGGGTATGCCTCAGTCTGACAGTGATGAGTCGCAGGCGTTCGGATCGGCATCGGTTTCGCTCCCGGTCTTGGCGCGCGCCTGGAAGCGCTGATAGCACTCCAGCCCGCAGAAGTGCTCGACGTATTCCGCGCCTTCCGGGGTGAAGGCGGCATCGAGCGGGATTTCCTTGCAGCACACGCAGCAACTGGTGGCAGTCGGATCATTTGCATTCATGGTGGCACCCCTCCATTGACTGACGAAGACGGCGAATGCCGCCGCCGGCATCGGCTTGGCGAACAGGAAGCCTTGTCCTGTGTCGCAGTCCGCTTGTCGCAACAAATCAAGACTCGCCGATGTTTCCACGCCTTCGGCCACTACTTCCATGCCAAGCCCATGCGCAAGCTGAATCACGGTGCGCACGATGGTCTGGTCGCGGTGGTCGTTGGCGAGTCCGGCGACAAACGATTGGTCGATCTTGAGCGTGCTGATGGGGCAGCATTTCAGGTGTTGCAGGCAGGAATAGCCGGTGCCGAAGTCGTCGGCGGCGAAGCGCACACCGATCTGTCGCAAAGCTTCCAGGGCGGGGAAGATCGCCGGATCACCGAACGCAACCGATTCGGTCAGCTCAATTTCAAGATACGCGGCGGGCAACCCGGCATCGGCCAGCACGCCCTTTACCCACTTGTCGAAATCTGGCCCCACTTGGCTCGCCGAAACATTGACGGCCAGCCGGAACGGTTGCCATGCCAGCACCCGCCAGTCGCGCATTTGACGGCAGGCTGCGCCCAGCACCCATGCGCCGATTTCCGGCATCAGGCCGGACGATTCGATCACGGGCAGGAACTGGCCCGGCGGCAACAGTCCGAGCGTCGGATGACGCCAGCGCAACAGGGCTTCCGCGCCGACAATCTGCTCACTGCGCAAATCGACAATCGGCTGGTAGTGCAGCTCAAGCTGCCCGCGCTCGACCGCCTGCGCCAGTTGCGCCACTGTCCATTCAATTGGCTGGGAAGCGCTCATGATCGACCTCTGAAGGCCCGCAGCAGCCGCGTCACAGACAGGACAAACAAGCCGGTCAGCGTGAGGGCTGCAATACCCCAGTGCTCGCCGATGAACGCGCCGGCCGTCGTGCCGGCCAGCACAATGGCGAGAATCGGCAAATGACAGGGACAGGTGAGCACCGCCAGCGCACCCCACAGGTAGCCGGTGAACGGCTTGTGTGTCTCGGCCGGCATGCGCTCGGGGCTGTTCATGGCAAACTCTCCGCATGCTGTGCCGGCGCGGTCGGCATGGCGGCCAACTGCACTTCCAGATTGGCCAACGCTTCGCGCCGGCGTTCGACGAACTGACGCAGCACAGCAAGCTGCGCGGCAGTTTCATCGCAGTTCGCCGCATCCAGCGCCCGGCACAGCCGCGCCAATGCGCCGAGGCCGATGCCCGCCTCGAAGGCGGCCCGCACGAAGCACAGTCGCTGCAAGGCGGCGTCATCGAACAGGCCGTAGCCACCCGTGGTGCAGGCGACTGGCCGCAGCAATCCGCGCAGCAGGTAGTCGCGCACGATATGCACGCTCACCCCGGCATCAAGGGCCAGCCGGGACACCGTGTAGGCGTTCATCGAACACCTCCTTTTGGTCGGTTCACGGCAATGCATATACCGTTTCGCCGAGTTCAATCCGCGCGCTGCGAATCCGATGCCGGTGCCGTAGAACATTGGGTCGATATCCGATCACGGTGTCCTAGATGACATGGTCTGCAACAGATGTCGATTAAACTCCTGGCCCAAGCCGAAAGCCTCGTGGACACTGACGATCGCCAATCCTTCCAATCCTTGATGCTTGGAGGCCCAGTCTTCCGCCGTCGGGACAGATGCAAAGAAATGTACATGGCAACAGAAGGACTGACGAACGTCGGCTGCTTCCTGCGGCAATACCAAGGACACCGCCATGCCGGCAGGTTCGACAGCCTGTATCTCGCTGGGTGAAACCGTGAGTGAAACGGGTGCTCCGGTTGCAGCGCAATGCGATGAGACGCGAGCTGTACGGCCGATCAGCGCCGGAAATATCAAGGTGTCCAGCGCGCACCAGGCATACAGACGGCGGTCGTCAATTTCAAAGACATACGAAGTCTCGCGCAAGGTGAGGCCGTAGCCGATGATGTTCCCATCTTTGTCATATTCGGTACTGGTGGCCTGTTCGAGTACGGCGGCCACTCGCTCAGCGGGCCAGTCGAGAATCCCGGCAAGTGTCGTTCGTGAAACCGGACGCCCCTTGGCGAGTTCCCGCAGTAGCGGGACCAAGAGATCCGCAGTACCATTGGTACGATTGACCGAAGTGAGACGTTCTAAAATATATGGGGCGAGCTTCATGGTTCCATCTCCTTTCATCCTGCGCAGCAGGACAATTGTTTGACATCCTTGGTGAAGGTCTGCGCCGCGAGCTTCAGCCCCTCGACCATCGTCAGGTAGGGGAACAACTGGTCGGCCAGTTCCTGCACCGTCATGCGGTTGCGAATGGCGAGAACAGCCGTCTGGATCAATTCGCCGGCTTCCGGGGCGACGACCTGCACGCCGATGAGCCGTCCGCTACCTTCCTCGATGACCAGCTTGATAAAGCCGCGTGTGTCGAAGTTGGCAAGCGCACGCGGCACGTTGTCGAGCGTGAGCGTGCGACTGTCGGTTTCGATCCCGTCGTGATGCGCTTCCGCTTCGCTGTAGCCCACGGTTGCTACTTGCGGATCGGTGAACACCACGGCCGGCATCGCGGTTAGATTGATGGCAGCATCCCCTCCGGTCATGTTGATCGCGGCACGGGTGCCGGCCGCTGCCGCCACATAGACGAATTGTGGCTGGTCCGTGCAGTCGCCGGCCGCGTAAATGTGTGGCGTGCTGGTGCGCATGCCCTTGTCGATGACGATGGCACCCTGCGCATTGACGGTGACTCCCGCCGCGTCGAGTGCCAGGCTGCGCGTGTTCGGTGTCCGTCCGGTAGCGACCAGCAGCTTGTCGGCACGTACTTCACCGTGTCCCGTGGTCAGCACGAATTCGCCGTTCACATGCGCGACCTGGCTGGCTTGCGTGTGTTCCAGTACCTTGATCCCTTCGGCACGGAAGGCCGCTGTGACGGCCTCGCCGATGGACGGGTCGTCGCGGAAGAACAGCGTGTTGCGAGCTAGGATCGTGACCTGGCTGCCCAGCCGGGCGAAGGCTTGCGCCAGTTCCAGCGCGACCACCGACGAGCCGATCACGGCTAGGCGTTCGGGAATGGTGTCGCTGACCAAGGCCTCGGTCGAAGTCCAGTAGGGTGACTCTTTCAGGCCCGGAATCGGCGGCATGGCCGGACTGGCACCCGTGGCGACCAGGCAGCGGTCGAACATCACGACGCGCTCACCACCCTCGTTCAAACTAACGATAAGGCTCTGGTCGTCCTTGAAACGCGCTTCACCGTGCAGAACGGTGATGGCTGAATTGCCGTCCAGGATGCCTTCGTACTTGGCATGACGGAGTTCTTCGACACGGGCCTGCTGCTGGGCCAGCAGCCGCTCGCGCAAGATCGTCGGCGGTGTGGGTGGCATGCCGCCGTCGAATGGGCTTTCCCGGCGCAGATGGGCGATGTGGGCGGCGCGGATCATGATCTTGGACGGCACACAACCGACGTTGACGCAGGTGCCGCCGATGGTGCCGCGCTCAATCAGCGTGACCTGCGCGCCTTGCTCGACGGCCTTCAGTGCTGCCGCCATCGCGGCTCCACCGCTGCCGATCACGGCGACTTGCAACGGGCGCTCGCCGCCGCTGCCCTTGTCGGCGGCACCCATCCAGCCGCGCACCTTGTCGAACAGCCCAGTGCGGTTGTCGGTCGGCGGGGCATCGGCGAGCATCGCTTTGTAGCCCAGGCCAGCCACGGCGGCGGTCAGTGCGTCCGGCGCTGTGCCTGGATCAAGGGCGAGCTGGGCCGCGCCCTTGGCATAGGACACTATGGCAGATTGGACGCCGGGTACTTTTTCCAGCGCTTCCTTGACGTGCGCCGCGCACGAGTCGCAGGTCATGCCGGTGATTTTTAGATGGGTCATGCGACAGATCCTTTTTCGTTTGTGGTAGCAGACAAGGGCGTCAGATGTGCTGCGCTGCCGTTTTCAGTGCCTCACTTCTTGACGCTGGACGGATAGCCCGCGTCTTCGGTGGCCTTGGTCAGCTTCTGCACGCTGGTCTTGGCATCATCGAAGGTGACAACCGCTTCGCGTGTCTCGAAGGTCACGTTAACTTTGCTGACGCCTTCGACCTTGGAAATCGCCTTCTTAACGGTGATCGGACAAGCGGAGCAGGTCATGCCCGGTACGGACAGCGTGACGGTCTGGGTGGCGGCCCACACGGGGGCAACAACGGCAGCGATGGCGAGAGAGGCAAACAGTTTTTTCATGATGAACTCCTGTGATTAATAGAAAAATGGCATGACGTAGGGAAATCCGAGCGCGACCAGAACCAGCGCGGCCACGACCCAGAAAATGAGCTTGTAAGTAGCGCGCACTTGGGGAATCGCACACACATCCCCTGGTTTGCAGGCTTGCGCCGGTCGGTAGATGCGCCGCCAGGCGAAAAACAGCGCCACCAACGCCGCGCCGATGAAGATCGGGCGATAAGGTTCCAACACCGTCAAGTTGCCGATCCAAGCGCCGCTGAACCCCAGGGCGATCAGAACCAGCGGCCCCAGGCAGCAAGCCGAGGCGAGGATGGCGGCTAGCCCGCCAGTGAAGAGCGCCCCGCGCCCGTTTTGAGGTTCAGACATACGCTTGTCCTTTCAAATCTGGATTGGATAGCTTAAGCTTACTTCCGTACCAATGTACGGAGTCAAGCGATATGGAAAAAAATTTGGAGAATCTGACTATTGGCGTTTTCGCCAAGGCGGCCGGGGTCAACGTGGAAACAATCCGGTTCTATCAGCGCAAGGGCTTGTTGCCGGAGCCGGACAAGCCCTATGGCAGCATCCGCCGCTATGGCGAGGCGGATGTGACGCGGGTGCGCTTCGTGAAATCAGCCCAGCGGCTCGGATTCAGCCTCGACGAGATCGCAGAGCTGCTGAGGCTGGATGACGGCACCCACTGCGAGGAAGCCAGCAGCCTGGCCGAGCACAAGCTTCAGGACGTGCGCGAAAAAATGACCGACCTGGCGCGCATGGAAACCGTGCTATCCGAACTTGTGTTCGCCTGCCATGCGCGGCAAGGGAACGTTTCTTGCCCGCTGATTGCTTCGCTGCAAGGGGAGAAAGAGCCGCGTGGTGCCGACGCGGTGTAGCCGAGGGTAGTTACGCCTTAGCGTGCTTTATTTTCCGTTTTCTGAGACGACCCCCAGTAGAAGAGCGACTGCTCGATGCGCTGGGCCAGACCCGTTGGATAGAGCGCCGGATCTTCAACGAAATCGGCTGGCTCTCCAGTGTCTCCGACGCCTATAGCAATCAGTCATCGTTTTCCTACGATGTGGTGGCAAACCTGATACAGGAGACCAGTCCCTCTGGTAACACACACTCCTACAAGTACGACGGCTTCCATCACCGGACACAAACGACCGATCCACTCGGGAAGGTCACGCAGGTGCTCTACAAGGATACCGGCGATGTTTACCGTGTCTCCGACCCTCGTTCGCGCCTGACCTACTACAGCTACAACGGCTTTGGCGAAGTGACTCAGGTCCGGAGCCCGGACACCGGCACCACCGACATTACCTATGACGAAGCCGGTAACGTGGCAACGCGCAAGACGGCCAAGGGACAAACCACAAGCTACAGCTACGACGCGCTGAACCGGATCATCGAGGCATCCAGCGGTGTCGCTGGCGAATCGCCAATTCTGTACGGGTACGACGAAGCAACCTCACCATACGGCATGGGCCGCTTGACCTCAGTCGATGATGGCAACGGTGTCCGGAGATATGGCTATACACCCGAAGGATGGTTGGCTTACGAGACCTGGGAAACCCACGGGCAGAGCCTTACTACCCAGTACCAATACGATGGTGCAGGCCTCATCACGAAGATCACGTATCCCAGTGGTCGTGAGGTTTCCTACACCCGTGATTTAGCCGGTGACGTCATCGAGGTGGCAACGACACAAGCAGGCACCACAACAAGCCTGGCAAGCCAGATCGAGCGAGCGCCCTTTGGCCCCGTCACCAGTATGGTCAGATGGAACGGCATTTCAGAAAGTCGCTCTTTGGATCTCAATTACCGAGTCACCGGCATCGACGCTACTAGAGTGCATTCGCTGGTCTATCGGTACACGCCAGACTCGTTGATTTCAGCCATAGACGACAATCTCAGCTCATCAGTCAATCAGTCACTCGGTTATGACGCGGTTGGCCGCATCACCTCTGCTGAGGGGCTCTATGGCGTTTTGGGCTATGGCTATGACGCCACCGGCAACAGGACCTCGATCACGACCGATGGCCTGAGCCAAAGCTACACCATCAACTACATGAACAACTGGCTGGTGAAGACTGGGCAAACCTCCAGAAGCTATGACGCCAATGGCAACCTGACGAAGCAGGGGGCGGATACCTTCACCTATGACAGCCAGAACCGGCTGGTGGCCGCAACGGTCGCTGGAGTGACAGCAGCTTACACCTACAACCATCTGGATCAGCGTGTAACTAAGACCCTAAACGGCCAGACCCGCCTACTGATTTACGGCTTGGCAGGAAACCTCATCGAGGAGCTGGACGCAGCCACTGGAGACGTGCTGGCGGAGTATATCTGGCTCGATGGCACCCCCTTGAGCTTTGCTCAGTCAGGACAGACCTATCAAGTCCACGTCGATCATCTGGGCACCCCGAAGGCGCTAACCGACGCCAGCGGCCAAGTGGTTTGGAAGGCGAGCTACAGCCCGTTCGGTAAGGCCAGCATCACCACTCAGGGGCCGACCTTCAATTTGCGGTTCCCAGGACAGTATTACGACGCGGAGACCGGGCTCCACTACAACTGGCGGCGTTACTACGACCCGAATACCGGGCGTTACATCACCAGTGACCCGATTGGGCTGGCTGGTGGGATTAACACCTATGCCTATGCGCTGAGCAACCCGATAGGCAATGCAGATCCAACAGGGGAGTTTGTGCCGCTTCTTCTGGGGGCTTATGTTGCCATAGACTTTGCCTTGAGCGCTTGGGACGCCTATGACACCTTCAAGACCATCACCAGTGATTGTGCGACCTCAAGAGAAAAGTGGATTTCCGGGGGGCTTTTTGCTGCTGGGATTATCCTGCCTGGCAACTATAAGGCGCTAGGGAATGTTGCGGAACGCGCTTTTAAAAATACGGCTGATGATTTTGTAGACCTAGCCAGTTCCCAGAGACGTAAGCATATTCTTGATGGTGACGCCACTGGTGGAGGGCATCGAGCAGGAACAGGCAAGCCTGGAAAAAGTGAGTTTCCTCAAAGTTGGTCTGATGAAAAAATTATGCACGTCATTTCCGATATAGCTACCGATCCAAATGTTTCTCGAAAGGCTGGGCGCGGTGGTAGGACTATTGCAGAGGCAGTTAAAGAAGGTATTAATGTTCGTGTAATACAAGAATCTAATGGTGATATTGTTTCAGGTTTTCCAACAAACGTACCAAGGAATCCAAAATGAAAAATGAATATAGAGAAATTGAATCCACGCTAGATCTTTTGCTTATGGTGCTGTCTGATTCGTTTTCTGAATCTGAAAGTATAGAAGTGCAAGAATTTATTGATGTGGGTGAGTATGGAATCGCACTAGAAACTATCATTGACATTATTAATGAAGAGTCAAAGAACATAACAAATGAAGCTGAGTTTCTGATTGAAAAAGCAGGGAGGATAATGAATATGGATACTACATCCATTGTAGATAAGATTTCAAAACATATAGATAAATAATAAGATGAAAAAAACCGGTTTAAAATATAGAGCAGTATATCTGCTTGGATTTCCGTTAGCTGGAGCCTTTATAGGAATTGCAGTGTTCGCTTTATTAAATTATGTGAATGGGCCTCTAAGCAAATTCGCCTTATATCTGTCCGTTGGTGTTTGGGGGGGGTATGGAGTGTTCTCAGGAATCTATGGATACTTAAATCTAAGGAAAATATTAAAGTTAAAGAGAGCTAATGAGGAATCCAGGGATTAAATACGGCTCACATGGTTCTGCTATTGGCGCAGCATTGGGGACGGCTTATGGAAATCAATAACTGGTTTGATTTTATTATATACACAATTTATTTCTTTGGGGTTGTGATAGTTATCCTTCCTACTGGGGTTATCTTTCTTTGGTTGACATTGAAAAATCTAGTCAAAATGAGAGCCCCGAGATACGAAAAAAAGCACTACAAGTATTTCTCTGCAAGAAATAGATTTGAAGTGTGTGTTGCAGGTGTTTTTTCTGTGGCTTTTTCTGTTTGGTATCTGTTTTTTGCCAAAGGGGGAAATCTGTTTCTTTATCCGTCAGAGGTAATGAGATTTTTTTCAGGCGGATGATAGTGTGGATCAGGCTCTGGCGTTGGCCCAGCCGCCGCCAGCGGCCAAGTGTTTGGAAGGCGAGCCATCATAGAGTCAGTAGAGAGAGATACTTTTGGAAATCAATAGTATTATGATTGGTACAAATGAGTTGTAGCTCCATATTTTAAAGGGGGATTTCAGAGAAATGAAGAATAAGAAGGTAATAACTTTGATAATGGCCGCAGCCGCATCATGCTCGTCAGTCTATGCCGCGACATTACCGACCAGTGAGGTAGACGCATACATACTTGCGATGAACACCATGTCACCTATCACTGCAAAGTACACCATCCAGTACAAGCAAGCGGTTGAGCAGAAATGCAATACAGCCCTGAGCGTTGAGCAGCTCAACTCAAAGGCATTCACCAATGGTGAGTAGTGAGACCGTCGATAGAATGGGGCTTGATGCTGCTGGTGGATCACTCCAGGATACCCTGTCTGTGATCGGCAAGAACGTCACATGCAGTGACCTGAACGCGCCATTTAAAGCACTCTTGGATGATAAGGACTTCACCAGAAAGCATCAGCACCTATCGAAGGTGCTGCATACTTGGAATGAAGTTGTTTCTCAAAGCAAACCCTGAGTAACAAAAAGGAGCCTAACTGGCTCCTTTTTTAATGGGGATGATGTTACGTTCGTGGACGTTATTTTCACTCGGGATATGTAACGTTGAAAAAGGCGTACCGACAAGAGAGTGGTCACATAGCTCTCCATAATAGATGAGCGACAAAATCTCTTGCTCGTTGATTTTTCCCACCTTAAAAAGGTAATTGATTATTGCTGTATCCAGTAGGTCGTGACACCCATTAAGCAGATCCACGATATTGGCCGCAGCTTCATTTTCCTCTCCGTCATCTCGACCGGCTAATACTGATTCAACCCAAGCCTCAAGGCTCGGATGTCCCTCAGCGAGCTCTATTTGACGGCACTCGTTCTCGATCAACCCTGTGATTGCTTCGTTGAGCGTTCCGCCATAAGTCGGCATGTTGAGAACAACTCCAAATCCGGGGATTTCTTTTTGGATTGGCTTCGCATCCTTGGGAGCTGATTTCAGCCACAGGAAAAACCAGATCCCAGAGCTTATGTCTTCCGGCTTGACCTGGTTGGCCGCAAGGAATTTGGAAACCTCGTTACAGATGATGCCATCTGGCGCTGCCATCTCGTAAATACCCGCCATCAGATCTTCAAGGCTCTTATACATATTATCTCTCGCACCTGTACATGATGTTTTCACTATCGTTGTTAAGCGTTTTTTCAGCAAGTATGTTCCAGCGAGACATCTTATACCATTCCATCCAAATCTGTAAAATTACCGTATTACCGTAATTATGATAATTACGGTAAATAAATTTGAGTTCCTCTTGCTGTTGTTCTACTTATTAAAATGTATCTTTGAAAAAGTAGAGTTTTTGGAATAGGATAGGTGGTGCTGAATGCCCACTTTTTACAAGGAGCGCGACCAGTGATTTTTGATGTAAGAGCGACCTTTGAAGTGGCACTCCAGACGGACACCCACCTGGTACTTATCGATCTGGATCAGGGAGCATCAGTTACGAACGATGCTGATGCAGTGATCGCCTGGTTGGCCGCAAACCTCGAAGGTGGAATTGGAAAACGTAAGGTGTACTACCGGGACACCGATGGACGCTTTGATGAGCTCAAGGTTAATGCCGGTGCTTTTGCCGGATTTGCACCTTGTAGCGAAGGCCAGCAGACCACCTTGGCTGGGATGCTCGGCCAGTAACTTTGTGTGGAGAACTCGATGTTAAACAAAAACAAATTTGAGAAAGTTTTAAAGAGAATCCTCGATAAGAACTTTGAGCGCTGCTCTATTTGCAGGAAACCATTCCCTGGACCGTGCCATACTTTTGCTGGTTTGGATTCGGACAATAAAGTTCAGAACGTAGGTTCTTGCTGTCGGACCAGTATTGTGGACTTGCGGCATGGAGGTGTGTATACGACCGCTCCTGTAGATACTCAAGAGGGGCAAAGTCAGGCGCGTGAGCTACTCGCAACACATCCTTGTAAGGGGATGATGGGACATGCTTAGCAAAAAAGTCTTTTTCATTAGTCAAGCGGAGGCCGAAAGACTGGAGCCGGTTCCCGGTGCGGCCATGATCTCCATAACTGACCCAGACAAGTCCCCTGCCGCTCTCGGACAGTGGGGGCAGTTGTACCGCGATAGCTTCTATGACGGCGGCTATTCTGAGAACACCATCCACACGATGAAGGCAGCGTTCCGGATGAATTACGCCTCTTACATTGACTCATCCCAGGCTGAAAAGCTGTCCACCTTCCTGGATGGATTGGTTGGTAGCGGTATCGATCAGATCTTCGTTCATTGCTATTACGGAGAATCCAGAAGTGGCGCGGTAGCGCTGTACCTCCAGAACAAACATGGATTCACTCCGAATAAGCCGATCACCAAGCCCAACCGAACAGTTTACGAATTGCTGTGCAATCCAACCAAGTTTGAACCACTGATGCAAAGCTACGAAACGCAACATATGGAGGAGGAACTACCTCTTCACCTCAAAATATGGGATTTTCTTCTCGTTGCGGTCGGGCTTAGGAGGTAACTTTGCACGACACAAACAATGACAAGGAAGAGCTAGTTTCACATGCGAAAGTAAATGTTCCGGCAGAACAAAGCATTCGCGGTGAACTGTTGCCGTCATCGAGCTCGCTCCGGAACATCCAGGACAACCCCGCCGTCGCCTATCTGGTGAGCCTCGGGTCAAAGCGAAGCAGGCAGACCATGAGCTCATTCCTCAACATTGTCGCCAAGATGATCGGGTTTCAGAACCTTCGTGACTGTGCATGGAGCTCAATGAGGCGGCACCACATATTGGCGGTGCTGGAAATGCTGGGGGATGCAGGGAAGGCTCCGGCAACGATCAACACCTACCTGTCAGCGCTCAAAGGGGTGGCTCTTGAAGCCTGGACGATGAAGCAAATTGATACGGATAGCTTCCAGCACATTAAGCAAGTCCGTTCAGTACGTGGATCTCGACTTCCTAAAGGGCGGGCACTTGAACGCCATGAGATTCGCAGCCTCTTTTTCACATGTGAAAGTGATTCAAGCGCCAAAGGGCTTCGGGATGCGGCCATTCTCGGGGTGCTCCTCGGGTGTGGCTTGCGCCGCTCGGAAATCGTTGCGCTGGACATGGGAAGCATGATCTACAAGGACCGCGCTCTCAAGGTTCTTGGCAAGGGCAACAAAGAGAGAATGGCGTATGTGCCTGGTGGCGCATGGAAAAGACTGGATAAGTGGGTTGAAGAGGTTCGAGGAACGCATGAAGGGCCTTTATTCCCGAGGATCAGGCGGTTTGATGATGTGACTGGAGAGCGGATGTCGGATCAGGCCATCTACCACATCTTGGAGACCAGAAGAGTTGAAGCCGGTCTGGAGATGTTTGCGCCCCATGACCTGCGACGCACCTTTGCCTCCTCGATGCTGGATAACGGTGAGGATATTGTGACCGTGAAGGACGCAATGGGCCACTCAAGCATTGCAACTACCCAGAAATATGACAGACGCGGCGATGAGCGTTTGAAGAGAGCGAGCCAACGCCTCGATATAGCGGATTAACAGCATGAATGATGAAGAACTCGAACTTGCCAGAGCCGAAGCCATGAAAGCCGATAGGTGCTTTTCAAAAGGACGGCTCAGGGACGAATTTAGGATGAAGCCTAAGCCAGGAGTAGAGCCAGTTTCGTTCTACAAAAACGGGTATGGTGGCCAATTTGGAGTGTACCGGATAGCAGATTGCCAACCAATGCGGAGAAGGGGTTGTTCACCGGCATCACAAAAGCAAATAAGGGCGCAATCCATCCTTTCGGTCAAGGCAAGAATGCGTAGCAACCTGGCAAAGGCCTCTGTCATGGCACAAAGGTGGGTCGCTCTGGAACCTCTGGTTCTCGATACCGAGACGACCGGACTTGGTGAAAGAGACCAGGTGATCGAGCTGGCTGTTACTGACATCAGAGGCGCGGTTCTCCTCTGCACCAGATTACGGCCAACCGTGGAAATAGACCCTCAGGCAATGGGTGTTCATGGCATCACCGAGACTGAGCTGTCGAATGAGCCTACGTGGACTCAAGTTGCGCCAGCTCTCGCCCGGCTTTTGTCGGGCCGTCATCTGGTGATATTTAACTCCAGTTTCGACAGTAGGATGTTGAGGCAAACAGCCAGTGCATTTGGAGACCAACTCTCTTGGTGGCAAGAGCAGAACTGTCTGTGCGCGATGAAGCTGGCGGCTGATGCCTTTGGCTCAACCAACCGGCACGGCACAATCTCACTTGCGGATGCCACCTGCGAGGCAGGTGTGAGCTGGAAAGGTCGAGCCCATTCAGCAGCGACCGACGCTATTGCCACCGCCGACTTGGTGACAGAGATAGCCAAAGTCCAACGTGACCTCGTGGTCCAGCTCCAGGAGCTTCAAAGCAAAGGTAATTTGGAATGACAGAACAATCCTACGGCGAAAGTCTCAAATTTTTCTCAGACTGGCAGAAGGACCCCGCGAAACGCACCGGCCTGAATGTGCAACACACGCTAACCAGAGGTGAATATCCTACGGTCAGCATCGAGATTGCGCCGATCAGGGCATCGGGGTCCAGCCCAGACTGGAAAAGCAAGATCACGGTGCAGCTCACTCGCGGCGAACTGACGGCGTTTTGCAGCGTTCTCTTTGGTTTGCGTAGCAAGGCTGAGGGTTCCTATCACGGCGACGCGAAGAATAAGAGCTTTGCGGTTTACAACAACGGCAAGGCCGGTGTTGCGATCATCCTTAGTGAGCGAGGAAACCAGCTCCAGAATTTCATCAATGATGACGACCGAATGGAGCTCGCAGTCTTCGCAGTTCGCCAGCTTTCCAACGCATGGAAAGTTACCCCTTCTGATGCCATCGCGCTGCTACGCCAATCAGCGTGGATGGACCGAAATTTGTCCTAATCGAGCAAATCTAGGCACTCTAAAAGTCGTCCTATAACCACAAAGTTAGACCATCATGCAAAGTGGGGTATAGAGGGTGCCAGCCCCACCCCAGCAGTCCCCCTCAGCCACATTTCTGGCTTGCCCCGCGCTTTTCTTCTTTCTCTCTTTTTCTCTCTCTTTCTCAATCTAATCTCACACACGAAGGTCAAACAGGGCACCCGCCGACGCGAAGCGGAGGCGTATTCTTGCCCCTCCCCCTCGTTGCATGATGGTCTAAATCTGTCTACTATGTAACCAATGAACTGTTAGAACAAACCCACACATAGGCGGCAGCATGGCTAAAAACTTCATATCAGAACAATTCTCGGCCATGTGCCGCGACTTAACGAACCTGTCCTCTCTTATCAAACGACTACCGCCACGGTACGCAAAAGTTGCGGCCATCCCTCCTACCGGAAAAGGAATGGAGAACGAGCCCGTCAACAAGATTGTCGTAACTGAACAAACTGGGCGCGAAGCTCTTGAGCTGGCAGCGCACAGCTACAGAGATCTTCACATCAACCCAGACTATTCGCAGAAGTCTGCCAGGCGCACCGTGGGGGTACTCTGGTTCTCCCCTTCCAGGATTGGTGTAGCTGACGAAATTGCGGCGACGGTTGAACGCATCAACGCGGCCAAAGCTGGTATCGAGGAGTTCATTATCTCGACGTACCCCACCAGGCAAGAGAGGTTTGAAGCACTTCGAGCGGACTGCCCTGGTGTCATGACTCTCCACCTTTACAGACAAATTCGGTGCTATACCAATGGCGACATCGACTCTATCCGCTTCACCTGGCAACGGAAGGACTCCTTGAAGAAGCCCGTAAAAGAGGAGCTTTTGCAACGCATCAGAGAGGAGCTGGAGCGATCTGGGCCAGACTATCAACTTCCCCTGGAGCAGCTTATCCAGAAGATCGCCAGCACCCCGGAGCCTTATCTCCGGGAGCGAAGGGAAGTAAAGGTTCAACCGGTGGCAAACGTCATGGCCGCAGGGGTACTCAAAACCGTTACCGCGCCAATGCCCCTGATCGTGCTCCAGGATAAGGATGTTCAGCTCAAATTGCTTCGTAACTTTGACGCCTCAGAACAACGCAAAACTCGATCTGATAAAGCGGCATCGGAAATCCTTGGCACCTTCGGTGGAGTCACTATCGAATCCTTCCCTGGATGAATCAGCGTGACCGCGTAACAAGGCTTTTCCGCAGCCGGAAGGGCTTTGTCCCACACAAACAATTCCAATCGACAGCAGCATGATATATAATTATGATAATTACCGTATTATCGTAATTATCGTAATTATCGTAATTATCGTAAACATTACAAATTAAAAGGAACGTTCTCATGGCAAGAAAATTGGTTGAGTTTGACGATGTAGCGGCTGCGGCCCAAAAGCTCAAGGACGCCGGTAAACGCCCAACGGTCATCGCTATCAGAGACATCATTGGCAAGGGGAGCTTTACCACCATTTCAACGTATCTCAAACAGTGGTCAGAGGAACACTCCCTCGATGAAGAGCTGGTAGAGGTAGTCCTTCCAGAATCGGTTATGAGCGATGCTGAGCTCTTCCTACAGAAGATCTATACGGTAGCCAAAGCAAGCGCCGATGAACAGCTTGAGCGCGAGCGTGAACTGCTACGACAGAAAGAAATTGAGTACCAGGAAGATATGCAGCAAGCCGTGGACATGGCAAATGATGCCACCGAACGGGCTGAGCTACTGGAGGAACAACTTGAAGCTCTCACCAACAAAAAATCAGAGCTCGATGCGGCCCTTGGTAAGGCAGAAAACTCGCTATCCCTCAAGTCTGCGGAGCTAGAACGCTCACTGGCTGACATTGATAAGCTGGAAAAGCGGATCGTTGAGTTGGAGGGCAAGCTGGAGGCGAAAGCCGCAGATCTGACCCGAGCACAGGATCACCTGGAGCAAGCTAAAAGCGAAAATCGCTCTTTGAGCCAAAAATTGGCAACTACAGAGGGTGAGTTGGAGGAGCAAAAAGGCAAGAGTATAGAGCAGACAGAAAAGCTCCGGGCCGCTCAGGAACAAAAAACATCGTTGAAAGAGCAGCTCGAAAATGTACAGGCCAAACTGGCCCAATCACAGGACTCCCTTGCCACAGCCAAAGCTCATGGCGAATCCGCTGAACGAGAGTGCCAGCGCCTATCTGGAGAGGTAGAAAAGCTGGACGCCAAATTATCCAGCGCCGAAGCAGAAGCTCGCGCTCTTGTTCAAGACAAAGGCATGATGGCTGGTCAGTTGCAGGAAAAAGACCAGCAGGCCAAGAGCCTCGAACAAAGACTCAATGATGCACTGACCAAAATTTCTGGGTTGGAGCAAGAGCTCGCTAAAGCTGGTAAGGGAGGGAAAAAGAAAGAGGAAAACTGATGGCGCGAAAGGCTAAATATTCAGAAGAGTGGCGACACAGAGCTGCGGCTCTTCAAACCAAGATTGAGGAGGCTATGACACTAGCCACCTCATCTATTGGCGACTATCGCTGGTTACACCGTCTCCATAGTTGGGTTACGGAGGTGGCTCAAGGTAAAGCCCCAGACTGGTGGACAGATCTGGATTGTGAAGTATCCCTCCCCCGAGAAGAAAAGCGGATCAGTACGTTCCTCTCGACACAAAAGAAGCGCATCACTCTCCAGATGTGTTTGTCGTAGGGGGCCTCATGAAACAACTTCCTCCTGACACACCAGAACAATCACTGATCACTCAGTACAAAGGGCCTCGCCTTGTCGTTAAGGCCTACGCTGGAACGGGTAAAACCACGACACTGGTGAAGTACGCCCACAACAACCTCGATTCACGTATCCTCTACTTGGCATACAACAGGGCTATCCGCGACGAGGCAAGAGAAAAGTTTCCTGCAAACGTAGACTGCAAAACGTCCCACCAGCTTGCCTACGCCACTATAGGAAGGGGCTACCAGCACAAACTCTCCGGCAACCTAAGGCTCACCGATATTGCCCAAGCGGTGAATACCAAGAACTGGACGTTTGCCAAAGATATTCTCGATACGCTCAACGCCTTTATGTGTAGTGCAGACATGCGGATTCTTTATACGCATTTTGCTCGCGCCGATACGGGTAAAGTGCTTACGTCCAAACAGGAGAGATACCAAATCCAGGTGGTCGAAGGTGCTGAGCTCATATGGAAACGGATGACAAACGTTCAAGATCCGTTCCCGACCGTACACGATTGCTACCTCAAACAGTATCAGCTCGGGATGCCGAATCTGTCTCGCCGGTACACCACCATTCTTTTTGATGAAGCACAAGACGCTAACCCCGTAACAAGTAGCATCGTCCTACAGCAGAACTGCAAGGTAATCCTGGTTGGAGATCGCCACCAGCAGATCTATAGGTTCAGAGGCGCAAACAACGCCCTTGATAGCAAAGAGCTCATGAACGCCGACCAACTCTATCTCACTCATAGCTTCCGCTTTGGCCCCAACGTTTCGCTGGTGGCAAACGCCCTTCTTGAACTCAAAGGTGAAACACGACCTGTTGTTGGCCGGGGACCAGCAGATCAGGTACTCATGTTTTTACCAGGTGACGTGGGCCACCGCGCAATACTTCACCGAACCGTCATGGGGGTTATAGAGACGGCGCTCTCTGCGACCGAATCCGGAGCGCAGGTATTCTGGGTCGGTGGAATCGACGCTTACCAGATCAATGAGCTCCAGGATTTGTACTGGTTTTCGATGGCAGAGCCAGACCGGGTAAAGAATAAGAAACTGCTTGATGAGTATGAAGACTACTTCGAGTATCAAGAAGTAGCGAAGGCGACCAAAGACCCTGAGATGATGAGGGCTGTCAAGATCATCAACAGCTACGATGAAATCCCTGAACGACTCACCACTCTACGACGCAATACAGTCAAAGAAGAGTTTGGGGCTGACATTACGGTCTCAACAGCTCATCGGTGCAAAGGGTTGGAGTGGGACTTTGTTCAGCTCTATGACGACTTTCCGGATGTCCTGGACCCAGAGCTCGACCCAATGGCCCGTGACGATGAAATAAACCTGCTCTACGTTGCATCCACCAGAGCGATGCGAATCCTTGCGTTGAACAGCGCTGTCGAGATGGTTATCCGCTACATCACCCAAAAACGCATGGTCGAGAAGCAGATGAAGATGGCCGCAGAAGCGACAGAAGTTGAAGAGGACACGACCAAATAGTTTGGTCAATTCTTTCACATGTGAAAGTTGACAAATAAAACGCTCTAAGCGCCCTAAATGGGCGCTTACACCTGCCTAATTTCACGCCTCCCACCTCTACCATATCGAGCATGGGAAAATACGTGCGTGAGACTATGAAAAAATCACCTTTGAATTTACTGCTCCTTGCAGCGCTCACGCTGGGGGCATCACACCAGGCTTGGGCTCAAGATGGCACAAGACCTGGTTTTTATGAGCGAAAGGAAGAGGGTTGGTTCTGGTACAAGGAAGAGCCCAAAGAACCAGAGAAAAAACCCGAAAAGCCCAAACCAAAGCCTGTGGCAGAAGCGAAGCCTACACAGCCTAAGCCTGCTGCTCCGCTTCCGAGCGGCCCAGAAATGTTCTCAGCGGAATGGTTCCGGGAAAACTTACCCAAGTACAAAGACCTTGCTTGGAACAATCCTACCGTTGAAAACGTCAGGACGTTTCTCTACTTGCAACGATTTGCGATAGATCGCTCTGAACAATTTTCCGATGCTACAGAGCTGGCGGTCGTAGGTGATCCTTTCTTGGATGAAATTACTCGACGTCCTGCTGCCACGTTTGCCTCACAACAAGTTGATCGTGACGCTGGTAACGCCAAAAACATGCTACTCAAAAGCGTAGCCGAACGCGTAGGGATATTCTTCTTCTACAAGTCCGACGATGACTACAGTGACTTGCAAGCACCGCTCATCAAGATGTTGGAACAAGGAGAAGGATTCTCGATCATTCCTGTATCTATGGACGGCAAACCACTCCCCAGTGGGCTTTTCCCCCATTACAAAACCGATGAAGGCCATGCCAAACAACTTGGTATCGTAACTTTCCCTGCTGTTTACCTCGCATCTCCAGACGGTCAGTTCGCTCCTATAGGACAAGGGCCAATGTCTCTTCCTGAGCTGAATCACAGGATTTTGGTCGCAGCAAAACGCAATGGTTGGGTCACAGACGAAGAGTTTAACCGTACACGTCCGGTACTCAACCTGGAAAACAACATAGCCGAACGCTTGGCCTCACCAGAGCTGGGCTCTGACCTCAAACAGCTATCTCAAGCGAGCGGTGATAAAGACAACTTTGTGCCACCGGAACAACTCATGAAGTACATCCGGGACAAATTACAGGAGAACTAAGATGGTCACGCACAAGACATTAAAAAGGAGCCTGCTTGCCCTGAGTGTGGCGGCCAGTCTCGTCATGGCACCGACAGGGGCGATAGCCGCTAACGGCCTCCAATCACAGATGGACAAACTCTTCAATGAAATGAGCAACACAACACCACCTGGGGTTTATGAAAGCCAACGACGTGGCGTTTTAGCTGGTGGCCGGTTCACTGCAAAGACACGAATCTTCGACGAGAACCTGGTGAGCTTTGCCCCTCCATCATGGAAAGCTGGTTGCGGTGGTGTAGATCTGTTCGGCGGTTCGCTTTCCTTCATTAACGCGGATCAAATTGTCCAACTCCTTCGGGCTGTAGCAGCCAACGCCAAGGGCTATGCCTTCCAGCTTGCGCTCGATAACGTTTTCCCGGACGGAGCGAAGTGGATAGAGAACTTCCAGAAGAAAGTGCAAGCGCTCAACCAACATCTGGGCAACTCCTGCCAGCTCGCTCAAGGTTTCGTGAACGACCTAACCAGCGGCATGGACCTTAAACACAAAACTGATGCTTCTATAACCGCGACAACTTCCGGCCTGTATGAAGACTTCTTCGGGTCCAAGCAGGAAACCAGCGGCAAGAGTCCTCTGGAAGAACTGAAAGCCAACAAACCTGACGAATACAACAAGATGATTGGCAACATCGTCTGGAAGCAACTCAAGAGCAACAACGCCAACACCTGGTTCCAGTACGGGGATAACACCCTTCTTGAAGCGATCATGTCTTTAACCGGCACAGTCATCATTGGTGATCTGGTAAACGACCCGAACTCAACCGGCACTGGTGCGAAAACAACCCCTCTGACGACCCTACCAGGTAACAAGATCACCTTGTCAGACCTGATTTCAGGCGGTTCTGTTGAGATCTATTCCTGTGATTCTGATACGACCAACTGCCTGAGTGCTGGCTCCAGCAATAAAACTGTCGTGCTCAAAGGTATCAAGAACCAGATCACCGATATGCTGTTAGGAACAAGCTCTACACCTGGTGTGATCTACAAATACGCAACGAACTCTGGAACCTTAACCGACCCAGAAAAGGCCTTTGTTTCTAACCTCCCCGGAGGGATTGGCACCATTGTTCGTAACTTGTCTGTCCTTTCACAGGACGGCGCTAACCTGTTCGCAACAGAGTCATCAGGAGCGATAGCCCTGACCATGATGTATAGCTTCTCGGAAGAGTTCTTCCGCGCAGCTCGCATTGCGATGGCTAACAGCAAATCACCCTACAAGAAAGAGGCACTAGAGCTTCTCGCGCAATCGCAACAGCAAATCCGTGCTGAATACACAATCCTGTCCTCTCAATACGGCGATCTGGCAAGCCAAATTGAGAAATACAACAACCTACTGGACAACATCCGCAAGCAAAAATACATGCTGGCAACTTTGTCCAATCCTCCTAGCACGAACTAAGGAGCTATTGGAATGGGATCTTTTTCAATCCACTCTATCGGTGACTCTGCTTTTCTGGAGCAAATCCTGATTGCAGTATCAATGATCACCGGCACCGGGGATTTCGAGAAGATGGTCAGTATTGGCCTGCTTCTTGGGGTCTTGATGATCTGTATTCAGTCCGTCTTTCAGGGCGCAAAGCAAATCAACCTCCAGCAAGTGCTGGTAGGTTGGATTCTATATGCCTGTTTCTTCGGCCCAACCACAACTGTGACTATCGAGGACGCTTATACAGGGCAGGTTCGAGTCGTCGCCAATGTCCCTATTGGGGTAGGCTTTGCTGGAGGTGTCATATCCAACGTGGGATACACCATCACCAATTTGTTTGAAACTGGATATGGGGTAATCGTACCCAATGTCACGGAAAGCCACTTTTCCGAAACACTGAAACTGTTGAATGACGTCAGACGGCGAGCCTATGACACAGGAGTTTTTACTGCGCTTAACTCAGCAAATGGAGGCGGCTATGTTGACGTGAGGCGTTCCTGGAACAATTACATTCGGGAATGCACGTTAACCAAAGTCGATCTCAACCTAATGTCCCTTGATGAGTTGATGAACCGTTCAACTGACTCAGCTTTGCGATTCAACTCACAGCTCTACGGAACTAGGTTGTATTTGTCTACAGCAAACCCTGACGGCGCTGACTACACATGTACTGACGGATGGGTGGCTATTAGCACTGCAACCGCCAACCTAAGCAGCCCGGTTGTTGTTGATGCTCTTAACAGCCTACTGGGTATTGACACGTCAACTGGAGACAACGCTCTAACGAAGCTGACCGATTCGCTTCAAGCGATGGGTGCCACAACTACGTCATCAATCGACTATCTGAAAGCCGCCGTTCTGGAGCCCCTCTATTATGAAGCCGCAGCAGGACGTTATCAGGACCTCCAGGATTATGGCTCTGCATTGATGGTCAACCAGGCTATTCAGCAACGGAACACACAGTGGGCCGCAGAGCAGTCGATGTTCATGACCGTCGTCCGACCAATGCTGACGTTCTTTGAAGGCTTTATTTATGCTATAACCCCGATCATTGCTTTTATTATCGTGATGGGCAGCTTCGGCCTCCAGTTAGCCGGGAAATATGTACAAACCATCCTCTGGATTCAGCTATGGATGCCAGTCCTCTCAATTATAAACCTGTTTGTTCATACCGCCGCGTCAAATGAGATGTCTAGCCTCAGTGCTGGTGGTCTCAACTCCATGTACGCTCTTTCCTCAACTGGAGATGTTCTGCAACACTGGATTGCAACCGGCGGCATGTTGGCTGCGGCCACTCCGGTGATTTCCCTGTTTATCGTCACAGGTAGCACCTACGCCTTCACCAGCTTGGCATCGAGAATAAGTGGTTCTGACCACGTTGACGAAAAGATGCAAACGCCAGATCTACTCAAGCAAGGTCCGGTTATGCAAAGTCAGCCAGCGTACAATCACAACCAGTTCAGTGGTGCGATTGCAAACGGCGCAGAAAGCATGATCAGTACCTTCTCGCTTGGCTCCACCTTGGCATCAGGCGTGAGCTCCGCACAGGCATTACAAAGTCAGAAATCGGAGGCTTTCCAAAGCACTCTTGGTCGAGGTTTTTCTGATGGAGTAAGTCAGGATCAAGCCTATTCAAGACTCTCCAATGTCGGGCGCAACGTTTCGTCGCAAAACACAGCTCAAAGCCAATTGATCAACCAGCAAGCCAAGAACTTCATGGATAAGTTCCAGGTGGATGATAGCCACTCTGATGCTGTCAAAGGTGCTTTTGCCATGCAGGCTATGGGCACACTCGATGTTGACGAAGCTGCGTCCATGCTTATGCCTATGGTTGGCAAGGCCAGGGCAGCAATGAAGGCCGCTGCTGGTGTGAAATCAAACAGTACAGCCCTAGTTCCTGCTGGTGGTAATGGCGAATCAGGCGGCGGCAGTGATGTCCTGGACATCAAAGCGCAAGCGAAGGGAGCAACAGAGTCATCAACTCAAGACTCTTCAAGCTGGTCAGCGAGTGATGTGTCCCAGTTCATGAAGGGTGTGAGCTATTCGCAAACCGATAGCCAGGCGTTGACAAATCAATTAGCGCAGGGTTTCAGCCGTTCTGGAAGCGAGTCATTCAAGCAAACCTGGGGCGATAGCTTATCCCAGAACCTATCCAAGTCCGCTTCTGAACTGGTGTCTGCATCGGACACCTTCACAACAATGAGTCAGCTCCAAAACCAAATGGGCTCCATGACTAATACCGACTTTAAAACTCTCGGTGGTGCAGTAGCACAAACCCCTGCGGCCATGAACCAACTGAATGACTATTTCCGAAATGCCGCGCCGCAATCGGTTAAAGACGAGGCGGCTTCACTACAGCAAAGATACCAAGCCTACGGAATGTCTCCTCAAGTGGCCCAGGCAGCAGCGCGAATGACAGCAATGACCAACTCCAAAAATTACGAACAGGGTAAGGAGCTTGGCGGGTATCAAGCCGCACTACAGGCGATCAATACCGCGTCCGGTCGCAACGGAGCATTTAGTGGTGATGCTTACGGAAATAACGGCATTGAAGGCCCGAATGTTCAAGGCCTACCAGGTCAGGTTCAAGGGGCTGTAGGCAGTGGACCTAACATCCCAACCGGATTCCGGGAGAATGTGGCTGGGATGGCTGGAACTAATCCGGCATCAGAAGCTGGGCAGTTACCAACGAATAGCCCCCTTGTTCAAAATGAACATGCAGCCGGTACGTCAGCTCTTCATAACCAAGCACAGCAAACAGAGCGAAATGTATCTGCTCCTGAACTGAAAAAAGCCCAAGATAACCTTATGAACTCGCTTCCGGAAATGTCTTGGAGCGCTTCGGCGTGGGGAGCGTGGGACAACTCCAGTGATTGGATGGGCCGCAGAGCTGAACAAGCAGGTGGAGCTCTCATTGCTGGTGGTCAAGCTGGCGCTGATGCGTTCTCAAGAGCGATGGATCAAATGAGAACGATGACACCTGAACAACGCGACCAATTCATCGCGGCCACTCAACGCGGCGACCAGGCCGTGCAAGAGGAGTTTGGCTGGGCCGGTGATGCGATGGTCGGTATGGCTAAACTTGGCCGCAACGTCATGGGAGCTGCTGCAAGCGGCTATGATGCAGCGAAGGAGTGGTTAACTGGTAAATCTGATCTATCGGAAGCCGCTAAAGGGATGAGCATTGAGGAACGCGGCGCGTTCTATGCAGCAGCGCTATCCTCTGCCGCAGAAGCTGGTGGTGGAGCCGCGCAGCAGTTTATGAACCAGTACGGTGATGAGTTCAAAGAAACGATGCAGTCTATCGCTCAAAGCCGTTATGGGCTGACTGAATCCCAAGCCGCTGTTTATGCCGAATCGTTTGACACAAACGAAGGTCGCATGAACCAGGCTGTTCAGAATCTGAAAATGGAGTATGCAGAACGTAACCCGGATGGCTCACCGATGATGCAAGGAGGTCAGCCTGTTCTTTCTCAGCAAAACGAAGAGTTTACGGACAAGCTGGTAAACGTATTGCAGAACTCGACGGAAGCTGGAGACCGTTCAGGTAGCTATTTGACTGCCGTCAGGGGGTACAACATAGCAAATCAAAGGTTCTAAAAGACCAACCAAATAATAAGGGGGCCAGCAGGCCCCCTTATTCGTCTCCAGCTCCAATATGGAAGCGCTGGTCAAAATCATAGGAATCTTGAAACCCACCAGTTTGTTTTTTTCTGCGCCGGGTAGGTGGTGCCTCTTTATATGCTGACCGCGCAACGCGGATAAAGCACGTTAGTCCAAACAGAGCCCCGACAACCAAAGCAACTTGCCACTGGAAGTAAGCGATCCCTCCCCAAAAGATAACAGCAGCCCAAAGGCTTTTGTGAACCAGAAATAGGAAACGAGCACCCCAAACGCCGAAGGGAGCCAGCGCCACACCAAGTCCCCAAGGTGTGTCAGCCATCATGGCTATTCCCAGAAGCACCATTCCCAGCAGAAGAATATTGACCACATGTTTCATATCAACCCCCTTACTCTTTACCTCCAGTTTACCACGGCATCAAAAAATGCAACTGTGAAAGTTTGACTATTTTTTGCTAAACAACCATTCCATTGGCAACTTCTTCGATTAGAATTTGCCCTCAAACTTTCACATGTGAAAGTTTGCCCTTACGGAACAAGGCGTTTATTGACAAAGCATTACATAGTTGAACATGTCAAACAAATCGCATACACTATGGAATAGGCCATTGCTAACGCTTTGGTCCCCATCTGCAACACCGCAGAGTTCTCTTTCTCAAATATCTCTTTCTGTAAACACCATCATCCTTGTGTGGTCGGGATGCGCCTTTGCCTTCCCTGCCCTCCTCAGCTCCTGCTGTATTCGCAATTTCAGCCCTCGCTGTATCCCTAAAATCACTTATACCTAAACGCTATTTAATATCACAAAATACCGCACTCCCCGTGCGCTATTTCCGCCATTCTTTTGGCGCACTTTCCATTACTATCGCAAAAATATCCGTATCCCATTGATTACTAAAAGTATTGTAACTTTGTTCCGTCGGTACAAAGTTAAGTGTATGTTTTTAAAGGTTTTTTATTGTTGACAGCATCATTATTTGGGCTTGTAAAGGCGCAAAATGTGTCAGTTTGTGACAATAGAAGAACTCTAAAAGCGTTCATCGAATAACGCACTTTTTGTATGGCTAACAACGCAGTTTAAAGGGTGGCAAACAATGGATAAATGCCAATTGATAGACATCCCAAGCGACCCAGAGAAGAAACGTGAGTGGATCAAGTACAAACTCAAGATCCAGGGGCTTTCTCTGGCCGCATTGGGCAGAAAACACAAAACATCTCGGCAGGTGGTGTCTACGGCACTCTATAAGCCCAGTCCACGCTGGGAACATGAGATAGCTACAGCTTTGGGTGTGAAGCCGTCTGAGATTTGGCCGGAGCGGTACGACGAAGAACACGAAATACCCCTCAGACATAAGGAGGCAAGCTGATGAAGAACAAAGCCAAGGCGCTAGTTCTGTCTGCGGCTCTCCTTTCATCAACAGCGAATGCTATTGACCTGAGCGGAACCATCTTCGACAAAGCAGCGAAAGCATATAACCTCGACCCTCTTCTAGTGTATTCGGTCGCATTGGCCGAATCTGCATCAGGGAGAGGTAATGGCTCTATAAGTCCTTGGCCTTGGACGCTTCGCGTTCCTGGGCTTCCTTTCTATGCTAAGTCGGAAGATCAGGCAAAGGCTAAGCTCGCTGAGTTTCAGCAGCAGTACGGTCGTGCCATTGATGTCGGGTTTATGCAAGTGAGCATCCGGTGGAATGGTCATAGAGTTTCTTCTCCAGCAGATCTTCTCGACCCAGAGACCAACGTCATGGTTGGGGCAGAGGTGCTATCAGAAGCCATTCAGTCATCTCCAAATGACTTGGAGCTTGGCGTTGGCCGCTATCACGCCTGGGAAGACGAAATCCGAGCCAGAAACTATGGTAGCCGAGTCTTGGCTATCTATCGCAACCTTCGTGATTTGTGAGGGGGGCGGAATGTTGGAACTGGATATTATTGGTGCGTGGGATGCAAGAGCCGTCAACCTCGATCAAGAAGAAGCTGATAGAAACGTCTACGAGTTCGATCTGACATTGTGGAACCTGCTATCCACTCTGGCAAAAGAACGTCCAGATGATGCGGCCTCACAATTTTCTTTGGGCATGGACACCGTTCAAAAGCTGTCACTGGCAACACCTTCCCAATTGGAAGCTCTGGCCTCTGGCGTGTTGATCTCTTTCAAACTCGAAACAGCAGAGCAGAACATCATCACGCGACTCTCTGGCGACTACGACCCTGTAGTTTTTATCAACCATAGTGTTGATGAATTTGATGCTGCCTACTGGTTACTATTTAACCGCGTCGCATCGAGAGACCCGGAGATGGCAAAGGAAGTTTTCGGGGTTTCGAGAGAGCTTGCGGAGCTGGTGGCTAAGGCAACAGACAGCCAGTTGCGCCACATGTCTGGAACAACGGTTACGCATTTTACGCTTCGTTTTGCTCCGAGCATCATTGAAGAAATTCTCGATGACAGCCGGGAAGAGTTAACACACCCGGTATTGAAAAAACTGCAACAGTCTCTACAGGGACGTGGGAGGTGGAGATGAACATTGGCAACTCTGGTACATTGGGTCGCTGGGTTACAGCTCGACACATGGCCCTTGCTGGGTACATCACAAAAATCATCATGATCGAGACTGGTCTGACCTACAAACAGGTCAGACGGCTTTACCAGGATCTGGAGAGGGACGGATATACTCTGGAACGAAAATCCAGAACTTTCCGGGGTGGTGCGACACTGATTCATAGTCACACATCCAAGATACAGGCCTCTCTTCTAATGCAGCTCTACTTCAACATTGGTGGAGAAGCCGTGTTGCGGTCTGTGAACATCAAAGCCTTGAACAAGGCATTTAGAATGTATCACGCAATCCGCAAAGAAGTGCCCGGAATGAAAGGTGCTCGGTGGGCTCCGTTTGATATTACTGATGCCTGGTGTCTTGCTTCGGAGCTGAGAAGTGGGGACGCAATGCTGGAGGTGTGCGACAACTGCAAGTGTACGTACTTCACCTCTGTTAATCAAAGAACCTGCGTTGAATGTCCGTTCTGCAAAGAACAAGGAAGGCATGGTGGTGGGGAGAAAGAGTGTGCTTGAGTAGACTATGACATTTCGGACCAGAAGATGAGCGCCCAAACTTTGCGGCGCTCATTTTTTTACTTCTTCTGTGGGATACGGTAGCGCTCCAGCTCGACAGCTCCCAACCCCTTGAAAGCATCCGGGCGACGTCCTTGCCCACTCCACGAAACTCCGTCTTTTGAATATTTAGCATTATCAGGTTCTGATCTGCTCGTGAACATTTCGTTGAGCAAGCCGATGTCCACACCGCAGGATTCCATGTCGCTCATTATTCGCTCAGCCTGAGCTCGCTTTTCTTTTTCTTCTTCTTCTCGCTTTTTGTACTCTTCCTCCAGTTCATTGAGAACGCCCTTCATTCTGTCAATGATCTCCCGAACTTCATCTAACGGGAGTCCTCGCAACAGGGTGCGAATGCGGCTTTTACGCTTTAACTCTGCGATTATTAACTCTCTACGTTCAGCCGCTGATAGCGTAGAGAACTCCTCGTGGTCTTTCATGTCATACGGAGCCCATCAGTTTTCCTTTAAGTGAATCACGTTGAGAGTTCAGTTTTGCGTCAGTCTGCACTGGCGAATTTTGATGCTGTGCAGGTTGACTCTCTGAACTCTGTTGCTCAAAAGACCCAATGTTGCCAGAAAATCGAAGAGAATAAAGACCCAATAGAGCAAGGGCGCGGAGCCGATCACTACGCGCCTTATGCTGCATCTGGGACAGTTCACGATAGAGCTCCGGAAAGGCTTGCTCCGATATGTTCAGATTAGATATTTTTCCATCCCATTTGCTACCAGCCACAACGACCTCCTATCTATCAGCCGCAGAACCAGAAGCCCCTGGCATTGGATGCCACGGATTCGTTGGGCAGTACGATCCTGCTCTTAGGGAAAAGCTCCTTGGCCGCATCTTGGTAAGCCTCGGCACCGCCGCCAGCCAGCAGAACTACGTCAGCATCCATCCCGTCCTCACGCATTGACTTCCGCATAGGGATCAAGGCGTTTTGAGCGACTTTGGTTGAGGCTTTCTTGAAGTAGTCTTTGATCGATACCTTTTCACCGTAGAGGAAGATTTCGGCCTTACCGGCACGAATAGCTTTCTCGATCTTTTCGATGCCAGGGGCACCGCCGTGGTCTTCCTGAATTAGCCGGTCCGTTTCCTGTAGCAACACCGACATCGCCTTGAGGCTGGTGCCAGATGAGTGATAGCGGACCTCTCCCTCTTCAAGAGCTACCCAGTCTACAGAAAAGAACCCAGGGTCAATTACAACGGTTTTTCCTCCCTGGATAATCTCCAGGAGGTCTTCATCTTTGGTTGAACTTACAACATCCATGTAAGCACCGGCAGGTTGAGGTACAACCACGACAGACTTAACCGCTACCGATCGTTTTGGCGTGATCTGGTGTTCACCCTCAAGCCGAGATTTCAACGCCTCTCTGCGCTCTACGTCCATGTACTGACTAACAGGCAGGCCAGTCACCAGCACATCGATCTCCTTCTGCTCGGACATCAGGAGTGCAGCGTAGAAAAGAGCCTTGTATGGATTGGTCGAAGGATAGTCGCCGTGAAGCTCACGCTCCCATCCTTGCAATCGGTCAGGCTCGACGCCTGCAACCCATTTCTCTCCATCAATCACAACCTGAATGCAGGTCCCTGCACCGCCAGTTAACTGTTGTGGCATCAGTTCCAATGGACCTGCCCCCACCGGCATGACGACTGTGCGAGCTTCCTCACCTTTATACCCCATTGCCATTTTCAGGTTGGAGTAACCAATATCCAAACCCAGAACAAATTGACTCATGAAATCCTCCAAAGATTGCTTTTAGATTGCTTTTCGATTGCTTGCCGCGTGTTGGATAGAGAATAAGGCTAAAAGCGGGGACAGATGGCCTGTGTAATTGCCCAAAAGGGGCATATAGGTTGCTTTTCGGTGGCTTTTTGATCGTTGAGTAAGGGAACCTATGGGAACGCTGCACGGATAGGCTCAGATAAACAGACCTTACCCTCGCATCGAGAACCGCTTGCCCTCCAGCATCGAGAGACGGTGGTAAAGAGGCATTTGGAATCTTTGATGCCATATCCAATATATTTGGAATCTTTAAATATAGATTCATATGTAAAGAGGCTGTGAAAGAATAAGAGCATCAAGATTCCAGATAGATTGAGGGAAATTTGACAAATTCCAAAGATGGGTTAGCCTAGTGACAGAACTAGATTCCAGTATTGGAATAATCAGCTTTAAATTCCAGATAGATAGTTATGTGGATAGGAATTGGATAGGAATTGGGAGGGTATTGAGGTGAGTCTACCAACAGAGCGATGGCTAGATCTGCTAGATCCGAAGCTCGAAGAAGAACGATCCGAGATAACAGAGGATCTGCTAGAGGCAGAGGGACGAGAGTTTGTTGCAGAGGTACGGAGCAAACTGGATCACGCCTTAGCGGTTCTTGCTGTCGAGGCGCAGCAGGAAGCGGACATGTACTGGAACGCGCACAAATCAGCGCGTGAAGAAGCGTCAGAGGACGAACAAGGGCGTGTCGGTACACGGGTTCGCATTCTAGGCGTATCACTCGTTGCAGAGTGGTATCGCAACAGATTTGTCGAACAAGTTCCCGGACAAAAGAAAAGGGTTCTATCGACACATATCAAGAAGGGTCGCGGTCATGCCTACAGCATGTCGCACTTCAAGAAAGAGCCTGTCTGGGCACAAGAGTTGATCCAGCAAGTTGAAACCAGGTATGCCGTGTTAAGACAACGCGCCACTGCCTTAGCAAAAATTCGCCGGGCGCTAAACGAGTACGAGCGCCAGCTAAACAAGACACATAGCGACGAGGTGTGACAACATGACAGCATCTGTAGCGGCCACTGAATTGGCGAAACTGGGGAAATGTGAAGCGATGATCAAGAAAGTCGCCAGCCATCCTCGCCCTGCCCTGTCAAAGCGCCCACAATCGCCACAGGGGACAGATAGCACCCTTCGGGGTGAGTTCGCTCATTTCCGATATGAAGCGGCAGCCCTGCGTTTTATGAGCGGCACTGCGGGGGCTAAGCGTCGCATCTACCAGCTAGTGTTTTCAGCGACGGTAGCAGCGGGAGCATTGACAATGCTGGCGGCATGGACCACCAGCTAGAAAGTATCGACGGAACAATCATGAGCAAGAGAACCAAAGACAAAGACCTGGAGAAACTCGACGTAATCAAAGACTCACCGCAAATGAGCCTGTTTGAGATCATTGAATCTCCGGCCAAGAAAGACGACTACTCCAACACCATCGAGATCTACGATGCGCTGCCGAAGTACATTTGGGACCAAAAGCGTGAGCATGAAGATTTATCCAACGCTGTAGTGACACGACAATGCACCATCAGAGGCCAGCATTTCACGGTGAAGGTGAAGCCAGCCATCATCGAGAAGGATGACGGAAGAACCGTGCTGATCTACGCGGGACAGCGAGAGGAAATCCTTGAGGATGCTCTACGCAAGCTCGCAGTGAACGGGAAAGGCCATATCATCGAGGGCAAGGCTGGAGTCATGTTCACTCTGTACGAACTCCAGAAAGAGCTCTCGAAGATGGGTCACGGGTACAACCTGAACGAAATCAAGGAAGCAATCCAGGTTTGTCGTGGCGCAACACTCGAATGTATCAGTGATGACGGTGAAGCCTTCATCAGCTCCAGCTTCTTCCCGATGGTGGGACTGACCACCAGAGGTGAGTTTCGCAAGAAAGGCGGGAACGCCAGGTGCTATGTGCAGTTCAACCCGCTGGTAAACGAATCGATCATGAATCTGTCGTTTCGTCAGTACAACTACAAAATCGGAATGCAAATCCGCTCCCCTCTTGCACGGTACATCTACAAGCGAATGAGCCACTACTGGACTCAAGCATCACCAGATTCGCCGTACACGCCATCGCTTATCAGCTTCCTGACCCAGAGCCCTCGTGAATTGAGCCCACGGATGCCGGAGAACGTCAGAGCCATGAAGCTCGCTCTGGAGGCCCTCATCAAACAAGAGGTCATAAGCGACTACGACGCGAACCAGATCAAGGATGGCCGCAGAGTCATCGACGTGCGGTACGTCATAAGGCCTCATGAGAACTTCGTGAAGCAGGTGATGGCGTCCAACAAGCGTAAGCAGCAGACAGAGCTACGGGCCATCAAGCACGGCATGATCGACCACGACATCATTGATGAACCCCAACGTAAGGGGAGATAGCCACCAGAATCTCCCACCCCCCAGGGAAAAGAAAGATAGGCGCGTCAGCGCCTTTTTTTATGCCAGAAGAAAGCGCACAAGGTACGCCCACCAGGCAGGACCGGAAACGGAATGCCTCCGCATATGGGGGAGCTGCACGGATAGAGCGAACGTGACCCCAGATGCAGCGTGGGCTGGGGCTCTATATATGGGATCGCTGCACGGTAGTCGCAAGCTGAGTCTCAGTATCGTGCAAGCGTAAGCCACGACGAAGGATAAGTGCCATGCTGCTCCAGTGGTTCCCGTAGAGTGGTTCCCGTAAGGTATTGATAGTTAAAGGGTGAGGATGTGGGGGACCTGCACGTTATGAGATTTGATATGTGGGTACGTTGCACGAAAGCAGGTCCTGAACCTCTCGATATATGGGAACTCTGCACGATTGACGAAGCAGAACAAAGATTGACAGATCAGGACAAACCTAAAAAAGCAGTCAAAATGACTCTAATAGTCCATAAAGTGATCACGCGCACACAAAAAGAGGCCAAAAGTTATCCACATTTCCTGTGCATAAACGGGGTTTTGGTATATGGGAACGCTGCACGATCATATGTGGGTACGCTGCACGGTGCAAAAAACGACCAAAATTGACATGTGGGTACGTTGCACGTTCAGAAAATTGTATATGGGGCGACTGCACGTATGACCTTAGACATGTGGGAATACTGCACGAACACCAGATCTGATATGTGGGAACGCTGCACGAAAGCTCTGTTTTGTAAGGATTTTGTGGAAAAAAGAGGGGTTCCGTGTGGATAACAGTGGATAAGATCCAAGGGTATGTGGGGACGTTGCACGGCAACCTATGGGAACGCTGCACGGCAACCTATGGGTTTGTTGCACGGAATAAATATGAAAACACCAGTAATATCAATGTGTTGAGTGGTGATTTAGAACGCCTAACCTGTCTTTAACCGTTTTTAATCCTTTATACAAAGATCTAAAGATCTTTATATTTATCCTTTTGATCACTGAACAAAAAATAATCAACACTGTTTTTTTAGAAAAAAGTCTCGTATGCAAGGCCGAACAGGACGAGTATCACCAACAAGATAAGCATCGACAGCACAAAGTAACCAGACTCGTACATCACAGCTTTGATCACAGAAACGACGCTGATCGATCTTCCAGAGATCCTCCCGATGATCCACTGAAACGCAACGAACGAACCAAGCCCACAGATCAGAACCACCGCTACGGAGACAAGTGCATGTTCCCTCAGGACAGACTCACTCAGGAAACCATACTGCATCCCCATCAATACAAGCCTGCCAATGCCAAAACCCAGGCCCAATGCAACAGCTCCACGAACCAGCACGACCTTCAACGACTGGAGCCATGTCAGCTCAAGATCCATCCCCTTACGGGAAGACCGACGCACCAGCACCGTAGATATGCCCAACCCCAAAAACACCAAAAAAACAAAATCCAACATTGCCACCTCTGCACAAATCAATCAGAACCACAGGCCTCTCGGCCAAATGCGCCACCAGGGAGAACCCACTTCTGCCCCTCCGGCACAAAAATCGGGAGCGTGTAATCTTCTCTGGATACCTGCTCCAATGCCTCAACATCACTAATCTGTATCGGCGCAACAGCAGAACCTAAATCTATTACGTCGATTTTTTTTCTTGATACCGTCACACCAAAGGTTTGTTCATACTGAGCAATTTTCCCAGCTCGTTCAGGCCAGTAGTGACGGATCGTGGACCAGATACGCTGTGAGTTGTAGATGCAGGTCATACACGACGACCGGCTCCAGCCAAGGCGATAAGGGACTGGGGCCAGGATGCGGTGACGCTCGATTACTTCCCATACCTCCTCCTCAGTCCAATGAAGAACGGGCCTCCAGGCATCAACTAACCGTGCAGTCTTCCCATATCTTCTGTCACAGGCATGAGCCTCAAGCTGGTTGTACTTGGATCTGTTTGCACTTTCCTCCCGGCGCTCACCAGTGATGAAAAGGATCTTCTTCCCCTTGAAGCGCTCCTGGTTATTAAGAGCTCTGCGGCCAACATCGATCTTCAAGGCTGATGAGCACCACCTTGTTTGGAGTGATGGCGATTGCTGAGGGAAACGAAGGCGCGTACCAGGCTTAGAGCGCTTATGGTCTCTAGGCAGCACCAGAAGCCCCTCAGGCGTCTCTACACGATGGGGGTGGCTATAGGCATTGTCTTTGAGCATTTCGCCCTCAAAGCCGCCCTCAAGCCACGAGAAGTACATTGGGATACCCAGTTCTTCCCCGAGCTGACGACAGTAATCACGCATGAAGGCCCAATCCATCAACGAACTGCCTTCCTGACCATCAACATCATGGTGCCAGAACTCCACCTTTGACTTATCAACACCCATGTCCACCAGCCGCAAGTACGCAGCAATCGAGTCTTTGCCTCCAGACAGGCAAACAATGATGTGATCGTACAAACTCAGGTCCACATCCGGAGCGGAGAAGTACGTTGTTCTATCGTCACAACGCTGACTGGAAGATATGCCGGTAAGAACCGACTCCAGTGATGGCAACACCACCTGGTCATCGAACAAATCTCCTTGGTTTTCTCGTCTCAACATAAGTCGCTCTTTTTTCTTTACTGGGTTGTTTTTATGATTTACAGTATTATAAAATGATACTGTGAAAAGTAAAGTTTTCAGAACGACTAATCACTCAGGAGAACTTGATAAGCACCAGAAAGCAATCTAAAGGTGGTTTTTCGGTGAGGTTAGTTCAGGGGCAACCTGCCGCTGCTGATTGGAAATCATCAAGAAGTGGCTTTTTGGTGGGGTTACGGTTTGAAGGGGTGAGTATGTGGGAACGTTGCACGGTTAAAGGGGGCCGCACATGAAAACGATAAAGCGGTTCATCGTATGGGTGAATTACGGTCTTGAGGGTTGGAGCATTTTCGGATCGAGCGATGACTGGGATGAAGCGGTATCCATCCGTTCGGAAGCGATAGACGAATGCAATATTGACGAGGAAGACATCATCTTGGCAGAAAACAAAAACGAGCTGGTGGTAAAACCTGCGGCCAAGCAAATGACGGAGTGGCACCGGGAACTGGAAGCCGTCCTTATGACCTTGGATGACTGCCAGATGGAATGTGACGGTATGACATGGGCAGTAAGCCACCTACTCAATGAAGCGGGTGTACCTCATGACTGCATGTATGGCTTTGTGCGAAACGAACAGACCAAGGACATCGTGACACCGCATTTCTGGGTTGTCCTGGATGATGGGTGGCTGGTGGATCTGAGGCTACGCATGTGGCTGGGCGATCACGACAACATTCCTCACGGGGTATTCCATCCCGATAACGAGCCAGGACTTTTCTACAAGGGAGACCCGGTTCAAAACCATAAAGGGATGAGACTGGGCAAAGCCGTCCTGGACATCATGACCGACGGAAAACTTTCACATGTGAAAGTTCCTGAACGACAAGACGGAGAGTAATAGCGTGGAATTTGATTACGACAAGTCAGTATCAAACGCACATCTTGAGGCCGCAGGCTGGGGTATGGATGCCTTTAACCACTCCAACCCATTTGAGAGTCATGTCATCTATGTGCGTGACTACCGCAACGATCACATCCGCCTGTTCACCATCAAGCAGGCTGACTTCGACACGATAAAGCTGCCGCTTCACCTTACCTCCGACATGCTGGCTTCGGTGATCGCTGAGTTCGTATCGAAGGCAGCAAAAGGGAAGTTGAATACGAAGGAGTCCGACACGCTGGCTCCTGCCTTGGTTGGCTATGCCAAATCAACAGAAACCTACCGGAGCTGGCGGAGAGTTTCTGGAGCAACAGAGCGATTGCATATGGTCATCAATATCTATGCGGGTTCTGAATTGCTGAGACCTTTCATCGCTCGGGCTCCTGAGACCGTCCTGACGACCCAAGAGCTACTGGTCTTCTCATCACAGGTTAAGAGCATGGATGTATCCAATCATCCAGAGTGGTTTAGGGGCCGGAGGTAGTCATGAAGCCAGTTCTCTGGATATTCGTCCTGATCATCGCCCCTTTCGTCATTGCGAAAGTGGACCAATGGCGCAAACGCGGCATTGGAGACACCTGGGCGTGGTGGAAATCAGAGAACATGCCTTATGAGCTGCGCTCGGCCACTCTGTTTTTGTCCGAACAGGACATATCAACCACACAGCCGGTGCCCATGCACGGCAGGGTTGATCAGGTGTACCAAACCAAGAATGGGGTTCTCATTCCCTTGGACACCAAGCTGCGCCAGGTAAACCACATCTATGAGTCGGACATTATCCAGCTCTCGGTTTACCGGGTAATTCTGTCACACAAGTACAAGGCACCCGTTGCCAAGTACGGCTATGTCCGAACCGTTGTTGAGACAGCGGACGGGGATAGAGTCCGTTACATCAAGACAAACCTTCTCAGCGAAAAAGAAGTGGTCAAGCTGTGGCACCGCTATCAATCCATCCGTTCTGGTCAGGTAAAAACCTCCTGTTCCTGTGGCGGAAAGTTTCACATGTGAAAGTTCTGGATTGAATCAGGGTTGCCCGAATTGGGCAGCTAGGCGGGGTTGCATTTTTGAAAAGTCCTGTACGCTGGTTGGTATAGGAGGTGAATAGTGGCCCAGCTTAAACATAACCGCTTCGTCATGTTGGGGTCCTTGGTAGCGACGGTCGTAGCTGCCGCCAATGGCTTGAGTTTTCTCACCCTTATGGCTGGTGGAATGACCCTTCTCCAGTTCATGGCTTGGAAGCAACAAGATGCTGTCCGGAGCCGGTTTAAAGCTGCGAAGGATGCGTTTGAAGCGTTGAACGTCATTGCGTTCGACAAGCACTGGGTAGGTTCAACCGCGACGGTCGCCAAAGTGTCGAACATGATCACTCCGCCCGAACGACTGGATAAGCCCTGGGCGGTGCAAGTTCTGGCCGTGACCAAAGGTGGGACGTGGTTCGCGGTGGATCTGCAAGTGACCGGCACTGACAAGGTTCAGATGCTTAGCCTCCACCAGCTTAGTGAAAAGGCGGCAAAGACCATGCTGGCCTTCGACCTCGAAGTGTATGAGAAATTTTTCGGAAAACCTGATGTTGCATGAGGACAATGTGATGGAAAAAGTCAAAAGCGTAGATGCCGTGGAGTTCACGGCAGCAGATAAGAAGGCGATGACCCATGCGGCATACGCCCAGTGTTTCTTCATTCTGGCCCAAGTGATGGCATTCCCTTCCCTGGGGGTGGCTGGCGCTATGGTTGCTGCTCTGTGCGGCATGATGCCGTGGTTGACCAAGTTCGCCAAAGAGGCTCCATCGAAAGCCTTTGGCATGGTGATGGCTTCACTCTGCCTTGCTCCTGTGTACGGGAAACTCTGTGAGCTGGTGGTCCACGCGATTCAGGGAGCTTGAGCTTATGGGGGTAGTACGAGTTCCCTACCTCTTGGCTGAGCTGAAAGAACGCGGATGTGCTGATGAATCTGCTCTGGCGCAGGTTATGCAGCCTGGATGCCGAATTGGAGAGGAAGACCTGCGGAAGTTGGCCGCAAATTTAGGGCTTGAAGTGTCCGAGCTGGCACCAGCGCCAGAGAACGCGGCCAACACCCGGTTCAAAGCAAAGCTGAGAGGAGGTTTGGCCTCCTTTCTTTTTGAGTACGACGGCTGTTTCCGACATGCAGAAGGCTCCAGCCATGCAGAAATGTTGGGTATCGAGCAAGAAGACGACATAGGTCTTCCGAGTCGAGCTGCTGACGCCATGCTCCTGGAGAAGACGCTTTACCAGGTAATCGCTCGGGCTAAGTACATGCTCGGCAAAATCGACAGCAAGTTTGTCAGGTCAGAACAAGCAATCGAGTTCCGTGAGCAACTTGCTCCTGGGATCTTCAAACCAGGTTACAGAGGTTTCCGATTCAAGGAGGCTGCCGCTGGTGATTTGCCTACTGTCATGATTGACGGTCGGAAGTTCAACTGCGTTGCCAGCATAGCCAGAGCACATGGACTTGATCCGGTAACGGTGCGTAGGCGCATTGCGGACACCGGGAAGGCCGCAGACAAACTCTCCAATGATGAGTGGAAGCTCATCCTCGCCAAGAAAAAAGGTAAAGGGAAACCCTTCACCTATCTGGACAGGACCTACAGCAACATTGCTCAGTTCTGTCGTGAGCATCAGCTCAACACCAACCTTGTTTACCAGAAAGTCAAAGACCGGGCTGATAGCGCTGATGAAGAGTTCTGGGGACTGATAATCGAAACATGCAAAAGGAAAAACTAATGGCAGAAAACAAAGAGATCCCCTGGGAGAAAGAACTCATTGAGAAGTACATGTTCACCCTGCATAAAGAGCAGGTGAAAGACCGGCGCTGGCGGACCATGTTGCGTGTGCTTCGCGCATCTGGTTTCGTGCTTCTCATGATCGGCTTCATCATTTTGGCATCTAATCCGGGTGGGATGCCGTGGCAAAGCGCCAAGGCAGGAGCCCCTCACACCGCGTATATCAACATCCGTGGTGAAATTGCTGCTGGCACTCTGGCCGATGCTGATCACCTTATCCCGTCCATCCAAGCTGCATTCGACAACCCGAACTCACAAGCTATCGTGCTTCGCATAAACAGCCCTGGCGGTAGCCCGGTTCAAGCAGGACGGATTTATGACGAAGTGAAGGCGCAGCGAGCCCTTCATCCGGAGAAAAAGGTCTACGCCATCATTGATGACATCGGTGCCTCTGGCGGTTACTACATCGCCTCTGCTGCGGATGAAATCTATGCTGACCGCGCCAGCCTTGTCGGTTCTATCGGCGTCATCAGCTCGGGGTTTGGATTCACCGGCTTGATGGACAAGCTCGGCATCGAGCGCCGGGCTATCACTTCCGGAGAGCACAAAGCGCTTCTCGACCCATTCTCCCCTCTTACCTCTGACATGAAGAAATTCTGGGAGGGCGTTCTATCGAAAACCCACCAGCAGTTCATCGAACGAGTGAAGGCTGGGCGGGGTGATCGACTGAAAGACGACCCAGAGGTGTTTTCTGGATTGCTCTGGAACGGGGAGCAGGCCAAAGACATTGGGCTGATTGATGGCCTGGGTAGTTTGAACTCCGTGGCGCGAGACGTCATCCACCAGAGCAACTTGGTGGACTACACACCAACCGAAGACATCATCCGGCGACTGACCCAACGAGCGAAGCTCGAAGCCAGTTCCTTCGTGCAAGAACTCAGCGCTGTGAAAGTTTACTGATAGGAGCAGTTTGATATGACAGAACAAAGTACCAAATCACTACGTCTCGGGGTTGTTGCCGCCATTCTTTTGGGGCTCGTAGGAACCGGGTTCGGGATCTACCAGTTCGTGAAAGAGAAGGATCTGGCGCAAGAGATCGCCAACGTGAAGTCTACGGTCAACCAGGTGAAGGATGCCGAAGGCGTCACCTTCAAAAGCAAGGCAGAGTTTGAAGCTGCTGTGGCCGAAAGCATCAACAAGTTTGTCGCGCAGAAACAACAAGCCGACATCGATCAGAAGTATGCCCAGTTCGAGGCAGCACCTGAGAAGGTCGAAGAAGGCAAACACATCTACGGGGACCTTGGTGCTCGGTTCACGCTGGTGGAGTTCTCCGATATGGAGTGCCCATTCTGCAAGCGATTCCACGACACACCCAAACAAATTGTGGATGCCAGCAAAGGCAATGTGAATTGGCAGTGGAAGCACATGCCTCTCGATTTCCATAACCCGGCAGCTCACAAGGAAGCTCTGGCCGCTGAATGTATTGCTGAGCAGAAGGGCAACCGTGGCTTCTGGGTCTTCGTTAACGACATTTTCCACCATACCCAGGGGAATGGTGGCGGTGTTGCTGACCTGGCCTCTGTTGTCACTGGTGTTGGTGCTGATCTGGATGCGTTCCGGGAGTGCCTCGGCTCAGGAAAGTACGAAGACAAGGTTGAAGCTGACATCCAGAAAGCCAAGAGCTATGGCGTCAACGGGACACCAGCCACTTTTGTAGTGGACAACCATACCGGCAAGAGCCAGCTTCTCGGCGGCGCTCAACCGGCGCAAGCCATCATGGCCGTGATGCGAAAAATGATGATTGAGTCGCAACAAGACGACTCCGCGAACCAATAAAAACTTTCACATGTGAAAGTGGAGTGAGAACTGATGATCAAGATTACAACTAAATTGGGATGCCTTCTGGCGGGGCTGCTTGTCCTGTCGGCTTGCTCAAGCGTCCCTCAGCCAAACAACGAATACGCGAAGGCCTTGGATGATACCAAACAGGTATGCGCTGCCTGTGCCCTGGTTGGTAATGACCTGCTGGTTGCCCTCAACAAGTCATGCGACACCCCAATGACCCCCGAGACTCTTACAAGCGTCATGAACAGTAACCCGATGTTTGCCGCCATGATGGCAATTAACTCCATAGGTGGAACCGACTTCTATCAGGTTTACCGTGATGCGGCCATAGACACCCTGCGGTGCAATGAAATGGACAGTTGGCCTGATCGGACCAAGGTGCGTTTCCAGCAGCCCGACATGCAAAAGGCGCTGGCCTTGAGGGTTTCTGCCAGACAGCAGAAGGCAAATTAACTTTCACATGTGAAAGTCAGGCTCTCCGGGGCCTGATTTCACTATGAGGTGAATCTATGGAGTTACAAGAAGCAAAAGAGGCTCTCGATAGCCTTCATCCACACAAGGCCTCAGCGCCTTTGAGGCTTGTCATCCACCAGCCAGGTGGGATTGGTGGAACCCCTACAGTGGGGGTGAAAGCTATTCACGCAGGCTTTGACTGGGACAGCAACACCATCCTGATCTATCCGGAAGAGCAGCTCACCCGGTTGACGCCGGATGAGGTCGCCGCCATCACGAAGTCAGTATCGAAAGGACAGTCCTGGCATTCATATCAGCAGTTCAAGAAGTATCGGGAGCAGTTGGCCGAAGCCACGGAAGAAATTAATAGGCTCAGGGCTGAGCTGGGCAGGTATCAGAATAACGGGAGGGGGTAATGCTAAAACGCGGAATTATCAATCTCGCTGCTAGTTACATCATTGTTGATGCCCTACTCCGGAATGCAGCAATTTGGATCTTTGGCTTGTCCTTCTCCGTTGGTGGCACTTACGTCACTGGCGAGGCCAGTACATGGGTCGTTTACCTAGCCACTTCTGGTGCCATGACACTCTGTTCTGTCGTAACAGCCTACCTGCTCGTGACCTATCACCGCTGGGGGCTGATGACGGCCAGGGTCTGGTTGCTATTGAGTGCCTGCCTAAACGGCTATGCCGTCTATTTGAGTAGCCACAACATCCAGTTGGTGGTGGCACTGCTTTCCAGCCTGTTTATTGCTTTGTGGATGCTCAAGACCCTTGAGCAACCAGCAGTGAAGGGGACGTACAAGGTAATCGCTGATCTTCACCGTCAGCTATGGGGAATGTTGAAGGGGCAAACACAATGACGACGAATACTCAAAACGCGAACGCCAACCAGGTTCGGTCTTTACGCGACATGCTTGTCCCCGCCCTGTTGTTCTATGTGGTGATGACGGCCATGTTTGTGGGTCTTGACGCATTCATGGATAAACCCACCAGCATGAACCTGCCATTTATGCCGTTCCTTGTCTCGATGGTGAGTTTTACCAGTGACGCACGTCGAGCGTGGGACTGGCGAAACGGGACCAAGGTTGTAGCTGTATTGACTGCGGTAGCCATGCTGTTGGCATTCATCTATCAGCTCGCGGTCGGAGAGATGAATCTCTTAGGGGTTGGTATATACCCGGCCACAGCCATCCTTCTGTTGGCAATCTCCTGGGTGATTCGCGCTATCGGAAAGACAGCACCTTTCCAGTTCCTGGGGAGACACCTGGCGCGGTTTGGTGCATCGAAGTGGGTCCAGCGTACCGCCGCAGTCATTGTGCTCGCGGGAGGCCTTGCCATCACTATCTATGCCTACTGGCTTAACCACGGGAGCTGATGATGATCATTGCAACGAAGAACGGCTTTCTGGTGGCCGCAGAACTAATCAGGGAAGAGGCCGGGTACTGGCTACTACAGCCTCGTGACCAAAAGACGCCGGTCAGGGTGAATAAGCAGGATAACAATAAACGCGCTTTCACGCATATGGGAGACGCCCTTCGCTGGGCCGGTGATCCTGAGCTTGCAAAGCAATTCGATGCCGAGGGGGAAGAACATGCAAATTCGTGACTACATGACAAAGTTGTTTGACGCATTTGGTGATGTGGAGGAAGTCACCCGAGAAATGCTTCTGGAGCAGGCGGAGCTCATTCATACGATCAGCGATAAGTGTCAGAGCACAGGCCTGTTTCTGGATAGTCAGGTTCGTTTCAACCAGTTCGTTCAAGAGATTGAGGCTGACGACAAGGTAGAGGATCGGTTGCTTCATGCTTGGTGCTGGGTAATGGACCGAATAGTGAAGGCTCCAACATCCTTTCACATGGATGGGGCTGTGATTTTGACAATGCCTCTGGTCGCCAGATACCTGCCACCGGTTGAACAGGAGCCGGAAACCATCGTGGTGAATCTCGATGAGGACTACAAGGCTCCTGTAGGCAACCAAACGCTCTGCGAGCTCGTTATGGAACGGAGGCATTGGCCGCAAGGTGCAACCTGTGCGACCCAAGAAGCGGACGGGGGAGTCCTCTACTGGGACGCCCCGGTTGATGTGGTAGAGGAAGGCAGAAAGGTCGCCGGTAAGCACGGCATGATGGCCGAGATCGGATTGAAACATCAGGTTGATGCCTGGTATGCAGATATGGACGAAACACGGCTCGCAACCGATTGGAACACCGCCGTCATTACGCCTCACTGCTTGCTGCTTTCCTATCTGGATGTGCTTCAAAAGAACAAAGTTCCCTTTGATGAAGGTGTGCAGCTCGCTGCCGAATGGGTGAAGCAACTTGGCGGGGAATTTCGTGAAGACACTGAGGAAGCGCCGGAAGCTGAGGCTTCAGTGCTTTCCCTGGGGAGAGCCACGGCTCATTGCTTTAAACCCTATCCGGACACAAAAAATTTCTATTACGAGGCCTAAGCCTCACCCAAACAGGAGGATCAACATGCGATACCAGGTATTTAAAACGAAGGAAGGGGGCCAGCCGGTGTTTACGGCACCGTGGTACTGGTTGGCCTCTGCCATTGCTCACTGGTCATCTCTTAACTGGGATGCCTGTCGAATCGTAGACAGCAAGGTGGATGAAACAAGGCTCTGTTGGGCCAAGGCTCTACCGGCTGGGAAAAAAAAGTAATTTGGATGGAGTGATTATGAGGTTAGGTTTTGTGAAAAATACGGGGGTTTCAGCGTTCCTGGTAGCCATGCTGGTGGTGGCCCCTCAGGTATGGGCAGAAACCTTTACTGCGAAGGTTGTGGGGGTGTCTGACGGTGATACGGTCAAGGTCCTGACTGAACAAAGCTGTGACTCCGGGAAAGATTGCCGGAGCGGCAAAATCCAGTACCGGGTAAGGCTGGCGGAAATCGACACCCCAGAGAAGAAACAACCCTACGGCTCAAAGGCGAAACAGGCGTTGTCCGATCTGGTGTTTGGTCGAATGATTAAAGTCGAGCAAATCGACAAAGACCGTTATGGCCGTCTGGTCGCCAACCTTTATGTCGATGGCAAATGGGTCAATGCCGAAATGGTCCGTTCTGGGAGTGCGTGGGTGTACCGGCAGTACGCCAAAACACCGGAGCTGTTCAAGCTGGAGGCCGAAGCCAAAGCCGATAAGCGAGGTCTCTGGGCATTACCGGAATCGGAGAGAACTCCCCCTTGGGAGTGGCGAAGAAAGCACTAACCACACCCCAGAGTATGCAGGTGTAAACAGTAACCAAGAAAACAAACAGGAATAACGATGAACAAAAGTGAACTGATTATGAAAGTGGCCGAAGACGCTGACATTAGCAAAGCAAAGGCCGAAGCTGCGGTAAATGCGCTGATCAACTCAGTGACAGAGGAGCTTAAAGCGGGTGGGACAGTAGCGCTCACTGGGTTTGGTACTTTCCACGTTAAGGAACGCGCAGCGCGAACCGGGCGGAATCCCCAGACTGGAGAGAACATCCAGATCGCGGCGGCCAACATTCCTGGGTTCAAAGCTGGTAAGGGGTTGAAAGACTCCGTGAACTAGATCTTAATCATGTGACACATGAATAAGGTTTACATAAGGCTCCTTCGTGGGAGCCTTATTCATATCAGACATGAATAAGGGGAAGGGATGAGATTGTCGTCAACTCAAAAAGACGTTTTGTTCATTCTATACGCAATTGAGGCCGGTGGAAAAGCCGAGCCTGTACCAGGTGTAAAAATACTGGAGATGATCAATTCAGCTCGCCAGAGCGGTATTCATGGAACGAACTTCCGAACGTCATGCCACACGCTGGTGGAGAACGGCCTGTTGAACAAGTACCGGAATGCTTCTCTAAAGCTGGCCTTTAGGCTGACCGACGATGGCAGGGAACGTGCAGGAGAGATATACCGAAAACGGCTGGAAGAAGAGCAAGAGAAGTAATACGCCCCATAACGGGGCGTATCGAGTTAAACGGCAAAGCCGTAGTGGGTGCCGTCCGGAAGTTCAACATCGAGGCGTAGCTTGCCACCGGAGGCCTCAACGTACCGCTTAATGGACGACAGCTTGAGATCTCGTCCAGGTTTTTCCATCTCGGAGACTGTCGGCTGTCTCACACCCAGAGATGCAGCAATTTCCCCCTGGGTAAGGTTCATGCGATCACGAAGCTCTGCCAAGTGGATGTTCAGTAACATCTCAGTGGCCGCTTTCTGTGCTTTGGCAACAACCTCAGGCTTTTCTGTTGCCAGCATTTGGTCAAGAGTTCTTGCCATAACGTCACTCCTTCTTCAATTTATCCAAGTGCGCCGCAAACTCACGGTCTGCAATTGGGATCATTACTTCATAAAACCTTTTCTCGTCCCCGGTCTTGTTACCGGCGCAGAGAAGAATCCCCTTACGCTTTGGATCGAACGCAAAGAACGCTCTGATAGGATCTCCTTTGCTTTGGACCCGAAGCTCTTTCATGTTGCTGTAGGATGAACCGTTAACAGTATCCGCGTATGGCCTCGACAGCATGGGGCCTCTATCTCGCAGCACCATCATCGAAGCCAGCACGTTTGCTCTATCGGTATCATCCAGAGCATCGAACCACTCATCAAAGGTGTCGGTTGTCTCGATGACCCACATGATTTCTCCTTACTTAATATAGGTGCAATCCTATATAGATTCAAACCTATAATCAAGAAAAATCGGCGGCGATGGGGGCCGAAATGTCAGTAAGTAGTCATGTGACTAAAATAGGGGGTAGAATAAGCCTCGATATAGTCATGTGACTAAAAGGTGTCCTGAATGAACAACCTACCCCTACTGCTCGATGCAAGAGAAGCCATTGACTACTACCACCAGCATCCAGGCATGACTGATGCAGAAAAGGCCTATGTGGTCGCGTTCCTAAGCGGAGAGGGGCGTTCAAACAGTCAGATCAGAGAGGATCTGGGTATTGAGAAGGTCTATACGGTTACACACCTGAAACGCGCCGGTACGCTATCGGAGGAAGAGCTAACACTCTGGCTCAGAAATCCACGCAAGATCACCCTGGGGCATGTGAGGGCCGTGGCTAAGTTACCTTTCAGCAAGAGAGAAAAGCTCCTGAGGGATCTCCTGCATACCAGGACACCGGTTCATAAATTTGAGGCGATAGCGAAGGGCAAAGAAGTGGACAGGGATGCAGACATTAAGCGCCTGGAGACCCTGATGAGCGATGCTACGGGTAGGCCTATCAAAGTTCGCTATAACCCCGCGAAGCGCTCCGGGGAACTGACGCTGGGATTCTTCACGCTCGATGACCTGGATGACGTGTGCAAGGCTTTGGGGTTTGATCCAAGCGAGCAGATGTAAACCAGAAAACTTTCACATGTGAAAGTCTTGCAAGGTGTCTTTTTATTGTTTACAGTATCATAAAATGAATCTGTAAAGGTGCGCGATGAATGTGCTTCCAACGAAAAGCTGGCCTTGGGCGTTATAACTCAACCAGACCTGAGTGGCTGGCGGCGTACCGAAACGCAAGATGTATGAGAAGCTCAGGTAAAGAACCTGATGCTTCTCTTTCCGGGATAGCTTGGAAGGCGCAACTCATTGTTGCCCATGAAAGAGGCAGAATTGACAGCCTGGCTGTCCCTTTGGATGCCAGATTGATAGCAAAGAACCTCATCGACGAGATCCTTGCTGAGGAGAACTGATGGACGAAAAAATTACCTACGAAGAAATGCTTGAACAACTCGACCAGAAAGGCATCCGCGTCACCAACGGGGCGAGACGGCTTTATGTCGCGTTGAACAACGGAGTCAAAGCTGAGGTGCTGGGTAACTGCGGTCCCGCCACAATCAGCTTGGTTGACGGGATGATTGTTGTGGAAGAGCAGACTCTCCACTAAGGGCAGCAGCATGGGCAAAAAAGTACACATCATTTGTGGAAAGTGCGGCAGTGACGAGATGAACTTTGTCATCAATGAACACTGTCCAGACGATCCCCAGAATGTTGCCAGTATGTCCTGCTCAAATTGTTGCGAACTGACAGGCATAGCCGAGTGGTCGGAATTTAATGGACGTGAGCTGAAAGGTGAAGCCGTCGCCCTATCAACACCGGCAAACGTGAATGCTCTTCTAGGATTGCTTCGCCAGGCGATGGACAGCGTTGAGTATCGCCTCTATGGCGGGGACATGTCATTGAGCGGTAATGATGCTGCCGAACTCATAGACCTCCAGGAGCGAGCTGAGAAGGTCTTGTCTGTTCTTCGGAGTGATCAGCATGAGTGATTTATACGAACCGCTTGAGTTTGTGTTCTGCGGCTTTAGGAAAGGGGACGCTGGGCTATTTATCTCGGTAGCCACTTTGCGCGATGGTGTTTTAGGCCGTGAGATGTATTTCTCAAAGGGAAAAAGCAAAAGGCGCTGGGTTGTCGGTGGCATTTACTCAGGGGCCTCGTTTTCGGACAACGGAGCAAAAGGTCTGGATGATGCTCATTACGTTAAAGCATGGGAAGTGCAAGGCGACAAGATAGAGTGGCAAGCAAAAAGCGAGCAAGCCGAAGCCTTGGCGCGAAGCGAGAAACTTGAAGCCGACGATAGGAAGCGCAATGAACTCGAAGAGCTGATGCTACCCATCAGGAAGCAATATGGGGCATTAACAAAGCGACGTGATAGGGCAGGGGCCGCAGCTCTTGAAGAAGCTGTCCTGAGAGCGCTGAGAGCGCCCATCAGGAAGGCTGAGGAGAAATAACCGTGGAGCCAGTCTTAGCTAAAGCATTCGCCGGTTTTAAAGTCGTAGCTGTAAGTGCCCATCAGATTGGCTTTTCGGCTTTTCTTGCCATTGGTGTTTGCTGGCGCTTTAGGGGTCGCAAGTACGCCATAGAACAGGATACCAACAAGTGCCGCTTGCCACGCGAAAACAGCAACCAGAATCCAAAAAGCAGCAGCCAGAACCGGCAGTTTGTGCAGAAGGTTGAGCACCGACTTGGCCCAAATCACTGCCGGGATAGCCAGCACTGCGTAACCCCAGTTGGTGGCCTCAAGCATAGCCAGGCCAAGAATAACAACAGCCATCAGCGCGATATTCAGTACATGTTTCATGGTCATCTCTCCTTTTCAACTTACACTTTTATCCTATCACAGCATTAAAAAATGCAACTGTGAAAGGGCATTTTTCATTCAAAAAGAGGTGACACTTTGAGTGCAATTATCAGCAAGTGCGGCATGTACAGATACCGTCTGGAAAGGGATGTGCAACCCGAAGGCCTTGTGTTCGGTTATTTTGGTGTAAACGGCTCTACGGCCACGGCCACCGAGGACGATCACACGGTCAGAAAGTGGATAGGGTTTACCAAGGTCAACGGAGGGAGGCGATTCATAGTCGGTAATGCTTTTGCTTTTCGGGCGACCGACGTTCGAGAGCTGGCTACGGCGGTTGATCCTGTCGGGCCTGAAAATGAAATCCACTTGGAAAGGATTATTCGGGATGCTGATGTCTTGGTGCCCTGCTGGGGGAGCCGAACTAAGCTGCCTAAGTCTTTGCATGTTCATTTGGACAGGCTTTTAGAGCAGCTCGTTGCATCTGGGAAGCCGGTATTGGCATTTGGCGTGACTGGTTCGGGGGACCCGAAGCACCCACTAATGCTTGGATATTCGACAAAACTTGTGCCCTGGGGAGGAAAATAATTATGTCGATGCTTGAAGCACGTTACTTCGTGGCAAAGATAAGCGATGCACAGGCCGTGCTCTGCGATGAGGAGCTGGCGACACTGGAAAGGCTGATCCGGAAGGTTGATGATGGCCGCAGAGCAAATGGCAAGAGCTCGCTTACTTGCGTTGTTGTCGAAGAAGATTGGCCGAACTGGCAGCAAACGGTTGACTCTGTACTTTCACTTGCTGACGGGAAAGACAACGATTGGACCAATGCCACACCAGAACAAATCAAGGCCTTTTGGGTCGATGACTCAGTTTGGAAAACTCTGGATGGCCGGGATAAATGGATTGAAGATCTCGACCTGCTGGTGGACGGTTCCCCGGTGGCTTCTGAGTGGGAACCTTTTGGCTTGGAATCAGGGCAGTCTGTCGTCATACGAGGCGGATGGATAGAAGGGAATGCCTTGAGTGATGATGGCGTACCGCTAGTGCAGGCATTCGTCGCTTGGAAACAGGGCCAAGACAACCACTAAAGGAAAATTACTTCGGAAGGGCGGCTATGGCCGCTTTCTTTTTAATATTTACAGCATCACATAATGATACTATGATGTTGTTAATTTACTTGGGGAGGCGCTTATGCTCACTGCTAAATGTATAGGGTGCGGATGCACCGATGATCACGCTTGTGTTGAAAAGGCACTGTTGCAAAGTTAGCGATGAGGCAGCCTTTTGTCTTATTCAAAGGCCTTACATTTCAAAAACTCTGCTTACC
>NZ_JAWOVP010000019.1:0-54059 GCF_033339995.1 Vibrio sp. 1641
GGTTGAAAGCACCGGTCTTGAAAACCGGCATACGTTAATAGCGTATCTAGGGTTCAAATCCCTATCTCTCCGCCACTATTAAGAAGCCTCGCTAGAAATAGCGAGGCTTTTTTCATTTCCGCACATCTTTATTACTCTATCTGTGCTTGTCAAAAATCAATTCCATATGCGATCTACTTTTCGACAAAGTAATATTGGTATCGGTATTGGTTGTGATGTTTTGATTTTTGCTAAGAAGTGCAGTTGCCTCTAAAGCTGTTCATCCTCATCACTGCATGCTGTCCAGATAAGGTTGTTGGAGATGCTTTGTTAAGTTGTTGAACCATCTATTGCCTTATCGTTCTCTTAAAGCACTACCATTGCTTCTCTAGCCCCTTTTACCGGATAGACCGAACAAATAAGCATACTAAAATAGCCACTGTTTCACTGATGTATCTTTTTGTTTTGCTCAGTCTAGCGACGCGTGTGCTCTATTGCCTAAATCTAGCTACGTCTTAAAACCATACATCAACAGGCTAAAGTTACGTATTCCTGCATCTTTTAAAATTGTTTTGGATTCTGCTGGAATGACAGGATCAGAGTAGTCAAAAAAAGAAGAGGAAAGTGAAACGATAGTGAGTTGCTAGGAAGTTGAGAACTACTTGGGAGCCAATGAATTGGATAAACATATTGATGACTAAGGACTAAAGGGTTAGTAGCAGGCAATAAAAAAGCCGACAGTAAGCTGCCGGCTTGGTTAGGTCACCTTTAGTTAGTCATTCTGTACGAGCGTGAGAGCTTTACGAGAGACTTCGTGAGCAGCTTTGGTTAGATTTTGCTTCTCTAGTGTGTCTGCTAGGAATGCATAGTCAGAGACGTCAGAGCGAAGCTTTAAGGCGATCTCAAAGTGGTCTTGGGCTTCTGGCCACTTCTCTTGACGGAAATAGAAGTGCGCTAATGCGCTATGGGCAGCGGCGTTATCCGGTTCTTTCTTCACTACTCCCTCTAAGAAGACCACGACAGGGTGGGTATCTGGCAGGTTTAGATCTGGCAGAAGTTGATAAAGCTCTGGGGCAGGTTGTTTTTTTAATGCTTCTTTTAGCACGGTAAAGGCTTCTGCATCAGCTTTTCGTGTGATGAGTTCTCGAGCAAAACAGGCAACGAGGTGTGTGTCTTGTTTCACTTTACGTGAGAGACTATTCCAATGGGAGATTAGCCCTTCGCTACCTTGTTGTTGCGCTACTTCATGGAGTAAGCCGCACTGCGCCTTTTGAATCAGCTCTGCATGTTCTTCTTCCGTGATGAGTTTTGCTTTGGTTAGTTGTGGCAAGAGGTCAATAAGAGGTTGCCACAACTTTAGCTGCATGTACGTTGTTTTCAGCAAGTTCAATACAATAGAGTTACTCGCATACTGACTTTTTAACGATTGCAAGGTATCGAAAGCGGACTCGAACTCGTTGTCGCGGATAAATTGTTTCGCTCGAGTCAGTTCTACTGCGAGATGGGCGTTCTCTTGTTGGCTCGCTAGCTCTAGATAGTGATCTCGTTTTGCTTTATCACCTTGGCCTTGTGCTGCTTCAGACGCAACCAAGTAGCAGAGCAGCGGCATATCGTGATGATTTGCCCAGCGAGTTACTTTCTTCTCAGCACCTTTCCAGTCACCTTCTAGAAGTTTAATAATGCCTTCATTGGTGTATCGGCGGGAATGGCGCATTTTGCGAACACTGAAGTAGTTCCATGTTGTAGAACTAGCATAAACTAACTTCTTAATCAGGTACTCAAGCAGAAAAAGACCTGCGAGTGCTGCGATAACGAAAACCACTAATGTCGTTACGCTCATCTCGATCGTTTTCTCGGCAATGGAGATGAGTACATAGCCTTGCTGACCAGAAAACTGGGTGCCAACAAATAGTCCTGCGCCTAGTACAACAAATAGGAAAATAAGACGAAACATTACTTATCCTCCATGCCTGTCATCGTTGTGACTTCACGACGTAGGCGTTCACGAATGACATCTGATAGTTGAGACTGACTTTGCAGTTTCGTTGGGTATTCCACTTGAATATTTTGCTGACTTAGTAGGTTAACCGTTTTGTTGAACTCTTTAACGGAATTATCGTCTTGGTTGAAGAAAGCTAATGCCCATTTGTCTGCTGTTTTTAGAGACGTGGTGTAAATTTCACCTTGCTCTTGGTACACCGCTTTTATTGCCGTTTCCAATTTGGCTTTGATGTTTTCTTTCAGGTAAAAGTGTTGCTCAGGAGAAAGCAGTGGAATGACGTTACCATCGCGCGTGCGGAAGGTAATGAAGTTTTCTGAAAAGTCCTTCAAAGAGGTCATTAAGTTATCTTGCCAGTTTGCGATATCTTCAGACACTTCAGTGTTTTCTACGGCTTCAGCTTCAGGTAGCAGTGCATTGGCGAGAGGGAGCTTGTCTACTTGCTGTTGTAGGGCAGTTAAGCGTAGTACCAATCCATCACGGTCAATTAGCGGGATAGTGCGAAGTTTGGTGATATCGTTCGCCATTGCTTTACGTAGTTTGACGAGGCTAGGGTCATTCAGTGCTGCAATGCGTTGGTCTGCACTTTCCATCAGTTGAGTCGCGCTTTCTACATCGTGCTCTAAGAACAATTTACGACCAGCTAATTTGACAAGGTAATCGGCTTCCGCTAATAGCCAGTCGTTTGGTCGACGACCTTTCACATCGGCAACGGCGAGCTGTAAGCTTTCAATGCTCTTCTGTTGCTGTCCAAGTACCACTTCCGCTTTGTGTGTCACGGTTGTTGCTTTCTCGATGGTTTCTTCTTGTACCCGGCTGAGTTCTTGCTTCATGGAAGCTTGAGTGCTTTCTAGCTGACTTTTTAGTTGGGCGATCTGCGCTTGGTAATCGGCTTGCTGTTGATGCAGCTTGTACGCGAGGCCACCGCCAAAAATAATCGATAAGATGATAGCGACCGTGCCTAGTTTGACACCGCGTTTACCTTGTTTTTCTTCAAACTCGACTTTGGTTGGCTCTGCTGTTTTTGGAGGCTCGGCCGCTTGTGGTTGCTCTTTTTTAAGGTCCGCATCCTGCTGCGATGTGGTTTTTTCGACTAGCGGTGCCGATGAGGTTTCTTCGGAAAGGTTTTTATCGTTATTTTTTTGGTCGTTATTTTTACTTGTCATGCCTATATCCTGTGTAGCTAGGGCTGGAGAGCCGCCAGTAATTCTTGGTTGGATGCGCTTCCCGTGCATCTCACGCGAGTGAACCCCCTTTGAATTGCGATGTCAGCGATACGCTGACTGGGGATATACAACTCTTGTTGATTAAGCCAAGTCAATTGCTCCGACGTCAATTGGCTGCACAAATAATCCAGTTGTTCACCACTGGTGACAATAATCTGGTTAATTTGTAGGTTTTTCCATAGTGAGATACAGCTTACTGGATCGAATGGGATGAATTCTCTCTTGTAAGTCTCACTATAGTGAACTTTTGCGCCACGCCTCACCAATGCATCTTTGATCAGCTCTCTTCCGCCGTTACCACGAAGGATAAGAACTTGTTGTTGTGCCACATTGTTGAGCTCTGGCAGTCGCAATAAGTGTTCACTATCACTGACTTGGGGATAGTGTACTTTCTGTTGGGTACATTTGCTTAAATAGTGTGCTGTTTTTTGACCAACGGCAAGGTAAATAGCTTGTTTCGGCCATGACATCCCGTTGCTGGCTAAGATTTGCTGTGCGCATTGCACTGCATGTCGACTAACAGCGATAACAATTTGAGCTTGATGTAGATGTTTAGAGAGGTGCGTGTCCGTGAGATCGGCGACAATGTCGATCAGAGGATGGTGATATGCGGAAATGCCGTGCCTTTCGAGCAGAGAGCAAAGCGCGTTGCCTTGCTCTCCCGGCCGAGTGACCAACACTGCCATGGTTATTCGTGATCTGCGTACAGCTTAGTTAGGATTTCACGAGCGCCGTTATCTAGCAGCTCATTGGCTAGCTGCACTCCTAATGCTTCGCCATCTTTACGATGGCCACGAATTTCACCACGCACAATTTCGCTGCCATCTGGTTCGCCAACTAATGCGCGTAGCCAAATGTTGTCGCCGTCTAGCAGGGCATAGCTGCCGATAGGTACCTGACAGCCGCCTTCTAGCGTAAGGTTCATTGCGCGCTCACACAAAACGCGGTCTACGGTGTCTTGGTGGTTAAGTGGCTCAAGCAGCTTAAGCAGTCTTTCATCGTCAAGGCGGCACTCAATACCGACAGCACCTTGCCCTACCGCTGGTAGTGATTGCTCTGGTTCGATAAAGCTACGAATGCGTTCTTCAAGCTTCAATCGTTTGAGGCCAGCCGCAGCAAGAATGATTGCATCATACTCACCCGCATCTAACTTACCAAGGCGAGTGCCCACATTACCGCGAAGCTCTTTGATGATGATGTCCGGACGATATTCTTTCAGTTGGCATTGACGGCGCAAACTGCAAGTACCAACCACGGCACCTTGAGGGAGCTCATCAATGTGGCTATAGGTATTAGAGACGAAGGCATCACGAGGATCTTCACGCTCACAAATGGTCACGAGGCCAAGGCCTTCTGGGAAATCGACGGGTACGTCTTTCATTGAGTGAACGGCGAGGTCTGCACGTCCTTCTAGCATCGCGATTTCAAGCTCTTTTACGAACAAGCCTTTGCCGCCAACTTTTGCTAGTGGTGTATCTAAAATCACGTCACCTTTGGTCACCATGGTTACTAACTCGACTTCCAAGCCAGGGTGAGCGGCTTGAAGGGCGTCTTTAACAAAGTAAGCTTGCCATAAAGCAAGAGGGCTTTTTCGAGTTGCAATGCGAATCGGTGTGGATTGTGTCATGATCTTCTCAATGCTGTTTGGATTTGGGTTTATCCTACCATTCTCATCAAGAAATGCTTACTGTTAGTTCGTTATCTCTGAAGGCTATGAATGGAATTACATGATGTTATGAAAATAGTGTGACTGGATTCTCAATTAGACTAAGGACTATTATTAGTAATAGGTAATAAGAGCGACACTACCGCGCGATTAATTTTGTGACTAAAGTATGGTTTTGTATCCAGAGTGATACGCGGGCGTGAAGCTTTACCCGCACCAATAAAAGTGTTAAATTGATCACGTTTTTAAGCCATTTTGGTTTAAAACGTCAGCAGATTTTCGTGATTGTTCAACCAAGGAATTCCCCTTGCAGGCTTACACCCAAAAAATCATCCAGCGACTAGATAATTTGAATCAGCAGCGAGTTGATCGCGCGCTGGCGCTTATGGATTCGCAAAGCCAGCAAGTCTTCCACTTGATTCCTGCCTTGTTGAACTACAACCATCCTGTAATTCCTGGCTATTATGATGCCGATGTCCCGTTTGGTGTGCATGGGCTTGAACTAAATAGCATTCAGCAACAATTCATAGATGATATTCAACTTGCCATTGGTCAGCCGCTCAAGACGGTAGAAAAGCCCGCTATATTGGGTTTGTACACCATGGGCAGTACCTCCTCGATTGGTCAAAGTACTTCCAGTGATTTGGATATTTGGGTGTGTATCTCACCAGAGATGGATTGTGACGAACGCGAGTTATTGACCAATAAATGCTTACTCATCACGGATTGGGCACAAAGCAAAGGCGTGGAAGCGAACTTTTTCTTAATGGATAAAGAGCGCTTTAGAAGCAATCATTCTGAAGAGATGACGGGTGATAACTGTGGTTCATCTCAGCACTTACTTTTGCTAGATGAATTCTATCGTAGTGCGGTGCGTATTGCCGGACAGCGTTTGTTATGGCAAATCGTGCCGCCAGAAATGGAAGAGTGTTACGACGAGTACGTTTCTCAACTGTGCAGTGATGGTTACATCGACTGTAGTGAATGGATCGACTTTGGTAAATTGAACTGCATTCCTGCTGAAGAATACTTCGGCTCGAACTTGTGGCAGTTATACAAAAGCATCGACTCTCCCTACAAATCGGTATTAAAAGCCATCTTGCTAGAAGCTTACTCGTGGGAATACCCGCATACTCAATTGTTAAGCATCGACACTAAACGTCGTTTCTTTGCCCATGAGCCTGATCTCTATGGCATGGATGCGTACTACTTAATGTTGGAAAAAGTAACCCGTTACTTAGAGCGAATTCAAGACGATACACGTTTGGATTTGGTGCGTCGCTGTTTCTATCTCAAAACCCATGAAAAATTATCTCGTGAGCCGAATGTTGGCTCAGTAGCTTGGCGTCGTGAAGCGCTGAGCGATATGATTGCAAAATGGAATTGGGATGCCAGTGTCGTTGCAGAGCTCGATGACCGTCGTAATTGGAAGGTTGAACAAGTGAAGGTGGTACATCATGCATTGCTGGATGCGTTGATGCAAAGCTACCGTAACTTGATTCAATTTGCGCGTCGTAACGACATCACTTCTGCTATCAGTCCGCAAGACATCAGTATTTTGGCCCGTAAACTCTACGCGGCTTTTGAAGTATTGCCGGGCAAAGTAACGTTACTAAACCCACAGATTTCACCTGATCTGCACGAGCCTGACTTGAGCTTTATCGAAGTGAAAAAAGGGGGAGTGAACAAGTCTGGTTGGTACCTCTATAAACAACCACTTATTGCGCACCGCATTTTGGGGCAACCATATCTAGAGCATCATGAATACTTGAGTAAGTTGGTTGCTTGGGCATTCTTCAATGGCTTGATCACTGAATCGACTCGTTTACATGCCGTGGTACGTGAAGCGCAGCTAGATATTGATAAGTTTTACCAAATGGTGAGTGACTTACGAAATACTTTTGCGTTGCGTAAGCGTCGTCCATCTATGCAGGCGCTAGCGAGTCCTTGTGAAATAAGCCAGCTTGCGATGTTCATCAACTTTGAAAATGATCCGACGTCTGAACTTTCTGGTCGTTCGTTGAAAGTGGATGTTAAGAACACCGATATTTTTAGCTTTGGTCCAGAACATAAAAATTTAGTCGGCAGTGTTGACCTTGTTTACCGTAATTCTTGGCATGAAGTGCGTACGCTGCATTTCAAAGGGGAAACGGCGATGCTGGATGCACTGAAAACCATTTTGGGCAAAATGCACCAAGATGCGTTGCCACCAGAATCAGTGGATGTGTTCTGCTATGCGAAGAACATGCGTGGTGTGATGCGCAATATGGTTTACCAGCTTTTAGCTGAATGTATCGACTTACGCTTGAAACCAGTAGAGCAAGAGAAACGTCGCCGCTTTAAAGCGATGCGTCTTGGTAACCAGACTTATGGGTTGTTCTTTGAACGTCGCGGTGTGTCGGTGCAGAAGCTAGAAAATTCCATTGATTTCTACCGCAGCATTTCTACTAACAAACTCAAAGGCTCGCCGCTGTTAATGCTCGATCGTGAGCAAGAATATCAAATGCCTGAAGCGGTGGATGGGTTTGCTAGTGAAGGTCTAGTACAGTTCTTCTTTGAAGATAACGAAGATGGCTTCAATATTTATGTGTTGGATGAGTCAAATCAAGTAGAAGTGTATCACCAATTTAGTGGCTCCAAAGATGAAATGATTTCGTCTGTAAACAGCTTCTACACGTCGGTAAAAGACGATAGTCGCGTCGCGTCTAAGTTTATTAACTTTAACCTGCCTCAGTACTATCAAATTATTCACCCTGAAGAGGGGAATGCGTATATCATTCCTTACCGTAATGACGGTTGTTCACCGAGTCGCCCGACCAAAACTGTGAACGCGTAATTAAACCCGTATCAATAAACAAAAAGAGCACTTCGGTGCTCTTTTTGTTTTGGTGACGATTGACCAGAATTATGCCCAATCAATGGCTTCGCCCGCGTGCTTTTCACATTCTTGCTTCACCATTTCAAATAGCTCCATACCCGTTTTTGAGCAGGTCCATTTACCTTCAATAAGCTTGAAGTGGAAACCACCAGATTTGGACGCTAGCCAGATCTCATGCATCGGCTCTTGGCGATTAATGATGATTTGGCTGCGGTCTTCAAATTCCAATGTCATTACGTTGCCAGTGACTTCGTAATCAATGTCTGCGCCTGAATCATCGATGGATTCTTCGATGATTTGCATCTGCGCATCCACCAGTTGATGAAATTCAGTATCGTTCATCCGTCTATCCTATTGCTTTTCCTGAGTGTGGTGCGATTATAGGGGGCATTGATTCAATAATCACGATATGCGAAATGAAAAAATTAGTTACTGTGTTGTTTGTGATGGTTGCCGCGACCTTAGCGGGGTGTGGTCAGTCTGGCTCACTATACATTCCAGATGACACTCAACAGAATGAGCAATCACAATAAATAACCGCACCTTAGGGTGAAATTAGGGTTCAGCAGTCGAATAAAATAAGGGAAGCGAATTTTGGATTACTTCAACTATCAGGATGATGGCCAGCTTTGGGCCGAAGACGTCCCACTTCAAGCTCTTGCAGAGCAATATGGCACTCCTCTTTACGTATATTCTCGAGCCACGCTAGAGCGCCATTGGAAGGCGTTTGATAGTGCTGTGGGTCAGCATCCTCACCTGGTTTGCTACGCGGTGAAAGCCAACTCAAACTTAGGCGTATTGAACACGCTAGCGCGTTTGGGATCGGGTTTTGACATCGTGTCGGGTGGTGAACTTGAGCGTGTGATTGCCGCAGGCGGTGATCCGAAAAAAGTCGTTTTCTCTGGTGTTGGTAAAACACCGGCAGAGATGAAGCGCGCTCTTGAGCTAGGTATCAAATGTTTCAACGTTGAATCTGAGCCAGAGCTAGAACGTTTGAACAAGGTTGCGGGTGAGCTTGGTGTGATTGCGCCAATTTCTCTGCGTATCAATCCAGATGTCGACGCGAAAACACACCCTTACATTTCGACTGGTCTTCGCGACAATAAATTCGGCATTGCGTTTGATCGTGCGCCAGATGTTTATAAATTCGCGCAAAGCCTGCCGAACTTGAATGTGCAAGGCATCGACTGCCACATTGGTTCTCAGCTGACCAATATAGACCCATTTATCGACGCGACAGACCGTTTATTAGCCCTGATTGATGATTTAAAAGCGCAAGGCATTAACATTCGTCACCTTGATGTCGGCGGCGGTTTGGGTGTGGTCTATCGTGATGAATTACCACCTCAGCCTTCTGATTACGCCAAAGCGTTACTTGGTCGTCTTGAAAATCACCAAGACTTGGAGCTGATCTTTGAGCCAGGCCGTGCAATTGCTGCGAACGCAGGTATCTTGCTAACGCGTGTTGAGTTTTTAAAACATACTGAGCATAAAAACTTTGCGATTATCGACGCTGCAATGAACGACTTGATGCGTCCTGCGCTATACCAAGCATGGCAAGATATTGTGCCAGTCTCACCGCGAAAGGGTGAAGCACAGACTTACGACTTGGTTGGTCCTATTTGTGAAACCGGCGACTTCTTGGGTAAAGATCGCGCACTCGTTTTGCAAGAAGGTGATCTACTCGCGGTTCGTTCAGCAGGTGCCTATGGTTTTGTGATGTCTTCGAACTACAATACTCGTACCCGAGCGGCAGAAGTGATGGTGGACGGTAAACAAAGCCACTTAGTTCGCCAGCGTGAGGAGCTGACCAGTTTGTGGCAGCTGGAACAGATTCTACCGGAGTAACACACAACAAATGCATTTCCACTTTTCCAAAATGCACGGTTTGGGCAACGACTTCATGGTCGTCGACTGTATTACCCAGAACGTGTTTTTCTCGCAAGACCTGATCCGCCGCTTGGCGGATCGTCATACTGGCGTTGGTTTTGACCAATTGCTTGTGGTAGAGGCCCCTTACGACCCTGAAACCGACTTCCATTATCGGATTTTTAATGCCGATGGTAGTGAAGTTGAACAGTGTGGTAACGGTGCACGCTGTTTTGCCCGCTTTGTTCGCTTGAAGGGGCTGACCAATAAATACAGCATCAGCGTGAGCACCAAGAAAGGAAAGATGATTCTCAACATCGAAGATGATGGGGAAGTGACGGTCAACATGGGCGTGCCAGAGTTTGAACCGAACAAAATCCCTTTCAAAGCGAAGCAAAAAGAGAAAACTTACATCATGCGAGCAGGCGACAATACCTTGTTTTGTGGTGCTGTGAGCATGGGTAACCCGCACGTAGTGACCGTGGTCGACGATGTGGATACGGCAGAAGTGGAAACTCTCGGTCCGCTGCTTGAGTCGCATGAGCGTTTCCCAGAGCGCGTCAACGCTGGCTTTATGCAGGTGATGAGTCGTGACCATATTCGTCTTCGAGTTTACGAGCGAGGCGCAGGAGAGACACAAGCTTGTGGTAGTGGTGCATGCGCGGCAGTCGCGGTTGGGATTCTGCAGGGCTTGTTGGATGAAAACGTTAAGGTTTCTCTACCTGGTGGTGAATTGCGAATTGCATGGCAAGGTCCTGGCAAGCCGTTGTTTATGACCGGACCTACAACGCATGTATTTGATGGTCAATTGTCTTGCTAGTTGAAGAAAAAGGAAACGGTTTGTCTCAAGTAGAAGCAGATGCCTTAACGGCTGAAGTAGTGGCCGAGTACCTCAAAGATCATCCAGACTTTTTTGTGCAACGTCCGGAGCTTGTGGATCGTTTATCTTTCCCACACTCAGACTTAGGCGCGGTATCTTTGGTACACATCCAAATGAATCGCCAACGTCAGCGCATTGAAGAGTTAGAGGAAGAGATCACTACACTAATGTCGCTTGCGGCGAACAATGATCGCACCTTTTACGAATTTATGGATTTGCAGGGGCAGATTCTAAAGTGTGGTGACTTTAAACAAGTCATTCATTCTATCGAAGAGAAAGCCAAAGCACTGGGCTTACGTGCGTTTGTTCGATTGTTTAGTCAATGCGACGCATCGATTCAATTGAGTAAGGAAAGTTATCAACGCTTTGCGACCACTCACTTAAATGGCAAAGATGCGTACTTAGGACGTCTTCGCAAAGTAGATCGTGAAGCTTTGTTTGGCAACATGGAAGTGCCGGAAATGGGTTCCTATGTGGTACTGCCGCTCGTGAAACAGCAAACACTGGGCGTGCTTGCTTTTTCTAGTGAAGATGGCGGCCATTTTCAGCCAGATATGGATACCTTGTTTTTGCGTCACCTATCATTAGTAGTGGCACATCTCGCTCAAACACTGGTATGGCAAAGTTACGATGACGACAACTCCCAACACTCCTCTGCCAAATAATCTGCAAAAGCCTCTTGAGCGCTTCTATGAATTCTTACGAAGCGAAAAGGGGCTTAGCCTACATACTCAGCGCAATTACAAACAGCAGCTAGAAACAATGGCGCAGCACCTAGCTGAAATGGGGCTCAAAGATTGGTCTCAAGTGGATGCTGGTTGGGTGCGCCAATTAGCAGGTAAGGGCATGCGAGAAGGCATGAAAGCCAGCAGTTTGGCAACGCGCCTCTCATCGCTGCGTAGCTTTTTCGATTTCCTTATTCTGCGTGGCGAGATGTCGGCTAACCCAGCCAAAGGGGTTTCAGCACCTCGCAAAAAACGCCCGTTGCCCAAAAACCTCGATGTTGACGAAGTGAGCCAATTACTTGAAGTCAACGAGGACGACCCGTTGGCTGTGCGCGATCGCGCCATGATGGAGCTGATGTACGGCGCCGGCTTACGTTTGGCTGAGTTGGTGGGTGTGGATGTACGTGATGTACAACTGCGTAGTGGTGAGCTTCGTGTTATTGGTAAAGGCGATAAAGAACGTAAAGTGCCGTTCTCTGGGATGGCAACCGAGTGGGTCGGGAAGTGGTTACGCGTTCGTGGTGATTTAGCCGCTCCAGGTGAGCCCGCCTTGTTTGTATCTAAGCTTGGAACGCGTATTTCGCATCGTAGCGTGCAAAAGCGCATGGCTGAATGGGGGCAGAAACAGTCTGTCGCAAGCCATATTAGTCCGCATAAATTGCGTCACTCATTTGCGACACATATGCTCGAATCAAGCAATAACTTACGTGCGGTGCAGGAGCTTTTAGGGCACGAGAACATTTCGACGACCCAAATCTACACGCACTTGGATTTCCAACATTTGGCGCAAGCCTACGACCAAGCCCACCCACGCGCACGTAAAAAGAACGGGGAGTGAGCCGAAGTATGAAATTTTATCGCCGTATCGAGCCTATTAAGGCAATGACCTTTGACCTAGATGATACCCTCTATGACAACTATCCTGTGATAGTTCGCATGGAGCGTGAGTTGCTATCTTGGCTCAAGCACCATCATCCAGGGGTTGCTCATATGAACAAAGCGGATTGGTTTGCTCTCAAGCAGCGTGTTGTGCAGCAACAACCCGAGCTGAAGAGCGATGTCACTTTATGGCGTTTAGTGCAACTTCAGCAAGCCTTCTCCCAAGTAGGCTACGACGAAGACGCAGCACATGCCGCCGCGAAAGCCGCAGTAGACGTTGCGTTGGACTGGCGTAACCGTTTTGAAGTGCCGCAGCAAAGCCTCGATGTATTGGAGGAACTCGCGCAGCACATCCCGTTGGTGGCAATCACCAACGGTAATGTGGATTTAGACCGCATCGGTCTTACGCCTTATTTCCAACAGGTACTTAAAGCAGGACCAGATGGATTGGCGAAACCCGCAACCGATATGTTTACTAAAGCGAAGCGATTCTTGGATATTCCTGCGGAGAATATTCTGCATGTCGGTGATCATCTAACCACGGATGTGCATGGTGCAAAGTTGGCAGGTTTTGCAGCCTGTTGGTTTAATGATATGAATAAAAATGTCATTAACCATTCAAAAACACGTACTTTACCTGATATTGAAATCAATAGTTTGCAGCCGTTACTCACACTTTTTTAATTGCTTTCGCATTAATCCATTCTAATCTCATTTTGTGTCTAGAAAAGCAGCGCAAAGCAACGTAAATTATTCTCTATTAAATAAAAATAGTAACGCCACACGTCGTGGTGAAGATAGTGTTACGGCAGTGGTAGGTCCATGCGAGCTTTTTCAAAACTGGTTCACGATGTCAGTCAACTGAATGACTTTTTAGTCACTTTTCCGACTTCCTCAGATAAACAATATTTAGTACAAATATTGTCGACGCAATCGCGCGAAATTACGACCACACTTGCAGACGCCGTTTTGTCGTCGCTGCCGAATGCTCATGTTATGGGGCATAGTACGCGTAATGTGATTCTGGAAGGGGAGATATTTACCTCTGGTTGCCTAGTGAGTGTGATTGAATTTGAGCAAACCACGCTGACTTCTGCGGTACAAACATACTCTTACTCCCCTGACATTGATGGCGGGGAGCTCAAGCGCTCTCTTCTAATGCAGCATAATTCACAGGTGATCCTCAGCTTTGCTGTGCAAATTGAACGACGTGACTATCCCTTGTTTCAAACCTTCGCCAGTGAAGAAGTAGTGATTTCTGGAGGGTTGGCGCAGAGTATTGACGATGGCTGCTGGGTGCTATATCAAAACCGAGTTTACGATAACGCTGTGGTTGCCGTAGCTTTGCACAGTGATACTTTGAAGCTATGGACTGATGCGTATTCGGAATGGAACCCGATTGGCATGCCACACAAAGTCACTCATGCAAAAGGAACGCGCTTGTATTGTTTAGGTGAGAAGAAAGCGCTGGACGTATACAAGCGTTACTTGGCGGATGGCCATGACGTGACGCTGAGTCAACTGCTCAGCTTTCCATTGTATCGAGAAAGCTTAGGGCGAAAGGAAGTTTGTACGGTAACGGAGCTACACGCTGATGGCAGTATGAGCTTCGACAGGCCCTGGTGTCTTGGTGACGAAGTGCAATTTTGCTATAACCATCCCTCGTTAACGCTCGAGCAAGTGCGGCATGGTGTGGTTGAGTTAGCCATGCACCAACCTGAAGTCGTGATGATTTTTAACTGCGCGTCACGGTTAGACTTTATTGACAGCAGCGACGAAGTCCAAGCCTTCAAAGATATTGCGACGACGTTTGGTAGTTACTGTATGGGGGAACTGCATGGTGGTATTGGTCAGCCCGAAATTCTTCATCACAGCCTGACGTATTTAGCGATGCGGGAGGGAGACGAAGTGAAAACATTGAACTTGCCTAAGTCGCCCGTTAGCTCCTCTATTTCACCGCTGTTTAGCTTGATTCGAAATGCGATCGGCGATCTCAACCATATGAACGCGCATATGGGGTATCAACTCGATCGCCAAACGCGCAAGTTACAAGAAAGCTATCGACGCGACAGTCGCACGGGATTACAAAACCGGGTCGCATTGCAAGAGCGGCTGAGTAACATCGATTTGGATGAGCATTTGTTGACTCTAAAGCTACTTAACTTTAGTCATATTAACGAAAAATACGGCTACCGAGTGGGAGATCAATTACTCAAAGATCTCTCAATGCACTTTACGAATCGACTACGAAAGCGTTTTGGCATGCCAACGGCTTTGCAGCTTTATAGTATTGGGGTTGGTGAATGGGCGTTCATATTTAAAGCTGATCAAAGCAGCGAGACCATCAAACAGCACTTTACGCGTTTTGCTGACGCGGTAGAACAAACTAATTTTGAGCCAATTGGCCTACGTGAAATAGATTATCTTTCTATCTCGCTATGCGGCGGCTTAGTGAGTCGTCGAGATTTTCCATCCGCTTCAGTAGATGAGCTCTTACTCAAAGGCATCGAAGCGAGGCGATCCGGTGTACGCAGTAATACCCATATCTGTAATGCGAAAGATATTGAAGTCAGTGAGGATGTGCGTAAAGAGCAACTTGGATGGCTAAGTTGCGTCAGTAGAGCCATTCTCAAACAGAATATCATCACTTATAGCCAACCTATTGTGCATGCGGGTAGCCACAAATTGGCAAGCCAAGAATGTTTGGTTCGTATTCTGGAAGCCGATGGAACGGTGATTGCGCCAGGGCGTTTTCTGCCAATTATCTCTGATACACATCTTTACACTCGACTAAGTCGGCACATGATTCATTCTACGTTGCATTATATGCGAGATAAGCAAGGTGACTTTTCTATAAACTTATCGCCGCAAGATTTGCTCAGTGATAAAACTTTAATGCTTTTAGAGCATGAAATTAGCCAGCTAAATGACCCAAGGCGAATTGGTTTAGAAGTGCTGGAATCTGAGCAGATCAAAGACTACGGCCGAATGATAGAAGTGTGCAGTCATTTTAGAAGCTTAGGGGCGCGTATCATTGTTGATGACTTTGGGTCCGGTTATTCGAATATCGATGAAATCCTAAAGTTGGAGCCAGAAGTCATAAAGCTCGATGGCAGCTTGATTCGTGATATTGATAAAGACTTAAAACAGCGCAAGATCGCTTCCCAGTTGGTGCGTTTGTGCCAGGTGTTTAACGCGGAGACGGTGGCGGAGTTCGTCCACAATCAGGAGGTGTGCACCATTGCACAAGACATGGGGGTGGATTATTTGCAGGGTTACTATCTTGGCGAGCCGACTCGACTGTTTTAATGATGTTTCACGTGAAACTTCTTGTCGTAAAAAACGCAGCGTAGGCTGCGTTTTTTGTTTGGTTCTTCTACTGAGCTTAATGTTTAACGCTTAAGAGCGTGTCCACTCTTTTCAGCTTGGAACAGAGCGAGGTAATGGGCAAAAAAGCGCTGCATTTGTTGTTGGTTGTTTTGTTCTCCAAGTTGCCCGAGCAAATGTGCAGCGACTTCAAACGTACACAAATTACCTTGTTGTTGGTTGCGTCGCAGCTGATATTGTGAGTCCGCCGACGCAGACAATCCCATAGTAGGGATACCTTCTAACCAACGGCTCTTATTGATCATCTTGCGCGCCTCTTGCCAGGTGGCATCTAAAATAATAAACAGCGGAGTTTTGGTTTGTTGCTGGCTTTGGAGTACCACATGTTCGAGTGTGATACTTTCTTCACAGGGGAAGAGCAACACCGGATACCGCGACGGATCAGCTAATAGAGTGAGCAATTCTGCTGGTGGCTGTTTGCGATCCCAGATTACTCGCTCAATGCTGAGTTGGCACTGCTCTAGTAGCTGGCCGGTATTAGTATCACGCTTCAGTTCATTCGGATGCATTAACAGCAGGATGTTGTGCTCACTGTTAAGTTTCGGCATTAGCGAGCACATACAATTGAATTGAAAACCGCAGGTTGGACACGGTTGTGACATTACAGACGAACTCCTTCTCGCACCGGGCTTATCCCATCAGAGAACAGACGCACGCCACTGACTTGGTTCGGCGTTGCCGTTGGCGCCATGCTTGGGTTGAGTGGGTAGCTAACCCCAGTGTATTGCATCACGTGTTGAGCCGCTTTAGCTCCGCCACCGCTGACATTAAAAATCAGATCTCGCCAACCATGAGAGGTTTGTTGGCCGAGCATAATCGGGCTTTGCACTAGTGTAATGCGACTATTAAATCGCCATTCCTTTTCGTGATGTTCAAATATCAGCAATGTACAGCCTCCGGAACCACACCAATCCAACTGTACCAATAGCTCTTCGTTACCATCGCTGTTGAGGTCGTAAGTTAGCCAACGGTATTGGTTATTGTTGGGGGTGGTTTGATGGATAAAGAAGTAGTTGCGCACCGCGGCATCTACTTTTGAATCAAACTCTGCACTAGAAGGGACGTCAGCACTACCGATGGGGTTGTTGGTGCGTTTTTCGGCTGGTTGCATGATGCCTTCATCACGAACGGTGGCAGGATAAAGGACTAAACCACCATCGGCGATTGGGTATACCAAGTTACCGACTTTTTCTTTGGTCGCTTTGAGTTGATTGCCTTTTCGAGTAAACAGTCGCTCTGACATTAGCCTTTGCTGTTGATGATGCGTCATGACAACTTGAACCTGAGACGGACTTAACTGTTGCCAGTAACCACGCTCGATTAATGGTGCTTGTCCATTGGCGTAACGGTATTTTGTTGTGGCGCTGTGGTCTGGGTTTAAGGTCATCTGTACTTCAAAACCTTGTGATTGAGTTGAGGTCGCGACATAGGTATTAGCCCAACCAAGCGTTGCATCGACGTTTGCAGCCATACCACAACCTTGATACGTCTCGCCATCATGTTTTAGTGTTGCTTTCCAGCCATACAAAGAATCGCTCATTGTGTCTGAGCAGAGGTTTTCTGTTAAGCGAAGCTCACCATCTTGTAGTTGATAAGTGCGCTGGCGAGGTTGAAGCTGACTGCTTTTAATCGCTAATTTTGTGGTTTGTTTGCCGATTTGCTGGAATGTTAGTCCATTAGCCTCAAAGCTTGCCGACCAAGAAGGCTCATTACCAAACACGCGAGTTGGTTTGTTTGGTTGCTGACAACGGTTTGGATTTTCCGTTGTGAGGAAGTTCACTTGTTCCACGACAAAGTTAGCATCGAAATCAGCAGAAAACCCATCGATGCCCGGTGGGTTGAGATGGCCGATAACCTCGCCATACATGGTCTGGTAAGGCTCGTTATTTAACTGAATTGCTCGTTGCATTTGCTGTGGTGACAGTTGCAACCAATATTGCTTGTCGCTGCCACAAGGCATGATGTATTGGCTCTCGTGACCGACGATCACTTTTCCGCGCAGCATAAAAGTTTGAGGTTGAATGGTTTCAGGCTTATCTAAGGTTGCAGGTGGAGAGGTTGGGTCAGCGGCACCAGATTGTGGCGGCTGTGAACTACATGCTTGCAGAACCAGCAGGGTGGCAAGCGCCACTGGGTTTTTCAAAGCCTTCATGTTATATCTTCCTCATTATTGTTACTCAATCGGCATCGGATGGCATTATGGCATATTGGTTATTTAAAACTGAACCAGATACCTTTTCTATTGACACGCTTCGAACCCAAAAGGTTTCATGTTGGGAGGGAGTTCGTAATTATCAGGCGCGCAATATGATGCGTGACCAAGTGAAGGTGGGCGATTTAGTCCTGATTTACCACTCTTCTTGTAAACATGTTGGCGTGGCAGGTATTGCTAAAGTTGTGAGAGAAGCCTATCCCGATCATTTCCAATTCGATCCCGAAAGCGATTATTACGATCCAAAGTCAGACCCAGACAACCCGCGTTGGATTATGGTGGATGTAGAGTTTGTACGTAAAACGGCGCGAGTGATTCCGTTGTCGGTGATGAAAGCGATGCCAGAACTTGAGAACATGCCGTTGGTGAAACGTGGAAATCGCTTGTCGATTATGCCCGTGGCAGAAGAAGAATGGGACGCGATTCTTGGCAAAGAGAAGCTGCCAAGTCAGCGATAAAAGAGAAGGGCTGCGAATGTGCAGCCCTTCATTATTTGGAGTATTGAAGCTTACAGCAAGTGTTCTTGTAGGTAGTGTGCAACCGCATCTTCTGCATTGCTGCCAATTACTTCATTATTTGGTAGAGCTTTCATCACTTTTTCGTGTGATGTACCCATAACTAGCCCTTTACCTGCCATCGACAGCATTTCTACGTCATTCATGCCATCACCAAATGCTACGCAGTTTTCTAACGTGAGGTCGAGTTTTTTCGCTACCGCTTCAAGAGCATGACCTTTAGACACGCCAGCGCTCATTACTTCCAAACACCAAGGCGTTGAAAATGCGATGTTCAGCTTATCACCAAACTGCTCACGTAGTTTGTTTTCAAATACGACCAAACGTTCGTGGTCTTCTCCTGGATGCGTGAAGAAAACTTTCGCAATACCGTCAGTTGGGGCGTGGTCTTCATCAAATAAGACGTAAGTGAATTCATCGTGGAAGTCACGTAACGTTTCATCATCCTTGTTCATCAACCAGCTATCATTTTGATACATGTGAATAAGTATTTCTTGATCATGTTTGATCGTGTCGATCACGCCTTGTACCAGTTCCGCAGGGACATTCTCGCTGTACATTAGCTGATCTTCCTGGTCATGCACTCGGGCACCATTCGACGTGATCATATAAGCTGGAATGCCAACTTGGCGACGGATGCTCGCAACGTCTACGTGGTGACGGCCGGTTGCAAAGACAAAGGTATAACCCTTTTCATGCAGCGCTTTTAGCGTCTCTTTTGAGTAAGCACTGAGCTGATGGTTTGGTGCGAGTAACGTGCCATCCAGATCAGAGGCAACGATTTTGGTGATCTCTTTGCAAGGTAGCGATGTGCTCATGAAGTCCTCGTAAACGGTTTGGATAGTGTGGAACAGGTGAATTGCAAACGGAGTACAGCAGACTGACTAGATCGTACTGCTCCGAATGCGGGGGAACTTGGGCTCGTAGCACTATGCGGTTAAACACTGTGTCAAAGTAGCCAAGTTCAAGCAGTGTACGCCAAAATGAGGATGAAAAAGAGGGTAAATCGATGTGTAGACATTTCCTCTTTAATCTTAGTCGTGAAATGGTCGCCTAGAGTTCTTATTGTGCTTGTTCGTTTGATGGCGATTTAGGGTCATTCATAAAGCGGAAAATCGCATCGAGCGCTTGATTACGATACTTGTCGGTCTCGAACAAGATTTCATGCTGTGCGCCTTCGATAGAAAGCAGCTCCGCGTGCGGGTTGGTTTTCCGCAATTTATCAATAAAACGCTTTTGCGCGAGATTGCTAACAATCCGATCGTTTCCGGCTTGGATTAGGATGACTGGTATTTTGACTTGGCGAGTTAATAAAAAGCACTGCTTAGCGGCCATGAGCCCTTGCCAAACCCAGCGAGTGCTTGGCCCACCGACTTGCAGTTCCGGTTTTTCCGTATATAGGTTTCGGAACCATTGGTAGCGGCCGTAACTTTGGCTAAGTGGGTTATCTTCAAAGGGCTTAGGGAAGTAGGCCTGATGTCCTGGTGCATAGCGTGGCAAAGTTGATACCGCTGACATAATTTGTGTGACCGGAATCGCTATTGGTGATAGGTACCATGGCAGGTTAATGCCAAACATGGGCGCACTTAGAATCAAACCAGTAAAAGGGTGTTCTGGGTGAGTTTGCAGGTAACGTGTCGCGATCGCGCCGCCCATAGAGTGCGCGATGATGAAGCATTGTTGATATTCGCTAAGGTCGTGTTTTTTTACGACGATGTCCATATCATCAATATAATCAGTAAAGTCATAGACGTGACCCATATCTGAGTCAGATAATAAACGATCTGATAAACCTTGTCCGCGGTGGTCAAAGGAATAGACATCGAAACCTTGGCGGTAGAGATCGTAAAACAGCTCTTGGTATTTCCAGGAAGACTCAATGCGTCCATTTACGATGAGCACGGCTTTTTTATGCTCTGGGTTGGTTAGCTTGCACCAGTAAATGTTCTTTTTCTCAGTCCCTTTAACAAAGCCCTCTTGGCGAGTTTGCCAAAGTGCTGCGATCGGACCACCAATTGCTTGCTCAAATAATGTCTCTTGAGTATAAGTCAAAGGTGAATGGTTAGTCGCCATTAGTTGATTACCTGAAGATACGTTGTTTACGCGATGTATCATCGAAGAATTAGTGAGGAAATGCAATGGATACCCATGTCTGGTTAGCTTATGTAGTAACAGCAATCGTTTTTAGTTTGGCTCCGGGCTCTGGCACGGTGAACTCAATCAGTAATGGTTTGAGTTACGGTACCCGTAAATCACTGGGTGCCATTATTGGCTTACAAATTGGTTTAGTTATCCACATCGCGCTGGTGGGGGCGGGTATTGGTGCGCTTGTCGCGCAGTCAGAAACCGCATTTTCTGTCATTAAATGGGTTGGTGCCGCTTATCTGGTTTGGCTGGGGATTCAGAAATGGCGCGACACATCAAGCTTAGTCGCAGCTGAAAACCACAACGAGATGTCAGGCACGGCGCTGTTGTACAAGGCAGTGTTAATTAACCTCACCAACCCTAAATCGATTGTTTTTCTGGTGGCGTTGTTCCCGCAGTTTATTGACCCGGCAAAAGACCAAATCACGCAACTGTTGGTGCTTGGCGTCACTACGGTCGTGATTGATGCGTGTGTAATGTTGGGTTACACGAGCTTGGCAGCACAAATGGGACGCTTTATTCGCTCCGATAAAATCATGGGAAAAATAAACAAAGTATTCGGTTCAATGTTCATGGGTTGTGGTGCATTATTAGCAGCTGCAAAGTCATAAGCCATTTATAGGTCCTTCTTTAGCATGAATACAACGTATGTCGCTCGCCAGCCGATCTTTAACCGAAAAAGACAGACGCTGGGTTATGAATTGTTGTTTCGAGACGGGGAGAGTAACGCATACCCTTCACATATTGATTCAAATCGAGCGACATACCGACTGATCGTCGAAAACTTCCTATCACTGGGCACTAACCCAGTGATTGCCTCTTCAAGATGCTTTATTAACTTTCCTCATCAAAGCTTGGTGCGACGTTTGCCGCGCAGTTTGCCGAAAAACAAAATTGTCATCGAAGTGTTGGAAACGTGCCAACCTACGGATGAGCTTCTTGATGCGATTCGTGAGTTTTATCGAGAAGGTTACTTGATCGCTTTGGATGACTTCACCCTAACACCAGAATGGCGTCGTTTTTTGCCATATGTGCATATTGTGAAGCTCGACATTATGGCGATGGGGCTCGAAAAGGCCTGTGAACTGGTCAAAACACACCTTGCCAAACGCGTCAAATACCACTTTTTAGCAGAACGTGTTGAAACCGCAGAAGAATTTGAGCAAGCGAAAGCGGCTGGCTTTAAATTTTTCCAAGGTTATTTTTTTAGCAAGCCACTCGTCTCGCAGACTAAATACGTCAGTCCTGAGCAAGTGTTGGCATTGCAACTGTTTCGTGAAGTTTGTGCTCCTGAGCCTGACTTTACTCGTATCGAGTCCATCATTACGCAAGATGTCGCGCTTTCGTATAAATTATTGCGTTTTGTAAATACGCAAGCGCCGAATTTGGCTGTCGAAATCAGCTCTTTTCGTCAGGCATTGATTTATCTTGGCCAGGATAACCTTAAGCAGTTTGTCTCTTTGGTTGTGGCATCGTATATCTCCAGTAACAAACCTCGAGAGCTGTATCACCTTTCATTGCAACGAGCTCAATTTTGCCAATTGATGTCGCGCTATCAGCCATTCTCTCATCTCAACGAACAAGGTTTCATGGTTGGTTTGCTGTCGATTCTAGATGCGTTGCTGGATCTTTCGGTGGAATCTTTAGTTAGGCAGTTACCGCTTAGTCATTCAGTACAACAAGCGCTATTACATCGCAAAGGGGTTTATGGTGCACTTATTTCCCTTGAAGAGTGCTACGAGCGTGCCGATTGGTCAGGGGTTGAAAAAATCACGATGCAATTGGGGTTGCCTTTAGAGGAAGTGAAGCTCTCCTTAGGTGAAGCGGTTCGCTGGAGTCAAAGCATCGCGACTGCATAATTTCGTGTCTTATCTTTTATCTCTTTGAATCTCTCTCTTTACAATCAAGCTGTTCGTTAGATGTGAAACTTTTATGACGATGGACGGTTTCCTCTTGACGATATATCTTAATTAAATAAACATATACGCATATCCATATATAGGTATGTTCATTATGCTTCCACATCAGTTTTTTAAGCTGTTATCCGATGAAACACGCGTACGTTGTTTAATGCTCGTGGCCCGTGAAGGTGAAACTTGCGTTGGTGATTTGGCGTTTGCTCTGCAAGAGAGCCAGCCGAAAGTTTCTCGTCATCTTGCTCAGTTACGGTCCAGTGGCATCTTGGTGGATAAACGCCAAGGGCAATGGGTGTATTACGAGTTATCACAGCAATTGCCAGGTTGGATGCGAAAGTTAATTGAAGACTTAGTGGCATCAAACTGTTTGAAGCAGGAATACCAAGACGACATCACACGCTTACACGATAAAAGTCGTGAGGCTTGCTGTTAACAGCGAATAGAGATTCAAGGTAGAAGATTAGAGGGTAAAACTATGACAATTAAAGTAGGAATTAATGGCTTTGGCCGAATTGGTCGCTTAGCGCTGCGAGCGGCATTTGATTGGCCAGAATTGGAGTTTGTGTTAATCAACGATGTCGCAGGTGACGCCGCTACGCTTGGTCACTTATTAGAATTCGATTCAGTGCAAGGTCGTTGGCATCATGGAGTTCAGGTCGAAGGCAGTGAGCTCGTCATCAACGGCAAGCGTGTCGCCACGACTCAACAACGCGATATCGATGCGGTGAACTGGTCTGATTGTGATGTTGTGATTGAAGCGACAGGCGTACATCGCAAAACATCATTCCTAAACAAATACCTAGAGCAAGGCGTGAAACGTGTCGTGGTAAGCGCACCTGTGAAAGAAGAAGGTATTGCGAACATTGTGGTGGGCGTGAACGACCATATTTTCGACCCTGAAAAACATCGTATCGTGACAGCAGCTTCGTGTACGACTAACTGTATCGCACCTGTGGTTAAAGTCATTCATGAGAAATTGGGTATCGAACAATCTTCTTTTACGACCATTCACGACCTGACGAATACGCAAACTATTTTGGATGCGCCACACAAAGATCTACGCCGTGCAAGAGCATGCGGCATGAGCCTTATCCCGACCACGACGGGGAGCGCGAAGGCGATTGTCGAAATTTTCCCAGAATTAAAAGACAAAATTAATGGTCATGCGGTTCGCGTACCTCTAGCAAACGCATCGTTAACAGACATCATTTTTGATGTGAAGCGTGATACCACAGCAGAAGAAGTGAATGCACTGTTAAAAGAAGCATCTGAAGGTGATTTGAAAGGCATCCTTGGCTTCGAAGAGCGTCCTTTAGTTTCTATCGATTATAAAGGCGACCAACGTTCAACCATCGTTGATGCGCAATCAACCATGGTTGTGGGTTCTCGTATGGTTAAGATTTACGCTTGGTACGATAACGAAATGGGTTATGCAACGCGCACAGCAGAGCTGGTTCGTAACGTTGGTTTGGCTTAAAAGGGGGTCACAATGTCTCATCCTACATGGCAATTAGATTTGGACTCCGGTGCTTTAATCTTAACACCGTGCCCAGGAACGAAAGGTGTCGATTTGCATGCGTCGTTAGAACAGTTGAAAGAGCAGGGTGTTCAAGCGGTCGTTACTGCATTAGATGATAGTGAATTAGCTGCGAAGAATGTCTCTGCATTGGGTGAAGCCACTCAGCAACTGGGTATGAAATGGTTCCAGATCGAGATTGAAGACGACTGCGCACCAAATGAAGAATTTGCGACGAAGTGGCAACAAGCCAGTCCGGAACTGCACGCGATTCTTGCTCAAGGTGGCAAAGTTGCGATGCATTGCATGGGTGGTTCGGGGCGCACAGGTTTGTTCGCTGCTCACCTACTCCTAGAAAAGGAATGGCAGTTAGAAGATATCGTGCGAGAAGTGCAGGCATTGCGCCCTGGTGCATTTACAAAACCTGTGCAAGTTGAGTACATCGAACGCGTGGCTCAAGACACTTGATCAGCTTAAATAGCTTTTGGTTCATTATGATCCAAAAGCTAAATTCGAGCTTCTTCAGGATACGACTGTTTACAAAAAATGCCATTAACATTAACTAATCAATTGTTTTTAAAATGTATTTTGCTTTTTATTGATGTTGGGGCATTTTTTGAAAATCACAGTAACATTGTATTGGTCAATGTTGCTGTACAGGTTAGGAAGCATTTAGAACATGATGATCTAAATGCTTCTATCGCTGTACATATGAGGTCAATATGATTTCTCAATTAAGCAAAAGTATTCGTCAGTACATGTTAGTGACGTTTAACTATTGGAACTTTACGGTGACCGATGGCGCACTGCGTATGCTAGTGGTGCTCTATTTTCATGACTTAGGTTATTCCACGTTAGCTATTGCCTCACTGTTCCTTTTCTATGAATTTTTTGGTGTGGTGACAAACCTGGTTGGTGGTTGGCTGGGCGCAAGGTTAGGCCTTAATAAAACCATGAACATTGGTTTAGCGATGCAAGTGTTTGCGTTGTTGATGCTCGCAGTACCAAATGCATGGCTGACCATTCCTTGGGTGATGGCAGCGCAAGCTCTGTCGGGGATTGCCAAAGATCTGAACAAAATGAGTGCTAAGAGCGCGATTAAAACGCTAGTACCAGACGAGCAGCAAGGGGCGCTCTACAAATGGGTAGCGATTTTAACTGGCTCGAAGAATGCACTCAAAGGAGCGGGCTTTTTTGTTGGTGGCTTGCTGCTATCTTGGGTGGGTTTTCAAAACTCGATGTTTATTATGGCGGGTGTACTTACATTAGTGTTTGTTTGCAGCATGATCTGGCTAGAAGCGGACATGGGTAAAGCTAAGAGTCAACCTAAGTTTCGCCAAATATTCTCCAAGTCTGAATCGATAAACATTTTATCCGCAGCACGCATGTTCTTGTTTGGTGCTCGTGATGTGTGGTTTGTCGTTGCTCTGCCTATTTATCTTGGTAGCGTGTTTGGCTGGGATCACTTGTGGGTTGGTAGCTTTCTCGCTACGTGGGTCATTGCTTATGGGTTTGTGCAAGGCTTTGCGCCGCGTATTACTGGCAAAGCGCAAGGTCGTGTGCCTGATGGTAGTGCAGCATTGGTGTGGGCAGGAGTCCTAGCGTTAATTACGGCTGGTATTGCTTATGGTGTGCAAATCGGTTGGCAGCCTGAATTGGTGATTGTGGTAGGTTTGATGATTTTTGGCGCTGTGTTTGCCATTAACTCTTCGCTGCACTCGTACTTGATAGTGAGCTACGCTAAAGGCGATGGCGTCTCGTTGGATGTTGGTTTTTACTACATGGCCAATGCGATGGGACGCTTGATTGGCACGGTATTATCGGGTTGGATCTACCAAGAGGCTGGTCTTGCAGCGTGCTTATGGGTTTCTTTTGCTTTCTTGGCACTGACGACGCTGATTTCAATTAAGTTGCCAAAAGCTGATGTTGCTACTGCGTAACTATCCCCAGTATCGCTATCTGTCGATGGTATAAATGGCTCCAAATCGGAGCCATTTTTGTTTCTTATGCGCCGTTTGCTGTAATCAGATTGTGTCGGTTTGGCATCGAGAGTGAATACTGATGCTTGGTTTTTGGTTCTCGTTAAGTGATTAGAGTGGTGATGAAATCCCCGTTGTAGGTCATTGTTGAGTTAAAAATAAGCAAAAACAGATTGTTAACCATTTCACTGGTTGAGATTTACCCTATGCTATAAACGATAAGCGACTCAAAGTAGGGAAAGGTATGAGAGAAAGGGTTCTGTTTTTTGATTTATTGCGCTGCTTCGCAGCGGTAGCAGTGATCGCCATTCACGTCTTGGCACCGTATCGAAATGAGTTAGGAGTGATTCCATTTGACCAATGGCTGACAGCGGTAGGCGTGAATAGCGTAACCCGCTGGGCAGTGCCAGTTTTTATTTTGATCACCGGAGCGCTAATGCTCAGTGACACTCGACCATTTGACGGTAAGTATTATATCAAAAGGCGTTTGGGCAAAGTTTTAGTTCCATTTCTTATTTGGTCGATGTTTTATGCATACCTTTCAGGTTGGACTTCTCAAGGCTTTGATTTTGAAACCGTAAAAGAGGTATTAAGCAATAGCCCATTCCACGCAACGTATTACCATCTCGGCTTTTTCTATTACTTTATACCACTGTATTTTGTGATTCCGCTGTTTCAATGGATGGTACGCAACGTGGATGACAACGTCTTGTATACCTATCTCGCATTTTGGCTTTTCACCAGCACACTGTTCTTGTTCAAGATTGATGGCCCTTGGAGTAATCAGATGTGGCTTTATATGGGTTACCTTCCACTGGGGTATGTTTTATTTCAAAAGGTACCTTCGAATCGCTCTATGGTGACCTTATTTGTTGGGCTAGGACTCGTGGCGTTGGCAGTGACCTTTACGATGGTTGTGACAAATAGCTTAGAGGCGGAGAAGTATACGGTTGGGCGCTGGCTCTCTTATAAAACACTGAATGTGATTCTAGCGGCTTCGATGATTTTTATGATCGGGCGTTACTTCGGTGAAGGCTTATCACCAAAAGTACAAAAAGTGGTTAGTGTGATCAGTCAGCACAGCTTAGGGATTTACTTACTTCACCCTATTTTCTTATGGCCGATGAAAGAGTTCGGTTGGTACACAGGACATCCTGCGTGGGTGATTCCAGTCTGGATCGTTCTAAGTGGAGCTGGAGCCTTGGCGATGAGCTATCTCTTTTCTCGTTCTGCCAAGACTCGTTGGTTACTGCCTTAACGTTTGATAGCGAAGTGAAGGAACTTGCTGCCGCGATAGGTCAGTGTTCCCTTATCTCCAGGGTTGAGTGCATGGTAGTAATGCACTCCAATTTGGAATTCACGCTTTGGACCGATAGAACCACGTTGAACGTAAATCCAATACTCTTGATCGTCTTGACCTGGTGGTGCGTTTGGTATGTCTATCGCTTGTTTATCTAAAACCGTTACCTGCGCGCTTTGCTCTGGAGCGTCTTCGCCCACATAGTGCTTACTATAAAAACGGAAAAACACCCACGCGCCCAAGGCAATAAGGGCGAATAGGGCGACAATAAGTGAGATTGGCATATTAACCTCCAATGTTTTATCGGGTCCCATTCTACAGAACTCGCTGACGAAACGATGAGTTGAGGTAACTTATTCATAATCTAATGAAAGGGACATGAAATTTATTCGGCGCACTTCACGGTTTATCTCAATGGGGACGCGATGAAATCGTCGCTTCATCTGCAAGCGAAGTCACTAAAGCTGAACGAAGCGGCTTTCACTTGTGAGGCTATATGAGCTCAAGGGCACAAATTGAAAGTAAAATTGCACTTAACGGCTCGAAAAAGCTCTAAATTTATAGAAGAATAAAAATAATGAACATAGGAAGGGTCTGGTAAGGAGGGTTACGATGTCAGATATTGAAAAAGTAGTCATGCGTACCCGAACGATCGAAAAACTTTTGCGTACTCAGTACCATGCAGAAGGGAAAGGGTTGCACCAACTTATTAATAGTTGTGAAGAACGTTTACCGCATGACGTGATAGCAAAGCTTCGATTCATCGCAACCGTGCGTAACAAAGTGGTGCACGAAGACGATTACAAGCTGGATGATCGTAAAGGCTTTATGGCGGCATGTGATGCTTGTGAAAAAGAGCTGACACCAAGAAGCTCTCGCTTTATTTGGCGTACAGCAATTTTGCTAATGACGTTGATTACGCTGGCCGCTCTTGGTTTCTACTATATGCACTGGGATATTTTGTCTAAGCACATTCAGTAGAGCTATACAGATAAATAAAAAAGGACGCATTTGCGTCCTTTTTTATTTTAAATCATTGGGTTAGTACATCATTGGCAGTGTCATTAAACCCACAACCACTGCAATCATAACCAGCCCTTGTTTTTGAGAAGATGAAATCATAACACTACCCCTTAATCTTTGATGAACTCGATGAATTTAATATAGCACTGTTTTTGGGGTTTGATCAACATATGCTCGTTAATCTTTTCAAAAACCACACTTAACTTGTCTGGTTTTACGTGATTCTGACTAATGAAACTATGTTTTTTGTCCTGTATTTAAAGTGTTCACATTGTTTTGTTTTTATCCTTTATTGTTTTAACTATTTGATTTTATAATGTTAAATGGTTTGTGGTGTTGGCTTTGTAATTGTTTTTTGTTTCGAATGGTATGTTGGGTCTTTATTTTGTCTGTATTTCTCAAAAATTGAGAAAATTAAAAAATGTGCTATGAGGTTACATCGTCAAATCGAAAGCATGGAGTGAGATTTTCTTACCTTATGAGAAAATATGGGCTTCAAAAGTGTTTAGTGATTTTATGGTTTATGAAGTCCGCACTTTTATCTGTTATTGAAATTATGATTTTATTTATCATTGACTTACTTTTCTTGTCTGATATTTTTTTACTGAATTAAGGTCAGTTTTCTTAGTTTTTACCCCTAATCATCAGTAGTTCCTCCTCTCTTAGAGCGCTACTAAGACTATTTTCTATTTTGTGTCTGTTATTTATTCTTGTTGCCTGCATTGCATACATCCTGGTGGTTTAATCGTCAGTTTGTGAAATGGCGGCTTACCTGGAGCACTTATCTGTTTTTCAGTTAAATAGTTTTAGAAAGCGCTGGTTATTGTGTCGTGTGATTTGATGGGTTCGGCTGATGAGCAAAGCTTGGCCCCAATGTTTAGTGGCATCATTCAGGCTCATCGGCTTTATTATTACGTAGGCTGAGGGTTACAAAATGTTTCGAATCGCTAGCGAGATCCAACTTTCGTAGATTGTGTCTTTACATCAAAACTGGTCTACCTAGACTAGCGGCGAGTTTAAGTAAAAGGTGTATACTGCATGTGGAGTTGGCTGGCGATAGGGCTATCAGGTGTGTATTCCGTGTTGGGAGCAAAGCAAGCTAACCCGACACAATCCCTCGTGTTTAAAATCTTTACTCTGCTACTTCTTCTTGTGTTGGTGTTAACTCAAGGTGCATCCGCAACATATACCTACTGGATTGCGGGTGGGCTTATTGTGTCTATGGTGGCAGATACGCTGCACTCGTTTAAAACTCGTAAGCTAATCTATTTTACGGCTTATCTGGTTGCCCAGGTATGCTACAGCAAGTCATTTTGGGTGCAGCTTAATGGTGAGATTGTCTGGTGGCTGTTGGCCCTGCTGCTTGCAGCGAGTATCGTGGCGTTCTTTTTGTTGCTACCTCAACTCGACTCTCTGGTATTCCCCGTTGTGATCATGGGGATGATGCTGGTTCAACTTGCTTGGGCAGCCGGTGAAGTTTGGTTACAAGTGCCGAGTTACGCCAATGCTATCGGCTTTAGCGGAACCTTAGTTCTCATCTATTCGGCGCTGGCATACGCGATACACGGTTATCGAAAACCGATGAAACACGCCTATTTGTGGGTGAGTGGTAGTTACTTTTTTGCTCATGCCCTCATTGTTGCCTCAATCATTTACTAATTTAAGTCAAAGCAGCTCTTGAGGATTTCAGTAAACTGAACGCATTGTTCTTAATAACTGGAGTCAATAATGAGTGAAATCCATGCTCACGAGCTGCTAAACCTACTTACAGAAACGCCAATGGATCGCGAAGCCCTCACACAGCACTTTGGCGCTAGCGTTCGCTTTCACACCTGTAAACTGAATGATCTAGACTTAGATGCATTACTAGCATTTTTGCTCAAGCGCGACAAAATTCGTGAGCTTGAAGGTAAGTTTGTGGTCAATATGGCGCGAGTTTGTAATCACTAAAACGGCGGCTAAGATCGAGGGTGAATATGGTGTTTTCGCCCTCAGTCATATACTCATGTTGTCAGTTTGCTATACACTGGCCGCCATTTTTTAGGTGAGGCCAGAATATGGACATTCTTTCTGCAGCGACCATGCTGTTTCTAATCATGGACCCTCTCGGTAACTTGCCGATTGTGTTGTCTATTCTCAAGCATATCGATCCCAAGCGTCGTCGTAAGGTATTGATTCGTGAACTACTGTTTGCCTTACTGATCTTGATGCTATTTCTCTTTGCAGGACAAAGCATCTTAAGTTTTTTGCATGTCCAGCCAGAAACGCTCAGCATTTCAGGTGGCATTATTCTCTTCATTATTGCGATTAAGATGATTTTCCCGAGTGCTGGCAGCATTACTGGACTGGCAGCAGGCGAGGAGCCCTTTATTGTTCCGATGGCCATTCCTATGATCGCGGGCCCTTCAGTGATTGCAGCCTTGCTTTTACTGTCTTCGCAACATCCAGAGAAAATGTTGGAAATGTCAGCATCAGTCGTAATTGCGTGGGGCGCAACATTTTTTATACTGATGTTTTATGGCTTCTTTAATCGCTTGTTGGGTGAACGTGGCTTGAAGGCGGTAGAACGCTTAATGGGCTTGTTACTGGTGATGATCTCCACTCAAATGTTCTTGGATGGTGTAAAAAGTTACATTGGGTGACGAACGAAACGCAGAAAAAAAGCCGCTCACAAGAGCGGCTTTTTCGTATCTGAGCGATTACATCATGTGTTTACGACGAATATCGAGTAGGGCAAAAATACCAAAAATCAGGATTGAATATTTTTCCCAACTGCTCATTTTTATTTTGTCGCCAAATGCACCAATGAAGATGGCCATTTGTAAACCGTGCATGATGAACAAAAAAGCGGTCATGATGTATAGCGCAATCGCGGCATTGCCGGGAAAGGGCATAAAAATATTTAGGATTAATACTAACCAAACAAAGGCGATAGCCGCTTTGGCCAGCATAATTAGTGCTTTCATTTAAGTATCCTTTTAAATCGAGGCGTTATGCGGAGGTACGTTCGTACAGACGATAGCTCACTTGGCCTGCTGTTTTTTCTCGATGTAATTGCCAGTTTTCTGGTAAGTCGGCAATATTGAGTTCTTTTTCTGTTTCAATATAAATCATCGCATCTTCCGCGAGCCAGCCATTTTGTTCTAGCAGAGCCACGGTCTCATCCAATAGACCTTTGCGAAACGGTGGGTCAATAAACACCACATGGTGAGCAGAACCCGGTTGCTTCAAAAAACTCAGTGCGTCGGTATTTACCACTTGGATGTTGTTCGCGTTAAGAGAGGCAACATTCTTTTGTAACTGTTGGAAAGCTTGTGGGTTTAGCTCAACCATGGTCACTTGCTCTGCTTGGCGCGAAGCTGACTCAAATCCCAAGCCGCCAGAGCCAGCAAACAAGTCGAGACATTTTGCCTGTGGTACATCTTGAGCTAACCAGTTAAACAGCGTTTCTTTGACGCGATCTGTCGTGGGGCGTAAGCCTTCAGCATCGTGTACAGGAAGTTTTCTGCCTCTCCATAAGCCACTAATAATGCGAACAAAGCCCGTTGTTGGCTTTTTTTGTGATGAGTTTTGCTGGCGACGTCTTACCATAGATTTTTTGACCGCTAATAAAGTGATACTATATCTAATCGCCCAAGCAATGAGCTTGGAGCTTGGATACAGCCCAGAATATTCAAGATGACAGAGTGTAACACTAATAAGATTAGAATTACCTAATCGGAAAGTTTTCAGAACTTTGTCATTAGCCTTTTTTAGACAGATAATAATCTTGTCAAAAAAGAGTCATTAATAGATAAAAGAACAATCTAGGATAGCCCCAGATGACGGAAAAAAAGAAGCGCGGATTACTTTCGTGGCTAGGTTTTGGTGACGAAGAACAAAGCCCAAAACCAAAAACTGAAGAAACAGTAAAAGAAGAAGCAGTGGAAGCGCCTTCTGAAGAGCAGCAAACCGAAGCGGTTGCTGAGCAAGCGGAAGCAACACCAGAACTTGAAGAAGAAGAGAAACAATCAGAGGCTGCCCCAGCAGAAGCAGAAGCAGAAGCAGAAGCAGAAGCAGAAGCAGAAGCAGAAGAGCCAGAAGTCGTATCGGCCGCGCCTCGTGTTCAAGAACAAGAAAAGCCAACAGAAAGCTTTTTTGCTCGTCTTAAACGCAGCCTAAGCCGAACAAAAGCAAATATTGGTGCTGGCTTCTTCGGTCTGTTCAGCGGTAAGAAAATCGATGAAGACTTATTTGAAGAGCTAGAAGAGCAACTGCTTATTGCTGATGTGGGCATGAATACCACAACAAAAATCATCAACAACCTGACAGAAAAAGCCACACGTGGCGATCTGAAAGACGGCGAAGCCCTTTATGGTTTGTTGAAAGAAGAAATGGCTGAGATTCTTTCTAAAGTCGAACAGCCACTAGAAATCGATAGCAACAAAACGCCTTACGTCATCTTGATGGTGGGTGTAAATGGCGTGGGTAAAACCACGACCATCGGTAAGCTAGCGAAGCAGTTCCAAACTCAAGGCAAAAAAGTGATGCTTGCAGCGGGCGATACTTTCCGTGCCGCAGCGGTTGAGCAGCTACAAGTGTGGGGTGAGCGTAATAATGTTCCTGTGATTGCTCAACATACTGGCGCAGACAGTGCCTCTGTTATCTATGATGCGATTGAAGCGGCAAAAGCACGTGGTGTGGATGTCGTGATTGCTGATACAGCAGGTCGTCTACAGAACAAAGCGAACCTAATGGAAGAGCTGCGTAAGATTGTACGTGTGATGAAGAAAATTGATGACTCTGCACCACATGAGATCATGCTAACGCTTGACGCAGGTACAGGACAAAATGCCATTAGCCAAGCGAAACTTTTCAGTGATGTTGCCCCTCTAACCGGGATTACTTTGACTAAGCTGGATGGTACAGCCAAGGGCGGCGTAATTTTCGCTATTGCTGATCAGTTCGGTATTCCAATTCGTTACATTGGTGTGGGTGAAGGTATCGAAGACTTGCGTCCATTTGAAACTCAAGAGTTTATTGACGCACTGTTTAGTCGTGAAGAATAAAAAGAGTTAGAGGAAATCAACGGTGATCAAATTTCAGCAAGTAAGCAAAGCTTACCGAGGTGGTCGACAAGCACTGCAAAAAGTCGATTTTCACCTGAGGCGCGGTGAAATGGCGTTTTTAGGCGGACATTCCGGGGCTGGTAAAAGTACCTTGCTGAAATTGATCTGCGCGATAGAGCGACCAACCGATGGCAAAATCCATTTTAATGGCCACGACATCACGCGTATTCCAGGCAAAGACATCCCTTTTTTGCGCCGCAATATTGGGATTGTTTTTCAAGATCATCGCCTATTGATGGATCGCAGTGTGTACGACAATGTCGCTCTACCAATGCGTATCGAATCGATTTCTGAAAACGAAATCAAACGCCGTGTTTCTGCGGCGTTAGATAAAACGGGCTTACTCGATAAAGCTCGTTGTCTACCTAGTCAACTTTCTGGTGGTGAACAACAGCGCGTCGGTATTGCCCGTGCTGTGGTTAATCGACCAACGTTGCTGGTGGCTGATGAGCCTACGGGTAACCTTGACCCAGAATTATCCAACCGTGTGTTGCGTCTATTCGAAGAATTTAACCGTGCGGGCGTGACTATACTACTTGCCACGCACGATGTGGGGTTAGTAAACACTCGCCCACAGTATCGTCATTTTGAATTGAACCAAGGCTTCCTAAGTGAGGTAGAAGACTATGGCAGGTAACAAGCACTCCCAAAAGAAGGGGAAAGGCCGCAGTGCCAAGCGTGCGAATACCGATGGTTTTTTCTCTGTCCACGCAAAACAAGCTAAATCCTCTTTTAGCGCCTTATGGCAACGACCACTAGGCAACATTCTGACCCTAGCGGTCATCTCCATGGCACTTGCCATGCCAGCTTGTTTGTATCTATTGGGGAAAAACGTTGCGGGGGCAGCGGAAGATGTCGCTTCTCCTTCACAAGTTAGTGCTTACTTAGTTGAAGGCATGCCGGATGCGCGAGTGATGGTTCTCAAAGATCAAATTGAAACTTGGCCTTTGGTAAAAGAGGTAGAATATATTTCACCGCAACAAGGTCTATCTGATTTAAGCCAATATGCAGGGTTCGACCAAGCTATCAGTCTTTTAAGTGGCTATGCGCTACCTGGTGTGTTGGTGATTACGCCAGATTCGGAGCTAAAAAGTGATATTCAGTCATTAGCCAAAGACGTTCGAGAGCAACAAGATGTGACCGACGTGAGACTTGACGAAGACTGGCTGGCGCGTCTTGATGCCATCAAAACTCTCGCGAGTATTATTGTCATTACCCTGACAGTACTGATGCTCGGTGCGGTATTTTTAATCGTTGGCAATACATTGCGATTTAATGTGCTGGCGAATAAAGAAGAGATTCAAACCATGAAACTGATCGGTGCGACGGACAGTTTTATTCTGCGCCCTTACTTGTACACAGGCATGTGGTTTGGCGTGTTAGGTGCCACTATTGCGTGGTTGGTAACGGCTTTAGTGACCATTGTCATGAATAGTGCGGTGGAAGACCTTGCTGCGTTGTACGATAGCCAGTTCCGCCTGATTGGTCTAAGTTGGGATGAATCTTTGTTATTAATCATCATTGGGAGTCTTTTGGGATGTATTGCGGCGCGTTTTTCTGCGCAACGACATTTAAAAGAAATTGAACCAGTTTAAGTGATGGCGGTCTTATTACTTGGATTTCATTAGCACTAGCTAATTTTGAACCCTTGCTTAGACCAAATGTTTATGGATAATTGCTTCCCCTTCTTGAAACTTGTTCATTTTGAGTTCAAGATATCGAAGCTAAATTGCAATGTAATGCTCCAGATCAGAGATTGATGAGGAATTGAATGACAAAAGAAGCGTATCCGATGGCTCTAGTCACGCAAGATAGCCTTGATAGCTATATTCGCTCAGTAAACAGCTACCCAATGCTGACTGCAGACGAAGAGCGTGAGCTGGCAGAACGATTACACTATAAAGGTGAGATTGAGGCTGCAAAAGGTCTAATTCTTTCGCACCTACGATTCGTTGTTCACGTTGCTCGTGGTTACTCTGGCTACGGTTTGCCGATGGCGGATCTTGTGCAAGAGGGTAACATCGGTCTAATGAAAGCCGTTAAGCGTTTTAACCCAGAAGTAGGGGTTCGCTTGGTTTCTTTTGCTGTCCACTGGATCAAAGCAGAGATCCACGAATACGTGCTACGTAACTGGCGTATCGTGAAAATTGCGACCACTAAAGCGCAACGTAAATTGTTCTTCAACCTGCGTAAGTCGAAAAAGCGCTTGGGTTGGTTTAACAACGGTGAAGTGGAAACCGTTGCGCGCGAGTTAGGTGTTGAGCCTTCTGAAGTTCGCGAGATGGAATCACGCTTAGCGGCGGTGGATTCAACCTTTGATATGCCAACTGATGAAGACGACAGTTCAAACGCTTACACAGCGCCGATGCTATACCTAGAAGACAAATCGTCTGATGTGGCCGACAACATTGAAGCCGCCAACTGGGAAATGCACACCAACAATCGCTTGGGTCATGCATTAGCGAGTTTGGATGAGCGTAGTCAGCGCATCGTGCGTTCTCGTTGGTTAGATGATGAGAAAGCAACATTGCAAGACTTAGCTGATGAGTTCGGTGTTTCTGCCGAGCGTATTCGCCAGCTAGAAAAAAATGCAATGAAGAAACTAAAGTTGGCCGTGGGTGAATTTTAATTTCCACTGCTAATTGAAAGTAAGATTTTCACAGAAAGCCGAGATCATGTGATCTCGGCTTTTTTATTGTCGATCGAAAATCGATAGCGTTTGCGATCCGGATTTTATGTGCTACCTGTGTATAACTCTGTGAAGTAATTATTTATCAACTGTTCGAAACCCGGACAAAATAAGGGATTCAAGCACTTTTCCATCTGGGGATAGTTATAGATATACACACAGTTAGATCAGGATCATCACTACATATTGTGGATCAAAAGATCCAAATACACTTTATCAACGCAATTCACAGCTTTATCCACAAATGGTTGGAATGTGTACACTTTTGAAAACCCTGATTATCCATGTGTCTAAGTTTGCCGTTGGATAGGTTACAATAGCGGCAGTATACCCAAGCAACTTCAAATATGGATTTTATGCTGTACCACGGGTGCTGATTAGTACGTTAGGTTCGAGGTTGCTTGGGTATATTAATAAGACAATGAGAAAGTAAATGGATCAGTTTAAGCATATCGATGTACAAGGTGCGCAAGCGCTGCTCGAGCAGGGTGATGCGAAGCTTGTAGATATCCGTGACCCTCAATCGTTTGCCGTTGCGCATGCGGAGTCCGCGTATCATTTAACTAACGATACGATCGTTGCGTTTATGGATGAAGTGGAGTTCGAACAACCTATTCTAGTGATGTGTTACCACGGCATTAGTAGCCAAGGTGCAGCGCAATATTTGGTTAACCAAGGCTTTGAACAGGTGTACAGTGTAGATGGTGGCTTTGAAGCCTGGCATCGAGCAGAACTACCGATAGTGAGAAGTTAATGAAGAGATTGGTAACGTTAAATAATCCACGTATGGCGCAAGCCTTTATTGATTATATGGCCTCTCGCCAAATTGACATCGAAATGATGCCAGAAGGAGATGGGCAGTTTGCGCTGTGGCTGACTGATAGCCAGCATGAAATAGAAGCGGAAGCCGAACTTAAGCAGTTCCTTGCTAATCCGTCTGATTCAAAATACAGCGCCGCCTCGTGGGACGTTGCCGATACTCGTAAGAGCACATTTCATTATTCCAACCCGAGTATCATAAGCATGGTCAAAGCGAAAGCTGGCCCCATGACTTTGCTGATCATGACAGTCTGTATCATCATCTACTTGTTACAAATGTTTGGCTTTGGCAATGGCGTGTTTAAGTTGTTGCACTTCCCGGCTTTTGAGGGGCAACAATGGCAAGTGTGGCGATGGCTAAGTCATGCGTTACTGCACTTTTCAGTAACTCACATCGTGTTTAACTTACTATGGTGGTGGCAGTTGGGTGGCGACATCGAACGTCGTCTCGGTTCCGGTAAGCTATTGCAACTCTTTGTGGTGTCGGCAGCGCTTTCAGGGGCAGGCCAGTTCTATGTTGAAGGGGCTAACTTCGGCGGCTTGTCTGGCGTGGTCTATGCACTGCTTGGTTATTTGTGGATACTGGGTTACCGCTTGCCACATTTAGGCCTTACGCTACCCAAGCCAATCATCGTCTTTATGTTGGTATGGTTAGTTCTTGGTTTTGTGCAGCCATTTATGGCGATTGCAAACACCGCTCACTTAGTTGGGCTACTGTCGGGGATGGCGATTGCGCTGTTTGATTCAGGCAAGATGAAATACCAACAGCAAGCCTAAAGCTGATGAAATGAAAAGACCGCTCAAGAGCGGTCTTTTTTTATGTTCAAAACGGATTTGGGTTTATTGATAAAGGTATTTTGTAAACAACAAATCGGCAATGATGGTTTTACCTGTTTCAGGCAAAAGCGTTTCGTTGAGGGTCGTCACTAAAGTTTTGCGCAGATCTTCTCGGCCAGAAAGGGACTTAATCGTATCTTCTGTTTGCTTACCCAATAATTCAATCACTGCATCGCGAATCAAAGGTTGGTGATGCTCAACAACTGATAAATCTTGTTGACTCATTACCATGATGTCGATGCGCACTTGCACATAACCTAACTTTTTGCCTTTGGTGTAAAAGTTAGTAGTGAGGTCAGGCTCTAGGGTAAAGTATGCCAACTTAGGTCCAGCTTCTTCCGTTTCAGCCCAACTTGGTGCGGCGAATAGTATGGTTAACGCAAAAATAATTTGGGCTATATAACGTTTGTACATATTTCTAACTTTTCTTTCTCTGGATCGCGATATTCGAATCGCTTCAGTCTTGATACAATGGGCCGTCTATAACAAATAACGGAACTTACGGTTACATACATTACTATGGACGGTAAGTTGTTGCTTTATTGTACGCATAAAGCCTCCAATTGAATACTAGTATGAATCAGCCAACATCACTCTATCTTGCTTCTTTATTGGAAGTAGAGTGGCAAAACCCCGAAGAATTCGAATTTCCAAATGAATTTGCCAAGCATTGGCTTGAAGAGCAAGGGTCTTTGTCACGTCGTTTAAAACAGCACTGCCAAGCGTTAACGGTAGAATTGCTACAAAATCAGATCGTCACTGCAGCGACATTAAAACAGGACGAAAGCCAGTTATTGTCCGAACAAGATTGCTTACTGAGAGAGGTAATTTTGTGCGGTGACAATAATAACTGGGTTATTGGGCGGACATTGATTCCTCGCTCAACCTTAGTTGATCAGCAGTATGATTTGGCTCAACAAGGGGATATCCCATTAGGATTAACAGTGTTCAGCGCAGATAACGTTGAGCGAGACTCTTTACAAATGGGATGGGTAGCCGTACCAGAAGGACGTTTGTTAGCGCGACGCTCAAGGTTGTGGATGAATCACAAACCGATGCTAGTCGCCGAGTTATTCTTATCTAATTCACCAGTTTACGCTAAGGAGACAGTGTAAATGTCCGCAGAAAAAGCCAAAGCATATTGGCAACTGATGCGCATGGATCGCCCGATTGGTTCACTGTTACTGATGTGGCCAACGATTTGGGCGCTAATTATCTCAGCCCAAGGGATGCCGAGTTGGGATGTATTCATCGTGTTTGTATTGGGGGTATTCCTAATGCGTAGTGCGGGGTGCGTGATTAATGATTTTGCAGATCGCAAAGTCGACGGCCATGTAAAGCGTACTAAGCAACGTCCACTGCCATCAGGGAAAGTGACAGCAAAAGAAGCGATTGGATTATTTTTGGTTTTGGGTATCAGCTCGTTTTTGTTAGTGCTGACCATGAACCCGCTGACGATTCAGCTATCCTTCGCTGGCATTGTGTTGGCGTTCATCTATCCATTTATGAAGCGTTACACTCATATTCCACAGCTATTTTTAGGCTTGGCTTTTAGCTGGGCGATTCCAATGGCGTGGGCTGCACAAACTGGGGAATTACCATTGATTGTTTGGTTTTTGTTCCTCATTAACGCTTTGTGGACCATTGCGTACGACACTCAATATGCGATGGTAGACCGAGATGATGATCTAAAGATTGGCATTAAATCGACGGCAATTCTGTTTGGTCGTCATGACAAGCTTATTATTGGTGTTTTGCAACTGATTACACTCGCGATGTTGGTTTGGTTAGGGCAGTTCTACCAATTGGGACAAAGTTACTACTGGACCCTTTTGATTGCAGCGTCGTTGTTTGTTTATCAGCAGCACTTAATTCGTCACCGTGAGCGTGAGTTGTGCTTTAAGGCTTTCCTTAACAACAATTATGTTGGCATGGTGATAGCGATAGGGTTACTGGTCGCATTTTGGTAAGCGAAGAAATAGAAAAAGGCATCCGATTGGATGCCTTTTTTCTTATTGGACGAAGGTAAAACGGTTACGACCGAAGTTGGTGAATACTCTCTTCGATCGTCAGTTTCACTTCTGGATAAAGCAGAGTGAACAGTAGCCGTGCAAATTGCTGCGTTTTCTTCGTGTCACAGTTACCATCGTTATCGAGGTATTTTTGCTGTTTGAGCGTATTGAACATCGCGGTAAACACACCTTTATCGAAGAATTCTGGCGCATTAATACCGTGCAAACGCCCTAAGCGCTGAGCAATATCTTGGCTCTTCTGCTCTAGGTCCGATTTACCCAGCTCAGGGTAAGCAACAAGCAAGTTCATCGCGATAGAGTAGCGTTGCAGCGTTTCAGTTATCGTTCGACCTAACAGAACCAAAGGCTGGTTGTTCGATTGATTGATCTCTAGCTTATCACCATCAAGACTAATCATTTTCTGATCGGCAAATTCATGCAGTGTTTTAACGACCAATTCATCTAACTCGTCTTCTTGGTAACTTAAGAACAGCTCTTTCTTCAAGAATGGGTAGATTTGCGCGACATTCGCTTGAATCTTGGCTACCGAAAGGTTGCGCTGACGAATGAGCATTTGGGCAATTAATGACGGCAGAGCGAACAAGTGGATGATGTTGTTGCGATAGTAGGTCATCAGGATCGATTGGCTACGGTCCAGCGAAATGATGTCACCCATGCTATCGGTTTCAATCACGAACTTATCAAGCGAAATTGCATGATCGACCAACTCCTCAGCACTTTCGGTAGGGATAGTGGAGGTGCTTGAGTACGGGTTATTTTTGAGTAGCTTTAAGTAACACTCAATCTGATTGATCAGCGAGTCACGAGAAAGTGCACGTTGACGAGAAGCAAGCAGTGCGGTTGCACACAAGGTCAACGCGTTTGCCGCCGCCGCATCGTTGATGTGCGTCATCATCTTATTAGCAAGGTCGTTCACCACAGGATTCATCCATTGTGGTTTGTTACCACCCATGCTGTCGATGTCTTTCGTCCACTCAGGAGCATGCTCGTTCAAGTATTGGTTGAGCTGAATTGGCTCACCGAAGTTCACATAGCCCAAACCAAAGTTACGCAGTTTACGCAGAGTACGCAGTACAAGCCCTGCGTTTTCTTTCTCTTTGCGTTTGCCACGCAGCTCTTTCGCGTAAGTGCCCACTTCCATTACGTGCTCGTAGCCGATGTAGACCGGCACTAGCGTTACTGGGCGGTTTAAACCACGTAGCATTGCTTGGATGGTCATAGCCAGCATACCCGTTTTCGCTTGCAGTAAGCGACCTGTACGTGAACGACCACCCTCACTGAAGTACTCGACTGAATAGCCTTTGGCAAACAGCTCAGCTAGATACTCACGGAAAATGGTTGAGTACAGTTTGTTGCCTTTAAAACTACGACGAATAAAGAACGCCCCACCACGACGGAAAAGAGGACCGGCCGGGAAGAAGTTCAAGTTAATGCCTGCCGCAATGTGCGGAGGCACCATGCCTTCATGGTATAAAACATAAGACAACAGCAGGTAGTCCATGTGACTACGGTGACACGGAACGTACACAATTTCGTGGCCGTCTTGCGCTAAACGACGCACAGTCGAGGCGTTATTGATGTGCAAACCTTGGTATAGTTTTGTCCATAACCAACTCAGGATGCGGTCGCCGTTTTTCACCAGACTATAGGAGAAGTCGGCAGCGATTTCATCCATGATGTCGTGGGCTTCTTTACGTGCCTTATCAATCGAGATGTTTTTGCTCTTGGCTTCGTCAGCAATCGCCAGTTCAATAGCTGGAGACTTTAGTAAACGAGCAAACAACACTTGGCGTTGTGGCAGGTTTGGGCCTGAAGCAGCCAGTTTCTGGCGTGAGAAGTGGATACGCGCCACGCGAGCCAGTTTGTGCGCAATTGCGCTGTCGGTACCGTGGGAGTCTGCCATATAACGCAGAGATACCACGGGACTAAAGCGAACTAAGCAGTCGCGTCCCGCCGCCATTACCGCTTTGGCTTTTTGCGGACCATTCATCGGTTGAAGGTAAGGCTTTTGGTTCTCTTCTTTACCTGGCTTACGACCCCAAAGCACGGTTGCAGGGATCATTTGAACATCCAACTCACTATCCAGCTTGTGCAGTTCCAGTAAGTCAGTGAACAGAGAAACAGAATCGGTTGGGACATCATTATCGTTGTTCATCACAGTTGGACGCGCAGCGATAAAGACGAAACGGTTCAGCGTTTTGCCATTGATTTCCAGCGGGCTGAGCGGGTCGGGTAGACCAAGGCTCATGGCTTGTTTTTGCAGTGTCAGCAAATCCACGTTCGAGCGGAACGGCAGGGCATATACAATCGGTTTAGTTAGGTCGATGTTCAGATCTTCAATCGGGTTCGACGGGATTGCGGTGCCCTTTACCAGTACCGATAAAGGTAGTTTTAGTAATGAACGTGAAAATGATTGTCCAGAAGACATAAAGTTCACAGCCTCAATAGGTATTCAAACAGGCCTAACCTTATTTCAGTTTCCGCTTTGCATGTCTTCTCTATAAAAAGAGATGAGTACGGCAATAGAAATAAGCCTAGGCGATAAAATTTAAGCGCTGCAAGGATACCAGAAACTGGTCAAACCTTTTAATTTTATTGGCTGTAAATTAGTCGAACCCCTAAGTTATTGCTTTACCTTGATTAACTGAAAAGTCGGTGTTTTAAACGAATAAAGAATGAACTTAATCGGTAAGCTGAAAGCTCCCCACAAATAAATTAAAAAACAACCAATTGGGTTTTCATTTGAGCATTTACTGGATATACTCACAGTTAACTGTATAAAAAGACAGGTGAGACATGAAGCCGTTAACGCCACGCCAACAACAAGTCTTCGATTTGATCAAAAGTAAAATCGATGACACCGGAATGCCACCAACTCGTGCAGAGATTGCGCGTGAGCTTGGCTTCCGCTCTGCGAATGCCGCAGAGGAACACCTAAAAGCGCTTGCTCGTAAGCAAGCAATTGAAATTATTCCAGGCGCTTCTCGTGGGATTCGTATCCTGCTTGAAGACGCAGCCAATGATGAGCAGGGTTTGCCTTTGATTGGTCAAGTCGCAGCGGGTGAGCCAATTCTGGCTCAAGAGCACGTAGAGGCGCACTACCAAGTCGATCCTGCGATGTTCAAACCGCAAGCGGATTTCTTACTTCGTGTAAATGGCGAGAGTATGAAAGACATCGGGATTATGGATGGCGATTTGCTCGCGGTGCATAAAACCCAAGACGTGAGAGACGGTCAAGTTGTCGTTGCGCGTGTTGATGATGATGTGACTGTGAAGCGTTTGGAGCGCAAAGGTTCAACCATATTACTGCATGCTGAGAATGAAGAGTTTGCCCCAATCCAAGTGGACTTAACGTCTCAGCACCTTACGATTGAAGGTTTAGCCGTTGGTATTATTCGTAATACCGATTGGATGTAAGTGTATTTAAGCAGCCCAGTTGATCTGGGCTGTTTTGTCTTTTCTCTTTTTCTACTTCCTCCAAAAGCTTGCTCATCATCTTGACATTGTTTGTTTTGACCAATTTATAAGCTTGATAATGTAATTGATATTCATTATCATCTTTATTAATGTCTATGTTTTCTCTCTGGCGCAGGAAATGCCCATGTCTCAGTCTAAACATCAAGTTCCTAACCATTTATTAAAGCCACTGTTATTGCGTAGCCGTGAAAGCATGGTCGACAATGGCTTGGTGTACGATCCGATAGCTGCTAAAGCGTGTTTGAGCTGTAAGATGGCGCCGGATTGTTTGAGTGGTGATATTGCGCAGAAGCAATTGCTGCACGTGACGCTGACTCAGCTTTGTGACCAGCAGGTTAACCACTTCTTACAGCAGTGTCCCGATGCCTGGATAATCAATGTCGGAGCGGGGCTGGATACCCGCTTTTATCGTTTGGATAATGGACGCTGCCATTGGATAGAGCTGGATGTGACGGAAAATTTGGTATGGCGTCAGCGCTTGTTCCACAAAAATGAACGCTATGAACATCGCTGTGGCAGTGTGGATGAAATGTCGTGGCTAGAGACGTTAGCCATTCCAGAGCAAGCACCGGTGCTCATTTTATGTGAAATGGCACTGCTCGATTGCACAGAGCGTCAAGTCGCGAAATTTATTCAAACCTTGGGTCGACATTTTGTTTCTGCTGAACTGTGTATGGTGCTGGCAGGAGATTTAACGGAAACCAAGTGGGGGCAAAAGCTTGGCTCTGATCGTTATGCTCATGGCTTTGAAGCGCCTGCAGCACAGATATTGCAATGGTTACCATGGGCACAATGGGTGAAAGCTTTCTCGCCATTCGATAGATTCTGTTCTCGTTGGAAAGCTTGGCAGCGTTGGCTTAATAAGATTCCAATGCTGAAGCATCGCCTCACGCCAGTCCTCGTTCACATCAAGTGGTAATTGGCTAGTCGTTAAGCGCTCAGGTACACTCGTCGATCTTACTGATGAGGTGCCTGTGACAAATTCAATCTTCTCTCCTTTATCTAACCCAAAAGTTCATCGCCAAGTCTTAGCTTTAGCGATACCTATGGTGCTGTCGAATATTACTGTTCCATTGCTCGGTTTGGTCGATGCTGCGGTGATTGGTCATCTAGACCACGCTTGGTATTTGGGCGGTGTTGCGTTGGGCAGCACCATGATCAGCGTGACGTTTTGGCTGCTTGGTTTTTTGCGTATGTCGACTACAGGGTTGGCGGCGCAGTCCTATGGCGGTGAAGACCGAAAGCAACTTGCCTTGGTGTTTATGCAAGGCTCACTTATGGCGCTGCTGTTTGCGTTAGTCTTCCTTATTGCCCATAACCCGATTGCTGATTTGATCTTTGGCTGGAGTGACGCCAGCGCAGAGGTAAAACACTACGGCATGCAATATTTCTCTATCCGTGTGTGGAGTGCCCCCGCTGCGCTAATGAACTTTGTGTTGTTGGGGTGGCTGCTCGGGACGCAAAATTCCAAAGCACCAATGTGGATGGTGATCATCACCAACGTGACGAATATTGCCCTCGATTTGTTGTTTGTGATTGGTTTGGGGTGGAAAGTAGAAGGCGCTGCGCTGGCATCGGTGATTGCTGACTACTCAGGCATGGGTTTTGGTCTCATGTGTGTCTGGAAAACCTGGCGAGAGAGACAATTACCATCACCTCAAAAGTTGCTAGCCAGCACTCAACACGGTTTAGGGCGCTTCGTGAAATTGAATCGCGATATTTTCTTGCGCTCTTTGTGTCTGCAAGCGGCTTTTAGCTTTATGACGTTCCAAGGTGCGAGCTTTGGTGATGAGGTTGTCGCTGCAAATGCGGTTCTGATGAGCTTCCTGATGATTATCTCGTATGGCATGGATGGCTTTGCTTACGCAATGGAGGCCATGGTCGGGAAGGCGATTGGTGCCAAAGATAGGCAACAATTGAGTGCATCGCTTGTCGGCACTTTCTTTTGGAGTTTGGTTATTTGCTTAGGACTGACCGCGCTCTTTGGTTTGGCGGGATCGCAGTTGATCGCCATGATCACTTCAATTGAGACGGTACAACAGCAAGCAGCGGTGTATCTACCTTGGCTGGTGGTGATGCCACTTGTGTCGATGTGGTGCTTTCTATTGGATGGCATTTTTGTCGGTGCAACCAAAGGCAAAGACATGCGCAATAGTATGTTTGTCGCGACCAGCAGTTTCTTCGTTGTCTTTTACTTGTTCGCCGAGTGGGAAAATCACGCGCTGTGGTTTGCAATGACGAGCTTTATGTTGATGCGGGGTATTGGTTTAGGGGTTATCTTTCTCTACCAATGGCACAAGGATACCTTCCTAGCACAATGTTGATATAAAAACAGCAGGTCCAAGCCTGCTGTTTTTCTTTCTGCTATCAAGAAGCATAGATTAGAACAAGCGGTTCAAACCATTCAACGCAGCGACACGATACGCTTCGGCCATTGTTGGATAGTTGAAGGTGGTATTGACGAAATACTCGATGTTATTCGCTGAGCCTTTTTGCTCCATAATGGCTTGACCGATGTGGATAATTTCCGCGGCACGTTCGCCAAAACAGTGAATCCCTAAAATTTCTTTGGTTTCACGATGGAACAATATCTTCAAGCTACCGATGTCTTTTCCTGCGATCTGTGCACGAGCTAGATGCTTGAACGAAGAGCGTCCTACTTCATACGGTACTTTCGCAGCTGTTAGCTCTTGCTCGGTTTTACCCACAGAGCTAATCTCTGGGATGGTGTAGATACCCGTTGGAATATCATCAATCAGATAGTTTTCTGCCTGACCTTTCGTAATGGCTTGTGCGACAAATCGCCCTTGGTCATAAGCGGCGCTTGCAAGGCTAGGGTAACCGATGACATCGCCTACAGCGTAAATGTGTTCGATATCGGTTTGGTAGTTACGGTTTACTTTTAGTTGTCCGCGAGAGTCCGCTTCCAGACCCACTGCACCCAAATTCAACTTATCGGTGTTACCTGTTCGACCATTCGCATACAACAAGCAGTCTGCCTTCATCTTCTTGCCAGATTGTAGGTGAATAATCACGCCATCTTCTGTGCCTTCGATTTTTTCATAGGTCTCATCATTACGAATTACCACACCGCTGTTCCAGAAGTGGTAAGACAGCGCATCTGACACTTCGTTATCCAAAAACTCCAACAAGCGGTCTCGGGTATTGATAAGGTCGGTTTTCACTCCAAGGCCGCGGAAGATAGAAGCGTATTCACAACCTATAACGCCCGCACCGTAAATGATGATATGGCGAGGGTCGTGTTTCAGGCTCAAAATGGAATCACTGTCGTAGATGCGCTCATGCAAGAAATCTACGTCGTTAGGCTGATACGGACGAGAACCCGTCGCGATGACAAACTTATCCGCTGAATAGATTTCTTCTGTGCCGTCGCTTTGCATTACTGCAATTGAGTAGTTATCGATAAATCGCGCGGTTCCGAACAAAAGTGTGCATGAGTTACGGTCATAAAAGCCCTGACGAAGTCGAGTTTGCTTATCAATGACCGATTTAGCATGACCTAAAATGTCAGAAAATGTTGCATGAACGCTGGTGTTGTTTCGACAAAATAGCGGGTTGCTATTAAATTCGATGATGCGGCTAACGGCATGACGCAGTGCTTTTGATGGAATAGTTCCCCAGTGAGTACAACCGCCGCCGACACTGCTTTCTTTCTCGACAATGGCAACATTCAGTCCCGCTTTGGTTAATCCCATTGCAGCCCCTTCTCCGCCAGGGCCACTACCGATTACGATCACGTCATAGTGATTAACATGCGCCATGATGCCTTCCTTGTTATATTTGCTTAACATTGCTTTAGCGCGATTTTAACTCATTTACTCTATTGGTACACGTAATGCCTGTTAGAGAGTGGAAGTGATCACGCAGAATCGACCAAAAGGGTGATTTGGTATGTTGTATGTCTATAAATTGCATCGAGAACATTGCAATTAGATGCATGCCAATAGTAACGTTCTCGGCGCTCAGAGCGAGCGAAGCAACATATCTTTCTCCGTAGGAGCAAATTGCGTTATATTGAGGCTCTTGTACCCTATAGAAAAAGAGCAAGTTAAGAATGAAATCGATGGGAATCCGCGCACAGCAAAAAGAGAAGACACGTCGATCATTGATCGATGCGGCATTTAGTCAGTTAAGTGCGGATCGCAGCTTTTCCAGCCTTAGCTTGCGAGAAGTCGCCCGAGAGGCAGGGATTGCACCGACTTCTTTTTACCGTCACTTCAAAGATATGGATGAGCTAGGCTTAACTATGGTCGATGAAGGCGGTTTGCTACTACGTCAACTGATGCGTCAGGCGCGTCAACGTATTGTGAAAGAAGGTAGCGTAATTCGTACCTCGGTCGAAACCTTTATGGAATTCATTGAAAGTAGTCCGAACGTTTTTCGTTTGTTGTTGCGTGAGCGCTCCGGCACTTCTGCTGAATTTCGTACCGCTGTTGCTCGAGAAATCCAGCATTTTGCGGCAGAATTAACCGAGTATTTAATGAGCACCGGCGTGACCAGAGAAGAGGCGTATACTCAAGCAGAAGCGTCTGTGACTTTGGTTTTCAGTTCGGGGGCTGAAGCTTTAGATTTAGATCGACGTGAGCGCGATGAACTCGCCGAGCGATTGATCATGCAATTGCGAATGATAGCCAAAGGGGCCTATTGGTATCGCAAAGAACGTGAACGTAACCGATTAAAAGGCGGGATAGAATAATGTCGAATGGAAATAAATCTGAAAAGAAAACGCTGATTTTGGCACTGGTTGCAGGTATGTGTGGTGATGCTTTGTTGTCATGGTTGACCATGAGTGAAGTATCGTTTTCAATCTTCCCATTGATTGCACTCGTACTGGCTGTACAAGCTCTTTACCAAGAGTACCTAAATAATCCGGTATCAGAAGATATCCCATTGGTTGGCTTGGCGTGTTTCTTCGTAGGTGCGTTTGGTCACTCTGCGTTTATTAAAGCGCAATACCCAGAAGCAGGCTCAAACTTCTTCGCGATCATGGTTTCAATGATCTTACTCGCATGGATTGGTAAGAAGCTAGGTTTTGTCAGCAAGAAGACTTCTGCGGAATAAGCAAACGAATCAAATTAAAAAAAGCGAGCCATTGAGCTCGCTTTTTTTTGTCTGAAGCTGGTGGACTAAGCTTTACGTTCCAATAGCACGCCAGCTTCCATGTGGTGGGTATAAGGGAATTGATCAAACAGAGCAAAACGCGTCACGTTGTGTGTTTCGCATAGAATGTCCAAGTTCTCTTTTAGAGTCTCAGGGTTACAAGAGATGTACATGATGCGCTCGTAACCTTGCACCATTTTACAAGTATCGACATCCATCCCAGCACGTGGTGGATCGACAAAAATCGTGTTGCAGTTGTAGCTCTTCAGATCCACACCTGCATCTTGTAGACGACGGAATTCACGCTTACCTTCGATCGCTTGAGTAAATTCCTCTGCCGATAGACGTAAGATTTGTACGTTATCAATCTTATTGGCGGCGATGTTGTACTGTGCAGATACCACAGATGGCTTCGCTAGCTCAGTTGCCAGTACGCGGTCGAAATTCTGTGCCAACGCCAGCGAGAAGTTACCGTTACCACAGTAAAGCTCTAGTAGGTCGCCAGTGCTTTCTTGGGTACAGTCGACCGCCCATTCCAGCATCTTCTCTGCGACTTTGCCGTTCGGCTGAGTGAAGCTGTTCTCTACTTGTTGGTAGATGTAGCTTTGACCATTTACATCGAGCTTCTCGATAACGTAGTCTCGGTCTAGGACAATCTTCATCTTACGAGCGCGACCAATGATGTTTAGGTTAAAGCCTTCATCATTTAAACGCTGTTTAAGGGCTTTCGCGTTTTCAATCCACTCTTCATCAAGTTGGCGATGGTAAAGGAGTGAAACCAGAATCTCACCACTTAGCGTCGATAGGAAATCCACTTGGAACAGTTTACGACGTAGTGAGTCGTTGTCTTTCATCGCTTCAACCAATAGCGGCATCAGGTCGTTGATCAGACGGCTTGCTGCAGGGAATTGGTCAACACGGTACTTCTCACGAGTTTCTTGGTTGAACATGATGTAGTAAAGATCTTCGCCTTCATGCCAAACACGGAACTCAGCACGCATGCGGTAGTGCTGCTCTGGTGATTCAAACACTTCCAGTTCTGGCATGTTGTATGGCGCGAACATATCCGTGAGACGTTCGACTTTTTCAGCCAGTTGTTCTTGGTAGCGTTGTGGGTTTACATCAAGAGTAGCCATGATCTTACCTTTTATGGTGCATTCAATTTAAGAGCGCAGATTTTATTCAATCTCAATAGGATGTCCAGTTTTGTACTGGAATTGATTTAAAGATAGTGCGTACAGGCAGAGTAGAAAGCAAAATCAATCAAAACGTTACAACTTCTAAGGGCAATATTGGCTGGACAAATAATCAATAGCTGAATAATATTTGCCTCAAGTTGGTGCTATCTAGCAATCTAGATGGCTGAAATGGGAATCTGGTGTGAATCCAGAACTGACGCGCAGCGGTAAAAGAGAACGAACGCTCATCAGACACTGCATTAGTTTATGTGGGAAGTCGAGCAAGTAGGCGGTACACCCGTGCTCTTGAGTCCGAATACCTGCCAACAACTGAGCCACAGCACTGGACTGTCATGATGACAGGGCTCGGAAGGAATTACGCGATTTAGGACAATACAATGAGAAAATCCGCACTGGCGATCACTTTGGCATCGCTGCTTTCACCTGTCTCTTATCTACAGGCCCAAGAAACCTCCACTGACGAAACCATCGTTGTTACGGCAAACCGTTTTGAGCAAGCCGAAAGCCGTACGTTGGCAGATGTCGAAGTAGTTACTCGACAAGACATCGATCGCATTCAAGCGAAAACCCTACCAGATGTATTGCGTCGTCTTACAGGGATTCAAGTTTCACAAAATGGTGGTCGTGGTCAGTTAGCGTCTTTATTTGTTCGTGGAACCAGTTCCGACCAAGTTTTAGTACTGGTTGATGGCGTACGTTTTGCACGAGCAGCGAAGGGCGCTGTGGACTTTAACCAAATCCCACTTACTTACGTTCAACGTATTGAGTACGTGCGTGGTGCGCGTGCGTCACTTTATGGCTCAGAAGCGATTGGTGGCGTGATCAATATCATCACCATTGCGCGTGCTGACGAAGAAGGAACGAAGTTAAGTGCGGGTTTAGGTAGTTTAGATTATCAAGAATTGAGTGTGGCATCTGGTATTAAAGTCACAGAGAGCGGCCAGCTAAATATCGCGCTTGGTAGTGAAAGTGATGATGGTTATAACGTTCGTCCTGTACCGGGAGTTAATGACGGCGATCGCCATGGCTTTGATACAAAGAATGGTCTGCTAGGTTACGTGCATAACTTCAATGATCAGTGGTCTGCATTTGGTAACCTACGTGCTTACGAAAATGTTTATCAATATGACAGCAGCTACGGCAGTCGCGGTTACTACGAAGCAGAAAAAGACGATCTTTCTGTCACTCTGGGCGGTAAGTATCAGTCTGATAATGTGATGTCAGAACTACAAGTAACAGCACAGAAACAGAAGTCTTGGAACTATGAGCAAGCAAAAGGCAAACACTCAGGTACTGAAGATGAACTTGAGCAGCAAAATGTCCAGTGGACCAACAGTTACTTGCTAAACAACAATACGACGTTGGCTGGTGGTATTGATTGGCGCAACGAGTCTTATAAAGACAAGAGTGCGAATAAAACGTTTGATCGTACCAATGGCGCTCTGTTTGGTATGGCAACCACCAGTATTGATAAAGCAATGCTTGAGGGCAGTGCTCGCCTTGATGATAACGAAGAATACGGTAGTGAGTTCACTTACAGCTTAGCGGCTGGTTACCAGTTTGTGCCAGAGTTTGGGGTTAAAGCTTCTTTTGGTACTGCGTTTAAGGCTCCAAACCTATATCAGCAGTATGACCCAACATACGGTGAGAAAGATCTGAAGCCGGAAGAGTCAGATGCTTGGGAGCTAGCATTCAGCGGTGATGTCCAAGGCGTTTTTTGGTCCGTAACGGGTTATGACTATAAAATCACGAATCTTATCGATTACCATCCAACCACATACAAATATTTGAATGTCGATGGTGAAACACATATCCAAGGTGTGGAGCTTGTTGCTGAGTTTGATACAGGGATTGTGCAGCACCAGTTGAGTGCAGATTACAAAGATGCTGAAGACGATAAAGGGCATCAGTTGCAGCGTCGCGCTAAAGAAATGTATAAGTGGAATGCTTTAGTGAGCTTCGATAAAGTGGATTGGTCGGTTAGCTATCAGTACGTCGGTAAGCGTCCAGATGTGGATTACAGCACTTGGCCTTCACAAGATATCACGCTTTCTTCTTACTCGTTGGTTGATACGGCAGTGACTTACTATCCGAATGAGTCGACCTCTATTAGCGCTCGTATCGATAATCTACTTGATGAAGAGTATGAGATGGCAAAAGGTTACCCCGCTGCAGAGCGAGCGTACTATATCAACGTTGGCTACGAATTCTAATCGTGAATGAGCACAAACCGCCTTCGGGCGGTTTTTAATATTTTGTGGTGGAAAATCGAATGAAGAAACCCAAGCGAGTGGTGATCAGTTGGTCCAGTGGTAAAGATTCGACATTAACGCTTGAGCGCCTTAACGAGAATCCAAATTATCAAGTTGTCGGTTTGTACACGACTTACGTAGGGAAAGAAGTCCCTTTCCAAGCAACTCCGCTTGAAGTCGTACAAATGCAAGCAGACTTACTTGCGCTTCCGCTCATTACTATCGAGCTACCTGAAATCTTTCCAAGTAACGACATTTATCAATCGACCATCGTTAATGCATTACAAAGTAGTGGTCTGAACATAGAAGCTGTCGCATTTGGTGATATGTTTTGTAATGGCATTGCCGATTACCGACGCAGCTATATTGAACCTGTTGGCTGGGAATGCGTCTTTCCTCTATTAGGGGACAGCAGCGAAAAACTAGCGATGGAAATCATAGAGCGTGGTATTCAAACTATGTTAATCACCATCGACGGAAGAGTTCTCCCTCCAGAATGGTGTGGTCGCTGGTATGACAAAGCCCTAATAGAGTCATTACCAAGTCAAATTGATCCCTGTGGGGAAAATGGTGAATTTCACACATTGGTCACGTCTTCGCCATCTTTTCAAGGACATATCGAGTTGACGAAGCGAGATGTAGAATCTGGAGATAGATTCAGCCATCAAAGATACCATGCTAAAGCATTGCCAAAACAAATCTACGCAGTATGATCGCAACGTTTCTGTTCTTTAGGTAAGGCTCGTGCGAGTAGCAAGTAAGAAAAAAGTCCTAGTTTTTGACTCCGGTGTTGGTGGCCTTTCTGTATTCCAAGAGATACATCGCCTATTGCCCCAGCTAGACTACTTATACTTATTCGATAATCAGGCTTACCCTTATGGTGAACTCGATCAGGCTGTACTCATTTCACGAGTTAACCAACTGGTCTCTTCATTAGTCGAAGAACACCAAGTCGACATTGTCGTCATTGCTTGCAACACGGCGAGCACCATAGTGCTTCCTTCCTTACGCGAAAATTTATCGATTCCCGTTGTTGGTGTTGTCCCTGCGATTAAACCCGCATCGCTTTTAGCATCAAAAGGGGTAGGGCTGATCGCCACTCCGGCGACAGTAACACGCCAATATACTCACGAGTTAATACGGGACTTTGCGCAAGGCAAACCAGTTGAGCTGGTGGGATCAACTCGCTTGGTAGATATGGCCGAAGAGAAGTTGCGAGGCAACAGCGTTTCTCTCGACGAACTGACAAATATCCTGCTTCCCCTTCGCGATAAAGTCGATGTTGCGGTGCTCGGTTGTACTCACTTCCCTTTAATCAAAGAGGAGATTCATCAAGCTTTGGGTGGGGACGTTACTTTAATTGATTCAGGCGCAGCGATTGCACGTCGAGTAAAAGCATTGCTATTAAGTGATGAAATTGAGGATACAGAAGAGGGAAGTAAGTCGATTTATGCCAGTGCAACTCCTTGGCAGGAAGATGCACTGAACATTTGTTTAAAGAAGCTAGGTTTTAATCCTGTTCAGGTTTACCACCATCCGGATGTTTAGGATCGTTCGCAATTCTCACTTTTAGCGTTCTCTCCATATATTCCTTTTCATTAAGTTTAGCGATAGCTGGCTTGGCATCTGCCGCAGCCATCACTACAAAACCAAACCCTCTTCTTTTTCCAGTACGCTTATCTTTCATTAAGCGTACCGCATAGACCTGTCCATATTCAGCAAACAAATCGCGAACATGACTCTCATTGGCCTTATAAGGAAGGTTGCCGACATACAGCGTTTTAGTTGAAGGATCAGGATCCGAAGATTGAAGAACAGGTGTTTTGCTAGAAAATGAAAAAAGAAAAGCAGTAGCGATAACACCAATGAGGAAGCTCAAGGCTGGTGGGATGATGAATTGAGAGAAGATGATTCCCCCAACGATGGCCAGCCCAACACATAAAATCAGATTTTTTTTAGACGTCATTTTAATTACTACACATAGTGATAAAGAGATCGATTGTCCATTAACAGAATAGACACATGAATCTTACGTATATGGTTGGTGTTTTTCCAACCAATTGCTGTGATATGTCTCAAATGTGACGAAGAAATATGCAAATATCGCACTTTTGGATAATTTGTGACCGGTTGGTTTTTTATTTGCAAAAAACGCTTGTACTAATTTCTCAACCCCCTATACTGCGCATCCACCGACACGGAGTGAGACGAAAGTCACACAGCGAGTCGAGAAGAGAGAAAAAAGAATTTGAAAAAAATGCTTGACTCTCTCACGGTGTAAAGTAAGATACGCACCCCTAACGACGAGCAACTAAGTTGCTGAAAATGTTAGAAAAGCTCTTTAAAAATAAGAACCTATCAATCTGTGTGGGCACTCGTTGATGATAATCCAATTCGATACTTCGGTATCAAATTAGGTTTCAATGAAAC
>NZ_JAWOVP010000020.1:0-51592 GCF_033339995.1 Vibrio sp. 1641
TTTGATACCGAAGTATCGAATTGGATTATCATCAACGAGTGCCCACACAGATTGATAGGTCTATATTGTTAAAGAGCAACTCTTCTTTGTGATTGACATCACTTCGGAAGAGGCGGCCATTCTAGCGAGATAATTTATTGTGTCAAACACTTTCTTCAAATTATTTCGTTTTTCTTTTCAGCCTTATCAACTTCGCTTAAACCCTTGTGAGGCCTTGCCCTGTCGACGAGGAGGCATTATAGAGATCGCGCTCACATTGGCAAGTGTTATTTTTCAAAAATTGCAAAAACAGTGGTTAAACGATGAGTTTTCGATCAAACCTTTATTTATTCAACTTTACCCCAAACTATCACACAACTTATCCACAGAGTTGTTCTTTGAGACGTGTTTTTCAAGTACCATAAATAAAGAAAGCTGCTTTATTGCAGCTATCTTTATTAAACTTAACCTAAACTCTATTTAAAGAGCATTATGGCTATATGCCAGACCCATCTTGTTCAGAGCCATCATCTTCGTGTAGGCCACATTCTCGCTTTAAGCCAAAGAATCGAGTTTCTTCCTCTGACATTCCCGGCTCCCATTTACGAGTAGTATGTGTATCACCAACTGAAAGGTAACCTTCATCCCACAATGGGTGGTATTTAAGGCCGTGTTGTTCTAAGTAGTAATGAACGTCTTTATTAGTCCAATCAATTACTGGTAGAAATTTAAACACACCGTTCTGAATTGATAGAATCGGTAAACCTGCACGAGATTTACTTTGCTCTCGACGCAGTCCAGAGAACCACGTTCCAACATTAAGCTCTTTTAACGCTCGACGCATCGGCTCAACTTTATTGAGCTTGTTGTATTTTTCAATTCCCTCTACGCCTTGCTCCCATAATTTTCCATATCGAGCTTCTTGCCAATTCGCACTTTCCTTGGCTCGATAAACTTTTAAATTTAGGTTGAGAGCATCTGTCAGCTCATCGATAAATCGGTACGTCTCAGCAAACAGGTAACCAGTATCGGTTAGAATGACGGGGATGTCCGCTTTGGCGCGAGTAACTAAATGAAGCATAACCGCGGCTTGAATACCAAAACTAGAAGAAACCGCGAACTCGCCTTCTAGATTATCTAAAGCCCACGCTACTCTCTCTTGTGCTGAAAGCTTTTCGAGCTCGACATTAATTTGAGCAAGACGGAGGATTTGCTCCGTCTTTGTTAATGTCAGTAACTCTGTGAGCTCCAGCTTGGATGCTACAGAATCAAGCATGAAAGTCCCTCTTTGATACGAGCACTTCTTGGATAATGCCAGCACGAATAGTGAAATCGCCAAAGGCTTCGCCTTCTTCACGCTCTTTCGACCATCGGGCCACCAGCAGATCAATCTCTTCTAAGATTTGCTTATCCGTGATGTTCTCTTTATACATTTTTGGTACTCGAGTACCGGCACGGTTACCACCTAGGTGCAAGTTGTAACGACCCGGCGCTTTGCCAACTAGACCAATTTCAGCCAACATTGCGCGACCACAACCATTTGGACACCCAGTTACACGCAAAATGATGTTGTCATTTTCTGGTAGGTTGTGCTTCTCCAGAATCCCCTCAACATCAGTAACAAACTGAGGAAGGAAACGTTCAGCTTCTGCCATCGCTAGCGGACAAGTTGGAAAAGCAACACAAGCCATTGAGTTCTTACGCTGTTCACTTACGCCGTCGTCCATTAAGCCATGTTCACGAGCGATCTTTTCAATCTTCGCTTTTTCGTTTTTAGGTACACCCGCAACAATTAGGTTTTGGTTTGCTGTCATGCGGAAATCGCCTTTGTGGATTTTGGCAATTTCAGCAACACCCGTCTTAAGTGGTTTACCTGGAAAGTCTAATAAGCGACCGTTTTCGATGAAAAGCGCTAAATGATATTTACCATCAATTCCTTCTACCCAGCCAATACGGTCACCACGTTCTGTGAATTCATATGGACGGCTTTGCTCAAACTTAACACCAGCACGTTTCTCGACTTCCGCTTTAAACACATCGCTACCTACACGATCTAACGTGTACTTCGTTTTCGCATTTTTGCGGTTTGAACGGTTACCCCAATCACGCTGAGTTGTTACTACAGCTGCGGCAACATCAAGTGTCTTGTCCAGCGGAATAAAGCCAAAGTCGTCAGCGCGGCGCGGATAAGTTGATGTATCGCCATGCGTCATCGCTAAGCCGCCGCCGACCAGGACGTTAAAACCAACCAGCTTGCCGTTATCTGCAATCGCTACGAAGTTGAGATCGTTAGCGTGTACATCTACGTCATTTTGCGGTGGGATAACCACTGTGGTTTTAAACTTACGTGGTAAGTAGTTCTTGCCTAGAATCGGTTCGTCTTCTTCCGTGCTTTCTACTTTTTCACCGTCTAGCCAAATCTCTGCATAAGCGCGTGTTTTCGGAAGCAGGTGTTCACTGATTCTCTTCGCCCATTCGTAAGCTTCTTGGTGTAACTCTGACTCCACTGGATTAGTGGTACACAACACGTTACGGTTTACATCACCCGCGGTTGCAATCGAATCAATACCAATACTGTTGAGCGTTTGATGCATCAACTTAATATTCGGTTTTAATACCCCATGAAACTGGAACGTTTGGCGAGTCGTCAGACGAATACTTCCATATAAAGAGTGCTCCGTTGCGAACTTGTCGATCGCTAACCATTGCGTTGGCGTGATGATGCCTCCAGGCATACGAGCACGAAGCATCACATTATGTAATGGTTCCAGTTTTTGCTTTGTGCGTTCATTACGGATATCACGATCGTCTTGTTGATACATACCGTGGAAACGAATTAACTGGAAGTTGTCGGCAGTAAAGCCACCAGTAATACGGTCCTGTAAATCTTGCTCAATGGTGCCACGTAATAAGTTGCTTTCTCGCTTCAGGCGCTCGTTATCAGATAGCGGCCCTAACTCTTCACCTAATACAACCTGCTTATTATTGTCCGTAGAAAAAGTCATTAGTACACATCCCTCTGATAACGTTTCGCTTTACGTAGGTCATTAATAAATTGTTCTGCATCGTCACGCGGCATCTTGCCTTCTTGTTCAGCAACGATAACCAATGCGTCGTGCACATCTTTTGCCATACGCGTTGCATCACCGCAGACATAGATATAAGCGCCTTCTTGGATCCACTGCCACACTTGAGCTGCGTTTTCTAAGATGCGATGTTGTACGTAAACCTTTTCTACTTGGTCACGACTAAAGGCAACATCCAATCGGCTTAGTACTCCTGACTTGAGATACTTTTGCCATTCCACTTGGTATAAGAAGTCTTGAGTGAACGTGCGATCACCAAAGAACAACCAGTTTTTGCCTTCAGCATCACGGTTTTCACGTTCCTGAATAAAGCTTCGGAATGGTGCGATCCCTGTGCCAGGACCAACCATGATAATTGGAGTGCTATCATCTTCCGGCAGTTTAAAGTTGTTGTTATGCTCAACAAATACTTTAACTTCATCTCCCTCTTCGAGACGCTGTGCTAAGAAACTAGACGCTCCACCATATCGTTTTTCGTCGTTTTGTTCGTACTCAACCAAAGCAACCGTTAGGTGTACTTCTTCATCGACCTCTTCTTGGCTTGATGCAATAGAGTAAAGGCGTGGAGTAAGACGACGAAGCAAACCAATCAATTCATCTGCGGTTAACTTGGTTTTCTTTTCTGCCAGTACATCAACGATTTGAGTATTTGCAGAGTACTCGCGAAGCTTATCTTTATCTTCAACTAACTTTTGTAGTTTCTTGCTACCGGATAACTCGGCAAACTTTGTGATGAGCTGTGGGTTAGATGTTGTGATTTCATATTTACTCACAAGAGCACTGTGGATTGACAAGCTTTCACCATCAACGTCAACAGTCTCAACCCCAGACAAACCGACCTTACCAAGAATGGCATTTGCAAGTTCCGAGCTATTTTCAAACCACACACCTAGTGCATCACCTGGCTGATACGTTAAACCCGAGCCTTCTAAGTCGATTTCTATATGGCGAACGTCTTTTCCAGAGTCACGGCCCGTGATTTTTTGACTGGTCAGTAACGTCGCAGTGTACGGATTTTGTTTATTGTAAGGAGAGTGCGCAGTCGCAGCTTGACCCACAGGAAGTTGAACCACATCCGCTTCAGAGCCAGAAGACAGTGTATCTTTTACCTTGTCTAACGCATTCTTACGCCATTCAGTTGCAGGGGCTTCATAATCCACATCGCAATCAAGACGCTCGATAAATGGAGTCGCGCCTAGCTTTGATAGGTAAGTGTCGAAGTCTTTACCGGTCTGACAGAAGAACTCGTAGCTAGAATCTCCCAATGCAATAACACCATATTGCAGGTTTGGCAGCTTTGGAGCCTTCTTCGATTGCAAAAACTCATGTAGCTCAATGGCATTGTCTGGCGCTTCGCCTTCGCCGTTAGTCGATGCCACAATAATGACATGCGTTTCTTTGGCTAAGTTTTTACCTTTGTAATCGCTTGCATCAAAAAGTTCAACTGCAATTCCTTCTGCTTTTGCTTCCTGTTCCAGAGCTTCAGCAACACCTTTAGCATTGCCCGTTTGGGAAGCAAAAATAATACTCAACTTACCTGCTGGCTTCGCTGATACGGCTGCCGTTGCTTGTGCAATTGGCGTTACCGCTGTGTTTGGTTGATTTTGAGCTAATCCCCAAAAATACCCACTGACCCAAGCAAGTTGCTGTGAAGACAACTCAGAGACAGTTTGTTGGAGTGAGCTAATTTGTTGGTCATTCAGAGGGCTTGCGATTGGAGGATTTCCTCCTTGCCCATTATTATCTTCAGACACATTCTTGTGAGAATACTCATTCTTTTGAAAAGACATTATCACGACATCCCTATTCATTGCGTGACGATAGAGTACCCACTCTCCTTAATAACAAGAAAGAATAGAAGTGAATGTTTTATAACTTTTTGGAAGTAAGAACGGCTTACTTTTTGCTCATCGATCTTCAATGCGGACTTGTTGAAAGCCTACTGCCATTGCCGATTTTGACGCAGTATCCAAATCTTCATAAAGACATTCTTCGCCGTGACTGTCCGTTAGAAAAACAAAACCACCGCGCGCATGTCTGAACTCTACAACCCAACCACCCTCTTGGATTGCAGGCTCAATAATCGCTTCGATAAGCTGATTTTCACGGAATAGATGTCTTAGTTCATTTATTGTCATCGCTATCCCTGCTTTAACTTTCACATTGCTCCTAGGTAAGCATGGTCTAAGTCAGCCAAATAGGGAGAAATTTCGATTAGATATAATGAAGTGATATAAAAAAACGCCGCTTATAAAGCGACGTTTTAAGTAAATCGAATATCTAACATGGCTGAATTTAGAACGCGTATTCCGCACTCACAAAGAAGCCGTTAGCAAAAATAAACTCTTTCCCTAGATCCGACATGAATTTATCGGACTCTAAATCAATCACACGGTAACCTCCACGAAAAGCCAGTCGAGCTTTTTCGAGCGGTACATTGTATTGAACACCTGCCATGAAATCGGTGCTTTTGATACCTTTGTTGTCACCAAAGTTTATCTCACCAATCACATCAAAGTTTGTATCCGGAACTTGAATTTCTGCGTAACCATACCAAGCCCAAATCAGCTCATCAAATTCTTCTACACGCCTGCTTGAGCCAGCATCAATGTATTTAGTGTCACTTAAATTACTGAACGTGAGACCCGCATCAAAGTGCAATAAATCATGCTCTAGAACGTGGTAATACAAGGTTAAATCGAGCTTATCGAACCCCATGTAATCCGCATCAACACTTGAGTAACGAAGGCGCGCATTAGGGACATATTTAACATCATGTTCAATCGCCGCGTAAAAAGTGCCTGCGGTACTGCTATCTCGTCTCACTTCATTAACTTTAGTGTCGGCAGCCCATACCTCTGCGCCGACTTTTGTCGATACAGAGTACTCTGCAAAAACAGGAAAAGATACTGCCAACGATAATGCCGTTAAAGCGATGTTCGCTTTATTTGTCATGTAGTATTTACTCCGAGATAGCTGATATTCACGTAGAGGACGTGGGAGGAAATATACCATATTCTCACGCCTCTCCATCAACTAAATGATGTTACTCATTATTTATAGCGGGGCTGAGCGACGTAATTCTTGAAGAACCAAATACCCAATGCAATCACGATTAACCATGGTAATAGTTTGAGTACCGCTCCAACCATTCCCAGTAAAAACATCACAACTAACGCAATACCAGTTGCTGCGAATACGGTCATCATTGTGATACCCGTAACCAACAAGGTCGCCGCAAAGACTAAAATAAAGATTAGCTCCAACATAATCACTTCTCCATTTGTTTTCAATAAACAGAGCAGTTTCCATACCAACTTATAGAGAAGAATTTAAGATTATGATTTTTAATAAAAAAACAAAACCAGAGGCATTTCTGCACTCTGGCTTTATCATTCTTTAGTTGGTAATTTTAGCCATTCACTGGCGAATTTTACACATTCAATTCTTTTGGAATCTTAGCTAGCGCGTCTTGCAATACTTCTAGACCAGAACCTGATTTGTGCGCATTTTCACTGATATGACGACGCCATTGACGAGCACCGGGCATGCTTTGGAACAAACCTAACATGTGACGGGTAATGTGACCAAGGTACGCACCTTTCGCTAATTGCGCTTCAATGTATGGGTACATCTCTTCAACAATTTCGCTGCGTTTCTTCACTGGAGCGTTAGAGCCAAACAACTCTTGGTCTACCGATGCCAGTAGATATGGGCTTTGGTATGCTTCACGACCAATCATCACACCGTCAAGATGCTGAAGATGTGCTTTTGCTTCTTCTAATGACTTCACGCCACCGTTAATCGCAACCGTTAGGTGTGAGAAGTCTTGCTTCAATTGGTAAGCGCGTGGGTAATCCAATGGTGGGATCTCACGGTTTTCTTTTGGGCTTAAACCACTTAACCAAGCTTTACGAGCATGGATAGTGAACTGCTCACAGCCACCCTTTTCTGAAACAATAGAAACGAAATCCGTTAAGAACTCGTAAGAGTCTTGATCATCAATACCAATGCGAGTCTTGACTGTTACAGGGATATCGACCACGTCTTTCATTGCTGCGACACAATCCGCAACTAACTGCGGTTCAGCCATTAGGCAAGCACCAAATCGACCGTTTTGTACGCGGTCAGATGGACACCCCACATTTAGGTTAATCTCATCGTAGCCACGCTCTTGCGCTAGCTTAGCACACGTAGCCAAATCTGCTGGGTTTGAACCACCAAGTTGAAGGGCTAACGGATGCTCTTCTTCGTTATAAGCCAGGAAATCTCCTTTTCCATGAATGATCGCACCTGTCGTCACCATTTCAGTGTACAGCAGGGTTTCTTTGGTCATTAAGCGATGGAAGTAGCGACAATGACGATCAGTCCAATCTAACATTGGTGCTACAGAGAGCCTGCAAGAATGAGTCATGATATAAACACCCGTTTTTATGTTGCCAAGGTCGAGCGCAGCAGTACGCTCAAAAAATAAGTCGGGTATTGTATACCCAAGCACCTCTGGGTGCTAGTTTCAGCGAGAATGATTTGGTTGGCTGGCTAGCCAAGTGCTTAGGAATACGCAGAAGTAATACGAATCTGTCATTCGTTGATTCATTCTGTGATGATTATTCCGCCTTCACACCACCACCGACTTGCTTTAATTCATGATTTTCGTTCTGATAGTGGGTAAAATGAAGCATTTCTAAACGAACTTCGTATAGAAATGATTTATCATAGAGCACGTCCGATAGTTATGGTGAAAGGTTTGAACCCAACAATCATTGAACAAATTGAAAGTATCTGCGCAGAGCGTGGAGTACGACTGACTCCGCAACGCCGACGCGTATTTGAACTCATTTGTTCTAATCGCCGCGCCTCAAGTGCGTATGAGCTATTGGAGCAACTAAAAGAGAGTGAGCCTCAGGCTAAGCCGCCCACTGTTTATCGAGCATTAGATTTTCTCCTAGAGCAAGGCTTCATCCACCGAGTGGAATCGACAAATAGCTTTATTACTTGTTGTTCTTTCAATACTCAGCAGCACTTTTTCCAATTACTAATTTGCGATAAATGTGGTGATGTCGTTGAACTCGAAGATGAGACGCTGATATCCTTGTTAGCCGAAAACGCCGAGAAGCATGGATTCAAACTGACCAACCAAGTTATTGAAACTCATGGTGAATGCCAGGCCTGTTCCTCCGAGACGAAAGAAAAAGTATAGAAGAACGTTATGCGCGCTGAATTTGTAAACCCGTTTTTAGCTTCTTTAATGAACGTGCTAAAAACTATGGCTTCTCTTGAGCTGAAGCCACAAAAACCGCGAATCAAAAAAGATGAGATCGCACGAGGTGACGTTTCTGGTCTGATTGGTATGGTAGGCCCACAAACTCGTGGTTCAATGTCGATCACCTTTGATGAAGCACTCGCCCTAGAAATCATGCAGAACATGCTTGGTGAACGTCCAAATGGGCTCAATGAAGAAGTGACCGATATGGTGGGTGAGATCACCAACATGGTTACTGGTGGTGCGAAACGCATTCTGGCGGAAAGTGGTTTTGACTTTGATATGGCAACACCGGTTGTGGTTTCGGGCCGAGGTCATACAATTCGCCACAAGTGTGAAGGCTCAATTATTATCATGCCTTTCTCTTCCCAATGGGGAAATGCCTTTATCGAAATTTGCTTCGAATAAAAGAGAAAAAATAGGTTGGCACTGGCCAACCTATTTTGTTTTTGCCTCAGGCAATAAAAAGGTCAGCATTTGCTGACCTTTTCTTTATCTATTCAAACATTAAGCTTTGAACGCTTTAAATGCGTTGATTAGACCGTTTGTTGAGCTGTCATGCGAGCTGATTTGAGACTCGTCTGCAAGCTCAGGTAGGATTTGGTTAGCCAGTTGTTTACCTAGCTCCACGCCCCACTGGTCAAAGCTGAAGATATTCCAGATAACACCTTGTACGAAAATTTTGTGTTCGTACATTGCGATCAAGTTACCTAGCGTACGAGGCGTGATTTGCTTCACTAGAATAGAGTTTGTTGGACGGTTACCTTCAAACACTTTGAATGGCGCAATCGCTGCCACTTCTTCAGCATTCTTACCTACTTTCACCAACTCTTCTTTCACGGTTTCTTCATTTTTACCAAACGCTAGAGCTTCAGTTTGCGCGAAGAAGTTAGACATCAGTTTTTGGTGATGATCGCTAGCTGGGTTGTGGCTAATTGCAGGTGCAATGAAGTCACATGGGATAAGCTTAGTACCTTGGTGAATTAGCTGGTAGAACGCGTGCTGACCGTTGGTACCTGGTTCACCCCAAATGATTGGGCCAGTTTGGTAAGTTACAGCATTGCCGTCACGATCAACGTATTTACCGTTTGATTCCATGTTGCCTTGCTGGAAATATGCTGCAAAACGGTGCATGTATTGATCGTAAGGTAGGATAGCTTCTGACTCCGCACCGTGGAAGTTGTTGTACCAAATACCAATCAAAGCAAGAATCACTGGAATATTGCTTTCTAGATCTGTTGATACGAAGTGCTTGTCCATCTCGTGAGCACCATCAAGCAACTCAACAAAGTTGTCGAAACCTACTGCTAGTGCAATTGATAGACCGATCGCAGACCATAGTGAGTAACGGCCACCAACCCAGTCCCAGAATTCAAACATGTTCGCTGTATCGATACCAAATTCAGACACGGCTGTCGCGTTTGTTGAAAGCGCAGCAAAGTGCTTAGCCACATGAGCCTGATCACCCGCCGATTCTAGGAACCAATCACGAGCAGTGTGCGCGTTAGTCATGGTTTCTTGTGTTGTAAACGTCTTAGACGCGATCAAGAATAACGTCGTTTCTGGGTTAACTTTCTTCAACGTTTCAACGATGTGTGTACCATCAACGTTAGATACGAAGTGAAGGTTTAGATGATTTTTGTATGGCGCTAGAGCTTCCGTCACCATGTAAGGGCCAAGGTCAGAACCGCCGATACCGATGTTCACAATATCGGTAATTGCTTTGCCTGTGTAACCTTTCCATTCACCGCCGATAACGCGCTCAGTGAATGATTTCATTTTTTCTAGAACCGCGTTCACTGCTGGCATTACGTCTTCGCCATCTACCATAACTGGAGTATTAGCGCGGTTACGTAGTGCAGTGTGAAGAACAGCGCGACCTTCTGTTTGGTTGATCGCTTCACCACTGAACATCGCTTCAATTGCAGATTTCAGCTCGGTCTCTTTCGCAAGAGCAAACAGGTGCTTCAGAGTTTCCTCATTGATGAGGTTCTTTGAGTAATCGACTAGGATGTCTGAGCCGAAACGTGCAGAGTATTTGTCGAAACGCGCTGCGTCTTGAGCAAACAGCTCTTTAAGATCCATATCTTGTGCAGATTCGAAATGCGCCGTTAGCGCTTTCCAAGCTTGTGTTTGCGTTGGATTGATATTTTTCAACATGGTCTTTATCCCGATGTTACAGTAGGTTCCATTCCTTACAGTCTAGCGAAAACTGTGGAATCCCCGATTTAGCAAATAGAATATAAATTAGATGTTTGGGCAAATTGCCACAAAACAAGTCTTTGTAATTTTTTTTCAGGCGCCAATTATGACCGAGAGCTTTTACACTCACATTGAGTTAGGTCACGTTCCCTGCCCTGAAATTGAACAATTCATTTACGATGACAAGAATCATATCATTTACTAATGACAGGCTCTAATTGGAATAGGATAGACGCCAATTTATAAATTTCCAAAGGAACACGTATGTGGGCACAAAAAACACTGCAATTAAAAGCGAGAAGCCGCGGTTTTCACCTGATAACTGATGAAATTGAACAACAATTACCACAAATAAACGAACTTTCAGTAGGTTTATTACACTTATTTATTCAGCACACCTCCGCCAGTTTGACCTTAAATGAGAATGCTGATCCAACCGTGCGTATGGACATGGAAGCGCACTTCAATAAGTTTGTGCCAGAGCGTGCTCCTTATTATCAGCACACCTATGAAGGTGACGACGACATGCCGGCACATATTAAAGCATCACTGCTTGGCAGTAGTGTGACGGTACCAATCCAAAATGGTCGATTAGCTTTAGGAACATGGCAAGGTATTTACTTGGGTGAGCATCGAGACTTTGGTGGCGGCCGCCGCGTTATTGCTACGATTAACGGTGAGTAGATAAAACAAAGGCTAACCTTGGGTTAGCCTTTCGTTGTTTATTTGGAGTATTCCATCTCGACGCGAGGCGTTAGCTTAGTCACGAGTTCATACGCAATCGTACCAATGTGACCCGCCACTTCTTCTACTGGGAGCTCTTTCCCCCAAAGAATCGCTTCGTCGCTGACTTTATCCGTTGCGTCTGGTCCCAAATCGACCGTCAGCATATCCATGGAAACTCGACCTGCAATAGGTACTTTACGGCCATTAACCCACACCGGCGTACCGTTTGGAGCACTTCTTGGGTAACCGTCGCCATACCCTACAGCAATGACACCAACTTTTGTATCTCGCTCACTGGTCCAAATACCACCATAGCCAACACTTTCGCCCTTCTTCACTTCACGTACCGCAATAAGGTGGGATTTAAGTGTCATGACAGGCTGATACCCAAGATCTTGCGCCGTTTTGTCATCGAATGGCGACACACCATACATGATAATACCCGGACGAACCCAATCTAAATGGCTTTGAGGCCATGCCAATAACCCCGCAGATGCCGCCAGTGAACGTTCCCCTTGGCAACCAGAAGTCAACGATTTAAACAGCTCAATCTGTTGTGGGGTAATATCGCTATCCAGCTCATCTGCACAGCCAAAGTGGCTCATGTAACGCAACGGTTTCGCTACATTTGGACACTCCTTCAGCCGCGTTACAAAGTCGTCATATTGTTCAGGACGAACCCCAAGGCGGTGCATGCCACTGTCAATCTTCAGCCACACGACAACCGGAGTTTCAAGGTCTGCTTGCTCCAAGGCGATAAGCTGCTCTTCACAGTGCACCACGGTTTGGATGTTGTTCGTCACAAGAACAGGTAAATCACCAGGAGAGTAAAAACCTTCTAGCAATAGAATCGGCTTTACTACTCCACAAGCGCGCAGTTGCAATGCTTCTTCAATGCGAGCCACGCCAAACGCATCCGCATGGTTAGCATGTTTTGCGACATGACGTAATCCGTGACCATAACCATTGGCCTTGACGACAGCCATCACTTTACTTTGTGGCGCTTGAGCTTTTACGCGCTGTAAGTTGTGCTGCAACGCAGACAAATCAATGCACGCCTTGGCCGCTTTCATATAGCTCATGGAATTACTCATCATCAATATCGAATGCAGGACCCGCGTAGTTGTCGAAACGCGAATGTTGACCTTGGAAAGTGAGGCGAACAGAGCCGATAGGACCGTTACGCTGTTTACCAATAATGATTTCGGCCGTACCTTTGTACGGACTATCTGGGTGATAAACCTCATCACGGTAGATGAACATGATCAAGTCGGCATCCTGCTCGATGGAACCGGATTCACGCAAGTCCGAGTTTACTGGTCGTTTATCCGCACGTTGCTCTAGGGAACGGTTTAGCTGCGACAGTGCCACAACAGGCACATTTAGCTCTTTTGCCAGCGCCTTAAGAGAGCGAGAGATCTCAGCAATCTCAAGAGTACGGTTATCGGTTAACGAAGGCACGCGCATCAACTGAAGGTAGTCGACCATGATCATAGATAGACCGCCATGTTCACGAGCGATACGGCGAGCGCGCGAACGCACTTCGGTCGGAGTTAGACCAGAGCTATCATCAATGTACATATTCTTCTTCTGCATCAGGATACCCATAGTAGAAGAAATACGCGCCCAATCTTCGTCATCTAGCTGACCCGTACGGATCTTGGTTTGGTCAACACGAGACAAAGAGGCCAACATACGCATCATCAACTGTTCAGCTGGCATCTCTAACGAGAAAATAAGTACGGGCTTTTCTTGTTGCATGGCCGCATTTTCACACAAGTTCATCGCAAAGGTCGTTTTACCCATCGATGGACGCGCTGCGACAATCACCAAATCAGAGCCTTGCAAACCTGCGGTTTTCTTATTGAGGTCTGTGAAACCGGTATCGACCCCGGTAACACCATCTTGTGGCGTTTTATACAACAACTCGATACGTTCTAACGTCTTTTCAAGGATGTTGTCGACGTTTTGTGGTCCTTCGTTTTCACTAGTTCGAGACTCGGCGATAGCAAAAACTTTACTCTCCGCCATATCTATTAAATCTTCAGAACTGCGACCTTGAGGGTCATAGCCCGCGTCCGCAATTTCATTCGCGACACCAATAAGACCACGAACAATCGCACGCTCAGCGACAATATCAGCATACGCATTGATGTTAGCTGCACTTGGCGTATTCTTCGCCAAGTCAGCGAGGTAAGCAAAACCGCCTACATCTTCTAACAACTCGTGACGCTCTAGATATTCCGATAAAGTAATAAGATCGAGAGGTTTACCCGCTTCAAGAATGGTTTTTACACCTTCAAAAATCAGGCGGTGTGGACGACTATAGAAATCACTGCTCACAACACGTTCGGCAACGGTGTCCCAACGTTCATTATCCAGTAAAAGACCACCAATTACTGATTGCTCGGCTTCTAGTGAGTGAGGTGGCACTTTGATTGCGTCGACCTGACTGTCTGAAGGTTTGCGATTTCTGTTTTCCGCCATGACTTTGCTCGATAACTACTATTGACCCACGATTATAACCTTAACCTAGCTGAGATGCTTCCCCGAAGCGACAATTACTTGTTAAGAAATCATCATGTGAACCACCCGGGTAATAGCCTGGTTCTTCCGCCTAGCTCTAATAAAAATTAACCTACCATTGACCCAACCAAATATCTGTATCAGTATCATGCCCCTCCTTTTTGATTACGTTCGAGGTTGATGTGTCCCGATACTGGTTACTTAGCTTTAGCCTACTGTGCGCTAGTGCATCGTATGCTGACGAATCAGTACAGCCAGAGCAAAATATTGATGTACCCGACCCACTAAAAACCGAGGTGGAGTTCGGCTATCAAGCTCACACAGGTAACACGGACTCTCGTTCCCTGAATGCTCGTTTGAGTGCTGAATATACGTCAGGTCGACACCGTTCTAATGGTGAATGGAAGTACTACAACTTGTACAAAGACGGTGAAGAAGACAAACGCTCATCCACCTATTCCCTACAGAGTGACTACAAGTTAGGCCCTAAGACGTATTTGTATGGCAGCTTTAAAGGAGTGGATTCTCGCTACAGTGCTTATTTTAAAGACTATACGTTGTCAGGTGGTTTGGGTTACCAGTTCTCCTACACTGAGAACTTCATTTTAGAGGTAGAAGTAGGCCCTGGTTTTCGCTATCAAGAGCCAAACTTAGACGAAATAGATGATGACGATATTGTCTTTCCCGATATCGTTAGAGAAGGCATTTTTCGAGGAAATATCAACACAACTTGGCATGCGTTGGATAATTTAAGTTTCGCAGCTGATATTACGTTGGTAACAGGTAGAAGTAACACACGTACTGATAGTGAACTCAGTGTAACCAATGATATTACTGAAGATATCGCACTGAAACTGGCGCACTCTCGTCAGTATCACGATAAAGTGCCTGAAGGCTTAAGCAAAGCGGACAGCGTATTTTCCGTTAATTTACTTTTCGCTTTTTAACCCTTTTTCTCTCAGTTTTAGAAATAAAAAAAGCACCTCCGAGGAGGTGCTTTTTAGTATTTCGTCTTGATACTGAATTACTCAGCAGCAACAACTTGTAGGTTAACTGTCGCGAAAACTTCAGAGTGAAGTTGAACGCTGATCTCGAACTCACCAGTGTTACGTAGAGCACCTTCAGGAAGGCGAACTTCGCTCTTAGCAACTTCAACGCCTGCAGCTGTGATAGCGTCAGCGATGTCACGAGTACCGATAGAACCGAATAGTTTGCCTTCGTCACCAGCTTTAGAAGCGATAACTACCGCTTCTAGAGCGTTAACTTTCTCTGCGCGAGCTTCTGCAGCAGCTAGTTGCTCAGCAACTTTAGCTTCTAGTTCAGCACGACGAGCTTCAAACATTTCAACGTTAGCTTTAGTTGCCATAACTGCTTTACCTTGTGGGATAAGGAAGTTACGAGCGTAGCCAGATTTAACGTTTGCAGTATCGCCAAGACCACCTAGGTTACCAATTTTATCAAGTAGAATAACTTGCATTGCTTAATCCTCTTTCTTAATAAAATGAACCGATTACTGATGCTTGTCAGTGTACGGTAGTAGAGCTAGGTAGCGTGAACGCTTGATAGCACGTGCTAGTTGACGCTGGTACTTAGCGCTTGTACCAGTGATACGGCTAGGTACGATTTTACCAGCTTCAGTGATGTAGTTTTTAAGAGTTGCTACGTCTTTGTAATCAATCTCTTGTACGCCTTCTGCAGTGAAACGGCAGAATTTACGACGACGGAAGAAACGAGCCATGGGCTATCTCCTGATCTTAAATTTGAGTAATGTTGTCGGCGTGTAACACTAATTTTCCCACGCCATTTCGGCCGGTTTGATAAGTGACAAAACCACTTACCTTAATGTTACTGCCTTGAACTAAATTCTGAGTTAGTGCTTGTGACCCAAGCCCGCTGACGACTACCGGCATACGACAATAAACTTGTCGAGGTAAGTCAGCTTCGATAATAGTAGAGCGATGCTCCAGCCAAAACCGACAGTGTTCAATGCCACCAGGGCTTTTACTACGAATGGGCGGTTTGGCAATGGTGCCGCTCAGCTCCATTCGATTGGCCATAAGAAAACTTACTCAGCAGCTTCTGACTTAGCTTCAGGCTTAGCTTCAGAACGCTCTTCACGACGTGGAGCACGCTCTTCTTTTTGCTTAAGCATGATAGATTGCTCAGTGATCGCTGCTTTAGTACGCATGATCATGTTACGTAGAACTGCATCGTTGAAACGGAAAGCAGTTTCTAGCTCATCAATTACAGCTTGGTCAGCTTCAACGTTCATAAGAACGTAGTGAGCTTTGTGAAGCTTGTTGATTGGGTAAGCCAGTTGACGACGGCCCCAGTCTTCTAGACGGTGGATTTTACCGCCAGCTTCAGTGATTGAACCAGTGTAACGCTCGATCATGCCAGCAACTTGCTCGCTTTGATCTGGGTGCACCATGAATACGATTTCGTAATGACGCATTGGTTGCTCCTTACGGATTATTCAGCTTCCACAAATGGCTCAGTCGTCCAGAGGAAGCAAGGAACTAAAGATAATTGACTGAGTTTAAGGAGCACGAATAGTACAGAAAGGGCGTAAAATAGGCAAGTGATTATTTGCTCATCGCAGCGGATATTTAATTTCTTCTAATACTAGAAAACACAAAGGCTGCCAACAACATGGCAGCCTTTAAAATCAGTGTGTTATTGCGCTGGCTTATCGGTGCTTATTTAACTTCAGCCAGTTCAGCGCGCATTTGATCGATCACTTGTTTGTAATCTGGCTCACCGAAAATCGCCGAGCCTGCGACAAACATGTCTGCGCCCGCTTCTGCAATTTCACGAATGTTGTCAACCTTCACACCGCCATCGATTTCTAAGCGGATATCACGACCAGACTCGTCAATCATCTTACGAACGGCACGCAGTTTATCTAGTGTATGAGGAATGAATGATTGGCCACCAAAACCAGGGTTTACCGACATCAGTAGAATCATGTCGACTTTATCCATAATAAATTCAAGACTTGCAAGTGGCGTTGCTGGGTTTAGTACCACACCAGCCTGACAGCCGTGCTCTTTAATTAACTGCAGTGTACGGTCTACATGATCAGAAGCTTCTACATGGAACGTAATCATCGACGCACCCGCTTTTGCGAAATCAGGAATAATACGGTCAACGGGTTTCACCATTAGGTGAACATCGATTGGCGCTGTGATGCCATAATCGCGTAGTGCTTTACACACAGGCGCACCAAAAGTCAGGTTTGGTACATAGTGGTTATCCATAACGTCGAAATGCACCACATCCGCACCCGCTGCGAGTACTTTTTCTACATCTTCACCGAGACGAGCAAAATCTGCCGATAAAATGGATGGAGCAATAAGAAAATCTTTCATACCTGACCTCAGTAGTAATGAGCAAACAATCTGCGCGCAATTCTACCGAAGCCAGTGGGGAGATCCACTATTTAGATATAATAGTGTGAGAATTAAGAGCTTGATTTATCCATGTCTGGGGCATGAAAAAGCGCAAGTAGCTCATCAACTTTATTACGACCGTTACCATTACGGCTAATGGTACGCTTTACTTTTACCACATTAAGATCCGCACCGTGATACAACCGACGTGTCAAGGTAGTGTCGTGGTTAGAAATCAACACAGGAATGCCACGTTCAGTCGCTGTTCTTTCAGCAATGTCGGCTAATGCAGCTTGGTCGTCCAACGTGAAACCATTACCTGCGTATGAGGTGAAATTTGCCGTATTTGAAAGCGGCGCATAAGGTGGATCGCAATACACGACGCTACCTTTGCGCGCACGACGAAATGTTTCAGGATAACCTTCACAAACGAACGTAGCTTTTTTGGCTTTTTCTGCAAAAAACTCCAATTCCGCCTCAGGGAAATACGGCTTTTTGTAAGAGCCAAACGGTACATTGAAGCCACCTTTTTTGTTGTAACGGCATAGGCCATTAAAACCAAAGCGGTTCATGTACAAAAACGCTAAAGAGCGGTACATCACGTCATCGGTTTTATTAAATTCAGCGCGAATGTGTAGGTAGGCTTCTTTGCGGTTGTTCTCAGCGACAAACCAACGCTTCGCTTCAGAGATATACTCTTCAGGGCGTTCTTTCAGCAGGTTGTACAGATTGATCAAATCTGGATTGATATCTGCAAGTAGATAATGGTCATAATCGGTATTCAGAAACACTGAGCCCGCACCAACAAAAGGTTCAACTAGCTTTCGAGCCGGCGGCAAATGACGTTGGATGTCTTCAACCAGTCCGTATTTTCCTCCTGCCCATTTAAGAAAGGCTCGTTGCTTTTTCATCTACTGCTCTATCTATCGACCAAAAATTAAGGCTGCGGAATGTAACATATTTTTCAGGGAAGCTCAGGTTTATTTCACTCGTTCAATTTCACGGTGAACCTGACGGAGTGATTTTGCCCAAGGACTCACCGACTTAACCGAATCTGGCAAGCTTGCGACGGCATCACGAGCCATTTGAATTGTCGGATAATCTTGATATGTGATGATATACCACTCGGTGTCATTACGAACGGTAGGATAAATTCGCACTTGATTATTCAGTTTATGCTCATTGAGAAAGGATTGTACATCTTCCATTGAGGTCATAGCTGCGAGTTGTAAAGTATAAGCTCTTGGCGATAGCGCTTTTAGTTCTTCACGAGCAAATGAAAACTTCACAACAGGTTGGTTTGCCTCACCCTCTTCTGACTGAGCAGGTGCTTGCGCCATATCTTGATTCGGTTTTACGACTTTAATCAAAGGAGAGCTAGTTTCATCGGCGGTTTCTGTTTTCTCAGTACCTACGACGTCATCAATCGCTTTTGTGTCTGCTGAATCAGTTTTACCTTCAAGCAATGCATCGACCACATTCGACTCAATCACCACTCTTTGTTGATTGTCATCACTGCCTACGCTCGCTACTTCTTCTGTCACTGCTGGCGGTAATGAATCAGAATCATCAACCGCACCAGAGTTATCAAGACTGCTAGAGCCATCGGTTACAGGTTGCAGTGAAGATTGCGCTGCACTGATTACTGACTCTTCAAAAGTTGGAATAGCCGTTTGCTCTAAACCGCCAGCAATTTGCTGCGCTTTATCATCAGGACTTGGTTGACTAAGCATCCACCAATAGCCACCCGCAGCAAGCAACAGTAATACTAATACCACCAACGCAATATTCAGGGGTGAACCGACAATCGAGCGGATAATGATCCTTTTTTCCACTTTCATCTCTCCTAACGCCATGATGTCACCCGGTACTGGGTCGACTTTTTTAAATGCATCTCTAACCCGTTTCTCAGACTCATCATCGACGTAGCGCGCAACAAGTGACTCAAAGAAACGACGAGCTTCCACTTCGGACAACATATCAATATCAAGCTCAACAGGCTTTATCTCTTGTCCATAACTGAGACGTGCTAGCAAACCTTCTAAACGTCCAGACTGTGTAAACAGTAGGATATTGATGGTCCAATTTGGCTTATGGTGCGCCTCTAAGACCAGCATCCAAAGCTCAGAGATAAGTGTCTCACTCAATAAATGCGCATCATCTACAACAATTGCAATGTCACACGGCTCATCACCTAAAAGCCTTTCAAGGCTATCAAGTAAAGGCTCTTGCTGATTAAACAATGCGTCTGAAACCAGTTGACTCAAAATAAGGACGCGATGCTGCACATCGTCTTGATTAGAATGACAAAGTAACAAACATTGGTTCTTGTTACTGGCACCCACTTCAAGGTATCGCTGCGCTAGCCAAGATTTCCCGTACCCATCATGACCATTAATCGCAATGAGATTGGAACCAAAGTTAGTCAGTAGACCTAATCTATCAAGCAACTCGATTTGAGAATCTAATTCCAGTACGTGAGCAACACTCATCTAATAACCTTAATACACTACAAGAATGACGCCCAAAGGCGCCATTACAAGGTTAAATATCGCGACCGAAGTCTATCGCCTGTTTGAGTACGTCTTGCGTCGTATCAGCAATTACCTCGGCAGTGCCAATGCCTGTAGGCAAAACCAATCGTAATTGACCAGAGAGGACTTTCTTATCTCGCATCATGTGCTTGATGAAGTCATCGAAATTCATACTGTCTGGAGTATGCACAGGCAGTTTTGCACGACGCAAAATCGCAACAATACGCTCAAATTGCTCTTCCGAGATCAGACCGCGTAGATGCGACGTTTTAGCCGCCATAACAGTGCCGGAAGATACCGCTTCACCATGCAGCCAATTGCCATAGCCAAGTTCCGCTTCAATCGCATGACCAAAGGTGTGACCTAAGTTAAGCAAAGCACGGATGCCCGACTCTTTCTCATCCTGAGCCACCACTTCCGCTTTTATTTCACAGCAACGTGCGATCGCATAAGTTAGTGCTTCTTCATCCAACGCATACAAGCGCTCAAGATTGTCTTCTAACCATACAAAAAAATCCGCATCGTAAATAATGCCGTACTTAATGACTTCGGCGATACCCGCAGCGAACTCACGTTCAGGCAACGTCGACAGGCAGTTGGTGTCAATGATCACGGCTTTAGGTTGGTAAAACGCACCTATCATGTTCTTACCCAACGGATGGTTCACCGCGGTTTTTCCACCAACCGAAGAGTCCACTTGGGATAGTAATGTGGTCGGTATTTGAATAAAGTCGACCCCACGCTGGTAACAGGCAGACGCAAAACCCACAAGGTCGCCAATAACACCACCACCTAACGCGATGATCACAACATCACGAGCATAACTCCCTTCCAGTAAGAAGTTCATTACTTGATTAAATACATCCAAGTTTTTGTACTGTTCACCGTCAGGCAATTCTAACAAGGATGCACTACAACCGAGCTGCTCGAGTTGCTTTAAAATTTTGTCTGCATACAAAGGTGCCACTGTGACATTACTGATCACAACAACTTTTTGTTTTGCATTTTTGTTTGAGAGAACTTGAGAGAGGTACGCCGGGTCCTCAAATAACCCGGCGCCAATAGAGATTGGGTAGCTACGCTCAGCTAGGTTGACCGTAATCCGTTCCATCGGTTTGCTCCAATTAAAAAAAGATAAAGACTTATCTCTCTTCTAGCATTTTTACGATCTGGTTGGCTACCACTTTTGCACTTTGATCGTCAGTGCGAACAGTGTAATCCGCTACTTCTTCATATAAAGGATTACGTTCTTCAGCTAATTGCTCCAATACTTCGCGAGGGTTATCCGTTTGAAGTAAAGGACGCTTCTTGTCGCGGTTTGTACGCGCAAGTTGCTTTTCAATCGTCGTTTCTAAGTAAACAACAACACCACGTGCCGAAAGACGATTGCGGTTTTCTTTGCTCTTAACAGAGCCACCGCCAGTCGCAAGCACGATGCCTTGCTCTTGTGTTAGGTCTTCAAGTACCGCTTCTTCACGCTTGCGGAAGCCTTCTTCACCTTCTACATCAAAAACCCAAGAGATGTCTGCACCAGTGCGTTCTTCGATCACTGTATCGGAGTCAACAAACTCCATATGCAGTTGCTGTGCTAGATGTCTACCAATTGTACTTTTGCCGGCGCCCATTGGGCCAACAAGGAAAATATTACGTTTCTCAGCCATGTTTAGCAGTAATTTACAACATTGATTCAATAAGATCGCCACAAGAAAACACAGCTAAACTGCTGTTCTACAAGGCTTGTGGCACCAGTTCCTCACAGATAATTCGTGATAAGACCCGAAATTATCCAAGCATGGTGCCACTATTGCAACTTTATTTTTGATTTAATCAGTTTTTCCCGAGACAGAACTACTGAATCACCACCTTAGGCGTGACGAAAATTAACAGCTCACTTTTGCCAACATTCTCATAACTTCGACGAAAAAGAGCACCTAATAGCGGCAGGTCGCCCAACAAAGGTACTTTGTCCACCGAGTTAGTAATGCTGTGCTGAAAAATACCACCAAGAACGACCGTTTCACCGTTATTCACTAACACTTGCGTCCCGATACGTTGAGTATCAATCGCAACAGCTTCACCAGTGCCTGTCTTCACGACTTGTCCAGGTCTATCTTGCGTGACACTTAAATCCAACACTAAGCGGTTATCCGGTGTGATTTGCGGGGTCACTTTCAAACTTAATACCGCCTTTTTGAACGTCACCGTCGTTGCACCACTTGATGATGACTCAAGATAAGGAATCTCTGTACCTTGTTCAATATAGGCAGGCTTCTTATTGGTAGTGATCAAACGTGGGCTCGAGATAATCTCAGCTTTAGACTCTTGTTGCAGAGCAGAAAGCTCAAGATCCAACAAGGTGTCTGAACCTAACTTTGCGACCTGAAAAGCAATGCTGGTCGCATTCGGGCTGGTTGCAGCTAAGTTTACATTTAGGAAGTCATCGATCCCTACTCCATCACCGTCACCACCGTCATCACCCCCTTCTCCATTATAGAGACCGATCGTGGCGAGGTTGTTCTCAATAGAACCGCCCACTGTATTACTGCCATTAATAGACGTAAAACCCCAACGAATCCCTAACTCGTCCATGTTACCTTCATTGATGGTCACAATACGCGCCTCAATTTGAACCTGTTTAACTGGAATATCCAAAGATTCAATAATTTCTCGAATCACCTCGATGTTTTCAGGTAACTCTCTAATCAATAACGAGTTAGTTCGCTCATCAATGGTCATACTGCCGCGCTCTGACAGCATGCTGATATTTCCTTCACCATTGATCATCTCCGCAATGTCTGATGCTTTAGCAAAATTAACTTTGATGATTTCAGATGAAAGCTCTCCCATTTCTTCCGTCAGTTTTTGTTTTTCTAACTGCTGCTTCTCACGCAAGTCCAGCTCATCAGTCGGAGCAACTAAAATCACGTTGCCATCAACACGCTTATCTAACCCCTTAACTTGCAAAATAATATCCAGCACTTGCTGCCAAGGGACACCATCAAGACGAAGCGTGAGGTTGCCTTCTACAGAGTCGGAGACAACCAAATTGAATTGGTTGTAATCAGCAATAAGCTGCAAGACGTTTCGCACAGGAATATCTTGGAAGTTAATCGAAATAAGCTTACCTTCTCTTTCTAAAATGCTTTTATCTGGGGCTTTCTCATTGGGTTTGATCTTCGCTACTTTGATTTCCAAAAAACGCCCCGTTAAACGGTAATCATGCATGTATTCTTCATTGATGTGCGCAACCAAGCGCGTCGTCGAGGTGTCGCGAAACACTTCTACGCTCTCAACCACAGTCGAAAAGTCTTTCACGTCTAGGAGATACAATTGCTCGTCTTTTACTGAAGTGTTAAGCAAATCGATACTTAACCCTTCCTGTACACGCTTGATATCTACAATCGCAGCCGGTGACGCTAATTCGACAACAATCACGGCGTCTTTATCTTTATTAGTTCGAAAGTCGATACTTTTTAGGGCATTGGACGAAACTTCTTCAGCTGCCGCTAAAGGGGCTAAAAATACAAACAACCATAAGGAGAAGAGCCCAGTAAGTATCCTTGGTGTACGTGTTAATCCTTGTCTCATTTTCATTACTCAATATCAAAAATAAATGGGGCTATCTCAAAGCCAACTTAACTTTACGTTTTTGCCAACATCCTAAGCCGTCGGGCAACGTTTCATTAATCAACAAATAGGAGTGGCTGACATGGGTCACTTTGCCATTATTGCGTCCGAGGTATTGACCCGGCTTAACTTTATAGACGGTGCCATTGGGAGCCTGAACGAGGCCAGAAACCGTGTTATCCATGCCCATGACCCCTTTCAAACGTAATTGGCTTAATGGGAATTTTTCTAATTTTCCAGTTCGCCTTCTTGAGGGCGGTTGCCAACAATCTTTTCTTGCAACTGGCTGAGTCGCGATGATGGCTTCTTTGGGTAATTCAAAGGGTGCACGCTGTACTTCCGGTGCGTACGTGACTGCAACATACTTGTCTGCGGGCTTAAGCTTCTCGACCTCTCGACGCGCCTGTGTTTCCACTCCTCGAATAAAATCCGTCAATGATTCATCATTCGCCTGGCAGCCCATCAATAGAGAACCCATCAATACCAACAACAAAGACTTACTTGTCATTTTTCGTCTCCTCCGGCTTAAACTGATAGGTGTTAGCGCGCACCCGAAAGTGCAGGGTTTCGCTCTCTTGGCTGACACGTTGCCAAGTCACATCTTTAAACGTGATGATTCGAGGTAGCGTCGCTATTGCCTGAGAAAAATGGCCGATGTCATGAAAGTCGCCCGTTAACTCTATGTTTAAAGGAAGACGATAAAGGAAGTGCTCTGATTGTTTTTCGCCCCAGTCGATTCGGGTGAAAGTCAGCTTATTGTCGATGCCAAGCTCATTCACTGAAGCGAGCATTGTAGCCAGCTCTTTTTGCGCAGGCAGTTGTTGCAGTAATAACTCGTAACGAGTGGTAAGTTCATCCAATTGAGATTGAAGCTGAGGCAACGCTGCCACTTTGTTCGCTTTGATCTTCAATGCCACCTTGAGTGTCTGCTCCTGCTGGATCAAGTGATTCAACTGTTCTTCTTTCGGTTTAAGGTAAAACCAATAACCTAAGCCTTGAATCGCCATGATCAGAAGCGCGATTACTACAATCTGGGGCAACAATGGCCACTCGGCCATTTCATCTATTTCGAGATCCTGCCAATCAACCACGTTGAGCCTCCAATTTCTTCTCCGTTACTTTGAACATGAAAGACACTTTGAATGTTTGAAACTCTTTCCCAAAACGGGCTTTGCCGTGAACGATGGAATGCATTTCTACGTCGTTCAACTTGGCCGAGCGCTCCATGTTGTCCAGCATCGTGGCAAGTTTTGGAGTGCTATCTGAGATCCCAGAGATCTCAATTTCCAGATCATTCATTTTGATCTTGTCGACATATACACCTTCAGGGATAACGGCAGGCATTAAGTTCATGAACTCGGTCGTTTTGTTTCGTCCGTTTTGTAAACCTTCAACGACCTTTAGACGTTCGAGGATTTTGCTGTGCTCTTGCTCTGCAATTTTCATTGCTTCAATACGCTGGTCGAGTTCGGCAATGTAGTGAGTGAGGTAATCGAGCCGCTCCTGTTGTTGATCTTGTTGGTACTCAAAAAACTTTCCAATACCCCACTGGATGCCAACAGCGACCAACATGCCTAATGCGACCAAACTGATGAAGCGACGTCGGTGCTCTTCTCTTTGATTCTCTCGCCAAGGAAGTAAATTAATGCGATAAAGCACGGGCGCCTCCTAGCCAATGAATGCCACGAACGGCCAGTCCGGCTGCTGTTGAGAAATGCTGCCAATCCACAGCACGACGCTTACGCTTAGACACCTTCATCTCAAATAGCCCTAGCGGATTTAGCAATTCACACTCTAACGACAATTGTTGAGACAACTCTTCTACGAGCATGGGAGTGGAGGCCCCCTCCCCTGATAACCAGATACCCTTGATGTTTTGTGAGCCATTGATTGAGGTATAGAGCTGCATCTGGCGCTTTACTCGCTCTACGATTTGACGGTTAAACAGCTCTGTTTTCTCCTGAGCATCATCGGACAGAAAATCGACTGGAGAAGCGCTGTTTGCTCCGCGTGTGCCGTAAGCAAACTCTTTGTGAAACAGTTCACCTTGTTCGGTAAACATGGTGAAGGAGCTCGATAAGGTGCCAATATCGAGTAAGCAGTATTTGTTTTTGTCAGGAAAGCGATCGGCGGTGAGCTTCCAGATATGACCAAGGCTTTGCGAATGCACGTCCACTAAAACAGGTTTTAGTCCGGACTTTTGTAATGCATCGACTCGGCCTTCTACCACATCTTTTCTTGTCGCAAACACTTGATAGCTATCACTGCCACTCTGCCCGCCCTCAGCGCGAAGACGAACGAAGTCTAAACTCAGCTCTTCGACAGGGAATGGCGATTGATGAGAAAAGGCTTGTATCACTGCAAACTCAACTTCACTCTCTTCAAGATTTTGTTCTATTTGCAGTTTCTTGCTAATTACCGAGTTATCAGGAACTGAGATCGCAACTTTTTTAGCACCAAAAGGCAGTTCTTTTTTTATCTGCTTGAGGGTCTTTACAATTTCTTGATGATTTATGGTGTTATTTTCAGCGACAATACCTTCCTTTAGTAATATTTCTTTGTAACCCAACAGAGCGTAATTGTTGCCTGTGGGTTTAAGTACTACGGCTTTGAGGCTGTTATGGCCTATATCGATGCCGGTAACGATTAGCTTATCCATCTCTTACTCTCGCTCCGAAATTTCTTCGTGCAAAGGTTGTTATTAGCATCCAAATAAGAGTTAATATCTCTTATGTGCTAAATTTTTGACCTAAGAGTACAAGGGTTTGCCGTTACACAGCCTCAACCAATCAGGGATTCTCCGGTGAAGTTCATAAAGCGTTTATTATTTTTAACATTGATTTGCATAATTCTTGGAGTCACCACAATATTTGGCTTCTATCAGTACGTGAAGCCTGAATTGCCAGATGTTGCAACTCTAAAAGACGTTGAATTACAAACACCTATGAAGGTGTTTAGTCAAGACGGGAAGCTGATCGCACAGTTCGGTGAAAAGCGTCGTATTCCTGTTACTTATGACGAAATTCCTCAAGACTTAATTCACGCGCTCATCGCAACCGAAGATAGTCGTTTCTATGAGCATCCTGGTATCGACCCTATCGGCATCACTCGTGCAGCGGTTGTTGTTGCGGTTTCAGGCTCGGCTAAACAGGGTGCAAGTACGATTACGCAACAGCTAGCTCGTAACTTCTTCTTATCTAATGAGAAGAAGATCATGCGTAAGATTAAAGAGATTTTTATTGCTATCCATATTGAGCAGCTTTTAAGTAAGCAAGAAATCATGGAGCTTTATGTCAATAAAATCTTCCTTGGTTACCGCTCATATGGCTTTGGTGCTGCCGCTCAAGTGTATTTTGGTAAGAGCCTTGATGAATTGACGTTAAGTGAGATTGCAACACTCGCTGGTATGCCAAAAGCGCCATCAACCATGAACCCAATTTACTCTCTTGAGCGCGCAACAAAACGCCGTAACGTTGTATTAATGCGAATGCTTGATGAGAAATACATTACACAAGAGCAGTATGACGAAGCACGCAATGAGCCTATTGTGGCGCGTTATCATAGCGCTGAGATTGAGCTTTCCGCACCTTACGTAGCAGAGTTGGCTCGTGCATGGGCAGTAAAAGAATACGGTGAAGAAGAAGCTTATACCTCTGGCTTGAATATCTACATGACTGTGGATTCTAAACTGCAAGATGCTGCAAATACGTCTGCGGTAAATAACCTCTTGTCATACGATGAACGTCATGGCTACCGTGGTGCAGAAAGTGTGCTTTGGAAAGAAGGGGAAGCGGCCTGGGACAATGAGCAAATAGAAAAGCACCTGAAGAAACAGCCAACTTATGGTGACCTTTACCCTGCGGTTGTGACGAAAGTCGATGATAAGACGGCACAAGTATGGGTTAAGAACCATGAAGAGCAAACCATCCCTTGGACTGGAATGCACTGGGCGCGTAAGTACATTACTGATAACCGCCAAGGCTCAACACCAAAGTCAGCGCATGATGTGCTAGCGACAGGTCAACAAGTTTGGGTTCGCGAAGTAAGTGAAACCGATGAAGATGACAACACAACACTGAGCTGGAAACTGAGCCAAGTGCCGACAGCAAACACCGCGTTTGTTGCGATGAACCCAGAAAATGGCGCGATATTGTCGCTGGTTGGTGGTTTCAACTTTGTTCACAGCAAGTTTAACCGTGCAACCATGTCAGTGCGTCAGGTTGGTTCAAGTATCAAGCCTTTCATCTACTCGGCAGCAATTGACAAAGGGCTGACTCTAGCCACTTTGATTAACGATGCGCCGATTAACAAGTGGGATGCAGGTTCTGGTTCAGCTTGGCGACCAAAAAACTCACCACCGACTTATGGTGGTCCAACGCGTCTTCGCCTCGGCTTAGCTCAATCAAAAAACGTCATGGCAGTGCGTACACTCCGTGAAGTTGGCCTCGAGGAGACACGTCAGTACCTTACTCGTTTCGGTTTTGATATTAACCAAGTACCACGCTCTGAGACCATCGCACTCGGAGCTGGCAGCTTAACACCAATGAAAGTGGCACAAGGTTACTCTGTGTTTGCGAACGGTGGTTATTACGTTGAACCATTCTATGTAGAACGCGTGGAAGATGCATTCGGTGAAGTACTGTTTAAAGCCAATCCAAAGAGTGTTTGTCATAAGGATTGCCCGCAAATGAGCGAGCAGCCAGAAAATCGCTACGCTGATGAATTTGGCGAACAAGACGTCGCAATTGATGGCCTAGCAACAGACAATGCCCTTGAAAATGATGAACCTCAATATGCACCGCAAGTTATCTCTGAACAGAATGCATTCTTAATGCGTGAGATGATGTACAGCAACATTTGGGGTGGCGGTAACTGGCGTGAAGGCACAGGTTGGAATGGTACAGGCTGGCGCGCGCAAAAACTTGGTCGTCGTGATATCGGGGGTAAAACGGGTACAACGAATGATTCCAAGGATGCTTGGTACAATGGCTATGGACCTGGTGTCGTTGCGATAGCTTGGGTTGGCTTTGATGATCACTCACGTGCACTTGGCCGCACCACTGTTAACAGCAACCTAGGGCAAGGCCAAATTTCTGGTGCCGAGTCGGGTGCGAAAACCGCAGAGCCTGCTTGGATTGACTTCATGCGTGTTGCGCTAGAAGGGACGCCGGAGCAAGGTAAAAATATTCCAGAGGATATTATTCGAGTTCGTATTGATCGCAACAGCGGTATGCTAACGCACAAGGTAGATAGCACATCAATGTTCGAATACTTTGAAAAAGGCACGGAGCCTACCGAATACGCTGGCGACCGTTTAGAAGATAGTATTTATTCTTCAGGCTCTGGCGCAGAAGAACTGTTCTAAATCACAAAAGCACAAGGGAGAGCATCAAGCTCTCCCTTTTTTATGTCTGCTTCTTATGCTGCAGCATTCAATGATGGATAAGAAGCCAACACCTCTTTAATCTTCGCTGCTAAAGCTTCAAACCTAGCTCGTAATGGTGAGCCCGGACGGTATACGAGAACGATATTACGCGAGGGGGTTGGGTTAACAGCTGGTACGTAGCATACGCCATCTTTTTGCTTCTCATTAGGGATAGAAAGCTGAGGCAATAACGTAATCCCCGCACCGGCAGCAACCATGTTGCGTAACGTCTCCAAGCTGGTGGCTTTAAAACGCTCATCGTCTTTTGCACCAGCGGCAAAACAAAAACCTAACGCTTGATCTCGCAGACAGTGGCCGTCTCCCAACGCTAAAACGGTTTTACCATTCAGCTCCAACATATCAACATGGTCGAGAGAGGCCCACTCGTGGTCACATGGCACTGCGACACTTAATGGCTCTTGATACACTTCGATCTCTTTAAATGGCGCAGTTTCATCAACCGAAGCTAAAACTAAGCAATCTAGTTTGCCTTCTTCCAATTGACGCACTAATTGATGTGTCTGAGCTTCGTGCAGAAATAGCTCCAGCTCAGGAAATGCTTCTTTTATCTGCGGCAGAATTTTGGGTAATAGATAAGGCCCAACCGTCGGGATGAAACCAATATGCATCGGTCCAGTCATGGCTCCGCTTTGACCGCTTGCCATATCTCTGAAGGTTTTCACTTCACTTAAGATGCGTTTAGCCTGCTCCACCAGCTGTAACCCTGAATCGGTAAACAAAACACGTCGGCTGCTTCGCTCTAAAAGCGTGGTCCCGAGTTCATCCTCTAGTTTACGAATTTGCCCACTCAGTGTTGGCTGACTAACAAAACATGCCTCTGCCGCTTTGCGAAAGTGCTTATGTTCCGCAAGTGCAACTAAGTACTCAAAATCTCGAATATTCATAATTCACGCTTCGCTTCTATAACAATAGCTAATACCTATCAAAACCATAACACCAAACGATTAGAGCTATCAAAGGATTTTTACAATAATGGGCTCAACAAAACGAAACAGAGCGACGAAAAACGCTAAGCTCTATACGCATAATTTAAAATAGTTAAAGGAAATCATTATGTTTGTATCTAAAGAAGGTCAACAAGTCCCTCAAGTTACTTTTCCAGTTCGTCAAGGTGACGCTTGGGTGAATGTAACGACCGATGAGCTATTTAAAGGTAAGACCGTCATCGTATTTAGCTTACCGGGTGCATTTACTCCAACCTGTTCATCAAGCCATCTACCTCGTTACAACGAATTGTTCCCTGTATTTAAAGAGCACGGAGTGGATGAGATTATTTGTGTCTCGGTCAATGATACGTTCGTGATGAATGCATGGAAACAAGACCAAGAAGCAGAAAACATTACCTTCATCCCGGATGGTAATGGTGAATTCACCGATGGCATGGGTATGTTAGTGGATAAAAATGACATCGGCTTTGGCAAACGTTCATGGCGTTACAGCATGCTAGTAAAAGATGGCGTAGTGGAAAAAATGTTCATTGAGCCAAACGAACCAGGCGACCCATTCAAGGTGTCAGACGCAGATACGATGCTGAACTACATAGCGCCTGACTACAAAACGCAAGAATCCATCACGGTGTTCACTAAACCAGGCTGCCCTTTCTGTATGAAAGCGAAACAAAATCTAATTGACCACGGTCTTCAATATGAAGAAGTGATTCTGGGTAAAGACGCAACAACAGTTAGTCTACGAGCTATATCTGGTCGCACGACTGTTCCACAAGTCTTTATCGGTGGCAAGCACATCGGTGGTAGCGAAGAGCTAGAAGCGTATCTAGGCTAAGCTGTCCATAGCCTACACCCTCGGTCTCCGGTGCCTTTGGCTCGGAGGCCAACCCTAAACCACTTCTTCTACTAGTCTAGATAAGTAGTCATCTGCCAATAAGGTGACTACTTATCCAGATTCAACTATCCAATTCACTCTCCAAGCTCAATGTAGCTAGCTTGGCTTAAAACAAAAGCGAGAGTTCACGATGAAACAAGTTAATGTCGACGTAGCGATTATTGGTGGCGGGACGGCTGGTCTTGGTGCTTATCGAGCAGCAAAAGCTCATACCAACAGCGTGGTAATGATTGAGGGCGGTCCCTACGGAACAACCTGTGCTCGTGTCGGATGCATGCCGTCTAAGCTGTTAATTGCGGCAGCAGAAAGTGTTCATCAAATCGAAAAAGCACCTGGATTTGGGATACACCCGCAAGGTGAAGTACTAATTAACGGACGAGAAGTTATGGATCGTGTAAAGCGCGAACGCGATCGTTTTGTTGGCTTTGTGCTTGAAAGTGTCGATGATATTCCCGCTGAAGACAAACTATCGGGCTACGCGAAGTTTGCCGATGACCACACTCTCATCATAGATGATCATACTCAGGTCACCGCACAGCGCATTGTTATTGCGACAGGATCTCGTCCAGCATATCCGGCAGCTTGGAATGAACTGGGTGATCGCCTAGTGATTAACGATGATGTATTTGACTGGGATGACTTACCAGAGTCCGTGGCAGTATTTGGCCCAGGAGTCATCGGTCTTGAATTGGGTCAGGCTTTACACCGTCTAGGGGTGAACGTGAAGCTCTTTGGCCTTGGAGGACAAGTGGGCCCACTGACAGACCCAGAGGTGATGGCGTATGCAGATAAAGCCTTTAAGGAAGAGTTCTACCTTGATGCAGATGTAAAAGTCGAAAGCATGAAACGCATTGCTTCGTCAGACAATGACGGCGAAGACAAGGTCGAAATCCAATTCATCAACCATGATGGCGAATTAGAAACTTTCGTTGTCGATTACGTATTGGCCGCAACGGGTCGTCGTCCAAACGTCGATAAGCTGACGATCGAGAACACCAATGTGGCGCTCGATGAACGTGGCGTACCAACGGCGGATCACTATACATTGCAAACTTCGGTAGAGAGCATCTTCATCGCAGGTGATGCAAGTAACCAAATTCCACTGCTGCACGAAGCCGCTGACCAAGGCCGTATTGCTGGAGACAACGCAGGCCGTTTCCCAGATATTCGTGCGGGTCTGCGTCGCTCACCAATTTCAGCCGTGTTCTCCGACCCTCAAATTGCTATGGTTGGCGAAACATATAAACAACTAGAAACACGTCTAGGCACATGTGGATGTTTCGCAACCGGTGAAGTCTCGTTTGAAAATCAAGGACGTTCGCGCGTCATGCTTCGTAATAAAGGTATTCTGCATGTCTACGGAGAGCAAGGCACTGGACGTTTTTTAGGTGCAGAAATGATGGGCCCGAATGCAGAGCATCTTGCGCACCTTTTAGCGTGGGCGCACCAAAATAGGATGACGATTTCTGAGATGTTAGATATGCCCTTCTATCACCCAGTGATTGAAGAAGGCGTCCGCACCGCTCTACGTGATTTGAATGCAAAACTACACTTAGGGCCAGAAATGGTGAAACATTGTCTTGACTGCGGCCCAGGCTGCTAACGCTTTCAGGCTTCTATCTAAATATAAAGCAAAGCCTCGTCATCAACGAGGCTTTGCTTTACTACTTTGGCGCAATGAAATCTCTCTTACGCTGCCATCATTGCATAGCGACTGACCATACAAATCGCGACAACACCGATCATAAAGAACCCACCAGCGATACTCAGCGCAAGTTTCAACTCTGTCGACATCATTATATTTCCTGTTAAAGACTGACAGCGCACCATACATCAATTACGTGCCACAAAGCTTTTACAAAGCTAACTTTCCATTTTTGGTTGTGTCATGGCGCTCTAAGCCCGTGTAAGAAACGCTTTCCACCATTTAGTTAGATATATAATCTGAAGCAACACTAATGGTTTGGAAAACACTATGACTTGTCGCCGCTGCGAGGAACATTGGTTTTGGAAAAAACTTGGACGTTGCCAACGATGCTTGGATCAATTGACGGTACTTTCTGTACTGTGTTGGATTGTGTGGTGGTTTACGCTCAAAGATGATCCACAAAGCATCGAGTCGATCGCTTTGATCTTTGCCGGCTTCGCTTTCAACGTTTTGTTGTTTCTACACTTATGGATGCGTTTTGTCATCTTGCCTTGGCAACGTCGAAAGGGACAAAAAAAGGCCAATAAAAAAGAGAAAAGTGACAGATAGAAAAAAGCCCCAAAACCAATGTCAGTTCTGGGGCTCTCTTAGATTCTTCTAAGAAAAAGCAGTGGTACTTTAATAGACCGGGCTTCCTCTCAAAGGTTCCAAATTTTTTCGATTTTTTTAGCGAATACTGATGTAAGTAAACAGGAAAATGACTATGTCATTGAATGCTAATAAAATCACTCCACAACTTCAGTTCATGCCACATGCGTTTTTTGGATCACTTGCTCCATTAAATTGATCTCAAGCGCTACCTCATCACATGCATGTTGACGTGGGCACTGATCGCAATCTTTCAGAACTTTCTCCGGCAGTAATGACTTCGATGTCGGTAAAAAGCTTTGCTTCATAAAGAACTCAGGCGTTCGCGTTAGAACAAAGACTTTCTTGATCGCCATCTGGCGCGCTTTCTCAACCAAATAGTTCACAATCGCACTGCCCTGCCCTTGGCCTTGCCAGCCCGCTTCGATACCAAGAGAGCGTATTTCTGCCAACCCTGAGTCATACACATATAGAGAAGCGCAACCCGTCACTTCACCATGATGCTCAGCCACCGCGAAAGAGCCAATATCTCTCACGAGCTCATTACGAGAGCGCGGAAGATTCTCACCAAGGTTCGCCCAGTAAGCAACCATACCTTCCAACGTTTCAATGTCCGTCAAACGTGCAGGACGCACTTTCACCGCCGAGCTGTCACGCTGGCTCAGGCGCTTATCCGCTTGTTCTACCGCGTAAGCGACCTGATGAGGCGAAACACCACCCAAAGCACAACGCTTTTCCAAACACGAATCGATAGTCAGGATGTCATACACATCCGCTTCAATGACTTCTGAGAAGGCTTTTAACTCTTCGATAGACAGCTCTTCTAGCGCACAACCTTTAGCAATAGCACCAACGACCGCGACACCGACGATGTGGTGAGCTTCACGGAATGGGATGCCTTTCGCCACTAGGTAATCAGCTAACTCCGTCGAGTTTGCGTAACCTTGTTTCGCCGCTTCTAGTGTGCGCTCGCCATTCACTTTAATACCGTCAAAACACAGAGCTGCCATTTCCATGCAGTCGTTCCATGTATCTAAAGCGTCAAACAACCCTTCTTTATCTTCCTGCATGTCTTTGTTGTACGCCAATGGCAAAGCTTTAACTGTCATCATCATGCTCGATAATGCGCCATAGACACGCCCTGTCTTACCACGGATCAACTCAAGTGCATCTGGGTTTTTCTTCTGTGGCATTAATGACGAACCAGATGTCACCGTATCCGCTAACTCAATGAAGTTTGACTCGCCTGAATTGTAGAAGATCATATCTTCTGCAAGACGAGAAAGGTGAAGCATAGAAATCGACGCCACCGACATCAGTTCCATCACATGATCACGATCTGAAACCGAATCGAGTGAATTACGCGTAGCACGGTGGAAACCGAGATTATGTGCTAATTGTTCGCGATCAATCGGATAAGCCGTTCCCGCTAAAGCACCCGAGCCAAGTGGACAAGTGTCGAGACGCTGTAAGGCATCATTCAGACGAGAGTAGTCACGCTCGAACATTTCAACATAAGCCAAGCACCAGTGAGCAAAGGTTACAGGTTGAGCACGCTGAAGATGAGTATAGCCTGGCAATACGGTGCCTTGGTGCTGTTTAGCAACATGGACCATTTGTGCTTGTAGGCGATCTAAAGCAATCAACAATTGCTGACCCTGCTGACGACACCAAAGTTTCAAGTCTGTGGCGACTTGGTCATTACGAGAACGCCCAGTGTGGAGTTTTTTACCTAAATCTCCCACTTTACTGATTAGCTGCTGTTCAACCCAAGAGTGGATATCTTCTGCATCAGAGCGAAGAATTTGGTGAGGGTCTTCCATCACTTCTAACTTCAGCTCATTTAAAGCAAGTTCCAGTTTTTGCTGTTCTTCTGCCGATAGCACATCAACAGAAAACAGAGCTTTAGACCATGCGATTGAACCTACGATGTCTTGCTCAGCCAATCGGTAGTCAAAACGCAACGAATCATTGAACTCTTTAAATCTGGTGTCTGCCGCTTGGGTAAATCTTCCGCCCCATAATGCCATTGCGTCTCTCCTGATGACTATTGCTTACTCTAACGTTCTCGAATGAGTAGTAACCAATTTGATGGTCATTTGCTCACTTTTTCTTATGGGTCAACGTTACGGCAATTTCGATAAAAAATAAAGTATAAATTCAATATTTTTACATATATATTCAAATAAACTTTAGATACCCGCTTTTAGAAACCAAAAGACCCGCCTATAAATGGCGGGTCTTTATTCAATCCAAGATGGATGTTAAGGGATTATTTCTTCTGGCTGTTCAATGCACGAATACGGCTTGATAGCGAGTAAAGACGGATGAACCCACCTGCATGGCTTTGGTCGTATACTTCATCTTCACCAAAAGTCGCGAACTCTTCTGAATACAAGCTGTTGTCAGAACGTTTTTGCGTCACTGTCGCTTGACCTTTGTAGAGCTTAACAACCACTTCACCGTTAACGTCTTGCGCTAGCTCTTCTGAAGCAGCAAGGATCGATTTACATAGTGGCGTAAACCAACGGCCATCGTATACAAGGTGAGACGCTTTTAGACCTAGCTCCTCACGGAATTCGAATGATGATTTGTCTAGCACAAGCTGCTCTACAGCACGCAGCGCTTCCATCATGATGGTGCCTCCCGGTGTTTCATAACAACCACGAGACTTCATTCCAACAAGACGGTTTTCCACGATATCGATACGGCCAACACCGTGCTTAGCGCCCTTCTCGTTTAGGTAAACCAATGCGTTGTATGGTGTCATCGCTTCACCATCAACTTCGACCACTTCACCTTTTTCTACTTTCAGCGTGACGTATTCCGCTTCATTTGGCGCTTGCTCTGGGTCGACAGTCCACACCCAGCAGTCTTCGTTTGGTGCGTTCCACGTATCTTCTAAAACGCCGCCTTCCGTCGAAATGTGCCATGCGTTTGCATCACGTGAATAGATCTTAGTAAGAGACGCAGAGCAAGGAATATTACGCTCAGCGAGGTAATCCAAACACTCTTCACGGCTCACTAGGTCCCACTCACGCCAAGGTGCAATCACTTGTAAGTCCGGTGCTAATGCTGCGAATGCACCTTCGAAACGCACTTGGTCGTTACCTTTACCTGTACAGCCGTGACACAGTGCGTCCGCGCCCACTTTACGTGCCACTTCAACCTGCGCTTTAGCAATGATTGGACGCGCCATTGATGTACCTAGCAGGTACTTACCTTCGTAGTACGCGCCGGTTTTTAGCGTTGGGTAAATGTAGTCTGCGACCATTTCTTCTTTCAAGTCAGCGATGTAGCACTCAGAAGCACCAGAGGCTTTTGCTTTCGCTTCAATGCCTTCTAGCTCTTCGGCACCTTGACCAACATCGGCAACGAAAGCCACTACTTCACAGTCGTAGTTCTCTTTTAGCCACGGGATAATTACTGAAGTATCTAGACCGCCTGAGTATGCGACTACCACTTTATTTACGTTCACTTTGCTCATGTTTTTTCTCCAAACTTAACTGGCGCTGCGCTCGGCGGTCAGTGCCAACTACGACTTCCTAATATTGAATTCTTTTGCTGATGCTTATTGAGGCAAGAATTGAGTACCAATACTTTCACCAGCGAATAACTGTGCTAATTTTTCTGGGTAACGCCAGGTCGCGACTTCAATTGGACGGCCAAGATCATTGGCGGCCTCCAAAGCGGCTTTAACTTTGACGATCATGCCATCGGTGATCACATGTCCATCGATCAACGAGTTAGCTTGCTGCTCTGACAGGGTTTTGATCAAATGGCCTTTTCCATCTAATACACCACTCACGTCTGATAACAGGACTAACTCCGCATCTAATGCGCCCGCAACCGCGACTGCTGCTTGATCAGCATTCACATTCATCATCTGGCCATCTTTGGTTAAACCAATTGAACTGATGATCGGCAGTGCACCTGTGTTTAGCACCGCTTGTAATAGTGCTGAGTCACCCGGTGATGCTTTGCCTACCGCGCCGAGTTCTGGGTCAAGTTCTTCAACAAGACACAAACCACCATCCGCAAGGCTAAGGCCCACAGCGTTAAGACCGTCCGCAATCGCTTGACCTTGAAGTAACTTATTCGCAGTGCCTGCAAGCGCGCCTGCAATCACAGGAATTTGATCGTAAGGCGTTACGCGTAAACCGTTTTTCTTAACGGTTTCAAGCTGAAGCTTTGCCATCAACTCATCAACTAGGTAGCCACCGCCATGAACGATGGCGATTTGTCGCTGTGCCGATTTTTGGTAAGCCGCAATGGCACCAAAAAGTTGGCTTAAGGTTTGAGTGCATGATAGAGCTGCACCACCTAGCTTAATGACTAAAGGAGCTTGATTGGTTTGCGTCATCGCATTTCCCTCTTTCAACGACTACAGCAACGCTGTCAGTTCTGGGTAACCGTAATGAATATTGAGACATTGCATCGCTTGACTCGATGCACCTTTAAGTAGGTTGTCGATAGCTGAAATCACAATGATGTGTTCGCCTTGTACCTTCCAGCCGATATCACAGAAAGGGGTATTTTCGACATCCTGAATACGTGGAATACCGTCGCCTTTAAGACGCACCGCAGGCTTGCCTTGATAAGCTTGTTCAAACGCCTGTGCCACTTGTGCTTCTGTCACACCTTGCGCAAGCTTCATGGTGATAGTGGCAAGAATGCCGCGTTTAAAGTTGCCGAGGTGCGGAGTAAAAATCACATCGCAACCCAAGTGCTGAGCAATCTCTGGCTGGTGACGATGGTTAAATACACCATAAGGTTGCAAGCTCACTTCACAGAAGCTGTTAACCATGGAGGCTTTACGCCCTGCACCTGATACACCACTGGTTGCGTTGATCACTGGCCATTGGTTGGTATCGAGCAACGCATGTTCTAATAAAGGTTTGATTGCAAGCTGTGAAGCGGTTGGGTAGCAACCTGCTACTGCAATCAAAGGAGTGGTTTTTATTGATTCTTGGTTCCACTCTGCTAAGCCGTATGCTGCTTTATCTAGCCAGTTGTTATGTTGATGTTCGAAGCCATAAAAAGTGTCGTAAAAGCCTTCACTTTTCACACGGAATGCACCCGATAAATCGAATACCTGACAGCCTGCCTCCAAGAAAGTTGGGGCTAAATCATGGCTGACTTCGTGAGCCGTTGCCAAAAACACCACGTCCGATTCTTGAGCGATTTGCAGTGGATCCGTTAGTGGTAAAACTGGCATATCAATGATGCCCGCTAGCTTACCGTGCAGCTGCGCGATGCTCTTTCCCGCATCAACACTGTTGGCGGAAACGTATAAACCTGATAGCGTGAGTTGTGGGTGTTTATTAACCATTAACGCTAACTCTGCGCCGGTGTAACCGCTGGCTCCAATAATCGTGGTTTTTAGCATTGTGTAACATCCATATACTTAAAGGCTCAAATGACTATTCATATTTAATTTTTGCTTTATTTTGATTTTTTATTCATTAAATATGATTTAATATGTGTTTTACATTTTTGTGGTCTGTCTGTCAACAGGAGATTTGAAGAATCCATGCAATTACCAACTTTTCTAGAGGTCTATGAAGGACTCATCAGCACCTCTTCTATCAGCTCCACGGATCCGAGCTGGGATCAGGGCAATGCAAAAGTCATCGAAAAACTCGCATCTTGGTTTAAAGATCTGGGTTTTAGCGTTGAAGTGATCGAAGTCGAGCCAGGCAAGCACAATATGATCGCACGTATGGGAGAGGGAGAAGGTGGCCTTTTACTTGCTGGCCATAGTGATACCGTGCCATTCGATCAAGGGCGATGGAATTTTGATCCGCATAAACTGACGGAAAAAGACAACCGCTTCTACGGTTTAGGCACAGCAGACATGAAAGGCTTTTTCGCCTTTATTTATGAAGCAGTGAAGAAAGTCGATTGGAGCAAGCAGAGCAAACCACTTTACGTATTAGCCACTTGTGACGAAGAGACCACCATGTTGGGCGCGCGACATTTCACAGCAAACGCCCCATTTAAGCCGGATTACTGCATCATTGGTGAACCCACCAGCCTTGTGCCAATTCGAGGTCATAAAGGGCATGTGGCAAATGCCATTCGCGTAACAGGCAAGTCCGGTCATTCATCGGACCCAGCGCTTGGCGTTAACGCTATTGAGATCATGCATGAAGTCATGTTCGCCATGATGCAACTGCGTGACAAATTGATTAAAGAATATCACCATCCGGGTTTTGCCATTCCAAGCCCTACCCTAAACCTTGGACACATTCACGGTGGTGACAGCGCTAACCGTATTTGTGGTTGCTGTGAGCTGCATTACGACGTGCGTCCTCTTCCTGGCATTAGCCTTGATGGTTTAGAGAACATGTTGCGCGGAGCATTAAAAGAAGTCGAAGCGAAATGGCCAGGGAGACTGGATATTATTCCATTGCATGAGCCTATTCCGGGTTACGAATGCCAACATGACCACCCATTTATTGGTGGTGTTGAAGAGATTTGCCAAACTAGTTCAGAAACCGTGAACTACTGTACTGAAGCACCATTTCTACAGCAGTTGTGTCCAACCTTGGTGCTCGGCCCTGGGTCAATCGACCAAGCCCATCAACCGGATGAGTTTCTATCCTTCGACTTTATCGACCCCACAATTGATGTGCTTTCAAAGGCGATGGTCAAGTACTGCTGTTAATACGCGTTTAAGCTCGAAAGTCTGTGCAGCTCGATTGAGCTGCATCTTTTTATCTTCACAATTTAGCGCTAGTCTTAACACTTATTTAACTTGTTATTTTGTAATTAATTTTCACTTCTTACTCTATGGCTGCCGTAAATTTGCTCTAAATCAGGAGACAGCGGAATAATTGCAAACTTAGTCTGCTTTATTTGACTATAACTGGTGCTTTTCGCTAGATTGGAGTCTTAACAAGGACAATGGATGTAGTTTTTTTACGAGGCAGGACGACAATGAACGAGAAATACGCCGCACTCAAAAGTAATGTGCGCATGTTAGGCCACTTATTGGGTAACACCATTCGCGATGCCCATGGCGAAGAAATCTTCGAGAAAGTGGAAACCATTCGTAAATTATCCAAATCAGCTCAAGCAGGGAATCAAGCAGACAGGGACAGCTTGATCGAAGAAATCAAACATCTACCTGATGAGCAGCTAACGCCCGTTACTCGCGCGTTTAACCAATTTCTAAACCTCACCAATATCGCTGAGCAATACCACACGATTTCACGCCATTGTGAAGAGCACATTTGTGAACCAGACGCGATTAACTCGCTGTTTTCTAAACTGGTACAAAACGATGTGAGCAAACTGGACACTGCCCAAGCGGTTCGTGATCTGAATATTGAATTGGTATTGACGGCTCACCCAACAGAAATTACGCGCCGTACGATGATCAACAAACTGGTCAAGATAAACGAGTGCTTATCAAAGTTGGAGCTAAGCGATCTTTCTTCTAAAGAGCGCAGAAAAACCGAACGCCGCCTAGAGCAACTGATTGCCCAAGGCTGGCATTCAGACGTGATTCGACAACAACGCCCTACTCCGTTGGATGAAGCAAAGTGGGGCTTTGCGGTCGTTGAAAACTCTCTATGGGAAGCAGTACCGGACTTCCTACGTGAGATGAATGACCGTCTAAAATCTTACCTTGGAGAAGGTTTACCCATTGATGCTCGCCCAGTGCACTTCTCCTCTTGGATGGGCGGTGACCGTGACGGTAACCCGTTTGTTACTCACAACGTTACGCGTGAAGTCTTACTATTGTCTCGTTGGAAAGCCGCCGATCTTTATCTCAATGACATCAACGAGTTGATCAGCGAGCTGTCTATGACAGTTTCAAACGATCAAGTCCGTGAACTTGCTGGCGAAGATCAGCACGAACCATACCGTGCGATCCTGAAGCAATTACGCACTCTGCTCAATGAAACCAAAGATATTCTCGATGCTAAGATCCACGGTCAAAAACTGGCCGTTAAAGCACCACTGCAAAAAGTCGAGCAACTTTGGGAACCGCTGTATGCCTGCTACCAGTCACTAAACGAATGTGGCATGGGTGTAATAGCCAACGGCTCACTACTGGATACACTACGCCGCGTAAAAGCATTTGGTATCCATCTTGTACGTCTTGATATCCGCCAAGAGAGCACGCGTCACTCAGACGTCTTGTCTGAACTAACTCGCTACTTAGGTATTGGTGATTACGAACAATGGAGTGAGCAAGATAAGATTGCTTTTCTAACTAACGAGCTGGCATCTAAACGTCCGCTTCTCCCTCGTGATTGGGAACCGTCTGAACCCGTCAAAGAGGTTTTGGATACCTGTAAGATTGTTGCAGCACAACCGCGTGAAGCGTTTGGCGCTTACGTTATTTCAATGGCACGTACCGCCTCTGACGTACTAGCCGTTCATCTACTGCTACAAGAAGCTGGTTGCCCTTACCGCATGGATGTGTGTCCTCTGTTCGAAACGCTAGACGATTTGAACAACGCAGAATCGGTCATCAAGCAGCTTATGGGGATTGACCTTTACCGTGGTTTTATCCAAAACCACCAGATGGTCATGATTGGTTACTCTGACTCAGCGAAAGATGCAGGTGTTATGTCTGCAGGTTGGGCTCAGTATCATGCGATGGAATCGTTAGTTAAAGTAGCTGAAGAAGAAGGCGTTGAGCTAACTTTATTCCATGGTCGTGGGGGTACAGTCGGTCGCGGTGGCGCACCTGCGCATGCTGCGCTTTTGTCGCAACCACCAAAAAGCTTGAAAGGCGGTTTACGTGTAACAGAGCAAGGCGAGATGATCCGCTTTAAACTGGGACTCCCAGATGTCGCAGTAAACAGCTTTAACCTATACGCAAGTGCGATTCTGGAAGCCAACTTGTTACCGCCACCAGAGCCAAAACAAGAATGGCGCGACTTGATGGAAGTGCTATCAGAAGTAAGCTGTGAGTCTTACCGAAATGTGGTTCGTGGCGAGCCAGATTTCGTGCCTTACTTCCGCCAAGCAACACCAGAACTCGAACTCGGCAAGTTGCCACTTGGTTCTCGTCCTGCAAAACGCAACCCTAAGGGCGGAGTAGAAAGCTTACGTGCAATCCCGTGGATCTTCTCATGGAGTCAAAACCGTTTGGTACTTCCTGCATGGCTAGGCGCAGGTGAAGCGATTCAATACTCGATCGATAAAGGCCACCAAGCATTGCTCGAAGAGATGTGCCGCGAATGGCCGTTTTTCTCTACTCGTCTCGGCATGCTAGAGATGGTGTACTCGAAGTGTAATATTGATATCTCTCGCTACTACGATGAGCGATTGGTGGATGAGTCGCTCCGTCCACTCGGTGAAAAACTTCGTGCTCAGCTTCAAGAAGACATCAAAGCGGTACTGAATGTAGAGAACAATGAAAACTTGATGCAGCATGACCCTTGGGGACTCGAGTCGATTCGCTTACGCAATATCTACGTTGAGCCATTGAATATGCTACAAGCAGAGCTGCTATACCGCACGCGTCAAACCGAAGAAGCCTCTGCAAACTTGGAAGAAGCGTTGATGGTGACGATTGCTGGTATTGCTGCTGGTATGCGCAACACAGGCTAATCGTTTCATTTTTAATAAAAAGCTGGGCAAATGCTCAGCTTTTTTTATCACAGGATAATCGCACCAAAACAAAAGCAGTTTAATAAACTACTAGAGACCCAAAAAATACCAAAATAAAAGAACAAAAAACCACAAGTTAACACTATTGATTATTATGTTAGTTTTTTAGGGTAATTTTGTCCTACTATTCCACTTCATGCTTATTATTTATATACTACTTGCCTGCTGAGAGCTCATAAATCCAATCATACCTGCTCCAGCCTTGATGGGACTCCCCATCTCTCTAGGTGATAAACGGCTTTAAGGTGACAGGACCAACATTGTTGGTGCTACTTATACATTAAAAAACTCAAGTGCCAGTAAGAGCGCAGCTGAAAGTATAAGTAGCTTGTTTACAAGTTTATTGACCATTTGGATTGAAGACATGTCATTACCACACGTAATCTTAACTGTTCTTAGCACTCGCGACGCAACCGGTTACGACATCACTAAAGAATTCTCTGCTAGCATCGGTTACTTCTGGAAAGCAAGCCACCAACAGGTGTACCGTGAACTCAACAAAATGGCTGAGAAAGAACTGGTTACTTGCGTATTAGAACCCCAAGAAGGCAAACCAGACCGCAAGGTTTACTCCATTACAGACGCTGGTCGCAGCGCTTTAGGAGAGTGGTTTGATCAACCAACTGCACACCCAACAGTTCGTGATGAGTTTTCAGCGAAATTGATGGCATGTGCCGTTCAACCTGCAGCTCCATTCCGTGACCAACTCGCCGAGCTAGTTGAAGAGTCTCGCAAACTGGTTTCTCACTACAAAGAAATTGAAGCTGCTTACTACGCAACGCCGTCAACTTTAGATAAACAAGCTCGCCTAGAACGTCTAACGCTTCGCCGTAACCTTCTGTTACGTGAAACTTGGATCACTTGGGCAGAAGAAGTTCTAACTGAACTTGAAGTGATTGGTTAAACTCCTTTTGCTTTGATAAAACGAAAAAGGCTTGCCACTTGGCAAGCCTTTTATCCTTTTGAAACCAGATTTACGCACCGACTACTGCGCGAGGACGAACACCCAACGTATGACATAACGCGTAAGTCATCTCTGCACGGTTTAGTGTGTAGAAGTGAAAGTCCTTAACCCCTTCACGACTCAGTACACGCACCATATCAATAGCTTGGCTAGCTCCTACAAGCTGGCGAGTCACCGGATCATCATCCAAGCCATCGAATTGTTTGCTCATCCATCCTGGTACTTTCACATTGTTCTGTGCCGCAAAGCGAGACGCTTGCTTAAAGTTCGATACAGGCAAAATTCCTGGCACAATTTCTACGTCAATTCCTGCTGCGACACAACGGTCACGGAATCGCAGGTAAGACTCAACGTCAAAAAAGAACTGAGTAATAGCACGGTTTGCACCTGCATCTACCTTACGTTTTAGGTTCAATAAGTCAGACTGAGCGCTTTTAGCTTCAGGGTGAACCTCAGGGAATGCAGCAACGGAGATATCGAAATCGTGGCGTGATTTCAGCAGCTCAACCAAATCCGAGGCATACATATCAGGCGCACCGCCACCTGGAGGAATATCACCACGCAGAGCGACGATATTTTCAATACCATTGTTCCAATAATCATCGGCAATATTAATCAACTCTTCACGAGTCGCATCAATACAAGTGAGATGGGGAGCGGCAACCAATCCGGTTGTTGCTTTAATTTCTTTAATGATGGAGTGTGTTCTGTCACGCTCGCCGGAGTTCGCACCGTAAGTCACAGAAACAAATTTAGGTTGAAGCGTTTTAAGACGGTGCACTGAATTCCAAAGTGTTTCTTCCATCTTAGCGCTGCTTGGCGGAAAAAACTCAAACGATACATTGATGTTATCTGATAACTCAGCAATATTCTGGTTCAAGGCGTCGATATGGCCTGCGTGCGTATATCCCATCTTACTCTCCCTGCGGCACTCCGCCACGAAAACAAATCCTTAAAATCGACGTTTAGACGTCTATATGTCTACAGAATGTATTGAATACGATTTAATGTCAACCTTGTAATTATGAATTTTTCTCAAGTTAATAATGAAGATAGTTCAAGTTTCTACTTGAGCATCATCTCGCCATTTTGCACGGGTTATGACTTCAGTATGGCACTGATAGGGGAATAAAAAACCCTGGATTAATTCCAGGGTTTTTAGGTCAATCGCAACTTTAAAATAAACCAGCCAATCGGTTGAGGTCGGATTGAATAGCGCCGGCTGTCACTTCTCTGCCTGCGCCTGGTCCTCGAATGACCAGAGGGTTATCTTTGTACCACTTGCTCTCTATGGCAAAAATGTTATCGCATGGCAATAAGTTGGCGAGCGCGTGCTCACGAGACAACGCTTCGACTCCCACCGTTGCTTTACCATTTTTTTCTAAACGCGCCACATAGCGAAGCACTTGATCGTTTCTCTGTGCTTTTGTCAGACGCTCTTGAAGTATTTCACTCAACAACGCTCCATTATCGAAGAAATCATCTAAGCTCAGTTCTCTTAATTCTTCTGGCACTAAAGACTCAACTTTAACGCTGTCTGGTTCTATATCTAGGCCCGATTCTCGAGCCAAGATGACTAACTTACGCATTACATCGGAGCCATCTAAATCAGAACGAGGGTCAGGTTCGGTTAACCCTTGCTGCCAAGCAAGATCGACTAAATCATTAAATGGTACAGAACCATCAAACTGTTGGAACAGCCATGATAACGTCCCCGAGAAAATCCCCGATAGAGCGACGATTTCATCCCCACTTTCACGAAGATCTCGCACGGTATGGTTTATCGGTAACCCAGCACCAACCGTTGCGTTGTATAGCCAATGACGACCAACTTTAGCGAATGCATCTTGAACCTGATGGTAGTACTGACTATCTGCGGAACCGGCCACTTTGTTAGCGGAAATCAAATGAATGCCTTGCTGTGCGATTTCTACGTAGCGCTGAGCTAACTCTTTACTCGCGGTAACATCTAGCACGACGGCTTCATCATAGCTTTTAAGTGCTCCCAAACGTGCCAGCCAATCCCCATTGTTTGCTATGCTTTCATCATCAAATCGTTCAGCAACACTCGCCGCCTCAATACCTTGCTCATCGAACCAATAGGTTTGGCTATCCACAACCGCGACAAGATCAAAGCTCATACCATGACGTTTTTCGAGCTCACTTTTTTGCGTCGCAAATAAATTTAACCAACTAGAACCAATATTACCCTTGCCACATAAAGCCACTGCCACGCGTTTTTGCGCTTGGAACAACTGGCTATGAATCGTTTGAACCAACGCCTCGGTATCAGTACGGCGCAAAACAGCGACTAGGCTCAGTCCTGAGTCTGTTTCAGAGATAAATTCTACCGGAGAGTGCTTTAGCTTCTGATAAAAGCCAAAGCAATGATTGGCGTTTTTCGTAACGCCTGCACCTACCGCAGCTAAGAGCGAGTAACCTTCTTTTAGCTTAATTTCTGCCTCTACCGCAAGCTCTTGCAAGTGTTTCAATGCACCACCGGCGATTTCTGCGGTGTAAGCCAAGCGTAGCGTGTGCTGATCGGATTGAGCTTCAAATGCCAGTGGCTCTAATTGCGCGCGCTGCAACGCTTGTAATACATCACTCTGTGTTTTTTCGAAGTCGTGCCCATGCATGAAAGACAACTGCACCAATAAAACATCATCCAGTGAAGTAATAATTTTAGCGCCACGACCAGATGCCAATACACGCTCAATACGAGTAGAACCCGACTCTGGCAGATAGCTACACTTGAGATTAAGGTCCATGGTACTTTGCGCCACAGGCTGAAGCGTACGACTGTGTAGCACTGGGGCAGCTAAGCGAGCAAGTTCACTGGCTTCATCCAATCGAAGTAACGGTAATAAACAAGCGTCAGACACCAAACGTGGATCGGCACTATAGACACCAGCAACATCACTCCAAATCGTGACAGTACTGACTTCAGCAAGCGCGCCTATGACCGTTGCAGAATAGTCAGAGCCGTTACGACCAAGTAGAATGGTTTCTCCTGCCTCGTTCTGAGCCATAAAGCCAGTAATTACCACACGTTTATGGTTATGCTGCGCGAGGATCTCTTTAATTAAAGGGTATGAACGAGCGCGATCAACCTCTGGTTGAGTTCCCGCTTCTGCACGTAAAAACGCTCGTGCATCTTGTGCAACCGCAGGGATAGAACGTTGAGATAATAACGCGGCCAATAGGCGAGCAGACCATACTTCTCCGTGTCCCAGTACCGCAGCTTTTTGCGCATTAGTGAGTGGTGCAGTCAGCTCCGAGAGAGTACTGAACTCATCATGTAATAAAGCTAACAGCTCTTCTTTTGCTTCACTCTCCAACAAGCTTTCTATTAGCTCAGTTTGAAACTGTCTTAAGCTTTGAAGCGCTTCATGCGCAATTCGGCCATCTTTATTTAACCCTTCCAAAAACTCAATCAAGCGATTAGTGGTTTTTCCTGCAGCAGAGACGACCACAAGATCATTTTCTGTCGAATACTCCTTGAGAATACCCACAACGCGTAAGTAGCATTCTGGGTTTGCTAAGCTACTGCCACCAAACTTATGCAGCTGACGTTGTACAGTCATTGTTATCGTCTCCTATTACTGGGTAGCTTTAGCGAACGCTTGTTCTAAATCTGTGATGAGGTCTTGTGCATCTTCCAAACCGACAGACAAACGCAATAGTTGATGAGAGACCCCAGCCTCCGCCAGCGCCTCCTCACCCATTGCACGGTGCGTCATGGATGCTGGGTGGCAAATCAAACTTTCTACACCACCTAATGACTCTGCTAATGAAAACAGTTGGAGCTCTTTCACAAACACCTTTAACTGTTCAAACGAACCAGAAAACTCAAAACTCAACATAGAGCCAAAGCCCGTTTGCTGCTTTTTAGCGATGTCATGACCTGGATGTTCCGGCAGGCTTGGATGATAGATAGTTTTAACTAACGCTTGTTTCTGTAGGTAAGCCAGTACCTGCTGTGAGCTCTCTTCATGTACTCTCATACGAGCACCAAGCGTACGAATACCTCGCAGTGTCATGTAACTATCGAATGGTGTGCCCGTTGCACCAATACAATTGCCCCACCATGCAAGCTCTTCTGCATGCGCTTCTGTGTTGGTGATGATTACCCCACCAATTACGTCCGAATGACCGTTGATGTACTTTGTTGTGGAGTGGATAACAAAATCCGCACCTAGCTCTAAAGGTTTTTGGTACACGGGTGTCAAAAAGGTATTGTCCACCGCAACTAACGCGCCGACTTGTTTCGCTTTTTCACAAGTAGCTGCAATATCCACTACGCGAACCAGAGGATTTGACGGAGTTTCTAGCAAAATGAGTTTTGGTTTTTGTGCCAATGCAGCATCTAAAGCCTGTTCGTCTGATTGATCGACAAACTGAACCTTAAAATCGCCTTTGTTAGCTCGGGTATTAAAAAGACGATAGGTACCACCATAACAATCGTGAGGAGCAATAATGAGATCATCTGGGCCGAGAAAAGCGGAAACCCATAAATTTAATGCCGACGTACCGCAGTTAGTAACAACCGCTCCTTTTCCAGACTCGAGTTCAGATAGCGCACTTTCCAACAGTCCGCGATTTGGATTACCAGATCGTGTGTAATCATACTTGGGCACTTCACCAAAAGCAGGAAAACCATAGTTAGTGGAAAGATAAATAGGTGGAACGACAGCATGATATTGGCTGTCTGATTCAATACCAGTGCGTACTGCAATGGTCGCAGGTTTGCGAGTGCTCATGGGTGTATCCTTTCACGGGTAATGACTTCTAAATAGGAATGCGCTATATCTAATGAGCAACATAAAGTGATCAACACGCTTCCTTTGCTGTTATGTTCACTTTACTCGTCAAAAAATGAGACGTCAACACTTCTAGACGTCTATATGTCTTTGCTTATGGCGGTAAATGCAGCTAAAATCAGCACCTAAATTATTTTTAACCGATTACATAAATGAAGGTGTGCAATGGCTGACTGGAATGGCGAATACATTAGCCCATATGCAGAGCACGGCAAAAAAAGCGAACAAGTAAAAAAAATTACCGTCTCTATCCCGCTAAAAGTTTTAAAGGTGCTAACTGATGAGCGTACTCGCCGTCAGATCAATAACTTACGCCATGCAACCAATAGCGAATTGCTATGCGAGGCATTTTTGCACGCGTACACAGGTCAGCCACTTCCGACAGATGAAGACCTTCGTAAAGACCGTCCTGATGATATTCCAACAGAAGTAAAAGCGCTGATGACGGAAATGGGCATCGAATTTGAGTCATTCGACGAAGAATAAAAAAGCCTGATAAGAGGTTTCAGGTAATAACTCTTGCCTCGAGCCAAATGAATGACATAAAAAATGGGACGCAATAGCGTCCCATTTTTGTGTATCACATCTGAAAGATATATTACTCTGCCATGTAGTTTTCAGGCATCTCGATACGAGCTACACCTGAATTAACCGCCGCCTGAGCAACCGCTTTTGCAACACGTGGTAGCAAACGTGAATCCATTGGTTTTGGAATAATATAGTCCGCACCAAACTCTAGCTTATCAACACCTGCAGCCTTCAATACGGCTTCAGGTACAGGCTCTTTTGCTAGCTCACGAATCGCCTCAACGGCTGCAAGTTTCATTTCATCATTGATTTCACTTGCACGCACATCAAGAGCACCGCGGAAAATGAATGGGAAACACAATACGTTGTTAACTTGGTTAGGATAATCACTACGGCCAGTACCCATGATCAAGTCATCACGAACTGCGTGAGCAAGTTCCGGCTTGATTTCAGGATCCGGGTTAGAACATGCGAATACGATTGGCTTATCTGCCATCAACTTCAACGCTTCCGCTGGCAATAGGTTTGGACCAGATACACCTAGGAACAGATCTGCACCTTCAATCACGTCTTCTAGTGTGCGCTTATCTGTATTGTTCGCAAATAGCTGCTTATATTCATTAAGATCATCACGACGAGTGTGAATCACACCTTTGCGATCTAGCATGTAGATTTTTTCGCGCATTGCGCCGCATTTGATCAGAAGCTCCATACACGCTACAGCGGCAGCGCCAGCGCCAAGACAAACAATTGTTGAATCTTCAAGTTTCTTACCTTGAAGTTCGATTGCATTCAGCATACCCGCTGCCGTTACAATAGCAGTACCATGTTGATCATCGTGGAATACTGGTACATCACAACGTTCAATCAGACGCTTTTCAATCTCAAAACAGTCTGGTGCTTTAATATCTTCAAGGTTGATACCGCCAAAAGTGTCTGCAATGCTCGCAACAGTATCAACAAATTCATCGATCGTGCGGTGCTTAACTTCAATATCAATAGAGTCAAGACCTGCAAAACGCTTAAACAGTAACGCTTTACCTTCCATCACTGGCTTAGATGCAAGTGGACCTAGGTTACCTAGACCTAGAATAGCGGTACCGTTAGAAATAACAGCAACCATGTTCCCTTTTGCAGTGTACTTGTACACGTTATCCGGGTTTTGTGCGATTTCACGCACTGGCTCTGCAACACCAGGGCTGTAAGCAAGGGCAAGATCACCCGCCGTTTCCGCAGGCTTTGTCAGTTCGACAGCAATCTTTCCTGGAGTTGGATAAGCATGGTAATCCAATGCTTTTTGGCGATGTTCTTCTTCTTGAGTGGCTGCTTGGTGGTTGTCTTCAGACATGGACGTTTCTCTTTTTTATTTTTAGGTAAGGGGGCATAAATTCTATCGGATAGAAATCAAACTTCATAGGCAAGATTGCGAGCAATATCCTTAAAAAGCCGATAATAAAAGAGATTAGACCAGATAACGGGGTTAAGCACCCGATTTTCGAGTCAGGTGCTCTTTCTTATTACTATTATTGGAGTATGCAAACTTAGAAAGTATCGTTACTCTTCGTCCACGTATTGCGCTTGGAGATAATTCTCAATACCAGACATTTCAATCAAGCCAAGTTGCGTCTCTAGCCAATCAACATGTTCTTCTTCATCTTCAAGAATATCTTGGAAGAGATCTCGAGACACATAATCTCGAATGTCTTCAGCGTAGGCAATCGCATCTTTTAAATCTGGAATAGCCGCCATTTCAAGCTTTAAGTCACACTCGAGCATTTCCTTGGTATCTTCACCAATCATCAACTTACCTAAATCTTGTAGGTTCGGTAGGCCTTCAAGGAACAAAATACGCTCAATTAGATGATCGGCATGCTTCATCTCATCGATAGATTCGTGATATTCCTTGTCTGCTAGGTGCTTTAAGCCCCAGTCTTTATACATTCGGGCGTGAAGAAAATACTGATTAATAGCGACGAGCTCGTTACCGAGCACTTTATTGAGATGTTGAATGATGATTGGATCGCCTTTCATGACAAAACCCTCCTCTTTGGCTTCATTTAAATGTAGAAGCAAATGAGAAGGTGTCAAAATGTAAGGCAAATAATTACTGCATACTTACAGCAATTAGCTGGCTTGTTTAAATTCCGTGTAACTAGTTTCCGCTAAAATTTCCTTGGCCTGTCTGATGCACTTACCACATTGGCTGCCCAATGCCGTGCACTTTTTGATTCCTTTAATATCTGTTACGCCTTCATCTATCGCCAACTTCCTAATTTTTTTGTCGGAGACACCATGGCAAAGACAAACGTACATACTCAAAAAACCTATAAAACTAATCTGTGACAAACAATATAAACAAGAATAGTTCTTGTTACCAGTCGCATTATGGTGTCCGCTCAGAATATTTGGTTATAACGATTTTACCGCTGCAGGAAAAGATCAAAGGGTTAAGAGGGGTGAGTAAAAGCGTTAAGAAACAAAGCCGGTAAAACTCTGTTTTTAAATCGAAAAAGTGACGTCTTTTATTTCAACACTTATAACTAAATGTAATCTAGAAATGAAAAAGGGAAGCCTAAGCTTCCCTTTTCGGTGCGCTTTCTTCAAAAAGAAGAACAGTGCAAGATTTCGTTTAATTCGTTATGAATTAATCGAAGATCTTAGCAACAACACCAGCACCTACTGTACGGCCACCTTCACGGATCGCGAAACGTAGACCTTCGTCCAT
>NZ_JAWOVP010000021.1:0-51156 GCF_033339995.1 Vibrio sp. 1641
TGGTGATTTCTCCAATTGATTTTCCGGTGTAGCGGTTTCCGACGTCTCGGAAAACCAAGTAGTTCTCTCAAAGTTACCTCTATTAACGACACCAAATTCAGAAGCTTTAGAAAAAAGTTTAAAAAAATAACATTGCGAGATTTAGCTAATAAAATTGAAGAAAAGTAAGAAAAAGTGCTCAAGTTTCCACAAATCGAGCCGAGAGGGCCAGATTGTATAGAAAACCAGCAAAAGGAAACAATTGAAGATAAGTTCGCAGACGATAGACGTAAGAATTAGAAAAGAAAAAGCCCCTTTTCCTTTGAGAGAACTGGGGCTAGGTTGGTCGCCAGAGCCTATGTGGAGATCAAGAGAAATGAACACATTTCCGGCATACCGAGTGCAACTTTACATTGAAAATGATTGGCAGGTGAGAGATGAGAGAGCCGCTCATTCTATTGTAAAGCTGCTTGCCAAAAGCCTGCATTCCCATCCACGTCTGAATGTATTGAGTACAGGCTAAGTAAACTACTGCAATAGTGACATTGCAGAGTTTGGCAACTGTTTCGCTTGAGCAAGAATCGATGTACCTGCTTGTTGCAAAATTTGTGCTTTGGTCATTTGCGTGGTTTCTTTCGCAAAATCTGTATCTTTAATTCGGCTGTTCGATGCGTCAACGTTTTCTTGGATATTCGCCAAGTTGTTGATGCTGTGACTCAAACGGTTTTGCTTCGCACCTAAGTCTGCACGTTGCGAGTCTACGTATTTCAGTGCCGAATCCAGCACAGAAATCGCGTTTTGAGAACCTTGTACCGTGGTCATATCAATATCTTGTACTGACGTTCTGATAGGTTCATCACTCAGGCCAAGCTCAGATGCTAATCCACCAGAAATAGAAATCTCACCCTGAACGTTTGGATGCGCGACAAAAACTTGCAACTTGCCATCTTCACTTACAGACGCATTAATCATATCAGACTGACCATTAATGTAAGTGGCAAGCTCTTCGATGTCGTCGCCCGCTTTAGCATTAATGTTGATTTCTAGATCATCAACATTGCCGTCTTCGTCTTCACCCATACCTGGTAGCGTGATCTTCAAGTCAGATTTAGCTGGGTCAACACTCCAGTTTTTATCTTTACCGTTCTCAGATAAGAAGGTCACACCGCCCATGCGAGTATCGTCCGCACGAATGCTGGTGAGTCCCATGATCATGGCTTCACCTGAGCTCGCACCAATCTGGAATGCCGCTTCACCGAATGAGCCGTTCAATAGACGACGACCACCAAATGAAGTGGTTTCTGCAATACGGTTTAGCTCGTCAATCAATGCCATTGACTCTTCGTTGATCGCCTGACGCTCAGCCGGAGAGTTAGTACCGTTCGATGATTGAATCGCAAGGTCACGCATTCGTTGCATGACAGAGGTTGCCTCATTCATCGCACCTTCAGCGGTTTGTGCAATCGAGATACCATCGTTCGCGTTACGCATTGCGACATCTAGGCCACGAGACTGTGCAGTTAAGCGGTTAGAGATCTGTAGACCTGCCGCATCATCTTTTGCACTGTTAATCTTATGTCCTGAAGATAAGCGCTCCATCGACGTGTTTAATTCATCAGTCGCTTTGTTTAGGTAACGCTGCGCGGTCATCGCGGAGACGTTAGTACTAACTGTTACAGCCATTTTGCTCTCCTGTTGAGTTCGCAAGATTTTGCGAAGCGGCCAGCTTTACTCTCATTTGGATAAGCACTGACCGTAAAAGTTACTTGCTAAATCTGCCTTAAACGCAGGGTTTAGAATCTCTAAATCTGTTCTGATATTTTCAATACAATTTGTGTGCCAACTTGCGTAAATTATTTAACTACTTTTAAAAGAATCAGATAAACAATAAGTTAGCTTTATCATTAAGCTATTTCAGGTTTGTCAGACTCATCTTAGCCCAAGGGTATTGAACGCTGCCCTGTTGCCGCCCGACTTGCCTCCCGCCTCATTGCCGCTTTGGGTAAAATCGTGCCGCATGACATCTCAGACTCTCAGGTTACGCCGACTTATCGCGCTTAAGGCTTTGCACATAAGGCATCAAAATCAGACAATGTGTATGAGTGCCATACTAGATGTAGTTAAACAACGTTAGATCTTTGGTCTTACCGAATGCTTGTTGCGATGCCTGTAACGCTCGCGAGTTTTCACTGAACTCGATCACGGCTTTAGAGTAATCCAAGTCCTCAAAGTTGCTCTTCGCTTTTGCGAGAGACAAATTAAAGTCTTCATGATTTTGCTCTTGGATATCCAGCGTACTCAATCGAGCACCGGCATCTGTACGCGCTTTATTCAAATGGATAAAAGCAGCGTGGAATTCTTCTGTCATTTGGTGCAATTTGGCGGTCGCCGACGTATCCGAAACCGATTTGTCTGACCATGCCATTGCATCCTTGAAGGTATCGAAAATGCTGAACTCTGCCCGCTTTTCGATCTCAATGCTGTCACCAGGCGTAATTTGGCCTTTTACGTGCACTTTCAGGCCTTTGTATTCAATCCCTTTCTCTGGAGAAAACTCATCGGCATCCACTACTTTGCCGTTACGCTCTAATTGGTAACCAAATTTGCCGTTATTCATATCGACAAATGTCACGCGATACGCCGCATCATCCTTCGTATCAACGTTAGTGGCTCTGTTTAATAGCAACTCAGAACCGTTTTGTAGATCGTAATTCGGCTGATAATCGCCAAATGGGTTTGGTATCTCCATAAACAGCTTGCTGCCAGGATCGTTCATTGGCATCTCAAGCATGCTAGAAACTTTCATTTTGCGCTGATAATCGTCCCCAGCGTATTGCACGCTACCATCTTTATCGCGATAAAATGGTTGGCTTTTTGGCTTAGTGCCAGCAAACACGTAGTTACCAGATTCATCTTGCGAGTTCACCAAGTTAAGGAAGTTGTTCGCAATCTCTTCTAGCTCACGCTTCTTTGCTTGTCGGTCTTCAGCAGAAAAGGCACCGTTAATCATCTCCATCGTTAAGCGCTTCGACTCGTCGGCAAAATTCTCCGCATTGGCGATATTAACTTCGTGGTTTTCTAGACGATTACGCACCAACACTATCGAGCTAAGATATTGTTGTAGCTGTTCTTGTTGCTGACTAATGTTTTGGATGTAATGCGCAGCGAGGGGGTCGTCACTAGGTTTCAGTAACTTTTTCCCTGAAGCAAGCTGCTCTTGGTTGTGGTGAACCTTATTCTCTTGACGACGCAGATCATTTTGTACGGACTGATAGTTATGGAAACTAGAAATTCGGGTTAGCACTTATCTCTTCTCCTTACCTCAGTTGTAAAATGGTATTGAAGGTATCGTTCGCCGCTTGCATCACACGTGATGAAGCCATGTACGCTTGTTGAAACTTCATCATGTTGGCCGCTTCTTCATCGAGGTTAACACCAGAAATAGAAGCAACGCGCTCTTGCGCCGCTTCATGCTCTAAACGAGCGACGGAGGCTAAACGGTTTGCTGTAGAAGACTTCAGTCCAACTTCAGTATTGAGGTTATGATAAACATCGATCAAGGTGCTGGATTTTCCATCCATCATCTTGTCTGTTTGGATCTTCTGCATTTTTCTCAAGTTGCCGTTACCACCTTCAGAAGGCACCAAGTTTGCGGTGAATTTATCATTCATCAGTGCGCCTTCGCTCAACTCAAACACGGTTGCATCGCCGTTTTTATACAGCGGATGGCTTTTCGGCACTGATATTTCAATCTTCGGGTTATCTTTATCTAACGGGTATGAGTATTTGTCCGATAGTAAATTACCCTTGTTATCCGTGATCTTTAACCACGGCTTATCATGCTTCTCGTCGGCTGGTTGTACGGTAACCTCAAACTCTTTAACATCCCCCGCCTCACGAATTTTAAACTTGGCGTTACCTTGGGCAAAAGTGGTTGAGGCTTCATAACTTTGTGCGGCAATAGCTTTTGCGTCATTGGTTTCCATCTTTATGATGGCTGCACCACTTCTCGTTGGGCGTAGCAATACGCGCTCACCGGCGGCAAGGCCTTCACCAATTTGCACTTTCATACCATCCAGAACAAACGACGAATCCGAACGGTCGATGTTCAACGACATTTGCTCACCTTTCGGTGTTGTCACGCTGTATTGGTCGCCATCATAACGCAGCGAATATTCACCACCTTTGATCGCGGAAATGTCCTCGATGTAAACCGCAACATCAGCTTGAGAGTCAGGCGCAGCAAAAACTCGAGATTTTGCCACCAGCTCAGAGTTCACGTCAGTAAATACGTCTTTACCTATCTTACCGTTGAGATCCAGACCTTGAGATTGCAGCTGATTAATTTTGTAGGAGAAGCCCGTTGCTAAACGGCCCATTTCATCTTGCAGTTGTGGGATGTGTTTGTCGCGCATTTCAAGTAAAGCGCCGATTTTGCCATCCATATCATCAGACTTGATCGCTTTAATGCCATTCCCTTCCACCATTGCTAATCGTCTTTGATGAACATCCGGATAGCCATCGATCATTTTGAGCTGGCTTGCTTCCGTGCCAGAAACAAGAGTGTGTCCATTGCCGATATGAACATTAAACCCTTCCGCATTTTTGCGTGGGGTTACGGTAACTTTGGTGTACTCTGACAGCTCAGTAACCAGCTTTTCATGCTGATCCATCAGGTCATTATGTGGGCCGGGAGTACGCATCATCAGTCGATGAATATCGCGAATTTCCAACGCAAGTTGGTTAACGCGCTCAATGCCCATATCCAATTTTTTATTGGTGACATCAGATTGCAGTCGCACGGTTTCGTGGAAATCATTTAATGTATCAGAGAAGATTTTCGCCTTTTCCAATACCACTTTTCGTGCCCCTAAATCGTTCGGGGTATCTGCCATGGTTTTTACTGCATCGAACCACTCATTCAGGTTCTCGGGAATTTTCTTCGATGCCACAGAGCTCAACATGCTAGAAAGCATATCAAGATTATCTTGGGTATCCGTTTTGTTGGCATTGTTGGTCGACGACAGGTTCAGTTCATTCACGGCAAACTGATCCCACGAGCGGCGAACATTTTCCACATGCACACCCATGCCGTAGGTAGAACCACCGAACATGCGCGGATCATTCGTGCCTTGGATAACAGACTGACGGCTATAACCCTCTGTATTAACATTAGAAATGTTATGACCAGTGGTGTTTAATTGTCTCTGAGCAGTAAGCACACTTTGAGTACCTACATTCAGAAGATCTGACGCCATACATGCCCCCGAAAACGAAATATAAATCGGCAAAACCGATCACCTAGACACATTAAAAGCAAAAGATGTGCCAAGTGATAGAAAGGCGTAGATGTTCAGATAAAGTGAAGGCTTGCACTATGGCAAGCCTTCGAGAACGTCATAAATTGTCGCAGAGACATTACATACTTTCGATTTTATCCTTCACCTGCAGGACTTTATCTGCGTAATTCGGATCGGTCGCGTAACCCGCACTGTGGATACCGCGAATAAACAACTCTGAATTCCCGCGTTTCTGCAATGCTGTCTCGTAACGTGGGTTGTCATTCAAAAATCGTACAAAGTCATTAAAGCTGTCTTCGTAACTTGAGTAGGAGCGAAACGCTGCCGTCTCTTTCACTGGCGTGTTATCGTGGAACTCTAAAGTTTGAGTCGTCACTTTGTCACCCTGCCAGCTTCGATCTGCTTTGATATTAAATAAGTTGTTGCTGCTGCCACGCGCGTTCTTCACGACCTTTTGTCCCCACCCCGTTTCCAAAGCGGCTTGCGCAAGTAGCAGAGATGGCTCGACTCCTAGGGCTTTCGCAGCTTTCTCCGCGTATGGCTTCATCGAGTTAACAAAGGATTCTGGTGAATCGAATCGAGTGGGTTCATTGCTTGGTCGAGATAGCTGACCAGATTCAATCAAGCGCTGTTCAATCTCGCGCGCTTTTTTCGTGTCAACACGACGATACTCCGCAGCATTGTTTGCCGCATCACGCATAGCCGTTTCTTTTTTGTCGTTCCCTTGCCCAGCCGTTAATTGCTTAACAATCATATCGGCCAGTCCCATTGAACCAGACGAACTCAATTCACTCGCCATCTGTTCATCCAACATTTGTCGGTAGAACTTCTCGTTTTGGCTGTTCATCATGTTGGACTCAAAGCCCTCATTGGCTTCACGCATGGATTTCAACATCATAGAGGTGAAGATCGATTCGAACTGACGAGCAGCCGCATGCAATGCTTCTTGCTCGCCATCTTTTCCCTCTTTCACTGCTTTTTGACGCAGAGTGTCCAGAGAACTGATGTCATGGATAAAACCAATGTCGTTAGGATTGTTCATTATACCAACCTCCTAACCATTAAATGATGATCAACTGGCCTTCAATGGCACCAGCTTGCTTCAATGCTTGTAAAATTGCCATCAAATCCGACGGCGCTGCCCCGACTTGGTTCACGGCACGGACCAAATCATCCAACGTTAAGCCTGGTTCGAACTTAAACATTTTGCCTTGCTCTTCGCTGACTTCGATATCCGAGTCTGGTACGACTACGGTTTGCCCACCAGAAAAGCCGTTAGGTTGGCTAACATTCAGGTTTTCTTTGATCGCAACCGTCATGCCGCCGTGCGTTACTGCTGCTGGTTTAAGACGCACATGCTTACCAACTACGATGGTGCCCGTGCGAGAGTTAACGATGATTTTGGCTGCACCATCTGCTGGGTCGAACTCTAGGTTTTCGATTGCCGATAAGAACGCAACACGCTGGCTGACGTCACGAGGAGCACGCACGCGCACTGATGTCGCGTCAACAGCGCTCGCCATTTGTGGGCCAAGGAAGTTGTTTACAGCATCCGCCATACGTTGAGCCGTTGTGAAGTCTGACTCAAGCAAGTTGAACGTGATGTAATCACCACGACCAAATGGGTTTGGAATTTCTCGCTCTACTGTCGCACCACTAGAGATAAGACCAACGGTTGGATTGTTACCTACGATTTTAGAACCGTCAGCGCCTTCAGCACTGAAGCCGCTCACCACTAAGTTACCTTGAGCAACCGCGTAAACTTGACCGTCGAGACCTTTGAGGAACGTTTGTAGTAGCGTACCACCACGCAAACTTTTAGCACTTCCGATGGAAGAGACAGTCACGTCCACTTGCTGACCCGGTTTAGAGAAAGGCGGCAACTCTGCCGTAACCATGACTGCGGCAACGTTTTTAATTTTTGGCTTTGTGCCCGGCGGCATCTGAATGCCGAAGTTTTGCAGCATGGCGGCGAAACTTTGCTCTGTAAACGGGTTCGCTTCACCCGTACCAGGTAAGCCTGAAACCAAACCATAACCCACGAGTTGGTTGCTTCGTACACCTGCCACTTGCGCGACGTCTTTGATACGTGCGGCTTGGGCTACGGTAGAAAACAGAGCAACGCTCATCAGTACTAAAAGGAGTTTTTTCATGCTTACTTATCTCTTGCAGTCAAATTGCCGTCAGCACGGCGTGTTATAGCGCTACATTAAAGAATCGTGCCAAGAAGCCTGGCTCTTGCATATCTTGTTGCAAACCAGTCCCTGAGTATTGAATTCTTGCGTTAGAAACACGATTTGATGCAATGGTGTTGTCGAAATTAATATCATCCGGACGAATAGTGCCACTTAAACGTATGTACTCATCACCTGTATTTAGCGTCATCCACTTCTCACCGCGGATCACGAGGTTGCCGTTTGCCAGTACTTCAATCACCTCAACAGTGATGTAACCACTGATGCTGTTGCTCTGCTTTGCAGAAGAGTCACCTGCAAATGAGTTGGAGTTGTTTAAGTCATAAGAGAAATTATATTTTCCGCCAATTTGCAGCTCTTCTCCGCCCACTTGAAGCGGGTCCATTTGCGCTTCATTGGTTTTCGATAAATCGGCATTTGCGCTTTTCGTCGCACTGGTTGTCTCATCCAGTGTTACGGTAATAATGTCGCCAATACCACGTGGTTTAGAATCGTCGTAGAGATCGGTAATGTGCTCGGCGCTAAACAACGAACCTGTTGCAGCAGCGTAATGCTCAGGCTTGTTTTTCGGATGAATTGGAGCCCAAGCAGGGTCGCCAGCAACCGGATCACTTCTACCACGTAAAGTATCTACAATACCGCTGCTCTCTTCTTTCGATTTATCGCCTTCTACTGCGTCGACCACAGTGGTTGCTTGTGTCACTTCATCCGTTTCAATCGGTTCCAACATGGCACAGCCCGACATCGTAGCAATCAAAGCGAGTAGGCAAATACGTTTCATCGTGAGCTCCTCAAATCTTGCTCTTAATCGTTACAATTGCTGGTTAACGAAGCTCATCATTTTATCGACTGACGAGATCACTTTTGAGTTCATTTCGTAAACGCGCTGGGCTTCGATCATGTTGACCAACTCTTCCGTTACATTCACGTTGGACGCTTCCAGCATGGATTGACGAATTTCCCCCAAACCGTCCAAACCAGGAACACCCTCTTGTGGATCGCCACTGGCACCCGTTGGTAAGTAAAGGTTCTGACCAATTGGCTCTAGGCCACCCGGGTTAACAAAATCTGTAATGGTTAGCTGACCAACGACTTGGTTGTCTTGCTGACCTCGGACGCGAACCGACACTTCACCATCCGTACCAACAGTAATAGAAATCGCATCTTCTGGAATCACAATTTCAGGCTCTACAGGGTAGCCAGAACCCGACGTGACTAACGTGCCTTCACCATTGAGCGTGAACTGACCGTTACGGGTATAACCGATGTTGCCGTCCGGCAATGTCACTTGGAAAAAACCGTCGCCTTCCACCATCATGTCCAGTGCGTTAGTCGTTGTCTGTGCATTGCCGTGCGTGTGCACTTTTTGCGTCGCAACCACTTTAGAACCCGCACCTAACATCAAGCCACTTGGCAGTTCCGTGTTCTGAGATGACTGGCCGCCAGGCTGGTTGATGTTCTGATAGAACAAATCTTCGAATACTGCACGGCTCTTTTTGTAGCCGACAGTAGAGGCATTCGCCAAGTTGTTCGAAATTGTGGCAATGTTGGTTTGTTGGGCGTCTAAACCTGTTTTACTTACCCATAGTGCTGGATGCATAGTGAACCTCTAACTCTGTTAACTCATACGAAGCAGTGAATCTGAAGATTTATCCATTTCTTCAGCTGTGCTCATCATCTTGACTTGCATTTCAAACTGACGTTGTAAGTCAATCAATGCGGTCATTTCACCTACGGCATTCACGTTACTGCCTTCTATCGCTCCCGTCTGGAGGCTAACAGTCGCGTCTGCTTCGTAAGGTTGGTTTGGAGTTTTATGGCGAAATAAGCCATTGGTGTCTTTAAACAAGCTTTGGTCATTAGGCTTAACAAGCTTAATGCGATCAACCGCTTGGAATTCTTCTGCCGGGGCACCTTGAGGAAGCACAGAGATGGTGCCATCCCGACCGATTTCAATTTTGGAGAGAGGAATAGGCAAAGTAATCGGCGCATCGTTTTCACCCAGCACCAAATGACCACTTGCGTTGGTAAGCATGCCATTTTGATCGACTTTTAGGTTGCCGTTACGGGTCAACCCTTCTTTCCCTGTATGATCGAGTACCGATATCCAACCGCTGCCTTCAATCGTCACATCCAGATCACGCCCTGTTGTAATCACGCTACCTTGAGCAAAGTTATGCCCTGGACGCTCTGTCATGCTGAACACACGTGAAGGATGGCCTTCACCATAAGCCTGCATTGAGCGAGCCTGTGCTAAATCAGCCCGAAATCCGGTCGTGCTTACGTTAGCCAAGTTATTAGCGCGCAATTGTAGTGCCTGCATATTTTGCTTGGCGCCACTCATTGCGAGAAACAGTGCGCGATCCATAAATTACTCCAAAAAATCTCTCTGTACACGGAGTAAAAGCAATAGTTATGCCAAAACAAAAATAGACTTATCAATCAATACTTTGAATTAAAAATCAACAATGAAAAGAGGTCAATAGAGGCAGAAAACTGTAACGAGAGGCAAGGTTTTGATCCATACGGCGGCAACAGCGGCAAATCGTAGATCAAAGCATGCTTAGCCTGAGTGAGGTGTATTCAGGCTAAGCATCAGATGAATGTCATGATGAAAATGAACAAAGCGGTAATTACTAAGAAGCAATCACACGCCATTGCTTACTCAAGCAGAGTATCGAATGACCCAGCTAGTGCTCTAGCGGATCTGTAAGATATTCTGTTGTAGTTGGTTGTGTACTTCTAGCGAACGTGAGTTTGCTTGGAAGTTACGCTGAGCAGAGATCAGGTCCACCAACTCCTGCGTCATATCAATGTTTGACTGTTCCAGCATACCGTTATTGATGGTGCCGAAAGAGCCTTTATTTGATTCACCCCAGATCTTGTCACCAGAGAACTGCGTTGAATCCCATTGAGTGCCGCCTTTCTTATCCAGACCTTGCTCGTTTGGAACACGTACGAGAGCAACACGACCTAATGTAACGTTTTCACCGTTTGAGTAAGTTCCCAATACGCTGCCGTTTTCATCGAAGTCAACTTTGGTTAGGAAGCCCGTTGTTGCACCGTCTTCGTCAAACTTAGTCAGTTCGAACGGAGCCGCAAACTGTGTTGCTGAGCCTAAGCCGAAGTTAAGCGTCTGCGCAGGATCGGCACCATTCATATCGACTGGTGTCGTGTTCGTCGCCGGATCGCCCAGAGCCACAGAAGTGATTGGCTGACCATTGTTCAAGCTCGCCAACGTACCATCGTTGTTGAACTTCATGGTATGCCCCACATGACCTGTTGGCGTTTGCGCATCACCAGCCGCAACATTTAAAGGCTTTTCACCTTCTTTATCTGTCACGGTGTAGTAAGTGTTCCATGTATTTGGCTGAGTCTGATCTTTCAAGTAATACGTCGTTAGCTTGTAAGACTGACCCATCGAGTCATAAATTGTCGAAGAGGTTGAACGGTTGTATGTATCTGGGTCTGAAAAATCAAACTGCGTTGGATCTTTCAAATCGCCGTTCGCTGGCAAGTTCACACCAACTTCAATGTTTGCTGTTTGTTTTGGCTTACCAAATTCAGCAGGAATATTGATGGGTTGTGGCTCGTATGAAGAAACCTCACCAGAACTTGGGTCCACTTGGTAACCTAACAAGAACTCGTCGTTCGCGGTCACCATGTAGTTTTCTTTATTTAAGTGAAATGCACCATTACGTGTCAGTTCATTCTGTTGTGGAGTTAGACGCTCTTTCGCTACAGCGAAAAAACCTGTCCCCGAAACACGCAAATCCATTGGGTTGTTGGTGTAAATGCTAGAGCCTTCATGGAACTGCTGTGCCACTTGGCTTGCTTGCGCACCACCACCCGGTGTGGTTTTTGCGTTAGTAAATAAAGAGTTAGAGTAGACATCAGCAAACTCAGCACGGGACTCTTTAAAGCCGTACGTGTTGGCGTTCGCAATGTTGTTACTGGTGGTGTTCAAATCCAGTTGGGCGGCGGACAAACCGCTTAAAGATACATATGACATTCCAAAATCTCCTAATCTAGCGAGCTATGACTACGCTTTGCCGACTTCCAATACTTCTGCAAGTCGAACTGGCGATTCAAAACCAGCCAGATTGAGTAATACGTTTCCGTCACCTTTGCCAAGCAATACGCTGTTTACGTTGGCATACGTCGATACTGGGAACTCTTGCGACTCCCCTTCAACTAAGCCAGACGCTTTCACTTTGTATTTGCCAGCTGGCAGTGGATTTCCGCTTTCATCTTTACCGTCCCAAAGCACACGCGTGTCGCCGGCTGGTTTCGCCCCTACCTCAAAGGTACGAACCAGTTGGCCAGCTTCATCCTCTACACGAACAAACAGATTATCGATAGATTGTGAAAGCTTAACCATTGCCGCCATTGGTGCGTCGTCCTGCTTCACACCTGCTGCTCCTGGGACCAATACGTCACGCCCTACCAAAGAGGAAGCTTGTAACGCTTGATTTGATGTCATTGACGAATTCAAACTCTCAAACTGAGTGTTCATCTTGCCAATGCCATCAACGGTCGCAAATGAAGCCATTTGCGCAATCATCTGGTCATTACTTACCGGCTTAAAAGGGTCTTGCTGAGACAGTTGCTTCGTGAGCAATGATAAGAAGTCTTCCTGTTTTAGGTCCTGCTTACCCGTGCTCTCTTCTGCTTTCTTGTTACTCTCTTGTAGACTTTTAAGCTGGTCGATATAGGACAAGCCGCTTTGACCAACGTTGTTAATTCCGGCCATACGCTACCCCCCTTATCCTTATTGACCCATCTGCAGCGTACGCAGCAGCATTTGTTTACTAGAATCAGCGACCTGTACATTAGTTTGGTATGCACGAGAAGCTGAAATCATGTTTGCCATTTCTTCCATTACATTGACGTTAGGCTTGTAGATGTAGCCTTCTTCGTTTGCAAGGGGATGGTCTGGGTTGTACTCCGCACTCAGCGGTTTATCACTTTCTACAATACCCATCACTTTCACTGGCACCGTATCACCGCCACGCATGGCGTTACTTAACTCTGCACCAAACACTGCATGACGCGCTTTGTAAGTGTCTTTCGCAGAGCTACTGACACTGTCGGCGTTTGCCAAGTTGCTTGAGGTAGTATTCAGACGAACGGATTCAGCGCTCATTGCGGAACCTGTCACATTGAAAACGTTAAATAAGCTCATCTAAATTATTCCCCTTTGATTGCTTTGGTTAAGTTCTTGAATTTGCTGCCTAGAAAGTCGAGTGATGCTTGGTGTCTGATTTGGTTTTGCATAAACAAGTTACGCTCTAAATCCAAGTCTACCGTGTTGCCATCTCCCGTATCTGGTTGCGTAGGAAGACGATATAACTTATCCCCAACCAACGTTGTAGTGGCAGGAATATGCCGACCATCTGTGCGACTAAGACCAATGCTTGCCCCAGATGTTGCCGCTTGCAATTCCTTCGCAAAGTCTAAACCTCTTGCTTTGTAACCAGGCGTGTTTGCTTGTGCGATATTGGTGGAAATCACCTCTGCATTGCGCTCACGTACGCCCACCGTGTGCTGGTGGATGCCTAGTGCGTTGTCAAAAGATATAGCCATGTTTGCCTCTACAATTAAGAACTGACCGTGATTGATAACCAAAAAGCAATTAGCATGCCAAAACCTAAAGCATTACACCAACCTAGTGGTTACCGTGAATTGAAATAGCAATAAGTGAGCCAAAGTAACTGGAATGTCATGTCGTATCACTTTGTTCACTTAATAAAGATACACCGTGTTGAGGGCACAAGGCAAAAACGCGCTTCAACTAATTGAGTGATACATGAAACGCTCGGCGCAGAAAGGTAACAAACAAAAAAGCCTGACACGAAGTCAGGCTTTTCTATCAATGAAGAGATACCGCTATTTAAGCTTGTAAATGATGCCCGGATTACAGCGCACCATTTCAAATTTATCAGTCAGACCAGTTAGCGACTCTGATGCCCCTAACAGCAAGTAGCCACCAGGGTTTAAACTGCTCGCCATTTGGTTAAGCACTTTAGATTTCATTTCTGGAGAAAAGTAAATCAATACGTTACGACAGAAAATGATGTCGAACTTACCCATCAGTGCGTAACTGTCCATCAAGTTTTGTGGGCGAAAGTTCACCAAACGCTTGACGTTATCTTTGACTTTCATGCGACCACCGTCCGCATTCTCAAAGAAGGTACGACGACGTTCTGGTGAAAGGCCGCGACCCAAAGCCAAGTTGTCGTACACCCCTGCACGACACATCTCGAGCATACTTGCCGAAATATCTGTGGCTGTAATGGACACGTTTGGTAACAAGCCCGGCTTGCGCTGTTGCGTTTCCAGGATTGTCATTGCAATAGAATACGGTTCTTGGCCCGATGAACTGGCAGCAGACCAGATCTTAATTGGGCGCTTGCTTGCCGCTACTTCTGGCAATAATTTGTCAGCTAAAACCGTGAACGGATAAGTATCTCGAAACCACAAGGTTTCGTTAGTCGTCATCGCATCCACAGCGGCGACTCGTAATTCTCGATTACGCCCTGTAACAACATCACGTAGCAAATCTGATAACGATGCGAGCTTAAACTTCGTCACTAAAGGACTCAGTCGGCTACGCACGAGGTATTGCTTGCTATCACCTAACACGATGCCACATTGCGATTCTAGAAAACGGCTAAAGTCACGATACTCTTGATCACTGATTGTAATAGCAGTCATTAATGTCTCTTTTATTGTGTTAATGCAGATTTAACCGCGTTACCCAACTCATCTGGGTTAAATTTCGCAATGAAGGTGTTGGCACCTACACGCTCAACCATAGCTTGGTTGAATACACCACTTAATGAAGAATGGAGGATAACATAAAGGTCTTTCAAATCGGCATGTCTGCGAATTTCAGCCGTTAAGGTATAGCCGTCCATTTCTGGCATTTCAATATCGGAAATAACCAACGAAATTTGATCGTAGATATTGCCTTCTTGAGCCATTTCAATCAACTTATTGTACGCTTCTTTGCCGTCTTTGACAGATACGACCTCAAAACCGATGGATGTAATCGCACGCTCTACCTGTTTACGCGCGACCGTCGAGTCATCAGCAATCAGTATGCGGCGTACAATAGGCTTTTCTTGTTCTGCTTGTGCGATTTCTTCGCCAATAGCGGAATCCATCGTTTCATCAACTGGCGCAATTTCTGCCAGGATTTTTTCAACGTCAAGGATTTCAACCAGCTCATTGTCAATGTTTGTAACGGCAGTCAAGTAGTGCGCTTTACCTGCGCCGTCTGGCGGTGGCAAAATCGCTTCCCAATGCATATTGATAATACGCTCAACCGATGATACCAAAAATGCTTGGATCGTACGGTTAAATTCTGCAATAACAACAAAACATTTATCTAAATCAGTGGTTGGGCGGCCACCAATTGCCAGGCTCAAATCAATAACGGACACGGTATGGCCGCGGATATGAGCGATACCTTTAACCAGAGGGTGTAGATTTGGCATTGAAGTCAGCTTAGGGCACTGTAGTACTTCTTTCACTTTGAATACGTTAATGCCGTAGCGCTGTCGGCCCATCAGTCGAAAGGTCAATAATTCCAATCGGTTCTGACCGACGAGTTGCGTACGCTGATTCACCGAGTCAAGAATCCCCGTCATATGCTCATCTCCATCTCAAACTTTTTGTTTTTAAATGATACTCTACCACTGGCAAGCACGATACCAGGGAGACAGTATGGCGTATTTCACTTTCACTTCGACACCATTGACTATGACAATATGTAGAGCGCTAATTACAAAGTACGCTAAGTCTATCGGCATTTTGCTCAGTATGTTTAGCTTTTTTGTTCATTCAGCTTCAGATAATCAGATCGAGCAAATAAAAACAGCAGCAGAACAACATATTCTTGCTACGGTTGATCAGCCTGATGGTGGCGAGCTATCTGTTAATGCGGCAGAGATCGACTCGAGAATAAAAGCAACGGATTGCCCTGTTCCGTTAGACACATCTGCCTCTTCCACCAGCAGCACGAGAAGTAACATCAATGTGTTAGTGGAATGCCAACCGGATGACTGGAAAGTCTATGTTCCTGTGAGGATCTCGGTATCAGTACCAATGATCGTCGCGACACGAACACTAGGGAGAGGAGAAATCGTCAGCGCATCGGATGTTACCACTTCCATGATCGAGCTACAGCGCTTTCGTAAAGATGGATTTTCTAGCTACGATCAAGTGGTTGGGGCAAAGCTAAAGCGTAATGTTCGCTTAGGCGATGTCGTAGAGAGAAATGATGTTTGTGTGGTATGCCGAAATGAAAAGGTCATTATCAAAGCGGTGAATTCTGGCATGACGATCACAACGCAAGGCACAGCATTGCAGGATGGTTCAGCTGGCGATCAAGTAAGAGTGAAAAATGATAAGTCACAACGTATAATAGAAGGCATAGTGACTGACATTGCGGAAATCACTGTTAATTTTTAATACCCACTGGTAGCGTGTTTAAACTGATCAATAAAAATGCAAAAAATGACTAAAGTTATTTTTGCGCTGGTCGATAGTCTGGATACCAGTATTACGATACAAGGCAAAGGTTAAACATGGCAGGTATAGATAATATACGTTCAGGGCAAATGATGACGACAACAAGTCGCGCACCTGCACGTAACGATTCCAATGCTACCAGCACAACAGAATCAAAAAAGGCGCCAGCGCAACAAGACGCAGTATCACTCAGCCAGCAAAGTAAAGCCGTCAGTAAACTCCAGAAGGATATGGCAGCTTCTCCGGCATATGACAGCGCCAAAGTTGCAGCAATCAAAGAAGCTATCACAAACGGTTCATACAAAGTCGATCCTGAAAAATTGGCTGACAACATGATTAAGTTTGAAAACGAATTGCAAGGCAAAAGCTAACTGACTTAGGCCGAAGGTAAGTATTTTATGGCAGCATTAGTCGATCTCGTTAATTTCCAGCTAGAAAATGCTAAGGCACTTTCCGCTGTTTTACGCCAAGAAACACAAGCAATAACGGCGCGTGTCTCTACCGAGATTGAGAGCATTGCCAAACAGAAGATGACGCTCATTGATCAGCTCAGAACAACTGATCAGCGAATCGCCTCTCACCCGCACGTCAATCAACTTACTGAAGATGAGCACCTAAGTCAGGTTGTTGCTCAGATCCAATCGATCGTCCTCGACTGTCAACAAGTTAACCAAGTAAATGGCGAATCGCTTAGTCGCGCACAGCTGAGCTTCAATAAACTCAACAACATGCTCCAGCGAACTCATGGCAAAGTTGGCATGACCTACAATGCGGGCGGAAAAACCCACACCATCTCGACGCTTGGCACCAATATAAAAGCTTAAACGTCACTCCTACCCTCAATTCCCGCGCTCACGTAGATATAAAAAAAGCGACTCATTGTTACCAATCAGCCGCTCAAAAAGATTATCTGTCTAGTGAAATGGTTTAAAACAAGGTTTGCTGACGCTTCTCAGGTACCTGCTGAACTTCTCCATAATCACGTAGCTTATCCATCTTACGGATATCCAGACGCAGCTCAGTCACATAACTGTCTTCAACAAGATAACTACGCACAACTTCTGCACCACGAATTACACCATCGACGGCACCAGTGGTGCTTTCAATACCCAAACGCTGGTCTTGCAGCTCTGCACGTCCGCTAACACGCATGCCATAAACTTGCTCTGCTAGCTCACGATAAGCATCAATTTTTGATGCGCGCATTGCTCGTACACGCTTTTCTTCTACTGTGCGGCCTGTTTGCTCACTGACGCTGGCGTAGCCCACCGCCACTAAGATTTCATCTTGACGCATCTGTTGTAATGGCTGACACCCAACCAATATCAGTGTGGCAACAATAAATAATAACTTCTTCATGCTTCTATCCTATGGACGGAGAATCACAGTGTACGGCTGACGAATGGTAGGGTCAGAACGAATCAACACACCATCTTGTGTGCGGATGCTATTTAACGTATCTAAGTCACGCCCAATACGGTCAGCCGGAAGGAAACCTTGCGCTGTCGCTACAACTACACGGCTTTGCATGCCAACCACGCGTGCATTGACAAGCACTCCGCCCTCTTGGCGCAGCATCGTTCCGGTCAATACATACTGAATTTGCTGCTCTTGAGCTAAATCTTGCCAATCACGACTTAAAGCAAAATCGCCCTGTTGCGTCACTTGAATAGAGCCCGTAGTTTTGAAATCAACCACTTTAAACCCTCGGCGCTGAAACTGATGGATAAAACCTTCAGAGACCGAGTTACCTAACCAGTTTGTTGCATCCATATTTTGTAGATCAACAAACGAGGTAATCGCAATCGGTGTCCGCGCTGATACTGCCACATTAGAAACCATCAGGTCTTCTGTCATGCTCTCAATGAAAAAGTCCATCGTATGACGCGGACTATCCATCAGCATGAACTGGCTTCCCGAGTACGGTTCTTTACCGTTGTAAATCGGTGAGTACGCGCACGATGTCAGAAGCGTCATCATCGATGCGGCGACAAGCCACTTTTTCATGGTTTGATTCTCCAGATAATCTTAGGTAATACCGTTCTTTATTAATTCCTTTCCAAGAAAGTGAATATTGGAACAGTCTTTGCTTTTCTTTGTTTGCCTAACGAAGAAAAACCCACCAAACTTCACTGAATTTGTTAAAGCAATATTTATACCCGAACGGTTGTAACCAATGAAAAAAATATTAAACAGTCTGTTTTCAATCACTTTAGTGATGCTTGTGCCTTTTAAGGTAATGGCATCTTGGTATGAAGTCACAGGCGTTGCCACCATCGTTTCTTCAGAAGAGACGGCAAGGCTCCATGCGTTGGAAGACGCGCTGTTCAAAGCCGTCAATTTTTCGGGCGCAGATATTGGCAGTATTAGCAACTTGATGCCGCTATTAGAAGAAAGCCGCAACGAATACCAGTTTACCAATCATGAAGTCCGTTACATTTTGGTCGAGTCTGAACGTAAACGTCGCGGTAAAGTCGAGGTAAAAATCCGCGTTGATATTTATCCATCGGCAACGGGTTGCCACACCGATCAATACAAAAAGACAATGCTGGTCGGCAATATTGAGGTCGCATCACCACAACAAGCAGTGATGGGACAAATTTATCAAGTTGGTGACGATTTTAGCCACGTAGTGAACCGTCAACTTGATCAAACCTCACGCAGCTTTGTGTCTGTTGGTACAACGGACTACTCAATAAGCCGCAACTATCCTGCTCGCACTCAAATGATCGCGCAAGACAACGGCGCACAATACATCATTGGAGGGGTCATTACCGATCTCACTGCAACGGTCGAATCTCAACTATTGCAAGATGACATCATCAATCGTCAGTTTGCGTTAGAAATGAAAGTATTTGATGGTAAAACTGGCCATGAAATCTTCAACAAAGCCTACCGTGAGGTCGCGCGTTGGCCATTTGCTAAGACGAGTCAAGTGGACACTCGTAGTGCACGTTTTTGGGCATCAACCTATGGCGAGATGATGCTTCGCGTTAGTCGCAATATTATGTTGGATCTGGAGTCGGAGCTGTCTTGCAAAATTACACTGCCAGAGGTTGTCGCAGTCTTCGGTAATACCGTAACGATGGATCTCGGCCGTATGCACGGCGTAAAAGAGGGAGACAAATTGCAGCTTTGGCACACCGCATCGTTTATCGACCAAAATGGATTGCCAAGAAACAAAGTCTCGCAAAGCGAAATTACATTAACGGTATCACGCATATACGAACACGAAGCGGAACTGACGATTGATCAGCCAAATTTAGCATCTAGCGTTCAAATTGGCGACGTAATGAACAAGATCCTATAAAAGCAAACATTAAGTCTTGAGATATGCTCGCTTTTGAATATCATAGGCAGCGCATCTTATTTGATTATACCAATGACCGTAGCGAATCGTTCAACGTGATGCTGATACAGATCTGGTAGATTGCTAGATTTGAACTCAGTAAAACAGTGCAATGAACTGCAACTATTGGTATTACGCCCCCATGGCACAGCTGGATAGCGCAGTCCCCTCCTAAGGGACAGGTCGTAGGTTCGAATCCTACTGGGGGCGCCATATCATAGCCTTAGCTCCCACTTGAGCTAAGGCTTTTTTGTATCTTCAATTTCAAGCCTCGCACTGCTCCCCCTAGTACACCGTGTTAGATAATCTTCCCAGTAATCAATATGATCGGATCGGGTGTTTCGGTTACGGGATAAAGCCTTCTACTGTTCTGACTTCTTCCCCTTGAAATCATTTCAACAAGCCCTATTTACAGTTTTGTATTTTATTACTTTAATTATCTATGAGTTTTGCTTACCCTTTTAGCTATTAATAAAATTATTAGTTAGCACTATGTCTAAGAGCAATTTAATAACTAACACTGGACACCGCTTTATTTCTAAAGGCAAGACAGCCTTTAAGATACATATCCATACCCCCGAGGATACGGTACTACACCGCTCGGTAGGATTTGTTCGTATTGGAGAAAAGAAAGGCTTACAAAAAGCCATTAAGCTGAGAAACGAGTTAGGCCGGCAAATGTGGGGCAAATTCTGGCGACGTCTTTTGAAAGACCCTTACCTAATGACTAGGCTTCCACATAGCGTTGAGCCTAAAATCGTTCACAAGCCTAACCCTACTCTTGAAAACCCTGACAACCGAGATACGTGTTACATCGCCAAGTGGCGAGAGTTCAATGATGACGGTGAGTATAAATATAAAACGGTGGTTCGCTCTATTAGTAAGTACGGCAAACTTGCCGCCTACATGCAAACCAAAAAAGCGTTGTTAGAAGCACATAAAGATAACTTGGAGATCCTGACATTCATGGGGCGTTTAAACAGCATTGATCTTAAGTAATACCTAGCCACTTTGAACATTTCAGTCAGTTTTTAAAGAGAAGTAAATTACCACCTTCTAAAGAAGGTGGCTTTGTGTGAGCCCCCTAAAAGGGGGCCTTTGTTTAGTCCAGCGCCAATTGCTGCTGCTCTACTCGCTCTTGCTTCTCTTAATGTCTTACATATCGGCGTATTATTTCTTCATTGATTCCAACACTATCGACAAAATAGCCTCTTTGCCAAAAGTGATTACCCCAAAGCCTGTTCTTCCTAAGGTGAGGAAACTTGCTAAATAGCTTTAAGGCTATTTTGCCTTTCAATACCCCCATCAACTTGGATATCGAAAGCTTTGGTGGGACCTTTACAACTAAATGTACGTGGTCAACTTGTACGTTTAGCTCTACGACTTCACATCCAAGTTGATTACAGTAAACATAAATACATCGATAAACTTCTTTACCTATATTGTTCTTCAAGATCCTAAATCGATACTTTGGCGTCCACACTATATGGTATTGACAACGCCAAAATACGTGGGAAGCTTGATTGTATCTACTCATGTTATTTGTCCTCTTTGACTTCTGGAAAAATCAAAGACGCATTTAGCATGAGTAGTTTTACAGGCAAAGCCGAAACGGATGATAACCACCTACTGAAGTAGGTGGTTTAGGGCTGAAAAATAAAAAGCCCCAAAGAGCGAGCTCTTTGGGGCTTTCAGCTTCAGTCTTCTATACTACGGTCGAATAGGAGCTTATTGCTGAACTTGGTATTCAAATTCTGGAACAACGACTTCTACGCGACGGTTTTGTTGACGACCTTCACGAGTGTCGTTTGAAGCGATTGGGTTGTTTTCACCTTCGCCACGAGCTTGGATACGTGATGAATCAATACCTTTTTCAACGAGTGCGTTAGCAACAGACTCAGCACGTTTTTCAGAAACCTTTAGGTTGTAAGCTGCTGGACCAGACGTATCTGTGTAACCTACAACTTCAACGTTCGCTTGTGGGTGCTCGTTTAGGAAAGCAACTAGGTTATCAAGTTTTGCAGCGCTCTCTGGTTTTAGAGTTGTGCTGTTTAGATCGAAGCTACCTGTGCCAATTGTTTGAGTTTCGAATGTTTTCGTAACTACAACTGGCTCTTCTACCACTTCTTCTACAACCACTTCTTCAACAACAACTGGCTCTTCTACGATTACTGGCTCATCGTTGCCGCCGAATTTGAAAGAAACACCTAGTGTTGCAGTGTTACCTGTCGCACGAGTTACATCGTTGCTGATGTCAGTCAGTGTTTGGTATTCCGCACGAGCTGTTACGTTTTGGCTTAGGTTGAATTCAAGACCAGCCGCGCCTAGGTAAGAGTAATCATCTTTGCCATCAAACATTACGTAAGCGCCACCCACTTTACCGTAAAGTGCGATGTCTTCAGTGATTGGTAGGCTAAATTTAGGAGCAAGAGTGATTGCTTCTACGTGGCCACCGAAAGAAGTTTGGTTAAAATCACCGATGTTGTCGAAACCCGCTTCTACTGCGAAGTATTTATTCATTTCGTAACCAACAAAAGCGCCAAGAGTAGAATCATCTTTGTCACAAGCCTGGCCCGCTACACACGCGTCTTCCATCCATGACTTACCCATCTTACCACCAACGTATACTTCTGCTTGTGCTGCTGAAGCCATAAGTAGAGACGCTGAAATTACCGCTGCTAATTTTTTCATTATTGATTCCTCTAAAGAAGTTCTTTTGTTAGATGCCGAAATGCGCCGTCTGACTGACGTTGTATTTCAATTCTTTTTATTCATTCCTTGAGTGAGATACTTAGTCAGCTTCTTTTTATGCACATGCATTTTTTTTATGGAAGCAACTTACGTACATTTCCTGTTCAGTGATACATATCGCCATCTCGGTATCGCTGACGGGATGAACTATAACGCTAAGAAATCGCGAGAAAAATCCCAATTCTGTCAATTTATTGTCATCAAAAATCTCGACAACATGTGATCTTAAGCAAAAAAATCCCCACGCAATCACGACGCAAACGTTTGCTTTGTTTTTTGGAACAACATAGCTAAAGCAAAGGTTTTTCTTAAAAATGAGACAAATAAAATGGAACTTTAAGGAAGATGGATAAAAATCAATCAGATATTTGATATATAATCGCTCGTTTTTTATTCATTCCAACGATGTTTGGATTAAAAAATCTTATCCATATTGAGGTAAGTTACAGGTGAAACCATCTCTTCATTCACCAATATGAAAGAAAGTTTCTCGTTATCTAAATTGAAGATACAAAAAAGCCGCGGTTGCTCACCGCGGCTTTGTGACTATTTATTCAAAAGAACGTTCAGTTCAAAGCAATTATGCGTTTGCTTCACGCTCAGCAATGAACTCAAGCGCCATCTTAATGCGAGCAATACAACGCTCTTTTCCAACCAGCTCCATTACTGCATCGACAGAAGGAGACTGACCACCGCCTGTTACAGCAACACGTAATGGCATACCGATTTTGCCCATGCCGATTTCCAACTCTTCACATACTGCTGCGATAACGCCATCTTTGATGTTCGCTGTCGTCCATTCAGTTAGTGCTTCCACTTTCGCTAATGCAAGTTCTAGAGGCTCTTTAGCCACGCCACGCAGGTGTTTCTTCGCTGCGCCCGCTTCAAACTCAGAGAAATCTTCATAGAAGTAACGGATTTGCTCAGCTAGCTCAACTAGCGTGTTGCAACGCTCACCCACTAGCTTGATCACGTCAGTGATAGCAGGACCATTCGTTACGTCTAGTTTTTGTTGATCTAGATGCCATTGTAGATGCTCAGCAACGTACGCAGGGTCTGAGTTCTTGATGTAGTGGTTGTTCAACCATTGCAGTTTGTCAGTGTTAAAAGCAGACGCTGACTTAGATACTGCGTTTAGGCTAAATAGATTGATCATCTCTTCTTGAGAGAAGATTTCTTGGTCCCCATGAGACCAACCAAGGCGCACTAGGTAGTTGTTTAGTGCCGCAGGCAGGTAGCCCATATCGCGGTATTGCATGACTGATACAGCGCCGTGACGTTTAGACAGTTTCGCGCCGTCATCACCCAGGATCATTGCACAGTGTGCAAATGTTGGTACTGGCGCACCTAGTGCTTCGTAGATGTTGATTTGACGAGGCGTGTTGTTGATGTGGTCTTCACCACGAACAACGTGAGTGATACCCATGTCCCAGTCATCCACTACTACACAGAAGTTGTAAGTAGGTGAACCGTCAGTACGACGAATGATTAGGTCATCCATTTGATCGTTGCGGATTTCAATGCGACCACGGATTTGATCATCAAATACTACGCTGCCTTCTTTCGGGTTACGGAAACGGATAACACATGGATCGCCATCTTTTGCCGCTTCGTTTGCTGCTTTGATTTTTGGATGGTTAGCATCGTAGCGAGGCATTTCTTTATTTGCTTCTTGCTCTGCACGGATTTCATCTAGCAGCTCTTTAGACGCGTAACATTTGTAAGCTTTGTCTTCAGCAAGAAGCTTATCAACCATTTCGTTGTAACGGTCAAAACGTTGAGTTTGGTAGTAAGGACCTTCATCCCACTCCAAGCCTAGCCATTCCATGCCTTCAAGAATTGCATCAACCGCTTCCTGAGAGTTACGCTCAAGGTCTGTATCTTCGATACGTAGAACGAATTCACCACCTTGGTTTTTAGCGTATAGCCAAGAGTAAAGTGCAGTACGCGCACCACCAACGTGTAGATAGCCAGTTGGGCTAGGAGCAAAACGAGTTTTAACCGTCATTTGAGTTCCTTAGGGGTAATGAGCAACGAGAGATCTCTCGTTGTAATGTCAAGGATAAAAGTGGCGACATTTTACCACCGTAAGTCAATTCTACAATCGGTTTGACAACAGAAATAAAAACAGGGCAGAACCAAAAAGGCACAGCCCTACTATTTACTGTTAAAGCACAAGACAAAATTACTTCAGGTTACGCATTGCCCATTGCATAAATTCTTGCTGCTCTTCACGGCTCAATTCATTAAACGATGCTTTGATTGTTTTGGTTTCCGCTGGAGAAGACGCAATGCTTGCCTTGGTCGATTCTTTATTCATTGCGTTGTTATAGTCGGCAACTTCTCGTTCGTAATCACGAAAACCTTGCAAACCACCTTTACGAAGTTGAACCATAGAGAATGCCACTTCTTTTCCGTTTTTGTCTTTCAATACCACTTTAGGATCGAGTTCGAAGGCTCTCGCCTCTTCAATAGTACGGAATGTTTGATAAGTCATAGAAAGCTCGGTGTCTTTTTCTGCATCAAACTCTAATACAAGTGGCTGCGAATCGAATTTACGGCGCTTTCCATCTTCAAATACGATTTGTCCAACCGTTACCGCTAATTGGTTTTCCCCATCCTTTAACTCGATGCTGTTGTTCTTGGATATCCACTCAGGGTAGACGAACTCGCCGTTGAGAACGTGAGGAACTAATTCAGATTGCAGAGTGAGTTGAGCAGCAAAAGCTGGCGCCGAAAGCATTGCGCAAAGTCCGAGAAGTGTCGTTGTTTTTTTCATCATGGTTTCTCACTTTATACCAATTTAGATAAGCCTCTAAAACTTACAGGCCAGTCATTTCAAAGGCTTATTTGAATAAGTATCAAGATAAAAAGGGCGTTTCCGCCCTTTTAGCTGCTTCTTTAGCTAGAAGTAGTATTCAACACCTACAGAGAACTCGTCGTAGTCAGCAGACTTCCAACGTGCTTCTGTTGGTTTATCTAATTGAGACGCACCGTCGCCAAAGTCTAGAGTACGAGCACGTACGTACAGCACTGCCGATGGGTCTACGAAATACATAACTTGTGCTGATAACACATCGTCCGCTGTATCGTTAATTTTCTTACCATCACGCTCGAGATCAAAGTTAGCGGCGTAAGCCAGTTTGTATTGCCAATCACCCGTGGTGTACATGATAGCGGCAGACATTGCATCTTGCTTTTCACTCACACCATTGCTTGCGTCCGCTTCCATGTATTTGTATTGCGCAAAGAAAGAGATCCCGTTATCAAACCAGCCTTGTGCCCCTACCAAGTACGTGTTGTTTTCCCACGTTTGGCTTTCCATCTTGATATTACGGTTACCTTCATATGCCGCATCTAACTGGATAGGACCAATTTTGTAGTGTGCTGCGATACCACCCCAGTAGTCATCCCCTTCACCTAGACCTGCTTTATCACCTGCACCAGCTGCGATATCTAGGGAGAATTTGTCAGCAAACATTGGAGAGTCCCAGCGGATAGTGTTTGATTGACGGTCTTGGTACTTGGCGCCACCAATAGCACCACCCCAGTCGTATACATCGCCGAGACCAGGGTTAGATGCTGGCCAGTCAACCAATTCGTACATAGGTGTCAAAACGCGACCCAGACGAATTTGACCCCAAGATGCACTTTCAAAACCGACGAATGTGTCACGTTCACCAAGACCTGCGCCCTCGCCACCAAAGCTAGGGTCTACATAACCGCCTTCGATTTGCCAAATAAAAGTAGGGTCGAAGTTAGCAAATTGTTTTTTACCACGGAAACCAATACGAGATTCGTTGTTTAGCTGCATGCCACCCAAATCATCGTCCGTTGCTTTGCTACCAGAATCGTAATCGCGGTACGCGGCCTGCATCGCGATGATTCCGTAAACTTCATAAGAAAATGAATCTTTGGTTAGAAACTCTTTTGCTGCGTCACTGTTTGCACCATCAGCAAATGCAGCACCACTGAACATCATGCCGGTAATTGCCGTGGCAAGTAGGCTTTTCTTTAGGTAAGACATTATAAACCCCTATATTTTTAGTTTTTTCCATTTTCAAATTCACTAACTAGGACATGGCAGGAACTTGAAACAGTGTTTGGACGGGGCAAATATGACAAACTTTTTTCGCACTAAAAAACTTTCCCTACAGCAATCTGAGCGACTTCAAAATGAGAAGATCAAAAATAAAATAAATCAATAAAAAACAATCACTTAACATCAAATATAAAAAATAAAAAACGTTAAAAGTACGTTTTGACACTGAACTGACATTGAGAGCATCTAAAAAACGTGAGCGACTTCATTCATCTTTTAGGTGTTTTAACGGAACTTTATATTCAAAGAGAAAAAACCTTGAGATCACTCGCAAGTAAAATGACCGTGCACTTGTGGGATTCGAGAGATTTTGACGAAATTGTTGTGAGTAGCAAATGGGTATTGACCTTACCCTTGCAGGAAGGTTTAAGCTCATAGCATCACTACTATTGAGGTGCAGATTATGTATCAGTTAGTTATACCTTTATCAGGGCTCAACTGCATGGGCTGTGCGAGAAAAGTTGAGAATGCTTTACATGCGAATCACGATGTGGAGATCCTCAATTTGTCCCCGACGCAAGTAGAGGTCAAAACCGAGTCTTCTCTTAAAGAGCTCGTCTCGTCGATTGAATCTCTTGGTTACCAAGCAGGAAATCACTACGAGCTAAACCTTTCAGGCTTAAGCTGTGGCGGTTGCGTCAAAAAACTTTCATCTTTATTAGAATCTAATCAAGACGTTATTTCTTTTGAGGCTTCAACAACGCACTTAGAGATTCGTACCCTCCTCTCCGAGCAACAAGTGATCGACTTAATAGCAACACTCGGCTATACCGCCAACCTTGATTCTGTTGAAGTAGAGAACGAAAGCTCACCAGAGACCGAACAGGTAGAAAAGCAAAGCAATATTAAAGATACGCAGGTGCCACCAGCGAGTATTCAATTGCAAATGCTGATTCAAGGCATGACGTGTGCGAGTTGCGTATCTTCAGTAGAGAAAGCACTTACTAACGTAGAAGGCGTTGAGAAAGCACAGGTCAACCTTGCAGAACAAAGCGCACTAGTATTCGCAAGCCAAGACTCTGATGACCTCCTTAACGCAATTGTTGAATCGGTAAAACAAGCCGGTTACCAAGCAGAGATCCTACAAGACGCCGCAACCCAGCAAGAAAAGCAAGCACAGCAACAACGTCAGCAACAAAAACGCTTTAAACTGGATGCTATTGCTGGCCTTGTCGTCGGTGCCCCTTTAATGATTTGGGGCGTTGCTGGCGGCAATATGATGATTCGCAACACCAACGACCAATTAGCTTGGGGCGCGATCGGTATCGTATGTTTACTCCTTCTTGCCACAGCAGGAAAACACTTCTTCAGTAACGCTTGGTTAGCAGCTACTCACAAGCGCGCCACCATGGACACGTTAGTCGCGCTCGGTACTGGCGCAGCGTGGTTCTATTCGATGCTTGTGGTGATTTTCCCAGACTGGTTCCCTCTTGCTTCACGCCACGTGTACTTTGAAGCGAGTGCAATGATCATCGGCTTAATTTCTCTTGGTCACTATATAGAAGCAAAAGCCAAAGCAAACACAACACGTTCCTTACAAGCGTTGATTAACCTGCAACCTCAGCAAGCTACGGTAATTACGGAACAAGGCGACCAAAAAATCGCGGTTGAGCAAATCACGTTAGGCATGAAACTGCGTATCAAACCAGGCGAGAAAGTGCCTGTTGATGGTGTTGTGATTCAAGGTGAATCATACATTGATGAGTCGATGCTCACTGGTGAACCAGTACCAGTGTTAAAAGCGCAAGAGGCTCAAGTGTCTGCTGGGACATTAAATACCGATGGTGGATTAGTCATTGAGGCAACGGGCATTGGCGCAAATACCATGCTGGCTCGTATCATCCGCATGGTGCGCACAGCGCAAAGCAGTAAGCCAGCCATCGCGAAACTGGCAGACCAGATTTCATCGGTGTTTGTCCCTGTCGTTGTTGGCATAGCAATACTGGCCGCGCTCGTTTGGTTTGCCGTTGGCCCAGAGCCAAAAGCGAGTTATATGCTGGTGGTCACCACAACCGTCCTGATCATCGCCTGCCCTTGCGCTCTAGGCTTAGCAACCCCACTTTCTGTCACGGTGGGAGTGGGTAAAGCCGCAGAGATCGGCATTCTGATCAAAGACGCCGACGCCCTTCAATTGGCAAGCAAAGTCGACACGGTTGTGTTCGACAAAACTGGCACGCTTACCCAAGGTAAACCTAGCGTTCAGCAAGTGTTTACTCACGCCACCAGCCAAGAAGATCTACTGGCTTTAGCGTATGCGGCAGAGCGTCAGTCTGAGCACCCACTGGCAAAAGCGGTATGTGATTACGCCAAACGACACGACGCAAAGGATGTCTCATTAGACAAGTTTGAGAACGTTCGCGGGCGCGGCATTTGGGCGACGTATCAAGATAAACCGCTACTCATTGGTTCGCTTCAATTTATGCAAGCAGAGAACGTCGAGACCAGCGCACTAAAACCTGCCATCGATGAATGCGCAAAAAATGCGTGGACTCCGGTAGCTGTGGCATTGAACGGCGAACTGATCGGTCTGATCGCCATTGCCGACCCGATCAAATCAGATGCGAAGCAAGCGCTCTCTGCATTAAAATCGCAAGGCATCAAAACGGTAATGCTGACGGGCGATAACCAACACGTTGCCAATGCTATCGGCCAAGAACTTGGTATTGATGAAGTGATTGCCCAAGTAATGCCAGATGAGAAAGCTCAGCACATTGAGCAACTTCAATCTCAAGGACATGTCGTGGCAATGGTGGGGGATGGCATTAACGACGCCCCTGCTCTCGCGTTATCCAACCTAGGTATTGCCATGGGTAGCGGCAGTGATGTCGCCATTGAAAGTTCGCAAATGACCATCCTGAACACGTCACCAATGGCGGTAGTACATGCGATTGAACTCTCTCGCGCTACACTTAAAAACATGAAGCAAAACCTATTTGGTGCCTTTGTTTACAACTCGTTGGGTATTCCAGTTGCCGCTGGCGTGCTTTACCCAGCGTTTGGATTTTTGCTCAGTCCTGTTGTCGCAGGAGCGGCAATGGCACTGTCTTCAATTACTGTCGTTAGTAATGCAAATCGACTACGACTGTTTTCAGTAAAGTAACCACTTCTTTTTGAGGGTATTATGAAGTTGAAACTATTGACCTTTGCAATGCTTGCGACCGTGTCCGCCAACGTATTGGCAGCCGATGTCATTAACCATAAATCGCCATACTGTGGCTGTTGTGGAGAATGGACAAAACACATGGAAGAGAACGGCTTTACGGTCGAAGAAAAATTGCACGATGACATGAACGCCATCAAACGCGATCTAGGCATCAAGAATGAACAGCTTTACTCTTGCCACACGGCAGAGATCAACGGCTATCTGTTTGAAGGTCACATTCCAGCCGAAGACATTAAAGCGTTTTTGAAAAATCCACCACGTAACGCAAAAGGCCTATCAGTACCGGGCATGCCAATGGGCTCCCCTGGTATGGAATATGGCGACAAAAAAGACAGCTACACCGTTTACGCCTTTAACGAAAAAGGCCAAGTGTTCGAATATAGCCACCACGAAGGCAACGGCAAATAAAAACAAAGCCCAGCGAGACAAACCGCTGGGCTTTTTCTTAATGGACAGTTAAGACAAATATAAAATTAGAAGCCGTAAGAGGCACCAAATACAAAAGCATTATTCACTAGGCTGTCACCACTCGCGTTTTCTGCACCGTGTGCTTGACTACGGAACTCAAAGTAAGGTTGAACACCTTTACGAGTCCACGTTGCACGAAGCTCGTGGTCCATGGTTTCCGCTTCAATCATGTAGACGTTGTTGTAGCTTAGCGTCACATCCTCATTCATCACGTAACCGATGCGGTTGTCCATGCGGTAATCTGTATCCGCATCTGCGTCTGTCGCATCAATGTGCGCACGAGTACGGTTACTTAAGGAGATGCCGTTATCGAAGTTGTAACCGATCTTAACCAATGGACGGTACTGTACATTCTCGCCAGCAGAGAACAGGTGTTGGTAACCAGCGGCAACCCATAAATGATCGGTAATATTAAATGACTGCTCACCACCCACAGTGATTGCTGGTGTTGTGTTACCTGCGCCACCGTTTTCTGTTTCCAGTTTACCCAACTGAATACCATCAAATTCGGTGTAAACCGTAAAGCCGCCGAATTGGTTATCAAAAGTATGACCAGCTTCCAGTGTAGACGTAACGTCCGAACCATGAATTCGACCATCATCGTGGAATTGAACATTACCTGTTACGTAAGAAGAACCAGCAAAAGCGCTAGAAGCGAAAGCGAGAGAAAGAGCACTCAGTGCAAAAATGTTTTTCATAATTACTGCCTTTATTTATTCACGTTATGCGATAGTTTTAGAGGGCATCTCTTCCCTTTTATCGCAAACTTTGGAATGTGCCTCCTTGGCGTTCGCAATATTGTTTCAATTAATTCGCGATGGAAAATAAAACATTTTAAAAAGTGATCTTGTTCAAACCGACGCTCAACAACCCTGATAAAAATATGGAAAATACAGGCACTTATCGTATTTTTATAAAATTATTCAAAAAATAGAAGTGTGATCGTAAACAGATAATTTATTGATATTTAGCAGATTAAGTCGATCCAGTTCACAATAACCTTGACCATTACAACCCAAAACTTATTTATCAATGAAAAATAATTAGACATCGATCACGCTTAATTTCCTTAAAAAATAAAGAAAGCCCCAACATGATGTTGAGGCTTTGCCAAAAAATTAACTTACAAGAATTGAGTTATTTCACACTGGTCACTCGACTTGCTTTCTCACCGGTTGCTGACACGGAACGGATAAACACTTCACCTTTCACATTTGGACGAGCATTATCTGCGTAAGTTAGCCAGTTCTTGCCGTCTAGAGAGTATTGAAGCGTCACCCCTGGGAACTGAACGTTCATTGCTAGCTTGCCATCTTCTACTTTCGCACCTGGTACAGGCAGGCGGTAGTCGATACCTGATTTTTCTAGCTTAGCCAGTTCACGTTGGCCAAGTACGTTCGCAAAGCGGTTGTAGTCTTGGTTTAGCGCGACTTTGTCTACTAGGTTAGAGTTTTGCGAGTATTCAACACCCACTTTGTAGTCGTTTTCCCAATCAGCACGGTGCCATGCACGCTCAGCGGCTGCTAGTACGCGAGGGAATACCATGTACTCGTATTGCTCGTCGTTACGTACTGTCTCAGACCACAGCTGTGCTGATAGACCATAGAAAGGTTTCGCTTCGATTTCACCTTTACCAGTGAAGCCGTTACCATCGCGGTCTACAGAGGTTTCTGCGTTCTGAGGCATGTTCTCTGGTGCAAAACCAAACATCTTACGAGTATCTGTTGCACGCGTCGCCCAGTAGTAACCACGCTCTTTCGGGTCAACTTCGTACGGCATGTCCATGTATACGTAGTCTGGGTTAGAAACGATAACGTCGTAACCTTTCTTAGACCATTCGTACACTGATGATGTGCCACCCCAGTAAAGAACGTCCCAGAAGTTAACACGCGTGTTTTCTGTTGCGAACGCTTTCTCACCTTCACTGTACTTAAGGCCATCTTGCCAAGCTTGGAAGTTTGGAATGCCTTTCTCTGCCACCATCTTCGACACTTCTTCTGCAAAGTGGCTTGGTAGATGAGCAAAATCGCTTACCGTACCGTCTGCAATTAACGCCTGACATTGTGGTGACTGTGCGAATGGCTTGTCTTGCTTAGACAAATCAATGTTACCCTTCCAGCTTACTTTGTCTTCTGCGTTGATGTCTTGCAGACCAGCGCCTAGCTTGATGTTCTTCGCTTCGTCACCACCAAAGTGCCATGTTGTTAGCGGCGTGCCCGCTTCTTGGTGCATTGCTGCTACTTCTGAAATCACTTTATCAACAAAGCGAGTTGAAGATTCCATACATGGGTTGATGAAGCTTTGCTTGTTGTAGAACTGAACCGTCGTTACGTTCGATGTATCTTGAGGATCCATCAGGCGATACTCGTTCGCTTCTGCTTCTTTACCTTCTTCCATTAGACGGTCGTAACGTGCTTCCATTGATACCACTGCTGCACGAGCGTGTGCTGGCATATCGATTTCAGGAATCACTTCGATGTTACGCGCTTTCGCGTACTTCAAGATGTCCACGTAGTCTGCTTTGCTGAAGAAGCCAGAACCAAAGTTGTCTGTCGTTGCACCTGAGCCAAGCTGAGGCAGTAAACAGCTTTTCTCTTCCAAATCGAAACAACGGTTAGCACCCACTTCAGTCAGCTCTGGCAGACCCGGGATTTCTAAACGCCAGCCTTCATCATCCGTTAGGTGAAGGTGTAGTTTGTTCATCTTGTACGCGGCCATTTGGTCAAGCGTTGCAAGAATCGCGTCTTTAGAGTGGAAGTTACGAGCCACGTCCACCATCACACCACGGTAATCAAAACGCGGCGCATCTTTAATAGACAGTTGTGGTAGAGAATCAGCATTTTGGCTATCTACCAGGCCAAAGATAGATTGTACTGCGTAGAAAGCACCTGTTTGGTCAAACGCTTTAATCGCAATACCGTCGCCTTTGATGCTCATTTCGTAAGCACCAGATTTTGCCAATTCACCGGTGAAGTCTGCAGGAACAACAGTGATGCTTACAGGAAGATCACCACGAACATCCACACCTACCACTTCTGCACGACCTTGAATTGCTGCGTATTGAGTCGCATCGAATGCGTCTTTAGGCAGCGCAATACCCGCCGCGATATCTACCGTACCTTTACCTGCTTCAACAGACATTGGCGTTGGTAGTAACGTGGTTGATACGTCTTGTTTTGCTAGATCTTCGTTCTTCTCGAAACGAGACACAGCGCTCGCAAATACGTTGTTGTCATCTGGCGTACGTTTTAGGTTGTTACCCTCAAGGCCAGTCACGAAAGATGCAACGTCTTCTGTGTTAAGAGAAGCGATCATCTTAGGCTCTGCATTTGGTGCAGCAACGAAAGCGCCTGGCATGAAGTCAGTTTCAAATAGCTGCCAGTATTCAGCAACAAGAGGAAGCACAACCTCTTCACCCGCAGCAAACCCATCAAACTTATCTGTTGGTTCTAGTTTGTGTAGATCACCCGTTACGCGAGAGATTTTGAACTGTTCGTTTTCAACATCCAGAATCAGACGAATGCTGTGGAAGTAAATAGCCCAATCTTTTGAGTCAACCGCTTCACCTTGGTTAACCAGCGTCATGTTTACCTTGTTACAAGACGCCCACTCAGCCCCTAAGTCCTGACAAGCAAGACCTTCGTTTGCACCGTGGTTAGTCAACACTTGGTATTGAATATCAAGATTATTAGCCAACGAATTTACAACTTGTTGTTCAGAGCTTTTCAGCGCAGAGCAACCTGCTAATGTAGTGATAACAGAAACAGCAATCAGACTAGGTTTAAACATCTTACTTCCCCAAAAAAGTCAGTGGTTCAAAACGACAATGATAAAAATCTCGGCCCCTCAAATGCGAGGTACCTAACCGTTACATTCAACATACAACCTGTTATTTCTAAGCGTAAAATAAATAGAAATAGGAAGTGATCCAGTTCAAAAAATGACACTCAGCAAAAACAATAAAAACCTAATTTTCATGGAGTTACAATACACGTCAAAATCGAACAACTTGTTTTGACGAGTTTGCTGCGATCTAGGTCACTTATATTCATGAGTTACGACTGATTTTGTAAGATTTGGATCACGCCTAATTATTTTGTGAACCATTAGTAAGCGAATTACCTATTTACCTTTCGTGAAGTGACTCTCATTTATTCGTCGTCAAAACTCGTCAATATTTTTAGAAATGACGATTTTGTCGAATACACCACTGGAGAAATTGCACTTAACCTCACGCTATTTTGCGTATAAAGTTTAAAGGTATCTTATCTGAGGGCCACTCTATGTTTCGTCTCTTGACGCTCATATCATCTCTACTTGTTACTTTGACTCCTTTTTCCTCTTATGCAGAGCCACAGCATTGGTTAGCGAAAAAAGGGGAAACCGAACTTATGATTATTGGCTCGGTACATGTGGGGGATAAAACGATGTACCCACTCCCTAGAACGGTCATCCAGCACTTAAGCCAAAGCGCAGGGTTGATTATTGAAGCAGACGTCAGGAATTCTGAAGGCTTGGTTTACCCACAAACAACCATTCTTTCTAAAGATGTTTTAGACAGAGCTCAACGTCGCCACTTAATTGAAATTGCCCAAGATTTAGGTTTGCCAGAAACTCAACTCCTAAATTCCCCACCTTGGATGGCTGCATTCACCATCCAACTCGCTTTAGTCAACAAACTGGGGTATGTCTCTGATAAAGGGGTCGACATGCACTTAATAGGACTCGCTGATAAAAAGCAAATCCCGGTCATTTCACTAGAGTCCGTGCAATTCCAAATCGATTTAATCGCAGGTCAATCAGAAGGCGGTAAAGAGATACTTCTCTCGTCAATTGAAGAATATGATGGCGGAGAAGAGTTGGTTCAATGCTTGATAGAGAGTTGGAAGAGCGGTGATGGTAGCATGTTGGTCGAAGCCTCTTTGACCGATCATACAACAGAAGAGTTTAACCAAGCCTTTTTATACGAGCGTAATCGAGATTGGGCTAAAAAACTCGACACTGGCAGTGTTCTACCTCAGCAAGCGGGTCGTTACACCGTTGTTGTTGGTGGCTTGCATTTAGTAGGTAAAGATAACCTGATTGAACTGCTTAAAAATCGGGGTTTTAACATCAAACCACTGGGTAAGACGCGCCAAGCAAATTGTGATATCTAGTGATTGTTTGAAAAATGCCATTTAAATACAATTATTTAAATACAACCATTTAAAATTCATTCAAACTTTCTTATAAATCGCCGTTAAGCTAAGTGGATACAAAACAACTCATATGAAATTTAAATATTTATTCCTATACACGATTGGAATTATGCTCACTTCTTCGCTGTCTTATGCTAAACCGCCATGCAACGTAGAAGCTTTTCAAGCTATTGATATAACTCCGGAAGTAAAAGGCGGTGTTTTAGATAAAGAGAGTGGTCAATTTCTTATTACCGAAAAACCAATGATGCGTTGCGCGAACATCACGTTTTCAACAGCCCACACTCGAAATCGCGTTGCACATATGATGAACCAAGGCTTTGAAGCGGTTTACTATGATGGAAATACAAGCAAATCTCACTCAGTAACGTTTGATGAAGACGATTTAAAAGCGGGTTACGTCAAGATTGGTCCAAATCACCCAAAGACCGCTTATGTCTGCTTCACTACTTCTGAAACTCCTATCAATACTATCTCGTGTGACATCAAGTAATAAATTTACTCACTCTAAAAAATGAAAAGGCCCTACATTTCTGTAGAGCCTTCCTCTCAATACGTGTCGGTGAAGTGCCATATTCGAACATCAGGCGAACCCCAATTTGATTCGATACTATTGAAGTCTAAAATTACTAGAGCTAAAAACGACGAAAGCCTGCTCATTGAGCAGGCTTTCTAAAAGTGGTCGGTGAAGTAGGGATTCGACGCGACCGAGCTTCCAGAGGCCTGGCATTCCAGACCCCGATCCTCTGGTTCCAAATAAATATCACCAAATACGAAAAAGGCTCTACATTTCTGTAGAGCCTTTTTCTCAATATGGTCGGTGAAGAGGGATTCGAACCCCCGACCCTCTGGTCCCAAACCAGATGCGCTACCAAGCTGCGCTATTCACCGATATGTTTAACTGAGGAATTGTCCCCGTCAACGAGTGCGTATATTACGGATTCTGAACTGTGGCGCAAGTGCTTTTTACAAAAAAACCTTAGGTCTTAATTCGTTTGATGAATAACTGAACACTAGCACGTAAAATGTGACTGATAACTCACAACAAAATACAGTTTATTAACCTTAGCAACATAATTGATCCAGATCAGTGTGCAACAAGACACCGCCATTTAGTTTATTCCTGTCGGGAACATCTTGGAGGAAACGTATGGACTTTTGGCTTGATCTCCTATTTGGTAATGCAGTGGGTCTATCGTCAATGATAGTAATTTTTGGGGCAATTGGTCTGATGTTATTTTACGGCGGTTTCTTCATATACAAGATCATGAACGACAAATCTCCTCACTAGATCTCGCTTAGCTCTAGAAACGCTTTGCACCGGAGTCGGTTACTTGCCTACTCCGGTTTTTTATTTGATCTCAATGCACCACTCATTGATATAATCCTATTATTCTTCCCTGTTCTTAATGAGATTACTGCTATGTCTCACGACGACGATTTTGATCTATTTCAACAGATGATGGGCGATGTAAAGCCAATCACTCAAGACACCACCGAACACAAAAAAGTACACCAAGTAACAGAAGCACAGCTCGCAAAACGCGAAGCAGCAATCTGGTTAACGGAAGATGACCCAGAATACCTATCACTTGATCACGCTGAAATGCTCAAGCCAGAGGACTTTGTTGAGTTCAAACGTGATGGTGTACAGGACGGGGTTTACCGCAAACTTCGCCTTGGTAAGTATCCAATCCAAGCTCGCTTGGATTTGCACCGTAAAACATTGAAAGAAGCACGTGATGAAGTCGTAAAGTTTTTAAAACAGTGCCTATCAATGGACATACGAACGGTCGTTATTGTCCACGGCCGAGGAGAACGCTCAAATCCACCTGCAATGATGAAAAGCTTTGTTAGCAGTTGGCTACGACAAATAAAGGAAGTCCAATGCATCCATAGTGCGCAACGCTTTCACGGTGGAACTGGAGCCGTTTACGTCCTACTTAGAAAAAGTGCGGAAAAGAAATTAGAAACCCGCGAACGTCACCAAAAACGGTTAGGCTAAATTTCACCCTAATGCTAGAATGCCCGCCCTTATTCTTCCTTCCCCTTAGAGGAAGGGAGCTTCATTCGCCGTTGTGAAACGTTAGGAGACAAAAATGTCACAAGACAACGCTAAACGATTAAATAAATTCATCAGTGAAACGGGGTTTTGCTCACGCCGTGAAGCAGACAGACTGATTGAGCAAGGCCGTGTCACCATTAATGGCAACAAACCTGAAATGGGGACAAAAGTGCTACCTGGTGATGATGTTTGTGTGGATGGTAAGCCAGTGGCAGCAAAAGAGAAGCCGATTTATATCGCTCTCAATAAACCAACAGGCATCACCTGTACAACTGAGAGAGACGTCCCTGGAAACATCGTTGATTTCATCGGCCACCAAAAACGTATCTTTCCGATCGGCCGCTTAGACAAACCCTCTGATGGTCTGATCTTTTTGACCAACGATGGCGACATCGTGAACAAAATCCTTCGCGCAGGCAACAGCCACGAAAAAGAGTACGTCGTACGCGTGGACAAGCCAATTACAGGCGAGTTTCTCAAACAGATGTCGAGTGGCGTTAAGATTCTCGACACAGTCACCCTACCTTGCAAGGTAACAAAAGAGACTAAATTCTCTTTCCGTATTGTGCTAACTCAAGGACTTAACCGTCAGATCCGTCGTATGTGTGAAGCGCTGGGCTATGAAGTATTCAAGCTGCGTCGCGTACGCATCATGAATATCTCTCTTGATGGTATTCCGAATGGGAAATGGCGTTATCTAAGTGACGAAGAAGTGGCAGAGATCCTAGCAATGTGTGAAGGCTCGGTAGGTACAGAAGAAGCATCAAAAACAGACTCTAGAGGTCGCAACATTCGTAAAGCGACCGACGCGAAGCTGTTTGATAGCCGAGAAGAAAACCAAGATTCTACTGCTCGTCGTAACCAGAAGACACGAACTTTCCGCGGTAACAATGCTGATGAATTCCGTCATGCACCAAACTCGAAAAAAGGTCAACAAAAGCGTCGTCAGCGTGATGATGAAGGCGGACGTCCAGCTAAAGAACATTACAAAGCGAAACCACAAGGTGAACGCAGCAGACCGCAAGGCGAGCATAGTAAATCACACCGTAAACCAGATGCATCGAGCAATACGCATTCAGCAAACAAGCCTCAATCACCGAGTAAGCCCAAGCAGCATTACATGAACCCAAATGCCGCGAAACCAAGTAAACCAGCTAAACGCACTGGTGGTACATTGAGTCTGAAGAAGTAACGCTTCACTGACAGGCAAGATCAAAAAAGGACGCTCATGAGCGTCCTTTTTATTTGTCATGAGTTTACAAACAAAGAGGTGCAAACTGACCGCGAGTTAAGCTCAGCAAATCTCTCGGGGCTAACTCAATTTCTAAACCACGTTTACCAGCACTCACACAGATTGTGTCTTGCTCTACTGCGCTTTCGTGCAAAAAAGTAGGTAAGGCTTTCTTCTGCCCTAGTGGGCTAATTCCACCAACGACATAACCTGTGGTCTTTTGCGCGATTTCCGGATCAGCCATATCGGCCTTTTTGCCCTTCGCTGCTTTCGCCGCCAGTTTTAGGTTCAGCTTTTGATCAACAGGGATAATCGCAACCGCAAGGTTCTTTGGCTCCCCGTTCAAGCAGAACAACAAGGTTTTAAATACTGTTTTCGGATCCTGTCCTAGCACTTCAGCAGCTTCTAAACCATAACTATCGGCTCTAGGATCGTGCTCATATTGATGGATGGTGTGTGGAATTTTTTTCTTTTTCGCAAGATTAATGGCCGGAGTCATCAAGATTCTCCTCATAAAAACAAAAAGCGCAGACTGAATTGGATCTGCGCTTTTAGTTAATGATATCAGCGAGTTTGAGTCAATCGCTTTTTCTCTGTTGGGTTACTGATCAATCGCCGTATCAACTAAATACGTGATTTCACCTGAAGGGGCATACTCATTAACATCAATAGGGCTGTGTGTTTCTAAATAATCCTTCAGAACCTCAGCATCGGTAAAACCTGTATTTACATACCCTGGATGATCGTCGATTTTAGGGTAACCATCTCCACCAGCAGCATTATAGCTTGGTACTGTAAAGCGGTAATTACCATCTAAGCGAAGTTGCTTATTACCAATAAACACATTGGTTACCTCACCATTATTGATACTCATCGCAATGCCGGCAAACTGTGCATAAGCACCAGAGTCAACAGGCTTAGTTGCAACGACATTTAGATAATCTAATACCTCTTTACCCGTCATATCAACGTAAGAAACCATATTGCCAAATGGCTGAACAGTGAGCACGTCTTTATAAGTAATATCACCCGCAGCAATCGAATCTCGAACACCACCAGAATTCATTACAGCAAAATCTGCTTTCGCACGTTCCATGTGAGCCGTTGCAATTAATCGACCTAAGTTTGTTTGCTGGTAACGAACCACATTGCGGTCACCCTCAAGCTTACCGTTAGATTCTGCAATCTTCACGTTTAGCTTGCCCTGACCTTTTTCTTGATAAGGACGAAGAAACTCAAGCATCATTTCGTCTTGTTTAATCTCATCTTGGATCAAGACTCGTTGCGACTGACCATCAACTTTAATTTTCTTTTTCAAGTTTACAGGGATTAGATCGTAGCTCACCATCGAGAGTTCGCCATTACGAAACTCGTAATCGGCGCGTCCCACATATTTCCCCCACTCATGTGCCTGAACAATAAAGGTACCATTTTGTTTATCGGGCTGACATTCATCACCTGGTTTAAAGTTCTTTTTGATAACGTTTGGACCTTCCATGCACACAGGTTCTTGTGAGTGTCCTCCAACGATCATGTCGAGATCGCCGTCATTCAAATAACGAGCTAACGCCACATCGCCAGGAGCATTGATGCCTCTATTACCATTTTCATAGTGTCCCATATGCGTGACAGCAAAAATCAGATCTGGATACTCTGTCTCTTTCAGTTCTGCAATCAACTTCTTGGCTTCTTCTTTTGGGTCACGGAAGTCAATTTGTTCAATGAATTCAGGGTTGCCAAGTTTCGCTGTGTCTTCGGTTGTAAGACCAATGACCGCAATTTTAATGCCCTGCTTGTTAAACATCGCGTATGGTTGGAATAAACGCTTGCCAGTATTTTTATCGTAAATATTGGCAGACAACATCGGAAAGTTTGCCCACTCTTGCTGCTTGAATAGCACGTCCAATGGATTATCAAACTCATGATTACCTAGAGCCATCGCATCGTAACCAATTTTGCTCATGCCTTTAAAATCCGGCTCGGCATCTTGTAAATCAGACTCAGGTACTCCTGTGTTGATGTCACCACCAGAAAGCAGTAACACGCTGCCCCCCTCATCCTGTATTTCTTCGCGCAAATCATCGATTAACGTTTTACGCGCCGCCATGCCATATTCACCGTATCGATTTTGCCAAAAGCGACCATGATGATCGTTAGTGTGCAACACGGTCAATTTATAGGTTGTATCGGCATTCCATTCTGGTGCAGGTTGCGTAGCACACCCAGCTAACGAGGCCAAGATAGCGGCACTCAAAACAGTTTTGATCATCAGACGCTGATTCATTTATTTACCTTTTTCTTATTGGGATTACTGACGCACATTTTAAGCATTCGATCTATTTGAAAACCACGTGCACCCTAACACATTGATTTAATAATTATGATGCATTGTTTAGCAATAACAAATTCATCAGTAACAAGTTTGAGAATTTACAGTTTTTCAGATAAAAAAATAGCCAACACTCGGTTGGCTATAGTATTTGTTACCACCAGTCATCTGGCGTTTACTTGATATCGATATCTGCAAAGCTCTTGATTAGATCATCAAGCGATTTCATTTGTGCTAAGAATGGCTCTAACTTGTCTAGAGGCAGTGCAGATGGGCCATCACAACGCGCTTGGTCTGGGTTTGGGTGCGCTTCGATAAATAGACCTGCGATGCCTGTCGCTAGACCCGCTTTTGCAAGCTCAACTGTCTGCTCACGACGGCCGCCAGATGCTGCGCCTGATGGGTCACGCATTTGTAGTGAGTGCGTTACGTCAAAGATGATTGGACTACCTTTTGAAGCATTTTTCATCACACCAAAACCAAGCATATCTACAACTAGGTTATCGTAACCGTGGCAAGAACCGCGCTCACATAGGATGATCTTGTCGTTACCGCATTCTGCGAACTTCTCAACGATGTTACCCACTTGACCAGGGCTCATAAATTGAGGTTTCTTCACGTTTATAACCGCACCTGTTTTGGCCATAGCTTCAACAAGGTCAGTTTGACGAGCTAGGAATGCAGGAAGCTGAATAACGTCTACCACGTCAGCGACAGGTTGAGCTTGCGCTTCAGTGTGAACGTCCGTGATGATCTTTACACCAAAAGTGTCTTTCAGCTCCTGAAAGATTTTCATGCCTTCTTCCAGACCTGGACCACGGTATGAATGAACAGAACTGCGGTTTGCTTTGTCAAACGACGCCTTAAATACGTAAGGAATACCAAGTTTTTCCGTTACTTTTACGTAGTGCTCACAGATCTGCATCGCAAGATCACGAGACTCAAGAACGTTCATACCTGCAAATAGGGTGAATGGCTTGTCGTTAGCAACCTGAATGTCGCCGATATTAACGATTTTCTGTTCCATTTTGATTCTCTTTTTCTGTCCACGATACGCCACAGTTCGGCACATCGATAAAATTAGTGAAGTGTGACGTGCGTTTCACTCATCACATTAACTTGTGATTTTAGTAGCTCGGAAGCCGGATCGTCAGGGCATTGGTCAATAAAGTACTGAAAATCTGATACCGCTACTTGAGGGCACTCTAGCTGTTGGAAAATAAAACCACGGTCACGAATTTCGTATGGATCATCTGGCACAAACGTTAGAGCAAGATTCGTACAACGTAATGCCAGCGTATAATGCTCTTCGCGCAACATCGCACTTTTAATCAACGCCAACCAGCGACCAATAATTGTTGGGTTGTCAGCTTCCTCAAAATGTTCAGGCTTTAGCTGAGCTAGCGGTCCTTCTTGGCCAATAAGCCAAGCTTGAAGAATCCTTTCACCTACATACTCACCATTAAATGGGTTGATGTAGTCTGGCTTCTTATGCATCCAGTCGACTTTTAACAGGAACTGAGTAGGGAAAGTAACTCCCTTCAACGGGAACCCCAGCTTTTTGCCTAGGTATAACAAAATCGAACCTAAGCTCACAGGAATACCTTTTCTGCGCTCCAACACTTTATCGATGAAGCTGTTGTCCGAAATAAAGTATTCCTGCTCGTCGCCTTTGAATCCCCACTCATGGAAAAACAGTCGTAGGAATGCATCAAATCGTTGCTCTTCATCGGTTTCATGAACAAGCGTGGCTTCTGCATCTTTGTAAAGACGCTCTAACTCTTGTTTCGCCCAATGTACTTTGGTTTCTGGGTTAATCGCTTTGTTTAGCTCAAGCGCACCTTCCACCAACGGTATATTGTCAAAATCTTCGTCAAAAAACTCTAACATGACGTCTTATCCAAATAACGTAGGGCTCTTAGACACAGCAATGTTTGCAGCCATGACCAACCAACCTAATGCGCCGAAAAAGCCAAATATCTTCAGTAGGTTGTTTTTCGCAAGTTTCAATGAGAAGAATCCAAGCGCAATGTACGCCAGTACACAGGTGATTTTGTTTGTTAACCACGGTGCGGCATCGGTAAACGGGATGAAACCCGTAATGAAAATAAGCGCGATACCTGACACTAGCAATGCAGTATCAACGATGTGGGGAAACACTTTCAAAAAGCGATTATTTCGCTTCGGTGAGTTCATCATCATTAACACGAATCGGATCGATAGTAGCGTCGCGCTGAGAGCGATCGTCACTAAGTGTATGTGTTTTAGAGCTACGTACATTTTTCTTCTCTTTTTAGTTAGTGTTTGCTGACTTCCATGATTAACTGGCCAGACAACCAAGTGTTACTCGATCGTTACCGCCATAATCTTTTTCCGTAGCGACCTGTTGGTAACCAAAGCCACGCATTATCTCACGCACCGCCTCACCTTGATCATAACCATGTTCAAATGCCAGCCAACCGCCCACTTCAAGATACTGACGAGCAAGATCCGAGATATGACGAATATCAGCTAAGCCATTCTCTTTAGCAACTAATGCAGATTTTGGCTCAAAGCGCACATCACCTTGGGATAAATGTGGATCTTTTTCATCAATATATGGCGGGTTGGAGACAATTAAAGCAAACTTCGTACCTTCTGTAATAGGCTCAAACCAACTGCCTTGAGCAAAGGTCACATTTTTGATGTTTAGCTGCTCAGCATTGTACTCTGCAAGTGCTTTCGCTTCTTGTTTGAGATCTACGCCCATCACTTGACGTTTTGGCATTTCAGATGCGAGTGCGATAGCAATTGCCCCCGTCCCCGTTCCAAGATCTAAAATAGGCCCAGTTTGCTCGTAGGTCTTATCGAGTGCAACCTCGACCAAACGTTCTGTATCCGGTCTTGGGATCAAGGTAGAGGGAGAAACTTTGAACGGTAAAGACCAAAACTCTCGCTCACCAATAATATAAGCGACGGGTTCACCAGTTAAACGTCGTTCAAGTAGAGCGTCAAACTGAGATTTTTGCTCTGCTTCTAACGCTTTTTCTGGCCAGGTCAGCAGGTAAGTTCGTGGTTTGCCAAGGACATGGCAAAGGAGTACAGCTGCATCGAGAGAAGGCGACTCTTTGCCGCCTTCTGCCAGTTTCGCCGTCGCACTTTTCAGTGCTTGCTCAATCGATTGAACTTGGCTCATCGATTAGCCGTTCTCTGCGAGCGCCGCAAGTTGGTCTGCTTGGTGCTCTTGAATCACAGGATCAATCAAGCTCTGCAGGTCACCTTCCATCACTTCGTTCAAACGATAGATGGTCAGGTTGATACGGTGATCAGACACACGACCTTGTGGGTAGTTGTATGTACGAATACGGTCACTACGGTCACCAGAACCTAGAAGGTTACGACGTGTATCAGACACTTCTGCGGCACGACGCTCTTCTTCCGCTTGAACGATACGAGCAGCAAGAACCGCCATTGCTTTCGCTTTGTTCTTGTGCTGTGAACGCTCATCCTGACACTCTACTACCGTACCCGTTGGTAAGTGGGTAATACGGATTGCAGAATCCGTGGTGTTAACGTGCTGACCACCCGCGCCAGATGCACGGAACGTATCGATTTTCAGGTCTGCTGCTTTGATTTCTGGCAGATCCGCTTCAGGGATTTCCGCCATTACTGCTACTGTACAAGCAGAAGTATGCACACGGCCTTGAGATTCAGTTGCAGGAACACGCTGTACACGGTGACCGCCTGACTCAAATTTCAACACGCCGTATGCACCGTCGCCGCTTACTTTCGCGATCATCTCTTTGTAACCACCGTGCTCTGCCTCGTTAGAAGACATGACTTCGATGCGCCAGCCACGCTTTTCTGCGTACTTGCTGTACATACGGAATAGATCACCCGCGAAAATGCCCGCTTCGTCGCCACCCGCACCTGCACGAATTTCTAGGAAACAGTTACGATCATCGTTCGGATCTTTTGGCAGAAGAAGAATCTGTAACTCATCAGTAAGACGCTCAATCGTCGCTTTCGCTTCTTTGATTTCTTCTTGCGCCATTTCACGCATTTCTTCGTCGTCTTCGTTTGCCATCTCTTCAGCGGCGACAAGATCTTCTTGTGCTTGTTGATAAGCTTGGAAGCACTTGGTTACTTCTTCTAGCTGAGAGTACTCTCTTGATAGAGCACGGAATTTGTCCTGATTTCCAATTACATCAGGATCACCAAGAAGATGTTGAACTTCTTCGTAACGTTCTACTAGCGTTTCTAGCTTAGTCAGAATAGAGGCTTTCATAGTGTCGTTTTCTTAATAAAAAGCGTGAGTTATAGATCATCCAAGCCAAGTGTTTGGCGGATAATCGTTAATTTTGCTGGTTCGCCTTGCTCAGCTGCACTTTGCAATGCGCGAGTTGGAGCGTGAATCAGTTTGTTGGTGAGTTTATTACTCAGCTCGCGCAGCACTTTCTCCGGATCTGCGCCTGCCGCTAAAGATTGCAAACTTTTGCTCAGTAACTCTTCACGAATTTCGTTGGCTGATTTGCGATAGTCGCGAATACTATCGACGGCTTGCAGTGAACGCAACCATGTCATAAATACAGCGCTTTCTTCACTAACAATCGCTTCAGCTTGAATCGCTTCGACTTTACGCTGCTCAATGTTGCTGTCGATGATAGATTGCAAGTCATCAACAGAATACAGATATGCGTCGTTCAGTTCACCGACTTCCGACTCTACATCTCGCGGCACCGCAATATCGACTAACAAGATAGGTTGATGTCGGCGCTGCTTTAGAGCCGTTTCGACCATACCTTTGCCAATAATAGGCAATGGGCTCGCCGTTGAGCTAATCACAATGTCCGCTTTCGCCAAATGTTCAGGAATTTCGTTCAAACTGATCACTTCTGCGCCAAATTGGTCCGCTAAGCCTTGCGCGCGCTCTTTAGTGCGGTTCGCGACAATCATTTTTGTGCAACCGTTGGACGCTAAATGCTTCGCGACCAATTCAATCGTCTCACCCGCACCAACTAAAAGCACGGTTGAATCTGATAACGACTCAAAAATATGTTTTGCCAGTGTACATGCCGCATAAGCCACGGACACGGCATTACCACCAATATCTGTCTCTGTTCTCACCCGTTTGGCGACTGAGAACGTCTTTTGAAACAGTTTATCAATCGAGGCATCGACAGCTTGATGATCTCGCGAGTCAGAAAATGCTTGCTTTACCTGCCCCAAAATTTGAGGCTCACCCAACACCAGAGAGTCAAGACCGCACGATACGCGCATCAAATGCTTTATTGCAGCTTGTTCTTCATGAACATACAAACTCGGCATTAAATCTTCGCGGCTCACTTGATGAAATTGAGCAAGCCAATCGATCAACTTGTTTCGCGCTCCTTGCTTAACATCGCAGTACAACTCAGTTCGGTTACAGGTTGAAACAATCACACTGCCGTTAACTGCTTCGTGCTCTCTAAGTTGCTCGAGTGCAGGGCCGAGTTTATCCGGACCAAACGCCACCTTCTCTCGCAAGTCGACAGACGCTGTATTGTGATTAATTCCAATAGCAAGCAAGGACATCTAACGTGGTATCTCTGGGATAGGTTATAAAATAGGTCCAGAATTTTACTGTAAGCACGCATTTATTGAAAGGGTAAGCCGGATTTGTTTTCCTAAGTGCGACTTTTCAATGCTATAGTTGTGAGCGATTCCCGATGAAACTGATTAATAAGCCATCAAACATGACGTTACGCTCCTTTATTCTTTTTTTCTTGTCGAGCTTACTGCTCGCTGGTTGTTCGTCCGTTCCTGAAAGTGTTACCAGCGTTGAATGGCAAGCTCATGAGCAGCGACTCGAAACCATCCAAGATTTTCAAGCAACGGGGAAACTTGGTTATATTGGCCCAGACCAAAGACAAAATTTAAACTTCTACTGGAAACATTCTTCAGCACTAAGCCAGTTGCGTTTAACAACGATTCTCGGACAAACGGCATTAAAGCTCACCATCACCCCACAAGGCGCCACAGTAGAAACTTACGACGATCAGGTCCTTTCTTCTCGCAGTGCTAACCAGCTGATTTACCGTCTTACAGGGTTGATGATGCCCGTCGATCACATGCCTGACTGGCTATTAGGTCTACCGACCGATGCCGACAAATTCCAACTGTCTCCAACCAATACACTGCAAGCGTTAAACAAACAAATTGGTTTAAATGATTGGAGCATTGCATATCAACGATATGGCGACGTTCAATGGCATGAACAGTCTCTCCCTCTGCCAAATAAGCTGAAACTCACCACAGCTGATGTCAAAATAAATCTAGTGATCACAAAATGGAACATCACCCAATGATTGAACTTTCAACACGCTGGCCATCACCAGCGAAATTGAATCTCTTTCTATATATCAACGGCCGTACAGAGAATGGCTACCACGAGTTACAAACGTTATTCCAATTCGTCGATCACGGCGATGAGCTCACCATTCAAGCGAACCATTCTGGTGATATTACGATTTCTCCAGAGATAGAAGGTGTGCCTCTTCAAGACAATTTAATTTGGAAAGCAGCAACCGCGCTTCAAGCTTACTCAAACTGCCCTTTTGGCGCGCACATTGAGCTACAGAAAGTGCTGCCTATGGGTGGAGGCATTGGCGGAGGCTCATCGAACGCAGCTACAGCATTAGTGGCACTGAATTACTTATGGCAACTGAATCTAACTGACGACGAACTGGCTGAAATTGGTTTAAAACTGGGCGCAGATGTGCCCGTATTTGTGCGCGGATTTGCAGCTTTTGCTGAAGGTGTTGGTGAAAAACTCTCTCCTGCTTATCCCGAAGAAAAGTGGTATTTAGTCGTCAGACCGAATGTATCTATCGCAACCGTCGACGTTTTTTGTCATCCAGATCTAACGCGAAACACCCCAAAACGAGATCTAGAAACACTTTTAAATACGCCAAGCGTAAACGATTGCGAAAAAATTGTACGAATGCTCTACCCAGAGGTTGATAAGCAACTTTCTTGGCTGCTACAATACGCGCCGTCAAGATTGACGGGGACAGGATCTTGCGTTTTTGCTGAATTTTCGAGCAAATCTGAAGCAGAAACTATCCTTGCACAACTCTCTGATAAAGTCTCGGCATTTGTCGCTCAAGGGCGCAATATTTCGCCATTAAAAGAGACTTTGGCTGAATACCAATCAGCCTCACACCGACCTATTTAAACTGGACGCAAACCCGAGGTTTCCACCGTGCCTGATATGAAGCTATTTGCTGGTAACGCAACACCTGAACTAGCCCAACGTATTGCTGATCGTCTTTACATCTCTCTTGGTGATGCATCTGTTTCTCGCTTTTCTGATGGCGAAGTTGCAGTTCAAATCAATGAGAATGTTCGTGGTAGCGATGTTTTCATCATTCAATCCACTTGTGCACCGACTAACGACAACCTAATGGAATTGGTTGTTATGATTGATGCAATGCGCCGTGCTTCAGCAGGCCGTATCACTGCAGTTATCCCTTACTTCGGCTACGCTCGCCAAGACCGTCGTGTACGTTCTGCGCGTGTGCCAATTACTGCAAAAGTTGTTGCTGATTTCCTATCTAACGTTGGTGTTGACCGCGTTCTAACTATCGACCTACACGCAGAGCAAATTCAAGGCTTCTTCGATGTACCTGTAGACAACATCTTCGGCACGCCAGTGCTACTTGAAGATATGCAGGCTCGCGGTCTAGATAACCCTGTAGTGGTATCTCCTGACCTAGGTGGCGTTGTTCGTGCTCGTGCAACAGCAAAAGCACTAGGCGACATCGACATCGCAATCGTAGATAAGCGTCGTCCACGTGCAAACGTTTCTGAAGTAATGAACCTAATCGGTGATGTTGAAGGTCGTGACTGTGTGATCGTTGATGACATGATCGACACAGGTGGCACACTATGTAAAGCAGCTGAAGCACTAAAAGAGCGCGGTGCTAAGCGTGTATTCGCTTACGCTACTCACGCAGTATTCTCAGGCAACGCTGCGGATAACATCAAGAACTCAGTTCTTGACCAAGTTATCGTAACTGACTCTATCTCTCTGTCTAAAGAGATGGCTGCAACAGGTAAAGTGACAACACTAAGCCTATCTCGCATGCTGGCTGAAGCGATTCGTCGTATCAGCAACGAAGAGTCAATCTCTGCAATGTTCAACTAATACGAACATTTCAGTTACACTGATTTCAAAAGCACCCCTCTTTGGGGTGTTTTTTTATTTGTACTGATAACTAGAAAATCCCTTGGTCGCCCACCGCGAGTTTTCTGTGCTATCATACTGCGCTTTTTGAGATTCCAGAGAGATCCTAACCTTGAGTCAACAAATAAAACTTCTTGTTGGTCTTGCTAATCCAGGACCAGAATACGCCAGAACTCGTCACAATGCGGGCGCTTGGGTTGTAGAAGAATTAGCACGCGTTCACAACGTTACACTGAAGAACGAACCAAAGTTTTTTGGTCTAACAGGACGCATTATGGTCAATGGCCAGGATCTCCGTTTGCTTATCCCAACCACCTTCATGAATCTATCAGGTAAATCGATCGCAGCGCTTGCGAAATTTTATCAAATTAAACCTGAAGAGATCATGGTTGCTCATGACGAGCTAGACTTACCGCCAGGTGTCGCTAAGTTTAAAAAAGGTGGGGGGCACGGTGGACACAACGGTCTGCGTGACACCATTAGCAAACTGGGCAATAACAAAGATTTTTATCGTCTTCGTATTGGCATTGGTCATCCGGGACACAAAGATAAAGTGGCGGGTTTTGTATTAGGTAAAGCGCCAGCTAAAGAGCAAGAGCTTTTAGATGCAGCAGCTGATGAGGCTGTTCGTTGTCTAGATATCCTGATTAAGGATGGCCTATCTAAAGCACAAAATCGCCTCCACACGTTCAAAGCTGAATAAGGTTACTATCATGGGTTTTAAATGTGGCATCGTTGGTCTACCTAACGTAGGTAAATCAACTCTGTTCAACGCACTAACTAAAGCGGGTATCGAAGCAGCAAACTTCCCGTTCTGTACCATTGAACCAAACACTGGTGTGGTTCCTGTGCCAGATCTACGTCTAGACGCACTAGCTAAGATCGTTAACCCACAGAGAGTTCTTCCAACGACGATGGAGTTCGTGGACATCGCTGGTCTTGTTGCTGGTGCATCACGTGGTGAAGGTTTAGGTAACAAATTCCTAGCTAACATCCGTGAAACAGACGCGATTGGCCACGTTGTACGTTGTTTTGAAAACGAAAACATTGTTCATGTTTCAGGTAAAGTTTCACCTATTGAAGATATCGAAGTGATCAACCTTGAACTTGCAATGGCTGACCTTGATTCTTGTGAGCGAGCGATTCAACGTAACGCGAAGAAGGCAAAAGGCGGCGATAAAGACGCAAAATTTGAACTAACCGTACTAGAAAAACTGTTACCAGTACTAACTGAAGGCGGCATGGCACGCACAGTTGAGCTATCTAAAGAAGAGTTAGCAGCAATCGGCTACCTAAACTTCCTAACACTGAAGCCAACTATGTACATTGCAAACGTAAACGAAGATGGCTTCGAAAATAATCCATATCTAGATGCGGTTCGTGAGTTCGCAGAAAAAGAAAACAATGTCGTTGTACCTGTATGTGCAGCTATCGAATCTGAACTATCTGAACTAGAAGATGAAGATCGCGAAGAATTCCTAGCAGATATGGGGATCGAAGAGCCGGGTCTGAACCGTGTAATTCGCTCTGGTTACGAACTACTGACTCTACACACCTACTTCACAGCAGGTGTTAAAGAAGTACGTGCTTGGACAATCCCTGTTGGTGCAACTGCGCCTCAGGCGGCAGGTAAGATCCACACTGACTTCGAGAAAGGCTTTATTCGTGCAGAAGTAGTCGGTTACGACGATTTCATCCAATTCAATGGTGAAAATGGCGCAAAAGACGCAGGTAAATGGCGTCTAGAAGGTAAAGACTACATCGTAAAAGATGGTGATGTTGTACACTTCCGCTTCAATGTTTAATTAAATGAATGAATTCTAAACACTTCATTTACACTAAAAGCCAGCTGTTAAGCTGGCTTTTTTAATACCTTAAGTAAATGAACAAAAATAAATTACGCAAGTGCAAGCTAATTTATTTCCAGTTTTAGATCATAAACACGCCTCTTTGTTTAAAAAGGAAGCGAACGAGGTTTTTTCCGAAATTTATTAAAAAAAACTGTTGACGGATCTCACTCAACTTCGCATAATGCGCGCCGTTCCCAACGACAAGGCAACAAAGCGTTGAGAACAAAAAATATGGTTTTGGCTACGTAGCTCAGCTGGTTAGAGCACATCACTCATAATGATGGGGTCACAGGTTCGAATCCCGTCGTAGCCACCATTCCTAAATGTTCTTTTTATCAGAGCAGTTAGGAATAGATGCGGAAGTGGCGGAATTGGTAGACGCACCAGATTTAGGTTCTGGCGCCGCAAGGTGTGAGAGTTCAAGTCTCTCCT